>NZ_BJNW01000003.1 GCF_006539885.1 Kocuria varians | reverse complement strand
GCCACGCCCGCGCCACCCACGTGGGACCGGGGTACGTGGATGGGCGGGGGGACTGGCGGGGACCCGGCGCCCCATGCAGTGGGGGCCGGCCCCGGACGCTGTCTAGATGTGGTGTCCAGGGACGTTGTTTCGGTGACACGGGCCTGATCTGCTGAAGGGCGAAGACCTCCGGTTGTGAAGTGGAGCTGTTGAGTTCAACCGCTTCACGAACCAGGAGGCCTTCGTGTCCCACGCTAACGCTGCTCTCACTCCTCGCGCTCGTCTGCGCTTGGCGCGCCTGATCGTCGATGACGGGTGGCCACCGTCGGTGGCGGCAAAGATGTTCATGGTGTCAAGCGTGACCGCCCGCAAGTGGGCGGCGCGGTTTCGCGCGGAAGGCGCCGCGGGGATGCAGGATCGGTCCAGCCGTCCGCACTCAATGCCCACGAAGACGCCACTGCCGGTCGTCAAACGGATCGTGAAGGCGAGGTGGCGACGGCGGCTCGGGCCCGTCCAGATCGCCGGCGAGCTCGGCATCGCACCCTCGACCGTTCACGCGGTCCTCGTGCGCTGCCGGATCAACCGGCTCAGCCGCATCGACCGGGTCACGGGGGAACCGATCCGCCGCTACGAACACGACCACCCCGGCTCCTTGATCCACGTCGATGTCACGAAGTTCGGCAATATCCCCGACGGCGGCGGGCACCGCTTCCTTGGTCGTGCGCGCGGCACGAGGAATCGGCATGCGATGAAGGGCGTGAACCGCGACGCCCGCCATCAGCCCCGGCTCGGGATCGGCTACCTTCACACCGTCATCGACGACCACTCCCGCGTCGCCTACGTCGAGATGCACGCGGATGAGCGATCCGAGACCGCCATCGGCGTCTTGCGCCGCGCGACAGACTGGTTCGCCGACCAGGGCGTCACCGTCGAACGTGTCCTCTCCGACAACGGCGCCTGCTACCGCTCTCACGCCTGGCGAGACGCTTGCGAGGATCTCAGCATCCGACACAAACGAACTCGCCCCTACCGGCCGCAGACCAACGGCAAAATCGAGCGCTTCCACCGCACCCTCGCCGACGGCTGGGCCTACGCCCGTTTCTACAAATCAGAAACCGAACGCCGCGCAGCACTACCGGGCTGGATCCACTTCTACAATCACCACAGGCACCACTCCGCTATCGGAGCCCCACCCCTCAGCAGACTCAACAACCTGCCTGGACACCACATCTAGAGTGTGTGCGGCCATGCGTAGCCGGGGTAGGTGAACCACCGGGGTGCTTATCCACCCTCTTGCATGTGGGGTGGCGTGTGGTGTGATTGGGTGTGGGCTCGGGGCCGTCAGGCTCGCGGGCCTTTTTTCATGCCCGAAATCCGCATTCGCGGGGACCGAGTTCGGTGTGTGGGGGGTCTGCAGCTCGGAGACATCTTCTCGGCCCTATGGTCCAGACACGTTCTTGGGCCGCTGCCGGGGCCTCGGCTGTGGTGTTGGCCCCGATAAGTTCCTGTGTGCTGTGACAGCCATCCCGGCGGCTACCGGGTAATCTGCGCCACACGATGAAGGGATGGACCTACCCATGGACATAACCGCCAGGGACCAAGAACATGCTCTGCTCTGGAATCCCTCCGAGGAATCGGTGGTGGGGTCCCGGATGGATGCTTTCGCCCGCTGGGTGGAGCAGACCCGCGGTGTGATGCTGCCCGGATATGCGGCTCTGCACACGTGGTCGGTGGAGCACCTCGAGGAGTTCTGGGGCGCTGTCTGGGAGTACTTCGGGGTGGTGGCTTCCGCACCCTGTGAGCGAGTGCTGACCACCGAGCACATGCCGGGGGCGCAGTGGTTCCCCGGTGCGCTGCTGAACTACGCGGAGAACTCGCTGCGAGCCGCGAAGACCAGACCGGACGAGGTCGCCATCGTGGGCGAGCACGAGACACGGGAACCGAACCGGTGGACGTGGCGGGAGCTGGAGGCCCGTGTGGCGTCTCTGGCCGCGAAGCTGCGGGAGCTGGGCGTGGAACCGGGGGACCGGGTGGCCGGCGTGCTGCCCAATATCCCCGAGATGGTGGCCGCACTGCTGGCGACCGCGTCTGTAGGGGCGGTGTGATCCGTGGTGAACACCGACTTCGGTCCCACGGGTGTCGCGGACCGGTTCGCGCAGATCGAGCCCCGCGTGCTGTTCGTGGTGGACGGCTACGAGTTCGGCGGCTCGGTGCGTGACATGACGGGGACGTACGCCAACCTTCTTGGAGTGCTTCCCTCCGTGGAACAACTCATCGTGGTTGATCAGATGGGCGAGGACCAGGTGGGGGAACTGCCGGAGAGCGCCCTGCGGTTCTCGGCGATCGTGGCGCAGGAGGCCGAGCCCCGGTACGAGCAGCTGCCGTTCGAGCACCCCCTCTGGATCCTCTACTCGTCCGGGACCACCGGGCGCCCGAAGGGGATCGTCCACTCGCACGGCGGTGTGACCCTGGAGTTCTGCAAGTCGCTGGGTCTCCACTCGGACTGGGACCGGAGGATGTGGCCTACTTCGCCGTGGCCACCACCTGGATGGTGTGGAACATGCTCGCCGGCATCCTGCTGACGGGTGCGCAGATCATCACGTACGACGGCTCACCCGCGTTCGGCGGCCCGCAGAAGTCGTTCGAGCTCGTGGCGCGCAACCGTGCCACGTTCTTCGGTGCCGGGGCGGGTGTGCTGAGCATGGTGCAGCGCGCGGGGATCACGCCCAACGTGAGCATGGACTTCTCGGCGCTGCGCTCGATCCTCGTCACGGGCTCCCCGCTGCCCGACGCCGCGTGGGACTGGATCTACCAGGCGGTCTCGGACAGCGTGCGGCTGGGGTCGGACTCCGGCGGCACGGACGTGACGAGCGCGTTCATCGGCACGAACCCCTACCAGCCGGTCTACCGCGGTGAGATCATGGGCCCCTACCTGGGCGTGGACGCCCAGCCCTGGAACTCCCGGGGCGAGCGTGTGTGGGACGAGGTGGGGGAGCTCGTGATCACCCGGCCCATGCCGAGCATGCCGGTGTTCTTCTGGGATGACCCGGATGGTTCGCGCTACCGAGCCGCGTACTTCGACATGTTCCCGGGGGTCTGGCGCCAGGGCGACTGGGTGACGCAGCTGGGGGCCGGTCCGTTCGTGGTCCACGGCCGCTCGGACTCGACGATCAACCGCGGGGGCATCCGCACGGGATCCGCCGACCTCACGCACGTGGTGGACCGCGTGGACGGCGTTGCGGCCTCCATGGTGATCGGCGCGGAGCTGGCCGGCGGCGACTACTACATGCCGCTGTTCGTGGTCCCGCAGCCCGGCACGCGCCTGACCGAGGAGCTGCGCGAGCGCATCGTGGACGCGATCCGCACGCAGGTCTCTCCGCGCTACGTCCCGGACGAGATCATCGAGGCCCCCGCCGTTCCGCGGACGCGCACGGGAAAGCTGCTGGAGATCCCCGTGAAGAAGCTGTTCCAGGGCGCCGACCCCTCCAGCCTCAACCGTGCCACCGCGGAGGACGCCGGGGTGCTGGACTGGTACGCCGACATCGCGAAGAGCCACGTGGGTGGTGACAGGACCAACGACGGTACTGGCAGGCCGCAGGCGTCGCGGTATCCGCGCGGGAGGATCCTCTGCGGGAGGTGGAGAACGTGTGGTCCCCGCCCCGCCTCCGGCGGACCAGGGCTCTGGCCAAGGGCGGCGTGGCAGCGCGCGCCTCGGTTGCCACGCCGGCCCTGGGTCGTCGGGGGAACCGGCGCGGAACGAGCGGTCCGGCCCGGAACTGCTGTCCGGCGCCGGGATCGCCCCGCAGCTGCCTGCCCGGGGGGGGGCGGCCACCCGGGACGCGAAACGGGCCCCGCGGCGTCGTCGTACGACGTCACGGGGCCCGTCGACCATGTGGCACAGACCGCAGAGAAGGGCGGGGCCGTCAGGAGACGATCTTGCCCGGGTTGAAGTGCCGTCCGGGGTCCGCGACCTCGAACAGGCCCTTCATGAGGCGCACCCCCTCGGGCGAGACGTCCTGCTCCATCCACGGCTGGTGCTCCACGCCCACGCCGTGGTGGTGGGAGAGCGTGGCGCCGGAGTCCACGAAGGACTGCTGGATGGCGGACTTGATGACGTGGTACTCCTCGTACGGGTTCTCCTCGTCGAAGACGTACGCGAACGTGAAGTACAGGCATGCCCCCGAGTGGTACGAGTGGGACATGTGCGACATGATCCAGCCGATCTTGCCGAGCTGCGCGTAGGCGCGCTGGGCGGCGTCGTACGCGGCCTTGTGCACCGTGGTCAGCCGTGACCAGGGGGCGGCGGTCTCGGAGACGTCCCCCACCGTGTTCTGCTCGAGCAGGAAGTCCCGCAGATGGGGCGTGTCGAACTTCTTCTGGTCGTAGAGCGCACCGGGCCCCGGGCCGAGGACGACGGCGCCCTCCGCCCTCGCGATCCGGGCCACCGCCTTCTTGCGCTCGGCGACGTCCTTGGCGGTGCCCTCGAAGCACACGTAGGACAGGCACATCGCGTCCGTGTCCCAGCCGCGTCGACGCATCACGGCCCACAGCGCCTCCTGCCCCTTGGCCGCGAGCCGGCCCTTCATGGACGTCGCGGCCTTCTGCGTGGCGAGCGAGAACCCGGTCTCGTGGGCGTCCGAGACGCGGGCGAAGGTCAGCGGGATCTCCGCCTCGGTGTAGCGGCGGACGGCCGTGAGCGCCTGCTGCCACGTGGGGAACATGTAGGCGATGACCTCGTGCTCCTCGGGCAGCCGGTGCACCTGCACGGTGAGCTCCGTGATGATGCCCAGGCGCCCCTCCGAACCGAGGACCATCTCCCGCAGGCTCGGCCCGGTGGACGTGGACGGCAGTGGGCGCAGCACCACGGTGCCGGTGGGGCGTGCCATGCGCAGGCCGCGCACGATGTCCGCGATGTCCCCGTACTTGTCCGACTGCATCCCGGAGGAGCGGGTCGCGGCCCAGCCGCCGAGCGTGGAGTGGGCGAACGAGTCCGGGAAGTGGCCGAGCGTCCAGCCGCGGTCGTTGAGCTGCTCCTCCATGTCCGGGCCCAGCACCCCGGCCTGGATGGTCGCGAGCCCGGAGGTCTCGTCGATCTCCAGGACACGGTTGAGCCGGCCCAGGTCCACGGAGACGATGCAGCGTTCCTCCGCCCTCTCCGCCTGCAGGCTGCGCGAGATGCTGGAGCCTCCACCGAACGGGATCACCACGAGGTCCTCGGCCACGGCGGCCTCCAGGATCCGATTGAGCTCCTCTTCGGAGCCGGGGTAAACGACGACGTCCGGGACGCGCTCGAAGTCGTTGCGCAGCGTCTGCAGCAGCTCCAGGACGGACTTCCCGGCCCAGTGCACGATACGCAGCTCGTCGTCCACGCTCACGTTCTCCGCACCACTGATCCCGCGCAGAAGGGCCAGGACATCCTCCGGGGCGCGCGAGGCGGGGACCCGCGCGGTGTCGAAGTCCACGGTGTCGCGCTCCCGGGGCCGCAGGCGGACGCCGATCGCCTTCTCCACGAACGGGGCGAACGCTGGCTTGTTCTCGTAGTCGAAGAACACGCCCTCCTCGCCCCAGCCCCACCACTTCTGATGCTTCACGTGTGCCACCGGGGGACCACCTCTTCCTGGGAGACGACTAGTCCTGGATCATGCGACGGTTCGCGGCGTACAGCGCACGCACCGCGGCCTCGATCCGTTCGTTGAAGCTGCGCGCGGTCTCGTTGCCGCGGGCCCGCAGGGGAGCGCCCACGGCCACGACCACGGGCGGGCGGCCACGGCGCGGCCAGTTGGCCCCGCGCGGCATGGCCTCGTGGGCACCGATCAGGGCGACGGGCACCACCGGCACCTGGACGGCCAGGGCCAACGACGCCGCCCCGACCTGGAACGGGGCCATCTTCCCGGTCTTCGAGCGGGTGCCCTCCGGGAAGATCAGCAGCGGGACCCCGGCGGCCAGCAGCTTCTTGGACAGTCCCTTGTTGGCGCCCTCGCCCCGGCGGTCCACGGGGAAGGCGTTGAACACGAGCTGCGTGAAGAACTTCTTGTGCCACGCGGTGAAGAAGTAGTCCGCGGCCACACCGGTCGCGAGATTACGGGAGATGTAGCGCGGCACGCCGCTCATCACGAGCGGCGCGTCCAGGTGGCTGGAGTGGTTCGCCACGACCACGCACGTGCCCTTCACGCCGTACGCGGCGGGGTCCACCACGTCCGTCCTGCGGATGGTGCGGTTGACCAGTCCACGGAAGAAGATGCTCTGCACGATCCGTCGCGCGATGCGCCGCGTGCGGTTCGTGTAGTGCGCGGCGGTGAGCTCCGCGGACTCGGCGGGAGGTGCGGGGGGCGCCGGCTCCTCCTCGCCCGCGCTGCCCTCCAGGGAGTCGAGCACGCGGGGGCGTGGCTCCGGCTCCTTCCGCGCGGGACGTGACGGGCGTGCGCGACGGGTGCCGACGGCGTCGTCGTCGTTCTCGGGCGAGGGCGTGGCTCCGCGGGCGGGGGACACCGCTCAGGCCTTCGGCTCGCGACTGCGCACGCCGGTGATGGCGCGCGAGATCCAGCGCACGGTCGGGCGGGGGAGGTGGTGCAGGGCGGCGACCATGACCTTGTAGCGCAGCGTGGGCACCGAGATCACCTTGCCGCGGGCGACGTCCGCCAGGGCCTCCTCGACCAGGCGGTCCGCGTCCAGCCACATGAAGTCCGGGATGGAGGTGCCGGCGATGCCCGCGCGGCTGTGGAACTCGGTGCGCACCCACCCCGGCAGCACGGCGGTGACGTGGACGCCGGTGCCGTGCAGCTCCACGGCGAGGGACTCGGTCATGGTGGTGGTGTAGGCCTTGATCGCGGAGTACTCGCCCATGGTCACGCACCCGGAGGTCGAGGACACGTTGACGATCCACCCCGAGCGGCGTTTCGTCATGGCCCGGGCCGCCGCGCCGGACAGCCGTGTCACGGCCGCGCACATGACGTCGAAGCCGGCCTCGTGCTGGCTGAAGTCCTCCGCGGTGAAGGGCGCCTTGACGGAGAAGCCCGCGTTGTTCACGAGCATGTCCACCGGCGCGGAGGGGTCCTCGAGCCGCTGGGCCACGCGCCACACGTCCTCGCGCACGGCGAGGTCCGCGGTCAGCGTCTCCACGTGGATCCCGTGCTCGGTGCCCAGCTCCGCCGCGGTCTGCTCGAGCCGGGCCGTGTCCCGGGCGACCAGGACGAGGTTGAAGCCCCTGCGGGCGAGGGAGCGTGCGAACGCGGCACCGATGCCTGACGTCCCACCGGTCACGAGAGCGGTAAGCATGCCCCTAAGATACACTACGGTAGGCGTAGCGAAGCCCCTCGACCCCCGCGCGCGAACCCCCGTGGACCCCGCCCCGACCGGCCACGGCACCAAGGCGCGCGCCGTGTCCGCGCGACGCCCACCTTCCCACCGACGGAGGAATTCCTTGACCGAGACCACCCCCACCCGTGTGCTCCTCACGGGGGCCACAGGGTTCCTGGGACAGGCCGTCCTGGAGCGTCTTCTCTCGAGCTCCGACGACATCCACGTGACCGCGGTGGTCCGCCCCAGAGGGGGGCAGTCCGGCGCGGACCGGCTGCGGCAGCTGCTGCGCAAGCCCGCCTTCAGCTCGTGGCGGGCCGCAGTGGGGGAGGAGCGCGCGGCACAGGTCTTCGCCGAGCGCACGAGCGTCCTGGAGGGCGACCTCACGGGGCTCGCGGCGATCACGGAGCCGTTCGACGTGGTGGTCCACTCGGCCTCCACGGTGTCGTTCGACCCGCCGATCGACGAGGCCTTCAGGACCAACGTGGGCGGTGCCGTGGGCCTCTACGACGCCCTGGGCGCCGCGGGCCAGGATCCCCACGTGATCCACGTGTCCACGTGCTACGTGGGCGGCATCGCCAAGGGGCTGCGGCCGGAGACCTCGGTGGAGCACGACGTCGACTGGCGGGTCGAGTTCGAGGCCGCCGTCCGTGCCGCGGACACGGCAGAGGTGGAGTCCCGGACGCCCGAGCGGCTCGAGTCCTTCATCCGCCGGGCCACGGTGCTGCACCGCAAGGAGGGCCCCAAGTCTGTGGCGCGCGCCGCGGAGGAGGCCCGGCTCGAGTGGGTGCGCTCGCGGCTCGTGGACCACGGCCGCACCCGGGCGCAGTCGCTCGGGTGGACGGACGTCTACACCTTCACCAAGGCCCTCGGCGAGCGCGTGGCCGAGCAGAAGTGGGCGGGGGAGGGGCACCGGCTGTCGGTGGTGCGCCCCTCGATCATCGAGTCCGCGCTGCGCCACCCGTTCCCGGGGTGGATCGACGGCTACAAGGTCGCGGACCCGCTGATCATGGCCTACGCCAAGGGTGCGCTGCCGGAGTTCCCCGGACTGCCGGACTCGGTGCTGGACGTGATCCCCGTGGACTTCGTGGTCAACGCGATCCTCGCCCTCGTGCAGGGTGGCCACCGGGACCCGAACGGGACGCCCACCCCGCAGGGGGTCGAGCCGCGGGCCGCCTACTACCAGGTGTGCTCCGGGGCCTCGAACCCTCTGCCGTTCCACCAGATGTACCGCAGCGTGCGCTCCTACTTCCTGGAGCGTCCGCTGGAGGACGCGCACGGCCAGCCGATTCCCGTGCCCGAGTGGACGTTCCCCGCGAACAACTCCATGGAGCGAGGTCTCGCCGTGAGGGAGAAGCTCGCGGCCGCGGGGAGCCTGCTGAGCTCGGTGCTGCCGGCCACGGCGACCACCCGGGAGTGGACCAACTCGCTGCACCGGATGCAGACCGGGCTGGGCTCGCTGCGCACGTACGTGGACCTCTACCAGAACTACGCACGCACCGAGATGATCTTCGACGACACCCACCTGAGGCGGCTGGACCGCTGCCTGCCGGAGGGGACGCCGCAGGACCGGCACTTCGACGTGCGCGCCATCGCGTGGCCCGAGTACTGGCGGGAGGTCCACCTGCCCGCGCTGACCGAGATGACGCGCGCCTACAACCGGGCCAGGGCGGCGTCGCGCCAGGGGGCCGTGCAGGGGCGCGGGCTGACGGAGGCCACGGACGTGGTGGCCGTGTTCGACCTCGAGGGCACGGTGTCCCGCGGGAACATCATCTCGCAGTACGCCCGGCTGCGGCGCCTGGAGCTCAGCCCCCTGCGGTGGCCCGCGGAACTGGGCGAGCTGGTGGGCCACGCGCCCACGTACATCCGGGCCGAGCGCCGTGACCGCGGCGAGTTCATCCGCGCATTCCTGCGCCGCTACCGGGGTGTTCCGGTGGCGCGGGTGGAGGAGCTCATGGCGGGGCCGCTGGGCCGCGAGATGGCGCGCAGCGTGCAACCGGGGGCGCTCGAGCGGATCCGGGAGCACCGCGCCGCCGGGCACCGCACCGTGCTCGTGACCGGCTCGCCGGACCTCATGGTGAGCCCCATCGCGAGGCTGTTCGACGACGTCGTGGCCGGCCGCATGGACCAGGTGGACGGTGTGCTCACCGGCTACCTGGCCGCCCCGCCGCTCGTGGACGAGGCACGCGCCCAGTGGCTCAAGCGCTACGCGCAGGACCACGGTCTGGACCTGAGCCGCTCGTACGGCTACGGGGACTCCGTGGCGGACGCGAGCTGGCTCGCGCTCGTGGGCCACCCCTGCGCCGTGAACCCGGACCTGCTCCTGTACCGGCGTGCGCGCACGGCGCACTGGCCGGTCGAGGACTGGCGGGGGGCCTGAGCGGTGGTCGCGGAGGTTCCTGCCGGGGTCCGGGGCGCGGGGGACGACGACGCCGCGCGCTCGGCTGCGCGGGGGGCGCCGCCCTCCGGCGATCCCCGTACGGCCCGCACGGACCGCAAGATCGTGGCCGGTGCCCTGCGGCTGCTGCGCGAGGGCGGGCCGCAGCGGGTGACGATCGAGGCGGTCTCCGCGCGCACGGGTGTGGCCAAGACCTCGATCTACCGCCGCTACGACAACAGTGCAAAGATGCTCGAGGCGGCCCTGCGCCAGACCGCCGCCGCCGAGGTGCCCGTGGTCGAGGACGCCACGTGGCAGGAGGCACTGGACGACGCGCTCGACCTGCTGCTGCGCGACATGGGCATGGGAGTGGCCATCACCCTGCTGCAGGAGCCGCACTCGGAGACGTCCAGGGTGCTGCGCGCCTCCGTGGTGCGACCGCGCATGGACGCCCTGCGCGCGCTGCTCGAACGGGACCGCAGCCGCGGCCTGATCCGCGAGGCCGTGGACCTGGACATGGTCGTGGACTTCGTGCTGGGCGCCGCCTACGCCCACGTGGCGCGCTACGGCTCGCTCGACGACTCGTGGACGCAGCGGGTGCACCGCAGCGTGACGGACCTGATCTGCACGCGCCCGGGGGCGGACTAGAAGACGTTCTTCTCGTCCGGGAGCTGCGCGAGGTAGTGCTTCACGTAGTCGCGCACGGCCTCCAGGGTGGGGATGTCCGCGCGGGCGCTCTCGGACATGAACCAGCGGTGCTCCAGCACCTCGTGGATGATCTGGGCCGGTTCGCGCTTGCGCCGCAGCTGCCCGGGGATGGCCTCCATGATCGGCACGAAGACCTCACGCATCCACAGCTGGGCCGTGAGGTCCTCCGGCAGCCCCGGGTACAGGGTGTGGCCGAACTGGTGGATGTCCGTGAGGATGCGTCGCGCCTGGTTCTCCTGGGTGTTCAGCCCCGTGAGGTGCAGCAGCCGGCGGGCGTGGTGGCCCGGCTCCACCACGCGTGGGCGCAGGTGGACCTGACCGGTCTCGTCCTTGTCCAGGGAGGCCTCCTCGACGTCGAAGCCGAGGTCGTTGAGACGCTCGACCCTGGCCTGCACGCGCCAGCGGTCGTCCACGGGGAAGGTCTCCGTGGCGGTGAGCTCCTCCCACAGCCCCTCGTAGGTGTCCACGAGCCGCTGGGAGATCTCGAACGGATCCACGGACGCCGGGTCCACGCCCACGTCCAGGAGCCGGCGCTGCATGTCCTCGCCGGCGAGCAGGTCCATGACCTCGCCGGCCACGTTCGTGCGGGCGAGGTCGATGTCGTACCCGCGCTGCCCGGGTGTGAGCTGCGGGTGCAGCTCGCCGGTCTCGGCGTCCACGAGGTACGCGGCGAAAGCTCCGGCGTCCCGGCGGAACAGCGTGTTGGACAGCGAGACGTCACCCCAGTAGAAGCCGGAGAGGTGCAGCTGGACGATGAGCAGGGCCAGGGCGTCCACGAGCCGTTCGATCGTCTCCGGCGCGGGGACCTGCTCGAAGATCGTGCGGTAGGGCAGGGAGAAGCTCAGGTGGTCGGTCACCAGGGCCGCGGGCAGCGGTTCCCCGTCCGATGTGTAGCGGTCCGTGACCACCGAGTCCGGCACGACGGACGGGGTGGACATGGGCTGGAGCTTGCGCAGCAGTCCGTACTCGCGCCGGGCGTAGTGCGCGGTGGTCTCCTTGACCGCCACGACCTTGGGGCCCACACGGGCGAAGCGCACCACGTGGCGGGACAGTCCCCGCGGGTAGGTCGCGAGCACCTCCGGGGGCCACTGCTCGAGCGGGAGCTCCCAGGGCAGTTCGAGCAGCGCAGGATCCGGGAAGGCCGTGCTGATGGACACCCCTCGCAGGGGTCGCGGTGCTCCCTGTGCCGGAGAGTCGGGGGGTGAGGTGGCCGTCATGTCAGTTCATGCTAGTCACGGCGGGGGTCCTGCGCTGCGCGAGACGCGTCAGCAGGGCTGCCAGGGCCTCGGGATCTGCCACCCGCCAGCGCGCCACGGAGTCCTTCTCACCCACCTTGATGCCCACGTCCTGCGGGCCCAGGACGGCCAGGGCGTCCTCGTCCGTGACGTCGTCCCCGGCGAACACGGTGGCGTCCGGGTGCAGCGCCGCGGTGATGGTCGTGAGGCCGTCCCCCTTGGTCGCGCCGAGCACCGAGCACTCCACGACGAGCTGGCCGGGCGTGAGCCGCAGCCCCGGCATGGCCGAGTACACCGCGGTCATCTCCTCGAGCGCGCGCTCGGCCACCGCGGGGTCCTCGATCGGACGCGCGTGGAAGGCGACGCCGGCGGGCTTGAGCTCCGCGTGGGCGCCGGGATAGCGCTCCACGAGCGCGAACGTGGCGTCCACGGCGCGCTCCAGCAGGTCCGTCTGTGTGGAGGTGAGCTCAATCGGGGTGGTCGCCCCGGAGCCCTGGGCAGCGGAGAGGTCCACTTCCGCGCCGTGTGAGCCGGAGAGCACCATGCGCCCCTGCGGGTCCACCACGGTGCGCAGGAACTCGAGGGGCCGCCCCGAGATCACGGCCACCGTGGTGTGCGGCAGGGCCGCAAGGGCGTCCAGCGCCTGCTGGGCGGCGGGCAGGGGGCGGGTGTCCGCGGGGTCGGAGGTGAACGGGGCGAGCGTGCCGTCGAAGTCCAGCGCCACGAGCAGCTCGTCCGCCTGCGCGGCGCGCGCCAGGGCGTCTCCCAGGCCGTCATCCACGGTCGGTCCCGCTGCCCTCGTTGCCCGCGGCGGCGTCGTCCCCGGAACCGGAAGCCGAGCCCGGGCCCGACCCCGCGGCCGGCCCCGGGATCGAGGGGTGGTAGGCCGCGTGATCGGCGAGGTCGTCCAGGAAGCGGCGGGACCAGTCCACGACGTCGTGCGTGAGCACCTGCCAGCGCATGGCCGCCATGCGCTTGCGGGCCTCGGCGCGCGGGAGGTCGCGGGCACGCAGCATGGCGTCCTTGAGGCCGTCGATGTCGTGCGGGTTGACGAGGATCGCGTGCTTGAGCTGCTCCGCGGCACCCGTGAACTCCGAGAGCACGAGCGCACCGGAACCGTCCCGGCGCGCGGCCACGTACTCCTTGGCCACGAGGTTCATGCCGTCCCGCAGCGCGGTCACGAGCATGACGTCCGCGGCCAGGTAGAGCGCGACCATCTCCTCGAACGGGTAACCGTGGTGCAGGTAGCGGATCGCGGTGTGGGAGATCGTGTCGTGCTGGCCGTTGATCCGGCCCACCATGCCCTCCACGAGCTCGCGTAGCTGCCGGTAGGAGTCCACGCGCTCGCGGGAGGGGCTGGCCACCTGGATCAGCACGGAGTCCGCCACGCTCAGCTTGCCGTCGTTCAGCAGCTCCCCGTACGCCTTGATGCGGTGGCGGATGCCCTTGGTGTAGTCCAGCCGGTCCACCCCGAGGTAGATGGTCTCCGGGTTGCCCAGCTCCTCGCGGATCTCCCGGGCCCGCGCCTGCACCGACGGGTCCGAGGCGAGCTCCTTGATGGACTCCACGTCGATCGAGATGGGGTAGGACCCGGCGCTGACCGTCCACGAGGTCTGCTCGCCGTCCGCGGTGGACTCCGAGAACTCCGCACTGCCCTTCGTGAACTGCACCCCCAGGTACCTGCGCACGCAGCGCTGGAAGTTCTGGGCGTCCCCGGGGCGCTGGAAGCCGATCAGGTCCGCGCCCGTGAGGCCCTCCAGCACCGCCCTGCGCCACGGCAGCTGCGAGAAGATCTCGGTGGGAGGGAACGGGATGTGGTTGAAGAAGCCGATGGTCACGTCCGGGCGCAGCCGCCGTAGCATGCGCGGCACGAGCTGCAGCTGGTAGTCCTGCACCCACACGGTGGCCCCCGCGGCGGCGGTCTCCGCGGCGTGGCGCGCGAAGCGCTCGTTGACCCGGCGGTAGGCGTACCACCAGGTGCGGTGGAACTCCGGGGACGCGATCACGTCGTGGTACAGCGGCCACAGGGTCGCGTTGGAGAAGCCCTCGTAGTAGCGGCGGACCTCCAGCTCGGACAAGGACACCGGGACAAGGTGGAAGACGTCATGGTAGAACGGCTCCAGGTCCTCGTCCGGGGCGCCGTGCCAGCCGACCCAGGCGCCGTCGCGCTGCGCCATCACGGGCGCCAGCGCGCTCACCAGACCGCCGGGGGAGCGGCGCCACGTGCTGCCGCCGTCCTCGTCCACGATCCGGTCCACGGGCAGCCGGTTGGAGACCACCACGAAGTCGTAGCCGTCCTGCGGCACGCTCACTTCTTCCAGAGACTGTTCTGCGGACACGGTGGGTTCCTTCCCCCGGGGACGGCTGGTCACCCCATTCTAAGTGGGCGTACTACCGGCGGGCTGGGTGACGACGTTGCTGGGGCGGTCGACGCCGTGGGGTGGGGTGCAGACGCCGCGGAGTCGCGGCGAGGTCCGGGCGACGATGCCGCCGGGCCGGGGCCGCGGCGTCGTCGCCCGCCCACGCCGGGCTGGGAGCGGGCTGGACCGGCCTGAGGAGGGGCCGGGTACCCTGAGATCAGGAGCAGTACCACCCCGTGCCCACCCCCTCGGAAGGAAACCCGGAGCCCCATGGCCGCACAGAAGAAGAACGTGGCTGCGTCCGCGTCGGAGGACGCCAGGGAGCGCGCCCGCCGGATCGCCGACCAGCAATCCCGCCGCTCCAACGGCAAGCCCACCGGCCTGATCATCGGCATCGTGGTGCTGGTGGTCGTGATCGCGCTGATCATCGGACTCGTGATCTGGCAGAACAACAAGGCCAAGATCCCTGACGCCGGGCCCGTGCCCGCGAGCTCCAACCAGTACGGCGGCATCACGCTCGCCAAGGACGGGATCAAGAAGAACACCTCGGACGTCCAGGAGCGCGACCTCTCCACGCTGCCCGCCGCCGAGGAGAGCCCGGACACCACCAAGACCCCGCTGGGGATCGTGGACGCGGACAAGGCCGCGAGCAACGGCAAGCCCGTGCAGCTCGTGATCTTCCAGGACTTCGAGTGCGTGCACTGCGCGGACTTCGAGAAGGAGAACGCGGACACCATCAAGAAGGCCGTGGACTCCGGGAAGGTGGAGGTCGAGTACCGCAACCTCAACTTCCTGGACAAGGCCACCGCGGACCAGTACTCCTCCCGCTCCGCGAACGCCGCGTACCTCGTGGCCGAGCAGGTCAGCACCGACCAGTACATGGAGTATGCCCAGGAGATCTTCACCCACCAGGGCAGCGGCGGGCTGAGCAACGAGCAGATCGCGGAGATCGCCAACAAGCACGGCGCGCACCTCACCGCGGACGACCTGGACGAGAACACCTACCGTCCCCTCGTGAACGTGGACGCCCGCGAGGCCGTGAACAACGGCGTGGCCGGCACCCCCACCATCTACGTGGACGGCAAGCGCTACGAGCAGGGCACCTTCTCAGACGTCCTGAACAAGGCCGTGAAGGCCAAGAAGTAGAGTCTGCGGCGGCGTCGCGGGGATTCCCGACGACGCCGCCCGCTCACCCCGGCGCGAAGAGCCCCGGTCGTCGTGGGCGGCCGGGGCTCTTGCGTGGGTTCACGTGGAGGTGGTGGCAGCGGGGCTCACCGGGTCTTTCGACCAGCAACGGCCAAGCGGTCAGCGGTCGTGTGTCCCTCGTGCCCGGTGTCCGCCCTGGTCGGATCGGAGCCCCCTGCCGGATTCGAACCGGCGACCCTCTGTTTACAAGACAGGGGCGCGGACAGACAGAACCCCCGGCTGACCTGCTGTTCCGCAGGATGCCGGGGGTTTCGTGTGTTCAGCGTGTTGCTCAGTGTGGCTCAATGTTGGTGTGTGCGTGTGCCCGGAACACACGGGGAACACACACGCTCAGGACGACCACTTGCCGTCCGGGAGGCGGTCACTGCCGACCATGACCCCGTCCGAGGAGTACACGGCCACGAGGTCGATGTTCTTCGCCTGCGGGGTGCCCGTGAGCTCCTGCACCTTGGACGCCAGGACGCCGGCCGCGTGGTTCTGGGTGGCACCCACCCCGGCGGGGGTAATCAGGTGGACGATGTAGTCGTCACCCTCCATGCCCTCAGACTCGATGATCGACACACCCTCGGCCGCGGGCGCTTCGGTGGGCGCCGGCGTTGCAGCTCCCGCAGTGTTCTCCGCGGGGGAGCCCTCAGAAACGGTGGGCGCGGTGGTCGGTTCTGCGGCCTCCGCCGCCGGGGCGGTCTCGGCAGCCTGGGGCTCCGTCGTGGTGGTCTCCAGGCTTGCCGTAGGGGTCTCGGCGAGCGGTATGGCGGTGACCGTGACGTGCGGGGCCGAGGTGAATGACTGGGTCTCCGGGTGCTCGATGAACAGGCGGTCGATGATCAACACCGCGCCAATCAGGGCAAGCAGCACCACCAAGGCGCTCAACACTTTGCGGAGAGGGGATGAAGAACTGTCCCGAGGGGACGGGGAGGGAGAGCTCATGGGGGGTGCTCCTAGGTAGGGGGCTCAGGTGAGCCGGTAGATGTCGAACCCGGTGCGCTCCCGGATCAGGATCGCCCGCGACCTGGACGCTGAGGGCCGGGAGGATTACACGAAGAGCCGCCGCACCAGGTGGGTGCCGGTGCCGGCCTTGCTGCTCCCAGACCTGGTGAAGGCCGCGGCACGCTCTGGTTCGGGCGGGTACATCTTCCCGGGGCCCACTGGCACTCGGTGGACGTCGGCGATGTGGCGGCGCCGCTGGGCTCGGGCCCGTACTGCGACAGGCTACCCGGACTTCGACACCCACGAGCTACGGCACACGGCGGCGTTGTGGGCGATCGCGTCCGGTGCGGATGTGAAGCTGGTGCAGCGGATGCTCGGCCACGCCTCAGCGGCGATGACCCTGGACACGTACGCGGAGCTCATGGAGGACCGGATGGGCGACGTCGCTGACCGGATGGGCGCGATGCTCGCAGGTGCCCCCAACACACGAGGGACACACAGCCGGTAGCCGCACATCCCTCGTGGTGGGCGTCTACCCTAGTCAGAGTGGAGCCCCCTGCCGGATTCGAACCGGCGACCCTCTGTTTACAAGACAGATGCTCTGGCCATCTGAGCTAAGGGGGCGCTCGGTCCCGGCCGCGGCGGCCGGGTGCCCCCCGGCCCGCGCCGTGCACGGGACCGCTTCATGATACTGGACGACCGGTCGCCGGGCGCGCACCCGCGCGGCACCGGGCGGGTGAGACCCCTCGGTGGCAGGTGCCACTGAGGCAGGCATAACTCACTATCCACGGGGGCCAAAACGTGGTTCGATGAGCGCATGGAAATCAAGGGACGTATGGCAGAAGCAATCACCGAGCAGATCACCATGGAGCTCCAGGCGAGCGTGGTCTACCGCCAGCTCTCCATCGAGATGGACGTGGCGAGCCTGCCCGGGTTCTCGCAGTGGTTCCGCGCCCAGGCCGCGGAAGAGGTCACCCACGCGGAGAAGTTCATCGCCCACGTGGTGGACCGCGGCGGCGACCCGAAGATCGGTTCCATGAGCGGTCCCACCCTGGAGGACACCTCCCCGCTGGGCTGCTTCCAGGCGGCTCTCGAGCACGAGCGCAAGGTCTCCGAGTCGATCCGCAACCTGTACCGGTTGGCCCAGGAGGAGGGCGACATCGACGCCATGCCCCTGCTGCACTGGTTCATCAGCGAGCAGATCGAGGAGGAGGCCAGCGTCGAGGAGATCGTCGACCAGGTCCGCCTGGTGCACAACGACGGCCCCGGCCTGCTGCGCCTCGACGCCGAGCTCGGTTCACGCAAGGTCGAGAACGACTGACACACCCCGCACCGACGACGACCGGCCCCGCTCTCGCGAGCGGGGCCGGTCGTTTCACCTCCGGAGGAGATCAGCGGAGAACGGCGGTCACTCCTGGGTGATCTCCACGTCCGCCTGCTCCCGGCGCCCGAAGGCCCAGAGCAGCAGCTCAGCGGGTTCGCCGCGCACGATCCGCACCTTGCGGGCGGACTTCTTGCCCCCGCGCACCGCGCCGAAACCGGCGGCGATCAGCACCACGGACTCGGGCTCCTTGCGTAGCAGCCCGGGACCCATCAGCTTCAGAGTGCTCCACAGTGCACGCTGCTCGTCGTTGAGCAGCTGACGCGCGTGCCACTGGGGCTGTGCGCGCCGGACGTCCTCGTGGTGGATGAAGAACTCACCCGTGTTCAACCGCTTGTCGATGGGCGACCACCGGCCGGGGGAGTGCAGCGGCGGACGCTCCACCAGGTTCACGAGCTCCTCCCACGGCAGCTCGCGGTACTCGGCGTCCACCGTCTCCGCGTGCTTGCCGAGCACCGGGAGCTTGGGGGAGAGCAGCCCCGGGATGGCGTCCGGGCGGGCGTCCCGCACGGCCAGGTGCACGGCGAGATCGCGGGTGACCCACCCCTCGCACAGCGTGGGGGCATCCGGGCCCACGCGTCGCAGCAGGGCCGCGAGGTGACGGCGTTCGACGTTGGCAAAGTTGGTCACGACAGCATCCGATCTGTGGGGGTGGCCGGTCACGTCAACCGTAGACGCGCCCGGTGGTGATTGCCACCGGTCCGACGTCCCGGCCGTCACGGCGCCGGGACGTCCGGCGGCGTCGTCGTCGGCTGCTCGGGCGGGGCGTCCGCGCCGTCCGAGAACTGCGCGCGGTAGAGCCGGGCGTACGCGCCGTCCCGGGCGATGAGCTCCGCGTGCGAGCCCTGCTCCACGATCCGCCCCGCCTCCATGACGACGATCGTGTCCGCGTCCCGGATGGTTGAGAGCCGGTGGGCGATCACGAAGGACGTCCGGTTCTCGCGCAGGGCGGCCATGGCCTTCTGGACGAGCAGCTCCGTGCGGGTGTCCACCGCGGAGGTGGCCTCGTCCAGGATCAGCAGGGAGGGCTGGGAGAGGAACGCACGGGCGATCGTGATGAGCTGCTTCTCGCCGGCGGAGACCGAGGTCTCGTCCTCGGTGAGCACGGTGTCGTAGCCCTCCGGCAGGGCCCGCACGAAGCGGTCCACGTAGGTGGCCTTCGCCGCGGCCACGACCTCCTCGTCCGTGGCGTCCTGGCGGCCGAAGCGGATGTTCTCCATGATGCTGCCGGTGAACAGCCAGGCGTCCTGCAGCACCATGCCCACCTGGGAACGGAGATCGTCCCGGGCGAGGTCCCGGATGTCGATGCCGTCCAGGAGGATGCGCCCGGCGTCGATCTCGTAGAAGCGCAGCACCAGGTTCACGAGCGTGGTCTTGCCCGCGCCCGTGGGCCCCACGATGGCCACTGTGCGCCCGGGGGAGGCATGGAGCGAGAGGTCCTCGATCATGGGCGGCTCGCCCGCGGCCAGTCCGGTCTTGTCGTAGGAAAAGTCCACGTGCTCGAAGCGCACCTCGCCGCGCAGCCGCTCCGGCAGCCGCGCGGTGGGCGTCTCGGGCTCCTGCTCCGGGGCGTCGAGAAGCTCGAACGTGCGCTCGGCGGAGGCGATGCCGGACTGCAGCTGGTTGGCCATGCCGGCGATCTGGGACAGCGGCTGCGTGAACTCGCGGGAGTACTGGATGAACGCGGTGGCGTCACCGAGCGTGAGCTGTCCGGAGGCCACGCGCAGACCGCCGAGCACCGCGATCCCCACGTAGGAGAGGTAGGAGATGAACTGCATCACCGGCATGATCGTCCCGGAGAGGAACTGCGCTCCGAACGCGGCGCGGTAGAGGTCCTCGTTGCGCTCGTCGAAGCGTGCCTGCATCTGCCGTTCCCGTCCGTAGGCGTGCACGAGCTCGTGGCCGGAGAAGGACTCCTCGATGTGGCCGTTGAGCGCGCCCGTGGCCTTCCACTGGCGGGTGAACATCTTCTGGGAGCGCGAGCCGATCACGCCGGCGGCCACCGCGGACAGCGGCAGGGCCAGCAGTGCCACGAGGGCGAGCTGCCACGAGACCGCGAACATCATCACCACGATGCCCAGCACCGTGAGCACGCTCTGCACGAGCTGCGCGAAGGTCTGCTGCAGGGCGGTCTGGATGTTGTCGACGTCGTTGGTCACGCGGGACATCACGTCCCCGCGTTGGCGGGTGTCGAAGTAGCTCAGGGGCAAGGCGTTGAGCTTGCGCTCGATCTCCGCGCGCAGGTCGTAGACGACCCGCATGACCACGCGGTTGAGCACGTAGCCCTGCAGCCACATCAGGGCGGAGGCCAGCAGGTACATGGCGAGCACCACGAGGATCAGGGTCCCCAGTCGCTGGAAGTCCACGCCCTGGCCGGGCACGAGGTCCATGCGGGAGACCATGTCCGCGTACGTGTCCTGGCCCTGGGAGCGCAGCATGGCCTCTGCCTGGCGCTGGTCCGTGCCGGCGGGCAGGGAGCGGGCGACGACGCCGGCGAAGATCACGTCCGTGGCGCGGCCGAGCACGCGCGGGGCGAAGACGCCGAGCAGCACCGAGCCCACCACGGAGCCCACCACCACGGCGAGTGCCGCGCGGTGGGGCGAGAGCAGTCCGAGCAGGCGCAGGGCCGAGGACCAGAACTTCTGCGGCTTCGCGGCCGGCTGGGGGGTCTCGCTCACAGGTCGCCTCCGGTGCTCTGCTCCGCCGTGAGCTGGGAGCTCACGATCTCGCGGTAGGTGGGGCTGGTCTCCAGCAGCTCGTCGTGGCTGCCGCGGGCCGTGATGCGCCCGTGTTCAAGGACCAGGATGAGGTCCGCGTCCGCGATGGTGGACACGCGCTGGGCGACGGTGACCACGGTGGCGTCCCGGGTGACCGGGCGCAGGGCCGCGCGCAGGGCGGCGTCCGTGGCGACGTCCAGGGCGGAGAAGGAGTCGTCGAAGACGTACACGCGGGGGCGGGCCACGATCGCGCGGGCGATGCTCAGCCGCTGGCGCTGACCGCCGGAGACGTTGGTGCTGCCCTGGGCCACGGAGGACTCCAGGCCGTGCGGCATGGCGCGCACGAAGTCCTCGGCCTGGGCCACCCGCAGGGCCTCCCAGAGTTCCTCGTCCGTGGCGTCCTCGCGGCCGAAGCGCAGGTTCTCCGCAACGGTCCCCGAGAACAGGAACGCCTTCTGCGGCACGAGCCCCACGCGGCCGGCGAGGTCCTCGGGCGCGTAGTCCGGCAGGGCGACGTCGTCGAGCAGCACCCGCCCGGCCACGGGATCGAACAGCCGGGGGATCAGGCTCACGAGGGTGGTCTTGCCGGAGCCCGTGGCTCCCACCACGGCCACGGTGGTGCCGGGCTCCGCGGCGAAGTCGATCTGGTCGAGCACCGGCTCCTCGGCGCCGGGGTAGCGGAAGCAGACGCCGTCGAAGCGCAGCCTGCCCCGGGGCTCCGGCGCCGTGGCCGGGTGCTGCGGCGGGTGGATGCTGGGTTCGGTGTCCAGGACCTCGCAGATGCGCTCGGCGCACACGATGGCGCGCGGGACCATCATGAACATGAAGCTGGCCATCATCACGGAGGTCAGGATCTGCAGCATGTACTGCAGGAAGGCGGTCAGCGCACCGATCTGGATCAGGCCCTGGTCCACGCGGTGGCCACCGAACCACAGGACGGCCGCGGTGGCGCCGTGCATGATCATGTTGACCACGGGGAACATCAGCACGAACAGGGCGCCGATCCGCAGCGAGATCTCCGTGAGGTCCTGGTTGGCGCGGCGGAAGCGCTGGGTCTCGAACGGCTCCTTCACGAAGGCCCGGATCACCCGGATGCCGGTGATCTGCTCGCGCAGCACCCCGTTGATGCCGTCCAGGCGCTCCTGCATGGTGCGGAACCACGGCATCAGCTTGGCCATGAGCACGCCGAGCAGCACCCCCATGACCGGGATGGAGACCCACACGAGCCAGGACAGCCCGGCGTCCTCGCGCAGGGCCATCACGATCCCGCCGATGCACATGATGGGCGCCATGACCATGAAGTTCAGGGTCATCAGTGTGAGCATCTGGATCTGCTGGACGTCGTTGGTGTTGCGGGTGATCAGCGAGGGCGCTCCGAAGGCGCCGACCTCGCGGGCACTGAACGCGCCGACCCGGCGGTAGACGTCCCGGCGCAGGTCCCGGCCCACGCCCATGGCCGTGCGTGCCCCGCACCACACGGCGGCGACGGCGGTGACGATCTGGCCCAGCGCGACCGCCAGCATGAGGGCGCCGGTGCGCCAGATGAAGTCCGTATCCCCGCGGGCCACGCCGTCGTCGATGATCCGGGCGTTGAGGCTCGGAAGGAAGAGGGTGGCTATGGTGGAGAGCAGCTGGAACACCAGGACACCCACGACCCACGGAAGGTAGGGGCGGGTGGAGGTGCGGAGCAGACGCAACAGCGACATAGAGGAGGATCCTGACGCGGGGCGCCGACGGCGCGAGGGCTGGTCCGGCCAATATATGCGCGCCCGGAGACACGGTGGGACCACTCGCCCCGGTGAATGTGGGGTAGGGGCTGGTAAAACCACATAAACAGACATAAGCTCACATTTAGAGGGGATGTCACCGCCGTCACCCCCGTCCGTGAGGTGAAGATGTTCGCAGCAGAGCGCCACGAGGAGATCGCCCGGACCGTGGTCCGCGAGCGACGCGTGAGCGGTGCCGAGCTCGCCCGCCGGCTCGAGGTCACCATGGAGACCGTCCGCCGGGACCTCGCGGTCCTGGAGTCCGAGGGCAGGTTGCGCCGCGTGCACGGCGGGGCAGTGTCCGTGGACCAGTCCACGAGCGGTGAGCAGGGCATGGACTCCCGCCAGCGCCTGGCCGCGGTGGAGAAGCGAAGCATCGCGCGCAGGGCCCTGGAGCTGCTCGAGCAGGCCGGTGCCGGTGCCGTGGTGCTGGACGCGGGAACCACGGTCGAGGCGCTCGCGGAGCTGCTGCTCTCCCGTGACAACCACCTGGCCGGTGGCCAGGAGCAGCTGATCATCACCCACGCGCTACACATCGCCGCGAAGCTCTCGGAGGCCGAGGGCGTGGGTCTGGAGCTCGTGGGCGGGCGCATCCGCAAGCTCACCTCCGCCGCCACCGGCTCCCGGGCCGTCCAGCACTACGACCAGCTGCGCCCCGACCTCGCGTTCGTGGGCTGCAACGGGGCCCACGCACAGTTCGGCCTGTCCACCCCGGACCCCATCGAGGCCGTGGTCAAGGCGGCGATCGTGCGGGCCGCGCGGCGCGTGGTGGTCCTGTGCGACGCCAGCAAGCAGGACCAGGAGACGCTCACCCGGTTCTGCTCCCTCGAAGAGATCGACACGTTCATCACGGGCCGGGCCCCCGTGGGGGACCTGGCCCGAGCCCTCGAAGACGCCGATGTGGAAGTGGTCCTCGCATGATCATCACCGTGACCCTCAACCCCTCCGTGGACCGCACGGTGGACCTCTCGCAGCCGCTGCAGCGGGGGGAGGTGCAGCGCGCGAGCGGGACCCGCCAGGATCCCGGCGGCAAGGGCGTGAACATCTCCCGGGCGCTGGCGGCCAGCGGCGAGGAGACCGTGGCGCTCGCACCGGGCGACTCCTCGGACCCGCTGTTCACCGGCCTCGACGCCGCGGGCGTGCGCTACGAGAACGTGCCGATCGGTGCGGCCATCCGCTCGAACATCACCATCACCGAGCCGGATGGCACCACCACCAAGATCAACGAGCCGGGCCCCCCGGTCGACGAGGACACCGTGGAGCGGATCGTGGAGCGGATCGTGCGCCGCGGCCCGGGTGCCTCGTGGCTCGTGTGCGCCGGTTCCGTGCCTCCCGGTCCTGCCCCGGACGTCTACGCGGTCCTCGCGGCACGCGTGAAGGGCGCCCTGGGTGCCGCCGCACCCCTGCTGGCCCTGGACACCTCCGGCGCTCCGCTCTTCGAGGCGCTGGCCCCGGGGTTGCCGGTGCTTCCGGACGTCATCAAGCCCAACGGCTTCGAGCTGGCGGAGTCCCTCGGACGCACCGACGGCGCGGCCTTCGAGGCCGATCCGAAGGCCGCCGCCGAGGCCGCGCGCGAGCTTGTGGCCCGCGGCGTGGGCGCGGTGCTGTGCACACTGGGTGGCAACGGCGCCGTGCTCGTGACCGCCGAGGGCGCGTGGCACGCCGTCCACGAGCCCGTCACCGTCCGCTCCACCGTGGGTGCGGGGGACAGCGCACTGACCGGCTACCTCGTGGCCTCCCAGCGCGGCGACTCCCCGAGCGAGTGCCTGCGCCAGGCGGTCGCCCACGGTTCCGCCGCGGCGTCGCTGCCCGGCACGCAGATGCCCACCGTGGCCCAGACGCGGCCGGAGGCCGTGCACGTCACGGACCTCAGTCTGCCGCCGCTCGCCCTCGCCGCGGGGAGCGCAGCTGACGACGCCGCGGCGTCGTCCCCGGCGGGCCCGGCCACCGCGCCGCAGGCGCACGAGCCCGCGGCAGCTGCCGCACCCACCAGCCCGCGGACCGCCGGAGACCCCTCCGGACCCGCCCCCACAGACCCCCGATCCTGACCACACCAGCGCGCCCCACGGGACGCAGCCAAGGAGCCTGACATGTCAGATCTCATCAACCCCGGACTGGTCCTGCTGGACCGGGACCTGGGCGGATCCACGGACAGCGTGATCCGTGCCCTCGCGGCGACCGTCCACGCGGAGGGGCGTGCGCGGGACACGGATTCCCTGGCCGCGGATGCCCTGGCCCGCGAGGCCAAGAACGCCACGGGCATCCCCGGTGGCATCGGGATCCCGCACTGCCGCTCGGAGGCGGTGACCGAGGCGACCCTGGTGATGGCCCGGCTCGCCCGGGCCGTGGACTTCGGAGCCAAGGACGGCCCCGCGGACATCGTGTTCTTCATCGCGGCACCCGCCGGCGCGGACCAGGAGCACCTCAAGCTGCTCTCCAAGCTGGCCCGCTCGCTCATGAAGAAGCCCTTCGTGGCCTCGTTGCGCGCCGCGCAGACGCCGCAGGAGGTCGTGGACATCGTGGACCGCGCCCTCGGACTCGCACCCCCGGCCGAGGAGGCCTCGGCGGACACCACCGCGAGCACCGCCGGATCCGGCGACGCCGCGGGGTCCGCGGGATCCACCGCCGCCGGCACCGCGCAGGCGGGGGCCGGTGCCGCTGCCGGAACCGGTGCTGCTGCCGGAGTTGCCGGAGCAGGCGCGGCGGCCGGGACGGCGGCGTCGGCGGGAGAGACCGCCACGACCGCCGTGCCGGACACCGCCGCGGCCGCGTCCGGCACGCGCCGACTCGTGGCCGTGACCGCGTGCCCCACCGGCATCGCCCACACCTACATGGCCGCGGACGCCCTGACGAACACGGCCGAGGAGATGGGCGTGGACCTGCAGGTCGAGACGCAGGGCTCCTCCGGGGCCACGCGGCTGGACCCCAAGGTCATCGCCGACGCCGAGGCCGTCATCTTCGCCACGGACGTGGACGTGCGGGACCGCTCCCGCTTCGCCGGTCTGCCGTACATCGCCTCCGCGGTCAAGCGCGGCATCGACGAGCCGCGGGAGATGATCCAGGAGGCCATCGCGGCCGCGGACGACCCGCGTGCGCCGCAGGTCATCGGGGACGGCTCCCAGGCGGATGCCGGGATGACCGGCAGCGAGGGGTGGGGCACCCGGATCCGCAAGGCCGTGATGACGGGCGTGAGCTACATGATCCCGTTCGTGGCCGCGGGTGGTCTGCTCATGGCCATCGCGTTCATCATCGCGGACCCCGTGCGCGTGGCGCAGCAGGCGGATGACATCCTGGGCACCGTGACCCTCGGCAACCTCGGGGACGTCTCCCTGTCCATGTACCTGGGCGCGGTGCTGTTCAAGATCGGCAACCTCTCCATGAGCCTGCTGGTCCCGGCGCTCGCGGGCTACATCGCCTACGGGCTCGCGGACCGGCCGGGCATCGCCCCCGGCTTCACCGCCGGCCTCGTTGCCAATTTCATGGGTGCGGGCTTCATCGGCGGCATCGTGGGCGGTCTGCTGGCCGGGCTGTGCGCGTACTGGCTGACCCTGCCCAAGCTGCCCCGCTGGCTCGGCTCGCTGATGCCCGTGGTGATCATCCCGTTGCTGGCCTCGCTCTTCGCGGGCGGTCTGCTGCTGCTGTTCATCGGCGGTCCCATCGCGGCGTTCATGACGTGGCTGACCGGGCTGCTCTCCGGAATGAGCGGCGCGTCCGCCGTGGCCCTGGGCGCGGTGCTCGGCCTCATGATGTGCTCCGACCTGGGCGGGCCCATCAACAAGGTGGCCTACTCGTTCGCGGTGGCCGGCCTCGGCGCCGCGACCGCGACCAACACCGCCCCGCAGGAGATCATGGCCGCGGTCATCGCCTCCGGCATGGTGGCCCCGCTGGGCCTGGCCCTGGCCTCCACGGTCCTGGGCCGCAAGTACTTCACCGCTGCGGAGCGTGAGAACGGGAAGACCTCGTGGCTGCTGGGGGCGTCCTTCATCTCGGAGGGTGCCATCCCGTTCGCCGCGGCGGACCCGCTGCGCGTGATCCCCTCGACCATGCTGGGCGGCGCCGTGACCGGTGCCCTGTGCATGGCGTTCGGTGTCACCTCCGCCGCCCCGCACGGCGGCATCTGGATCCTGCCGGTCATCGGCAACCCGCTGGCGTTCGTGGCGTCGATCCTGGTGGGCACCGTGGTCACCGGCGTGGTGGTGACGCTCCTCAAGCGCGTGGGCAACGTGAAGCAGCACGTGGCGGACGTTCCCGGCGTGCCGCAGACCAAGCAGACGGTGGAGGCGTGAGCACAGTGAGCGAGAACACCGTGAAGACCGAGGCCGGCGCGCGCGACGAGCTGCACGGCGTGGGCGTGAGCCCGGGGCGCGTGATCGCGCCGCTGGTGCACATGGCCCCCGCCGTCAGCGAGCCCCCTGAGGGCGATCCCCTCGAGGGCGACCCCGAGGCCGCGACCGACCGGCTCAAGGCCGCCGCGCTCGCCGTCAAGGCCGGGCTCAAGGAGCGCGCCGCCAGGGCACGGTCCGAGTCCGCGGCGGAGGTCCTCAAGGCCACCGCGCTGATGGCCGGTGACAAGGCGCTCGTGAAGAACGCGGGCAAGCTCGTCACGGAGCAGGGGCTCAGCCCCGAGCGCGCCCTGTGGCAGGCCGCCACCGCCTACGCGGACCAGATGCGCGCGATGGGCGGCTACATGGCCGAGCGCGCGGCGGACATCGAGGACGTCCGGGCGCGCATCGTCGCCGAGCTGCGCGGCGAGGACGCGCCGGGCGTGCCGCAGCGCCGCGAGCCGTTCGTGCTGGCCGCCGAGGACCTCGCGCCCGCGGACACCGCGGTGCTCGACCCGGACGTCGTGATCGCCCTGGTCACGCAGTCCGGTGGCCCGCAGTCCCACACGGCCATCCTGGCCCGCAACCTGGGGCTGCCGGCGGTCGTCGCGGTCGACGGCGTGCTGGACGTGGCCGGCGGGGCCTCCGTCTTCGTGGACGGGGCCACGGGCACCGTGGTCGTGGCGCCGGGCGACGCCGAGCGGGACGCCGTGCTCGCGTGGCAGCGCGCCTCCGAGCAGCTCGCGTCCTTCGACGGCGGCGGCGTCCTCTCCGACGGCACGGCCGTCCCGCTGCTCGCCAACGTGGGCACCGGCGACGACGCCCGGGCCGCCGCGGAGGCCGGTGCCGAGGGCGTGGGCCTGCTGCGCACCGAGTTCTGCTTCCTGGGCCGGGACAGCGAACCGACCGTGGACGAGCAGGCGGACGCCTACGCCGAGGTCTTCGAGGCGTTCCCCGGTCGCAAGGTCGTGGTGCGCACGCTCGACGCCGGCGCGGACAAGCCCCTGCCGTTCCTCACGGACGCCACGGAGCCGAACCCGGCCCTGGGCGTGCGCGGCTACCGCACCGACTGGACCACCCCGGGCGTGCTCGAGCGCCAGCTCGAGGCGATCGGAGTGGCGCAGCAGCGCAGCACCGCCGAGGTGTGGGTCATGGCACCGATGATCGCGACCGTCGAGGAGGCCGCGCGCTTCCACGACCTCGTGGTGGCCGCCGGGCTGCGGGTCGGCGGCGTCATGGTCGAGACCCCCGCCGCAGCGATCACCGCCGAGCAGATCCTGGAGCGCGTGGACTTCGTGTCCCTGGGCACCAACGACCTCACCCAGTACACGATGGCCGCGGACCGCATGCTGGGCTCCCTCGCGGAGCTCAACTCGCCCTGGCAGCCGGCTGTGCTGCGCATGATCCGGGCCACGGCCCAGGGCGCCGCGGCGGCCACCGAGCTCGGGGGCGCGCACAAGCACGTGGGCGTGTGCGGCGAGGCCGCCGCGGACCCGGCGCTCGCCGTCGTCCTCGTGGGACTCGGGGTGGACACGCTGTCCATGAGCCCGCGGTCCCTCGCGGCCGTCGCGGCCGTGCTGCGCGGGGTGGACCTCGCCGAGGCACGCCGCCTGGCCGAGCTCGCCGTGCACGCCACGAGCGCCCACGAGGCGAAGGACACGGTGCGGGCCCAGCTGCCCGTGCTGGCCGAACTGGGGCTGTGACCCCGGCGGGACCACCGTCCTGCGACGGGTCGGCGGCACCGCACCAGACCGACCACCGATGCACGACGAACAAGGAGCTGACAATGACCGAACGCACTGCGACCGTGGCCTCCCGAGTGGGCCTGCACGCGCGACCCGCGGCGATCTTCGCCGAGGCCGCCGGGGAGTACGAGAACCTGGAGATTACCATCCGCTCGGAGGGTGAGGATGCCGAGGAGGGCATGGACGCCTCGTCCGTGCTGTCCCTGATGTCCCTGGGGGCCTCCCACGGGGACAAGGTCGTCCTCGCGGCCGAGGGCGACGGCGCCGAGGAGGCGCTCGAGCACCTGGCCGGGATCATCGAGACGGACCTCGACGCCGAGTGATCCGCCCCGCACACCGGTGAGGCCGGGCACCCGTCACGGGGGCCCGGCCTCGTCCGTGCGGGGGTAGCCTGACCGGCATGGTTCGTTCACTGATCATCTCCGGTCTCGCCGCGGCGACCCTTTTCGCGGTTCTCGCCGCGGTTCTCGGCCCGTGGGGCTGGTGGATCCTCGCGGCGGTGCTGCTCGCCCTGCTGCTCGTGGGCATCGCCGACGCCACGCAGCGCCGGCACTCGATCCTGCGCAACTTCCCCGTGCTGGGGCACATGCGCTTCATGCTCGAGAAGATCCGACCCGAGATCCAGCAGTACTTCATCGAGCGCAACTGGGACGGCAGGCCGTTCGACCGCGATCAGCGCTCGCTCGTGTACTCCCGGGCCAAGGGCTTCAAGGGGGACAAGGCCTTCGGCACCGAGCTGGACGTCAACGCGCCCGGCTACGAGTACTTCGTGCAGTCCATCGCGCCCAAGGCGGCGCCGGAGGACGAGCACCGCGTGCGCCTGGGTGGCCCGGACTGCACCCGGCCCTACGACGCCTCCCTGCTCAACATCTCCTCCATGAGCTTCGGCTCGCTGTCCAAGAACGCGGTGCTCGCCATGAACAAGGGTGCGGCGCTGGGCGGCTTCGCGCAGGAGACCGGCGAAGGCGGGCTCACGAAGTACCACCTCGCGCACGACGCGGACATCTTCTGGGAGTTCGGCTCCGGCTACTTCGGCACGCGGGACGCGGACGGCAACTTCGATCCGGAGGTCTTCCGCAAGAAGGCCACCCTGCCGCAGGTCAAGGCCATCAACATCAAGCTCTCGCAGGGTGCGAAGCCCGGCCTGGGCGGCGTGCTCCCCGGGGCCAAGGTGACCGAGGAGATCGCCGAGGCGCGCGGCGTGCCCGTGGGCCAGACGTGCATCTCCCCGGCGAGCCACTCCGCGTTCACCACCCCGCGCGAGCTCGTGCGCTTCATCGCCGAGCTGCGGGAGCTCTCGGACCGCAAGCCCATCGGCTTCAAGCTGTGCGTGGGCTCTCGCGTGGAGGTCCTGGCCATGTGCAAGGCCATGATTGAGGAGGGCGTGACCCCGGACTTCATCATCGTGGACGGCTCCGAGGGTGGCACCGGCGCTGCTCCGCTGGAGTACCAGGACCACGTGGGCACCCCGCTCGTGGAGGGGCTGATCCTGATGCACAACGCCCTCGTGGGCTCGGGGCTGCGGGACCGCATCAAGCTCGGCTGCGCGGGCAAGATCACGTCCGGCCACGACATCGTGCGCCACATCATCCAGGGCGCAGACTTCTGCATGAGCGCCCGCGCGATGATGATGGCGGTGGGCTGCATCCAGGCCCAGGCGTGCCACACGAACAAGTGCCCGGTGGGCGTGACCACCCAGAACCCTCGGCTCTACAAGGCCCTGGACGTGGCGGACAAGGGTGAGCGCGTGGAGCGCTACCACCGCCTCACCGTGCAGGAGGCCGGGCAGATCATCTCCACGATGGGCTGCGAACACCCCGAGGAGCTCACGCGCGAGATGCTGCGCCGCAAGGTCACGGCCACGCAGAGCATCTCCTACGAGTCCCTCTACCGCTGGCTGCAGCCCGGCGAGCTCTTCGACGGGGTGGAGGGCGGCTGGGGTGAGGACTGGCGCTTCGCGGACCCGGACCGTTTCACCGCGGGGCACCCGGGCAAGTACGTTTTCCACGACCGCAGCCCCCTGAGCCCCGGCGGGGTCGTTCCGGAGGCGGACCGGGCACCCGAGCTGGTCACGGCGGGGCGGAAGGCCGGCAACGACGCAGCCGCCCCCGGCACCCGGGCGGGCACGGCGGCGTCGGCAGCGGGTTACGACGACGCCGCGCAGCCCGCTCCTGCGGCCTCCGGCCGTCCCGAGGGCCGCCCCGGCACGGAGGCCGGCGCGCAGCACACCACGCAGGATCCCGCCCCGGAGTCCGAGACCGACCACGTGGACCCGGCGGACGGCGCCACGGGCCGCGACCCGGGCCTCGCCTGAGGTCGGAGATAGCATGTGAGGCGACGGCGTTGCCCAGCGGCGCCGCGCACGGTCAGAGCACGCCCGCGGTACAGGATTGAGAGACCCTTGCGAGAATTCACGGCACGTTTTGCGACCGGCCAGGAAATGGCCGAGTGGGACTCCCACGTCACGGCCAACCCCTCCGGCGGCAACCTGCTCCAGTCGGAGGCGTTCGCCGAGGTCAAGAAGGACCACGGCTGGAAGCCGGTCCACGTGGTCTACGAGCCCACCGACGGCTCGCAGCCCAGCTACAACCTGGTGCTGGAGAAGTCCGTGCGGGCGCTGGGCAAGCTCTGGTACATGATCAAGGGCCCGGACGTGGAGAGCGTGGACGACATGCCGGGCATCGTGGCCGCGAACGAGCGCTTCGTGGCCGGCGCCGCCCACGGCGTGTTCGCCATCAAGTACGAGCCGGAGATCCTCGCCTCGGACTACGCGAGCGGTGTGCTTGCCCGCTGCGGCCTGGTGAAGTCCTTCCAGATCCAGCCCAACGACTCCACCGCCGTGCTGGACACGGACATGGACGAGAAGGCCCTGCTGAAGTCCCTGCATTCCCGCGGGCGCAACGCGGTGCGCCGCGCCATGCGCGAGGGCTGCGAGGTGGAGCAGGTGCCGCTCACCGAGGAGAACATGCGCGCCATGTACGCGCTGATGGACTCCGTGGGCCAGGGCAACGCGAAGGTCAACCTGCGCTCCTACGAGTACTACAGGGCGTTCTGGAACAACTTCGCGGACCGCGGTCAGGGCCGCCTGTACTTCACGTACGAGGACGGCAAGCCCTCGGTGGGTGCTTACGTGATCGCGTACGGGAACAAGGGAACCTACAAGGACGGCGGCTCCAAGCCCCGCCGCCGCCAGTACGGCGACTCCCACCTGGTGCAGTGGAGCGCGATCACGGACCTGAAGCAGGACCACGGGATCGTCCAGTACGACTTCTGCGGCACCCCGCCCTCGGACCAGCTCAAGAACAAGGAGCACCACTACTACGGTCTGGGCCTGTTCAAGACGAGCTTCACGAAGACTGTCGTGGACTACGTAGGAGTTTGGGACCAGCCGCTCAGCCGGGCGAAATACGCTGTGTGGACGAACCTGGCGGAGAAGGTCCAGCGCCAGCTCTGGGTGCGCCGCACGGGCCAGCCGTTCTACTGAGCGGCGGCGGTCCCGCGCGGACACCCCGCCACCACGGCGCGCTCGCGGTGCCACCGCGGGCGCGTCACCGTATAAGAGTCCAGCAGTGCCTGCGGGGGCAGGGGAGGTTCATCCGACGTGAGCGTGACCGATCAGCTGACGCGTCTGGCGCACCAGGGGTACCCGTCCTCGGGTGAGGACCGGGACGCCGCGGGCGCGGACGTGAAACCGTTCGGTCCCGGTGGGGACACCGCGCTGCACGGTGCGGTGCGCCGCACTGTCCCGCGCCGTCGCGTCCGCGCCGCCGCGCGTCCCACCGAGGAGCAGGCCGCGCAGGCCCAGCGCCGCAGCGCCGCCCTGCACGCGGAGACGGGGACCGCGTCGTCGCCCCAGTCGTCCGTGACGCACGCCCCGCGGACGGCCTCACCGAAGGCCACCGCGCTGCCGGTGCTCACGCCCCGCCAGATCGCGGAGGACCGAGCCGGTGGCGAGCGCCGCAGTGGTGTCCCCGCGGCGCTGACCGAGCCCATCAGCGGCGTCTCCCGCCGCAGCACGGCCGCGGCGGCGTCGCCGGTGGAGCGGCCCGAGACGGTCGTCCACGAGATCGCCCCGGCCACCACAGCCATCCCGCGCGCCACGTACCCGGCCGCCAGCGTCAAGCCCGCCCGCGCGCCGCGCTCCCTGCTGCGCTCGCTCGTGCAGGGGGACACCGCCCCCACGGCGCCCATGAAGGTGGTGGACCGGCTCACCGCCACCCCGTTCCAGCACCTGCGCAAGTTCGGGGACAGCACGGACCGGCAGGCCCGGCGCACCCTGAACTTCGCCCTGCGGCTGGCCGAGACCATGTTCCACTACGGCGCGGACGCCCTGGACGTGGAGAACGCGATCATCGCCGTGTGCGCCACGTACGGGGTGGAGAACCTGGACGTGGACATCACCAACCAGTCCGTGACCATCAACTACGTCGCGGAGTCCACTGCCACGGGCAAGCTGCCCGGCGTGGACGAGGCCCCCAGGAAGGCCGGCTCCTCCGCGCACCCCACCACGGCGTCCTTCGACGGTGTCCCCGGCACCACGGGGGAGCACCGCAAGGCCTCCCACGACCGCGACCGGCACCGGGAGGACCAGGACCTGTGGGGGGACTCGACGACGTCGAGCCACACGGTGATGCGCGTGGTGCGCTCGTGGACGGACAACTACGCCGGACTGGCGGACTCCCACCAGCTCGTGACGCGCATCATCGAGGGCGAGATGCCTCTGCGCGAGGCCGAGCGGGAGCTCAAGCAGATCAACGCCAACCCCAAGCCCTATCCGCGGTGGATGGTGTGGGTCGCAACCGTTCTTGCGGCGGGCACCCTGACCCTCGCACTGGGCGGCACGTTCGTCGGGGCGGTCGTTGCCATGGGCTCGGCCACCCTGGTGCAACTGGTCGGCGCCAAGCTGGGAGGGTGGCGGATTCCGGAGTTCTTCTCCCTGGCGGCCAACGCGCTGGTCGTGACCCTGGGCGCCATGGTGATCTCTGCCCTGGGGGTGGAGCTGTCCCCACCGAGAGTCATCGCCGGTGGGCTCATCATGCTGCTGCCCACCACCCGCATGGTCTCCACCATGCAGGACGCCATCAACGGCTTCCCGGTCACTGCGGCGGGGCGGCTGCTCTCCACGGCCATGGCGTTCCTGGCGATCGTGGCGGGGATCGCGCTCGGGATCACGCTGACCGTCCGCGTGGGCAACGTCCCGGGCATCGACGTCTCGCAGTCCAGCTTCACACCCTCCGGCGTCCTGCAGAACGTGGTGTTCATGCTGGTCTCGGTGGTGCTGATCGCGGTCACCATGCAGGCGAAGCCGCGGCACATCCTGCCGGCGGTGCTGGCGGCGTTCGCGGGTCTGCTGGTCTACCACGGGATCGGCCTGGTGGACCCCGGGACCCGGCTGGCCACGGGCGTCAGCGCGGTGGTCAGCGGCTGCGTGGCCGCGCTGCTCGCGGCGCGCGAGCGGATCCCGCAGGCGGTCCTGGCCATCCCCGCCATGACCTACCTGCTGCCGGGTCTCACGCTGTTCCGCGGTATGTACGCGATCACGGTGGAGAACCAGACCGCCGGGCAGGGCATCACCGAGCTGCTCAACGCCATGGCGTCCATCGTGCTCCTGGCCGCCGGCGTGGTGCTGGCGAAGTACCTCATGCGTCCGTTCATCGAGCGGATGCAGCACTTGTCCCAGCGGCGCAACCGGCGCCGCTGAGAGGACGGACGCGGCCCGTGCAGGTGCCGACGTCGGGCGCCTGCACGGGCCGTGCGGGCACGCCCGCAGGCACGCACCCCGCTCAGGAACCGGCGGGGTTCAGAGGATCTTGCCCACGGGCAGCTTCTTCTCCGCCTGGAACACGTCCTCGGTGCGTCCGCCGGCCCAGTACCCGGACAGCGACACCTGAGCGCGGTCCAGGCCGCGGACCTCGAAGAGCTCGTGGCGCGCGGCCTTCATGGTCTCCCGCTCGCCGTGCACGAAGGCCTGCACCCCGCTCACGTCCTCGGGCCACGCCGCGTCCGCGATGCCCCGGACCAGGGCGCGCTCGCCGGCGGCCTGGTCTGCGCGGTGCACCCAGCGCACCGTGAATCCCTCAGGGATCGAGACGTCCGAGAGATCGAACTCGTGGCTCGCGTCCGCCACCTCGAGCACGGCCTCCCCGTGAGCGGAGGCGGGCATCGCCTCGAGGTTCGCGAGCACGGCGGGAACGGCGGCGTCGTCCCCGGCGAACAGGCTCCACGTGGCCCGGGGATCCGGGACCCACGTGCCGCCGGGGCCGAGCGCGACCACGCGGTCACCGGGTGCGGCGGCGGCCGCCCACGGCCCCGCGTAGCCCTCGGAACCGTGCAGGGCGACGTCGATCCACACCTCACCGGCCTCGGGATCCGTGCGGCGCAGGGTCATGTGGCGGGAGACGGGCTGGTCGGCGGGAGCTGCGGTCTCGCGGGCCCGCCAGTAGTCGGGGAACTCGCCAGAGGCCGTGTCCGCGAGCGTGGCCCGTGAGAAGAAGATCAGCTTGACGTACTTCTCCGGGGGCTCGACGTCCTGGAACTCCGCGGCGTTCTCGATCCTGCAGACCACCCGGACCATGCCCGGGGAGAGGTCTACGCGCTGGGTGACGGTGAGGTTCAGCTGCGGTTTGTGCGGACGTGCGGGGGTCTTGGTCATGACTCCAGCTTAGGTCGTCCTAACCAGGAAGTCCCCAGGAGACGGGTTCCGCTCCCTGCTCGCGCAGCAGCTCGTTCGTGCGGGAGAACGGGCGGGAGCCGAAGAACCCCCGGGAGGCCGAGAGCGGCGAGGGATGCGCGGACTCCACGGTGGGCGCCCCGCCGAGCCACTGCTTCGTCCCGCGTGCGTCCCGACCCCACAGGATCCCCACGAGCGGCTGCTCGCGCGCGCCCAGGGCCCGGATCGCGCACTCCGTGACGGCCTCCCAGCCCTTGCCGCGGTGGGACGCCGGGGCACCGGCCTGCACCGTGAGCACCCTGTTGAGCAGCATCACGCCCTGCCCGGACCACGAGGAGAGGTCCCCGTGCTCCGGCGGGGTGATCCCCAGGTCCGACTGCAGCTCCGCGTAGATGTTCTTCAGCGAGCGCGGCACGGGGCGGACGTCCGGGGCCACCGAGAACGAGAGCCCCATGGCGTGGCCCGGCGTGGGGTAGGGGTCCTGGCCCACGATCAGCACCTTCACCGCGGAGAAGGGCTCGCGGAACGCCCGGAAGATGTTCTCCCCGGCGGGCAGCGTGTGGCGGCCCTGCGCGTGCTCGGCACGCAGGAACTCGCCCATCCTGCGAATCTGCTGCTCCACCGGGCGCAGCACCTCGGCCCACTCCTCGTGCATGATCTCGTGCAACGGACGCGGTGCGTTCACCGGTGGACCTCCAGCGTGGACGGCGGGCGCGGGCCCTGGGCTCGCGCGTTAGGGTGGGGCTCATGTCTACCACGGGGCCGGAGCTCGACGAACTGGACCGCGCCATCCTGGACCTCGAGGCCGAGCACTGGAAGTACCGGGGTGCCAAGGAGTCCGCGATCCGCTCGACCCTCGGGCTGAGCCCGGTGCACTACTACCAGCGGCTCAACGCGCTGATCTCCTCGGAAGCCGCGGCCCGGCACGCCCCCATGCTGATCTCGCGGCTGCGCCGGGCCCGCTCGCGCTGAGCGGACTCCCGGGTGCCCGTGGGATAGTGGGCCGTAGCTGCACACCCCCACCGCGCGCCGTCCAGGAGAGCGAGAGCATGAGCGAGTACCCCCGTGACGAGTTCGACGACGTCCCCGAGGACGGCGCCCGCCAGGGCGCGCACCGGGGCCACAACCCGAACGCCCGCAACGGCTCGCGGCGCGAGTTCCGCGCGATCCTCGTGACCGGTGTGCTCGCGCTCGTGCTGGGGACGGTGTGCTTCGTGAACGCGCCGCGCACCGAGCAGGGTGCGTCCGTGCCGCCCTCGCCGGCCGGCGCCTCGGCGCTCGCCCCGCAACCCGGTGGGGCGGCGGCGGCAGCCACGACGACGACGCCGCGCGCGGCCCCGGGTGACATCGCCGCGGCCTGAGGGGCCGGGCGCGTTCAGCCCATGATGAAAATGCACCGTGCGGGATCCCGGTTCGGTTGCGGAGCCGCGCGCGCCGGTGCCACTATTGATTCAGCACTCAGTCGAGTGGACTGCTAACCGGGTCCGGTGGCCGCCCTCGGCACCCGGGTGAAACCACATCACGATGAGGTGGACGCGGCGCGGTGAGGATCGCGCCGCCCCGCCGTCCGTCGCGGGCATCGTGGTGACACGTCTTGTTTGTCAACCGTCCAGGAGGGACGAAACACATGGCAAAGATGATCGCATTCGATGAAGAAGCACGCCGCGGTCTCGAGAAGGGACTGAACACCCTCGCGGACGCCGTCAAGGTCACGCTCGGCCCCCGCGGCCGCAACGTGGTCCTGGAGAAGTCCTGGGGCGCCCCCACCATCACCAACGACGGTGTCTCCATCGCCAAGGAGATCGAGCTCGAGGAGCCGTTCGAGAAGATCGGCGCCGAGCTCGTCAAGGAGGTCGCCAAGAAGACAGACGACGTCGCCGGTGACGGCACCACCACGGCCACCGTGCTCGCCCAGGCCCTCGTGAAGGAAGGCCTGCGCAACGTGGCCGCCGGTGCGGACCCGCTGTCCCTCAAGCGCGGCATCGAGAAGGCCGTCGCCTCGGTGACCGAGCAGCTGCTGTCCTCCGCCAAGGAGATCGAGACCGAGGAGGAGATCGCCGCCACCGCGTCCATCTCCGCCGCGGACCCGGAGATCGGCAAGCTCATCGCCGAGGCCATGGAGAAGGTCGGCAAGGAAGGCGTCATCACCGTCGAGGAGTCCAACACCTTCGGGCTGGACCTCGAGCTGACCGAGGGCATGCGCTTCGACAAGGGCTACCTCTCCGGCTACTTCGTCACGGACGCGGACCGCCAGGAGGCCGTCCTCGAGGATCCCTACATCCTCATCGTGAACTCCAAGATCTCCGCCGTGAAGGACCTCGTTCCCGTGCTGGAGAAGGTCATGCAGGCCGGCAAGCCGCTGCTGATCATCGCCGAGGACGTCGACGGCGAGGCCCTCGCCATGCTCGTGCTCAACAAGATGCGCGGTGCCGTGAAGTCCGTGGCCGTCAAGGCCCCCGGCTTCGGCGACCGCCGCAAGGCGCAGCTCGCGGACATCGCCATCCTCACCGGTGGCCAGGTCATCACCGAGGAGGTCGGCCTCTCCCTGGAGTCCGCCACGCTCGACATGCTGGGCCAGGCCCGCAAGGTCGTGGTGACCAAGGACGAGACCACCATCGTGGACGGTGCCGGCACGCAGGAGGAGATCGAGAGCCGCGTGGCGCAGATCCGCGCGGAGATCAACAACTCCGACTCCGACTACGACCGCGAGAAGCTGCAGGAGCGCCTGGCCAAGCTGGCCGGCGGCGTGGCAGTGCTCAAGGCCGGTGCCGCCACCGAGGTGGAGCTCAAGGAGCGCAAGCACCGCATCGAGGACGCCGTGCGCAACGCCAAGGCTGCCGTGGAGGAGGGCATCGTCGCCGGTGGCGGCGTGGCCCTCATCCAGGCCGGTGCGAAGGTCTTCGAGTCGCTGGACCTCTCCGGTGACGAGGCCACGGGTGCCAACATCGTCAAGGTCGCCATCGACGCGCCGCTGAAGCAGATCGCCCTCAACGCCGGCCTCGAGCCGGGCGTCGTGGTCGACAAGGTGCGCGGTCTCGAGACCGGCTGGGGCCTCAACGCCGCGACCGGCCAGTACGAGGACCTTATGGCCGCCGGAATCAACGACCCCGTGAAGGTCACCCGCTCGGCGCTGCAGAACGCGGCGTCCATTGCCGGGCTGTTCCTCACCACGGAGGCTGTCGTCGCCGACAAGCCGGAGCCCGAGGCCGCCGGTGCGGGCGCCGGTGCCGATCCCATGGGTGGCATGGGCGGCATGATGTGATCTCGCTCTTCTGAGCGAGCCGCTGCCCGGTCACACCGGGTGGACGGAGCAGGAGGACCCCGGATGCGTGCAGCGCGTCCGGGGTCCTCCTTGTCGTGGGGCGGGTGCCGCGCGTTCTGCGTGTCGGGGCGCTTTGCGAGGATGGGCGCATGACGATCATCGCTGCCGCGGACGGCTCCGCACTCGGCAACCCCGGTCCCGCGGGCTGGGCCTGGTACATCGATCCCACGTCGTGGAAGGCCGGCGGCTGGGCCCACGGCACGAACAACATGGGCGAGCTGACGGCCGTGCTGAACCTCTTGGAGGAGACCCGCCACCGCAGGGACGAGCCGCTGCGCGTGCTGTGCGACAGCCAGTACGTCATCAACTCGGTGACCAAGTGGATGCCCGGGTGGAAGAAGAAGGGCTGGAAGAAGCGCGACGGCAAACCCGTGCTCAACGTGGAGATCATGAAGGCGCTCGACAAGGAACTCGCCGGCCGTGACGTCACCTTCGAGTGGGTCAAGGGCCACGCGGGCCACGAGCTGAACGAGGCCGCGGACGACCGCGCCCGCGCCATGGCGGTGGCGTACCAGAAGAAGACGGGGCCCGCCCAGATGCCCGTGGGCCCCGGTTTCCGCGACGACGACGCTGCGGTGCCCGGCACGAGCGGCGCCCCCGGCTCCTCCGCGGGCACCTCCGACGCACCGACCGCTGGGTCCCACGTCTCGGGACGCCCCACGGCCAGGGTCGCAACGCCCCCGCCCGGGGCATCCGGGGCCGAGGCCTCCGGGGCCTCAGCGCCCCGCCCCTCCTTACCCCGCGCGGCGAGCACCGTCTCGGACCCGGACCAGCAGCCGGACCTGTTCTCAGAGCTGGCCGCGACCGCGTCGGCCGGGGAGGATCCCTCGAACGGGATCTCCGGCAACGGGGGCTTGGCGTCCCAGCTCGTCACCGAGGCCGTGCAGCGCGAGATCCTGGTGATCGGCGCGTCCGCGCAGCAGCAGACGGCGGTGGAGTTCCTCCATGCAGATGCGCTGTGCGTGGACCTGCGCGGCCGCTCGGTCACGGGCGATGCGGTGCTGGAGGTTCTGGGGGCCTCCGGGGCGGTGGACGAGACCCGCGTGACTCCGCTGGGATCTGTGGCGTACCACCTGAGCTACCGGGCGGAGGGCCCCGCCGCGGTGACCCGGCGCAGCTCGGTGTGGGTCCGGGAGGACCAGCACAACGAGATGGGTCCGTGGCTGCTGCGCTACCACCAGGTCACCGCGGAGGAGTGAGCGCGGTTCAACCCGCGAACATGCGGGTGTTGGCCGCCTCGGTCTCCGCGTACTGCGTTCCGGCGGTTGCGAGCGCCTGGTTGATCTGCGCCACGGCCTGCTCCATCTGAGCCTGCGCGGAGCGCCACGAGCGGAACGCCTCCTGGAAGCTCGCGGACGCCGTGCCCGTCCACGAGTCCTCCAGGTCCGCGAGCGTGCCGGTCATGCCGTTGACCTCGGCGCTGAGCCGGTCGATGTGACCGTGGGCCTGCTGGGACTTGGCGGCGATGGTGTCGCTGTCGACGACGAAGTGGGCCATGGTGTTCCTCCCCGGAAACGGTGGTGGTGCCCGGCGGTGCGCCGGTTCCGTCACGCTAGAGGAGGCGCCGGCCGCGCAGGAGCGAAACCGGGTCGGGCTGGGGACTCAGGAGTCCTCGGAGGCGTGGTCCACAGGAGCCGAGTGCGGGATCCGCACGGTGAAGGTGGCACCGCCGCCATTGGTCTCCGAGAGTTTCACGGTGCCGTCGTGCTGCTCGATGACCGCCGCGACGATCGACAGCCCCAGTCCCGTGCCGCCCGTCTCGCGCGTGCGGGAGGAGTCCGCGCGGTAGAACCGCTCGAAGACCCGCTCGGCGTCCTGCCCGTGGATCCCGGGCCCGTGGTCCCGCACCTGCAGGACGGAGGTGAACGTGCCGTCCACCGAGGGCTCCAGGCCCACCGCGAGTTCCAGCGGAGTGCCCGCCGGGGTGTAGCGCAGCGCGTTGGTCAGCAGGTTCGCCACGACCTGCCGCAGCTTGGACTCGTCCCCGTGCACCCACGCCGCCTCGGGCGTGGAGTCCTCCAGGCCGCGGACGACCACGGCGCGGTCCGGCGCCGTGGCGTGGGCGTCCGAGGCGGCGTCGTAGGCGAGGTGCAGGAGGTCCACGTGGCGGTTCGTGGCCACACGGCGCTCGTCCAGGCGCGCAAGCATCAGCAGGTCCTCCACGAGTTGCGTCATGCGCTTGGACTCGGACTCGATGCGGTCCATGGCCTTGCCGACGTCCTCGGGGGTCTGCAGCGCACCGTGGCGGTAGAGCTCGGAGTACCCGCGGATGGTCACGAGCGGGGTGCGCAGCTCGTGGGAGGCGTCCGCCACGAAGCGCCGCAGCTTGGTCTCGGAGCGGGTGCGCGCGTCGAAGGCGTCCTCGATGTGACCCAGCATGGCGTTCAGGGAGGCCGAGAGCTGGCCGATCTCCGTCTGCGGGTTGTACCCCTCCATGCGCTGGGAGAGGTCTCCGTCCGCAATCCGGGCCGCGGTGGCCTCCACCTGGCGCAGCGGCTGGAACGCGCGCGTGACCATGACCCAGCCCACCGTCATGGCGGCGAGCAGCGTGGCCAGCCCGAAGCTGAACGTCAGCAGCCCCACGCCGGAGATGATCGCGGTGGTGCGGTCCAGGGGCTGCGCGACCACCACGGACATGTCGAACATGGTCAGCTTGGCCGAGACGATGCGCCACTTGCGCTCCGAGGAGCCCACGGAGCCCACCGTCCTGGCCTCACCCTCGTGGGCGCGCACGTAGTCCAGCGTCATGCCCTCGAGGTCCGGGGTGGACTGCTGGGCCGAGTTGCCGGAGCCGCTGCGGGCCGTGGCGATCACGTTGCCGTCCGCGTCCAGCAGGAACCCGGAGTTGGACACCGGGGTGTTCACCTCACCCTGCAGCGCGCTCGTGAGCACGGGGGCAACGGTGGGGATGGAGGCGCGCAGCTCGTCGTCGATGTTCGCGACGAGGCTGTCCCGCAGCACCGATACCGCGACCAGCGTGGTCACCAGGACACTGATGGCCAGCAGCACCCCCGTGAGGGCCATGAGCTGCGAGCGCAGGGACGCGGTGCGGAACCGGCGGGCCAGGAGGTTCAACGGATCAGTGCCGCTTGTCCGAGGAGCGCAGCAGGTAGCCCACGCCGCGCTTGGTGTGGATCAGGGAGGGCTGCTCGGGATCGTTGTCGATCTTGCGGCGCAGGTAGGAGATGTAGGACTCCACGATGGAGGCGTCCCCGTTGAAGTCGTACTCCCACACGTGGTCCAGGATCTGGGCCTTGGACAGCACCCGGTTGGGGTTGAGCATGAGGTAGCGCAGCAGCTTGAACTCGGTGGGGGACAGGTCGATCTCGCGGTTGCCGCGGAAGACCTCGTGGGCGTCGTCGTCGAGGACGAGGTCGTCCACCTTCAGGCGGGAGTCCTCCTCCTCGAGCGGCTGGGTGCGGCGCAGCACCGCGCGGATGCGTGCGACGACCTCGTCCAGGCTGAAGGGCTTGGTCACGTAGTCGTCACCGCCCACGGTCAGGCCCGCGACCTTGTCGTCGGTGTCGTCCTTGGCCGTGAGGAACAGGATGGGGAACTGCCGCCCGGCGGCCCGCAGCTTGCGGGTCACGGAGAAGCCGTCGATGTCCGGGAGCATGACGTCCAGGACGGCCAGATCGGGTTCCTCGGCCTCTGCCTTGAGCAGGGCGTCGCGGCCGTTGGCCGCGGTGACCACGTCGAAGCCCGCGAATCGCAGGGAGGTGGCCAACAACTCGAGGATGTTGGGCTCGTCGTCGACGACGAGCAGCTTCGCTTCGGGAGTTTTCGCATTCACGGTGTTCAGTATCTCCAAGTTTCCTGTGTGCAGTCTGTTCCCACCCCGGAGAGACTCTGGAAGCTCGTGACGGGCGGGATCAGGTCCGCGCGCGACGTCGTGCCCCGCGCAGCAGCTCGACGCACATCAGCAGGAAGGCGATGGGGAAGCAGATCGCGGGGAAGAGCGTGAAGCCCGCCCAGATCACGTGCCCACCCGCGGCCGCCACGAGCACGGTCACGAGCGAGAGGGCGCACAGCACGGCGAGCACCAGGGCGACGAGCAGGAGCGTGGAGATCCCCCGGGGAGGGGCCTCCGGTGCGGAGCGGGAGACGGTGGAGGCGGCGGAGTCAGGCATGGCCCTAAGGTAGCAAGGTCCCGTTACGCGGTGGGTTGAATCAGGGGCGGCGCCCGCCGCCGGGGAGATAGGCTGTTGACTTCGTAAGCCACCGCGTCCACCGCAGCACGGGGACGCACCAGGCGCAGACGCAGTGACGAGAGACTGAGGTGATCCCGGTGCCCACGGGCAAGGTCAAGTGGTTCGACGCAGACAAGGGTTTCGGTTTCCTGGCCACCGACGACGGCCAGGAAGTGTTCCTGCATTCGTCGGCGCTGCCCCAGGGGGTCACCACCGTGAAGCCCGGGACCCGGATGGACTTCGGGATCGCGGACGGCAAGCGCGGTGCCCAGGCGCTCTCGGCCACGATCCTGAGCAGGCCGCCGTCGGTCGCGCGCAACACGCGCAAGCCCGCTGAGGATATGGCCGGGCTCACCGAGGACCTCATCCGCCTGCTGGACGGCATGTCCAACGGCCTGCGCCGGGGCCACTACCCGGATCCCGCCCACGGCCACAAGATCGCGGCCATCCTGCGCACGGTTGCGGACGAGCTCGATGTCTGAGGCCAGGGGAACCGAACAGGACACCACGTTGGAGCCGCAGCAGAAGCAGCAGAGCCTGCCGCTGCGCGAGACCGAGCAGGCGGTGACGCAGCGCGAGGGCTCCACCGAGGAAACCGTGCTGACGGACGCGCTGCTGCGCACCGACACCCCGCAGGATGCGAACGCCCCGCGGGACTCGGGCGACTCGCAGGCCACGTCTGCCGCGCAGGGCACGGACGGGGACGACGCCGCCGGGCCGGCAGCCGCCGACGCCGCCGCGGCGCCCGTTGCAGACGCACCCTCCGCCGATACCGGGGACGGGACCGCCGCCGGCGAGGAAGCACCCTCGCGGGCCGAGGCGCCGGCCGCCCCCCGTGCCCGCACCGGATCGCGCTCGGCGGGCCGCACGCGCACCCCGAAGCAGGACCCTGTGCTCACAGAGGCCGTGGCGCTGGCGCGCGAGGCCGTCGTGGACTCGCCGCAGGGCGAGCAGGCCGTGGGGGAGCACCTGGGCGTGGTCGTGCACGAGGACCGCCTGCTCACCCACCTCTTCGAGTGCCAGCTGCGCGGCTACCCGGGCTGGACCTGGTACGCCACGGTGGCCCGGGCCCCGCGCACCAAGCACGTGACCGTGTGCGAGTCCGGTCTGATCGCCGGCCCGGACTCCCTGCTCGCCCCGGACTGGGTGCCGTGGGAGGAGCGGATGCAGGCCATGAAGGAGCAGGAGTCGCTCGAGAACGCGCAGGAGGACGGCTCCTCCTCGGACGAGGGCGACGAGAGCCACCAGGGCGAGGACGGCGAGTCCGAGGACAGCAGCGCGGCGGAGTCCGCCCAGGACGGCGCGTCATCGTAGCTGACGGCTCACCAGAGGGGGCCGGTGCCACGGCCTCGGAGGTGCGCAGCACGGGAATGTTCCGTTCCCTGCACATCCGCAACTACCGGTTGTGGTTCATGGGCGCGCTGGTGTCCAACATCGGAACGTGGATGCAGCGCACGGCGCAGTCCTGGCTGGTCTTCGACGAGCTGACCGACCACGACGCCACCGCCATGGGCGTGGTCATGGCCCTGCAGTTCGTGCCGCAGCTCGTGCTGGCCCCGTACGCCGGTGTGCTCGCGGACCGCTACGACCGGCGCAGGATCCTGGTGCTCACGCAGGGCGCCATGGCGCTGCTGGCGGCGGCCCTGGGCGCCCTGCTGCTGCTCGGTCTCGCGCAGCTGCCCACGGTGTACGTCTTCGCGCTCGCGCTGGGCATCGTGGCGACCTTCGACGCCCCCGTGCGCCAGACGTTCGTCTCCGAGATGGTCCCGGACACCCACCTCTCCAACGCGGTGGCACTGAACTCCACGTCGTTCAACTCCGCGCGGCTGATCGGACCCGCGGTGGCCGGCGTGCTCGTGGCCCTGGTGGGCACGGGCTGGGTGTTCATGATCAACACCCTGACGTTCGGGGCCATGATCTGGGCGATCCTGCTGATCGACGGCGCACGGCTGCGGCCGTCCCCGCGCGCCGAACGGGCGAGGGGCCAGATCCGCGAGGGCGTGGGCTACGTCCTGCACCGCCCGGACCTCGTGGCGGTGATGACCACGATCTTCATGATCGGCACGTTCGGCATGAACTTCGCCGTCTACCTCGCGGCCATGGCGGGCACGGTCTTCGGGCAGGGCTCGCAGGAGTTCGGCGTGCTCAACTCCATGCTCGCCGTGGGGACGGTCACCGGTGCGCTACTCTCGGCGCGGCGGGCGAGCGCTCGGCTGCGCTACATCTTCATCGGCTGCGCGGCGTTCGCGCTCTCGTGCCTCGGCGCCGCCACCGCGCCCTCCCTGTGGGTCTTCGCCGTGTGGCTCGTGCCGTGCGGCGTCTCGTCCTTGACGATCATGACCACCGCCAACGCGTACGTGCAGACCACCACCTCACCCACCATGCGGGGCCGGGTGATGAGCCTGTACATGGCCATCTTCATGGGCGGCACACCCATCGGCGCGCCGGCGGTGGGCTGGCTCACCGACACCCTCGGTCCCCGCTGGGGCATGGGATCCGCGGTGCTCGCGGGCTTCACCGGGGTGCTCGTGGGGCTGCTCTACGCGTGGCGGCTTCGGGCCGGCCGCGCGGTCGAGCGGTCCTGACCCCGCACCGACGACGCCGCCGCGGGGCCGGCTCGGGGACGGGGCTCAGTCCAGGCCGTGGGCCACGGTCCAGTCGATGCAGGCGAGCAGTGCGCGCACGTCCTCGGGCGGGACCGAGGCGAACGTGGCGATCCGCAGCTGGTTGCGACCGAGCTTGCGGTAGGGCTCCACGTCCACCACGCCGTTGGCGCGCAGCACCGCCGCGATCCGGGCGGCGTCCACGGCGTCGTCGAAGTCCACGGTGCACACGACCGGGGAGCGGTGGGCGGCCTCTGCCACGAACGGGTGGGCGACGTCGCTGTGCTCGGCCCAGTCGTAGACCAGGGCGGAGGTCTCCGCGGTGCGCGCGGCGGTCCAGGGGAGCCCGCCCTGGTCGAGGAACCAGCGCAGCTGCTCGTCCAGCATCACGAGCCCGGCCAGCGCGGGCGTGTTGTAGGTCTGGTGCTTGCGGGAGTTCTCCACCGCCGTGGCCAGCGAGAGCACGTCCGGGATCCACCGCTGCGAGGCGGCCACCTGCTCAACCCGCTCCAGGGCGGCGGGGGAGAACGCGGCGAACCAGATTCCGCCGTCGCTGCCGAAGTTCTTCTGCGGGGAGAAGTAGTAGACGTCCGTCTCGGCGAGGTCCACGGCCATGCCGCCGGCGGCGGAGGTGGCATCCACGACCGTCAGGGCACCCTGGTCCCCGTGGACGCGGCGCACGGGCATCGCCACACCGGTCGAGGTCTCGTTCTGCGGCCACGCGTAGACGTCCACCCCGGCCGCCACGCGCGGCCCCTCCGGGCGCGAGCCGGCGGGAGCCTCGACCACCACGGAGGGCTCCAGGAACGGGGCACGGTCCGTGACGCTCGCGAACTTCGCACCGAACTCCCCGAAGGAGAGGTGCTCGGCGCGCGAGGAGACCAGACCGAACGCCGCGGCGTCCCAGAAGGTGCTCGAGCCGCCGAGACCCAGGACGATCTCGTAGCCCTCCGGGAGGGAGAAGAACTCGCCCAGCTGCTCCTGCACCCGCGCCACGAGGTCCTTGACCGGTGCCTGACGGTGCGAGGTTCCGAGCAGGGTGGCGCCGGCGTCCCGCAGCGCGTCGACCTGCGCGGCGCGCACCCGCGACGGGCCGGCTCCGAACCGGCCGTCCTCGGGCACCAGGGCCGGCGGGATCACGGGCGTGCTGCTCACGGGAACTCCTCGGGGAGACGGTGGGGTGTCACCACCCATTATGCCCGCCCGTGACGTGCCCGGCCGCCACGGGGCGCAGTGCACCGGGGCACATCTAGATACAATCGTCGCAAAGTTGCGGGAGCGGGCCGCGCGCCCCCTCTCCACACCACACGGTTGACGTGCGCACCCCTGCGCAGAGATCTGAGGACGAAGCATGAGCGGCGATCTGATCGACACCACTGAGATGTACCTGCGGACGGTGCTGGACCTCGAGGAGGAGGGGATCACGCCCATGCGGGCGCGCATCGTGGAGCGCCTGCACCACTCCGGGCCCACCGTGTCCCAGACGGTCTCCCGGATGGAGCGGGACGGGCTGCTCTCCGTCGCCCCGGACCGCTCCCTCCGCCTCACAGACACCGGGCGCACCATGGCCGTCTCCGTGATGCGCAAGCACCGCCTGGCGGAGCGGCTGCTCGCGGACGTGGTGGGCCTGGACATGGCCCACGTCCACGAGGAGGCCTGCCGCTGGGAGCACGTGATGAGCGAGCGCGTGGAGCAGCGTCTCGTGGACCTGCTCGACGATCCCGAGACCTCCCCCTACGGCACCCCCATTCCGGGGCGCAACGCGAAGGGCGGCACCGTGAGCGCCACGCAGACGTTCCAGGGCCGCACCCTGTGGGAGGTGGCGGAGGAGGACGGCGCCACCCCGTACGAGATCACCCTGCTGCCGGAGGTCGTGCAGGCGGATCCCGAGCTGATCGAGATGCTCAGTTCCGCGGACGTCCTCACCGGTTCACGCGTCACGGCCGAGATCAACCCCGGGGACGAGCACCGGGTGCTCGTGACCCACGTGGGGTCCGGGGTCTCCCTGGACCTCGACGCCACCACGGCGCGCGCCATCCGGGTGGGCGAGCCCCAGGGCTGAGCGGTCACGCCCCTCGTCCGTCCCCGGGCCGACGCCGCCGCCGGCCACCGTGATCTTCTCGGTCTCCGTCGTGACCTTCGTGATGTGTGGACAATCACCCGCCCGAGGCCCCGTCGCCCGGTCCTCGATCGGAACCGCCCGGATGAAAGCGCAGGTCAGAAGGGTGTTTGTGGCTTGCGAGGGGGTGGGCGGGCGGCGTGCAGGTGCGGCCCATTCATAGCGGAAGCAGATAAGAAACCGCGCATTATTCACCGGCAGTGCCGGATCCGTGATCCGTTGTAATCAAAACGTGACTTTATCGTTACCTGTCCTGTACAGTCGTGACCGTGCCGATCACTGGTCGGATCCGGCACTCCCGGGCGTTCGCCGAGTTCTGCCAGGCGCTCCGGGACCCGTACACAGAAATCCGTTTGGCAGAAGCGGGGGAACCACTTTCCGGGTTCGTTGCACCACAGCGGATCCTCGGGGTTAAGCCTGCGCGAAGCACCACCTCGCGCGGCCGGATGTCTCCCATCCGAACCCGACAGCTCACCTCGTAGGCGCAGGGAGGAACACACTCATGTCTTTCGTGAAGCACAGCTCTGCCCGCCACCGCGCGGAGACGAACTCGCACCTCGTGCGCAACTCCACCGTTGCCGCAGTGGCCGCCGGCGCCGTCGTCGCCGGTTTCGCCTCCCCGGCGCAGGCAGCCAGCGGGGTCATCGACCTCGGCACCACGCCGTCGGCCCACACCACGACGTCCTACAGCACCTCGACCTCCTACAGCGTCGAGTTCAGCTCGCAGTCCTCGGACCTGCTGGCCACCGGCTCGAACGTGAGCACCCAGTCGAACCACTCCGCCAGCGGCATCGTGGGCACCGCCTACGAGGGCATCGGCGGCGCGTACGTGTGGGGCGGCACCGGCTTCAAGGCCTGGGACTGCTCCGGCTTCGTGCAGTGGGTCTACGCCCAGAACGGCGTCCAGCTGCCCCGCACCACCTGGGCCCAGTTCGCCGCAGGCCACGCCACCTCGAACCCGCAGCCCGGAGACCTCGTCTCCCAGAACGGCGGTTCGCACGTGGGGATCTACATCGGCAACGGCCAGATGATCTCCGCTCTCAATCCTTCGCAGGGCACCCAGGTTCACTCCGTGAACGCCATGCAGGTGGACGGCTTCTACTCCGTCCGCTGAATCCCTCGGGATCCGGTCGTCCCCGCGGATGACCGGCAACGTCCCGTGTCGAGCTAGACAGTAGGCCGTGCGTCGCGCCGCCGCCCCAGGGGAGGGCGGCGTGCGCACCGGCCCGAACACCTGAAATCGCAAGTAACCACATCACCGCCCGACACGGTGACCCGTGACGTCCACCGGACGCTCGCAGGATCACCGCACTTCACGTGCCCTGGGTGGATACGAACGTGTTAGGAAACCACACGCATGTCGAACGAAACCGTCACCACGGCCAAGAACCTCTTCGCCGGCAAGGCCCGCACCGTGGCCGCCGTCGCCGCCTTCTCCGGCCTGGCGATCGCCACCACCGTGTCCGTGCAGGCCACGCAGAACGCTGACGAGCAGGCTCCCGCGGCCGCCGTGTCGGAGGCTCCGGCATCCGAGAACACCGTCTCCGCCGAGCCCGCCGCCAAGGCTGACAAGGCCGACACCGCCAAGAAGTCCGAGACCAAGAAGGCCGCGAAGACCGAGGCCGCCGCCCCGGCCGCCCAGTCCTCCGTGGTCGAGGCCGCTCCCGTGGCCAACGTGACCCCGCTGCAGGCCCCCGTGGTGACCACTGCGTCCGAGAACGTGACCCCGGTTGCCGAGCAGGCCCCCGTGGTGACCACTGCGTCCGAGAACGTGACCCCGGTTGCCGAGCAGGCCCCGGCGGCCCAGGGCCGCCACGCCGCTCCGGCCTCGCAGCAGACCATCGCCGCCGAGACCGCCGCCCAGCAGTACAGCCAGGTCTCCAACCCGGTCGTCCCGGAGAGCAACACCACCGGCAACCAGGGCTACGTGCACACCGGTGCCGCGGGCACCACCCCGGCAGAGACCCCCGTCAAGGCCGCCGCGGCCCCGGGCAAGGTCTCCACCCAGTCGACCTCCACCCAGTCCGCGTCCGGCAAGGGCGGCGCGATCCTGAGCGCCGCCGAGGGCCAGATCGGTGAGTACCAGGACTGCACCGCGCTGGTCTCCGACTCCCTGGCTGCCGTGGGCATCAACTTCCACGGCTGGCCGGCCGACTACAAGTCGCTGGGCACCTCGGTCTCCGCGGACCAGGCGCGTGGCGGTGACATCGCCTACTATGCGGACGGCGGCGCCGGTGTGGCCCACGTGGCGATCTACGCGGGCAACGGCCAGGCCGTGCACGGCGGCTGGAACGGCAACCAGACCGTGAAGACCACCGCGTACGTGGGCTCCGGCCCCGAGTTCATCCGCGTCGGCTGATTCGGATACATGGCGGCACCGCGGTGACCAGCCGCGTGCCACACCTCGTCGCGAGCCGGGACCGGTTGTGTACCCGCTCCTGACGCGCGCGACACGAGACGTGAGGACCCTGTGTTTTACAGGGTCCTCACGTCTTTTTCATGCCCGGGGTCCGGGTGGTGCCCGCCGTAGAATGGGGGGCATGTCCACCGACTTCTCGCACGCCGCCCGCACCCCCCAAGACCAGGAGTTCACGTACTACGCGATCGGCATGGTGGCCGGCGCGGTTCCCGGCATCGTGGTGGGCTTCCTGGTCGCCGCGTTTGCCGGCCACGTGGCCATGTGGCTCTCGGTCTGCGGCGGTGTGGGCATCATCCTGGGGCTCGTGGTGGCCTCGCTCCTCTTCCGACGACGCCGCGCGGCCGCCCGCCGTCGCGAGGCCGAGGTCCAGGCGCAGTCCCCGACACCGCAGAACCCCGGGGCGTAGGGATCCGGCGGGTGGCCCGGGAAGCGCTGGTCACTGCGGTGGTCTGGGTCCGGAAAGGCGCGGGTCACGGGTGCCCCGTGCACTGCCCACCGATCACGGCATGAGGCGTTCGGCCCCTGAACGCCGCCCCTGACAGCTGTCCCTCTCAACGACGGTCAGGCGGCGCTGAGCTGCTCGATCTCCCGCGTGACGTTCTCCCGGGCCCGCGCCTCCCACAGCTGGACGGCGAGCGGGTCGTGGAACAGGGGCGGCGTTGCCATCAGCGTGCGGAGCACCTCCGCACGGGCCGCACGGAACTCGGGGTCCGGGACGTGCTCGTACTCCCGCCGCACCGCCGCCGCGTAGCGGTCGTACTCCGTGGGGGAGCCGCCCAGGATGCTGAGATCGGCGTCCACGAGCAGGCATGAGCTGCGGTCCGCGGGATCGGGGCGGTGCGCGAGGGTGACGAGGACGAGCTCGGCGACCCGTTCCCCGAGGCCCGGCTCCCACCCGTCACCCGTGAGCTCCCGGCGGGCCAGCTCCGCGGACTCCTCCTCGTCCCGCCCCGGAACACCGCGGTAGACGGCGTCGTGGAACCAGACGGCGAGCAGCAGCTCATCAGAGGGGCTCCCACCGGTCAGCCGGTCCACGGCCTCGAGCGCCTGCAGCAGGTGGGACGTGCCGTGGTAGTGGCGGTGCGGCTCGCCCCACCGGGAGACCAGCGCCTCGCCCAGGGCCGGGTGGACGGGGAAGTGCCGCCGCCAGCGGTCGGAGAGCGTGGCCGCGATCTTGGCCGGGCGGCCTCGTGCGGGGATCCTGAGCCCGCTGCGGATCAGCAGCCGGGTCAGCTGCTTGCCGTCCACCGCCCGGACTCCCAGGGCCACCGCGTCCGCGTGCCGGTGGGCCGGGACGTCGTAGTGGTCCTCGTCGAAGGCACGGACCGAGATGCCGAGCGCGCGCGCCGTCTCGTGCAGCTCGTCGAGCGAGGTGTCCGAGACCATGTGGGAGAACACGGTGCCGTGCGCGGGCCAGCGCGGCGGGTCGATGTAGACGGTCATGCCCCCATTGTGCGCCCAACTCGCGGGTGGCCCGCGGCGCGGATAAGGTGGGGCAGTGTTGCCCTCGTAGCTCAGGGGATAGAGCACGGCTCTCCTAAAGCCGGTGTCGTTGGTTCGAATCCAATCGGGGGCACGGAGAAAGCCCCACCCGTGAGGGTGGGGCTTCGTCGTGCCAGGGCACGGAGGTCTTGCAGGTCCCGGTTGACCCGGCTGAGCTTCCCGGAGAGGCAGCCGCCGAGCCGGGTTCTCGGCTTCCCGAGGCACGGGGGCAACGGCGTGGAGCCAACCGCCCGGACTCAGCCCCGCGGACGCTGCCCCGGCAGCTTGCCCTGGGAGAAGTCGTCCAGTTTGCGCCGCACCACGGAGACCGCGACCAGTACGGCAACCAGCACGAGCAGCGCGAGGAGCACCCAGCGCGCGACCACGAGGCCCGAGGCCCAGGCGGCGGCGGAGGGGTTGTCCGGGTGGGCCACGGCGGCGTCGAGCGCGGAGTTGCCCAGCAGGAAGACCACGGCGTAGAGCAGGGGCACGGCCCAGTACACCCACTTGCGGGCGCGCTGCGGGGTGTTCAGGCCGATGAAGAGCAGCCAGCCGAGCCCCACGAGCAGGGGGGTGAACAGCCCGGTGGTGGCGTGGACGCCCGAGTACTCGGTGCGGCCGTTCTCGCCGAGCGCACGGGCGAAGTCCGCGAGGTGATCGCCCGAGAACCCGCCCGCGAGCAGCTCCGGCGCGGTGACGCCACCGGCGAGGTTGCCGGACACGCCCTGCAGGACGAGCAGGTGGTAGTAGAGCCACAGCGCGAGCCCCACGAAGAACGCGACGCCCACCAGGATCCCGGCGGACGAGCCCTTCTCCGGCTCCGGCGCGAGCTCGCCCGAACGCATCTCGTGCACGCTCACGGGACGCACCGGCGCCGCCCTCGGAGTGCGCGGGGTGGTCGGTGCCGACCCCGCGTCCTCCCCGTACTTCTTGGCCTTCTGCGCTCTGGTCATACCCATGGCCCCATTATCCCCCGGGTTGTACTGTGAACGACTACGGGTACCACTCCCGTGACGGGGTGGCGGACGGGTGCCCCGCGGGCACCGCGAAAGGTGGTGACGGTCATGGAGCTCTCCATCGGCCTTCCGGACGGCCTGCTCCTCAGCGCCGGGGACGGCAGCGGGCTCACCCTCTACGAGGCGGACCACACCACCGTGCGACGGCGCATCGACTGCGCCGTCCTGGCCGGGTCCCGGATCGCGGACATCGTGTGGTCGCACAAGCTCTCCGCCGTGGTCGTGGCGGTCCCGGACGCGAACCAGTTCTTCCGCTGGGACCCCTACACGGACGTCCTGCAGGAGTACGGCGGCACGGGGGAGTCCGGCCGGCGCCACGGGAAGATCGCCCAGGCCAAGTTCGCCGCGACCGTCTCCATCACCGAGGGCTCGGACGGCAGGCTGTGGCTCGTGGACCGGGACTCCTCCTCCCTGCGCTGCATCGTGGTGGACACGGACCGTCCGGACGGGGACCCGCACGTGGTCACGGTCGTGGGCAGGCACGGGGCCGGCTTTCAGGACGGCCCGGCCGCAGACGCCAAGCTCGACCACCCCGAGGACCTGCAGATCCTCTACGACGGCTCCGTGGTGGTCGCGGACACCGGCAACGACGCCCTGCGCCACCTGGACCCGGACGAGGGCGAGGTCACCACCACCTACGGCGGCCCGGAGCAGGACCCGGAGGACTTCGACGACGACGCCGTGGTGCTCAGCGCTCCCGTGCGGGTCACCGTGGCGGACTCGAACCTGTGGGTCGAGGACGCCAACGGGCGCCACCTGGTGGAACCCCGCTACGTCTGACCCGGGATCCGACCGGGTCCGTTGGGGAGTCACGCGGCCCGTCCCGGGCCGGCCCGCGCGTCGGAGGCGCTGGCTAGACTGGGCGCACCATGGACTACCTCTCTGACAACCCCCTGCTCTCCGCGGCGTCGGTTCGGACCACCGCGGGAACCCGCGACCACGCACCCGCGGAGGTGGCGGCGTCGCCCGCGGACCTGGTGGCCGGCCTCAACGACCCCCAGCGCGCGGCCGTGGAGCACTCCGGCTCGCCGCTGCTGATCGTCGCGGGCGCCGGATCGGGCAAGACCAGGGTCCTGACGCACCGGATCGCCTACCTGCTCGCCACGGGCCGTGCCCGGCGCGGGGAGATCCTGGCGATCACGTTCACCAACAAGGCCGCAGCGGAGATGCGCGAGCGGATCGTGGACCTGGTGGGGGAGTCCGCGCGGTCCATGTGGATCTCCACGTTCCACTCGCTGTGCGTGCGGATCCTGCGCCGCGAGGCCAAGACCCTGGGCCTGAACACCAACTTCTCCATCTACGATGCCGCGGACTCCCTGCGGCTGATCACGCAGGTGGCCAAGCAGCACGAGCTGGACCCCAAGCGCTTTGCCCCCAAGGCCATCCAGCACAAGATCTCCGCGCTGAAGAACGAGCTCGTGGACGACGAGACCTACCTGGCGCGCGCGAACTCCACGGACCCCTTCGAGTCCGCCGTGGCGCAGGTCTACCGGGGCTACACCCAGCGGCTGCGGGCGGCCAACGCCATGGACTTCGACGACCTCATCGGCGAGACCGTGCACATGTTCCGGGCCTTCCCCCAGGTGCTCGACTACTACCGGCGCCGCTTCCGCCACGTGCTGGTGGACGAGTACCAGGACACCAACCACGCCCAGTACGCGCTCGTGCGCGAGCTCGTGGGCGCGGACGCCCCGCAGGGCAGTGACGCCACCGGGCTGCCGCCGGCGGAGCTGACCGTCGTGGGCGACTCGGACCAGTCCATCTACGCGTTCCGCGGCGCGGACATCCGCAACATCACGGACTTCGAACGCGACTACCCCTCCGCCCGGACCATCCTGCTGGAGCAGAACTACCGCTCCACGCAGAACATCCTCTCCGCCGCCAACGCTGTGATCTCCCAGAACGCGGACCGCCGGGACAAGAAGCTGTGGACCGCGGAGGGGGACGGTGCCCCGATCGTCGGCTACGCCGCGGAGAACGAGCACGAGGAAGCACGCTTCATCGCGGAGGAGATCGACCGGCTCCAGGACGAGCACGGGATCCGCCCCGGGGACGTGGCCGTGTTCTACCGCACCAATGCGCAGTCCCGCTCCCTCGAGGAGATCCTGATGCGCGTGGGGCTGCCGTACAAGGTGGTGGGCGGCACCCGGTTCTACGAGCGCAAGGAGATCAAGGACGCCATGTCCTACCTGCGCGCGATCGCCAATCCCGCGGACGACATCACGGTGCGCCGGATCATCAACGAGCCCAAGCGGGGGATCGGGGACCGTGCGCAGGGTTCGATCGCCGCGCTCGCCGAGCGGGAGGGGATCTCCTTCTCGGACGCCATGCACCGCCTGGACGAGGCCCCCGCGCTCGCCACACGCTCCGCGAACGCCGTGGCCAAGTTCTCGCAGCTCATGGACGACCTCCGGGAGCTCTCGGAGGGCGCCTCCGTCACGGCGGTGCTCGAGGCGGTCCTGGAGCAGTCCGGCTACCTGGAGGCGCTGCGCTCCTCCTCGGACCCGCAGGACGAGTCCCGTGTGGAGAACCTCGCGGAGCTCGTGGCCGTGGTGCGGGAGTTCGAGAAGGACCACCCGGACGCCGGGCTCGGCGAGTTCCTGGAGCACGTCGCGCTGGTGGCGGACGCGGACCAGATCCCCCAGCAGCCCTCGTCCGAGGAGGGCGGGGCCAGCGCCCAGCAGATCGCGCGCGAGGTCGAGGAAGCCCGTTCGCAGGGCGTGGTGACCCTGATGACCCTGCACACCGCCAAGGGTCTGGAGTTCCCCGTGGTCTTCCTGACCGGCATGGAGCACGGGATCTTCCCGCACCAGCGCAGCTTCGCGGATCCCTCCAGCATGGAGGAGGAGCGCCGGCTCGCCTACGTGGGGATCACCCGCGCCCGGCAGCGGCTCTACATCACCCGCGCGGAGTCACGCTCCATGTGGGGGCAGTCCCAGTTCAACCCGGCCAGTCCGTTCCTGGACGAGATCCCCGCCCACCTCATCGACTGGAAGCGCGAGGGCGCACCGGCCGGCGGTGGCTGGGGTTCGCCGGTCCACAGCACGGGACAGGCGAGGGACCCGCTGCGCGGCTCGTCGTGGGGCGCGGGGGCGGGATCCGGGGCCACGTTCCGGCGGCTGTCCCCGGCGTCGTCGGGCCGTGTGGAGCCCAACCGTGAGATCCCCGCGCTGAGCGTGGGTGACGCCGTGGAGCACAAGGCGTTCGGCCGCGGCTCGGTCGTCGCGCTGGAGGGCTCCGGGGACAAGACCGTGGCGAAGGTGCGCTTCGGCGCGGAGGAGAAGCGGCTGCTGCTGCGGTACGCGCCCATGACCAAGGTGGACTGAGGGGTCTCACGCCGCCGGGGGCCGCGGCAAGGAACCATGGCGCGGACCCGCGGCGAGGCAGCGCGGCGCGGAAGAGTGCCGCATCGGAGCGCGGCGCCGTGTCAGAGCACGGCGAGGACGAGCACCGTGAAGCAGGCGGTGACGCGCAGGGACTCGCCCGAGCGCACGTGCAGCATGCCCAGCAGCACGTAGGTCACCAGCGTGGTGAGCGCCATGGCGCCACCCTCCGCCAGGAAGGCCACCGCACCCAGGAGCACCCCGGTGACGAGCCCGCCCCACGGCACCCAGCGCGCGAACGGGCGGTCCACGAGCTCGCGCACGGCGCGGTGTGAGTAGGCCAGCACGCTCGCCGCGACCGCTCCGTAGCCGAGGAGCCGCAGCGTCCACGCCAGCATGGCCAGCCACGCCGCGCCGCCGTACTCCGTGAACAGCGTTCCGTAGCGCTCCACGGCGGCCATGGTCCAGGTGTCCTCGAGCAGCCCTGGCAGCAGGAACGCCACGAGCACGGCCGCGAGGAACAGCAGCAGCATCCCGCGCCACGGCCGGTGGTCCAGCAGCTCGCCCGAGCCGTCACCCGACGCGCCGGCGGACGTCAGGCCCTTCGTCCTGGTCGACGCTGCGGTGCGGGCTCGGGCCTGCACCCCGGCAGGGGCAGCGGTCCGTGCCGCCGCCGGTGTCGCAACCGGCGCCGCTGCAGGCAGGGGGTCCACGCCGCGGCGTCGTGACCATGCGACCAGTGCGCGGGCGACGAGCAGCCAGGCGACCCCGAGACCGCTCCACACGAGGCACTGCGCGCCCAGGGGAAAGAGCCCGGGGACGGCGCCCGTTACGGTCAGCGCGGTGCCTGCCACCACCAGCTCGAGGCCCAGCGAGAGAAAGGCGATCGTGGCGAGGGAGGCCATGAACCCGCGGTCCGCCTCGCGGGCGTCCCAGGTCTCCGGCAGGGGGATGCGTCGCATGGGGACCAGTCAACCAGGCCGGTGCGCGGGGGCGGAAACCCCGGTCCGGGCCCCGGGCCCGCCCGGACACATGTGCCCTGCGTCGGTCCCATGGACTAAAATCGCCGAGAGGGCACTGTGAGCGCAGCGCTGCGCCGCATCCCCCCACATCAGGTCGATCCAGCCGGGGGTTCCCGGCATGGGCCGACACACCTCGACGCAGAAGGACACTTATCCGTGGACCTGTTTGAGTACCAGGCACGCGACCTGTTCGAGAAGCACGGCGTTCCCGTGCTGGCCGGCATCGTCGCCACTACCCCAGAAGAAGCCAAGGCAGCTGCCGAGAAGATCGGCGGCGTGACCGTCGTCAAGGCCCAGGTCAAGGTGGGCGGACGAGGCAAGGCCGGCGGCGTCAAGGTCGCGAAGACCGCCGACGAGGCCTACGAGTACGCCCAGCAGATCCTGGGGATGGACATCAAGGGCCACACCGTCCACCGCGTGATGATCGCGCAGGGTGCGGACATCGCGGAGGAGTACTACTTCTCGGTGCTGCTGGACCGCGCCAACCGCTCGTACCTGGCCATGTGCTCGGTCGAGGGCGGCATGGAGATCGAGCAGCTCGCCGTCGAGCGCCCGGACGCCCTGGCCCGCGTGGACGTCAACCCCGCGGAGGGCATCACCGAGGCCAAGGCCCGCGAGATCGTGGAGCAGGCCAAGTTCGACTCCGAGACCGCGGAGAAGGTCATCCCCGTGCTCGTGAAGCTCGGCGAGGTCTACGCCAAGGAGGACGCCACCCTGGTGGAGGTCAACCCGCTGGTGAAGACCGGTGACGGCCAGATCCTCGCCCTGGACGGCAAGGTCTCCCTGGACGACAACGCCGAGTTCCGCCACCCCGAGCACGCCGATCTCGCGGACAAGTCCTCCGCGGATCCCCTTGAGGAGAAGGCCAAGGAGAACGACCTCAACTACGTCAAGCTGGACGGCGAGGTCGGGATCATCGGCAACGGCGCCGGCCTCGTGATGTCCACCCTGGACGTCGTGGCCTACGCCGGTGAGAAGCACGGCAACGTGAAGCCCGCCAACTTCCTGGACATCGGCGGCGGCGCGTCCGCTGCTGTGATGGCCGCGGGCCTGGACGTCATTCTCGGTGACCCCCAGGTGAAGTCCGTGTTCGTCAACGTCTTCGGCGGCATCACCGCGTGCGATGAGGTCGCCCGCGGCATCGTCAAGGCACTGGAGATCCTCGGGGACTCCGCCACCAAGCCCATCGTTGTGCGCCTGGACGGCAACAACGTGGACGAGGGACGCGCCATCCTCCGCGAGGCCAACCACCCGTTGGTCACCAACGCGGACACCATGGACGCCGGCGCCGACAAGGCCGCCGAACTCGCCCACTCCGCCAAGTAACCGCCCACGCGCAGATCTACCAGGAAGAAGACATGTCGATCTTTTTGAACAAGGACTCCAAGGTCATCGTTCAGGGCATCACCGGCGGCGAGGGCACCAAGCACACCGCACGCATGCTCGCGGCCGGCACCCAGGTGCTCGGCGGCGTCAACGCCCGCAAGGCGGGGACCACGGTGAGCCACCAGGACAAGGACGGCAACGCCGTCGAGCTGCCGGTCTACGGCTCCGTGAGCGAGGCCATGAAGGAGACCGGCGCGAACGCGTCGATCGTCTTCGTGCCGCCGGCCTTCTGCAAGGACGCCGTGATCGAGGCCATCGACGCCGAGATCCCGCTCGTCGTCGTGATCACCGAGGGCATCCCCGTGCAGGACTCCGCCGAGTTCTGGGCGCACTCCCAGGCGAACACGGACGCGGACGGCCGCCCCAAGACCCGGATCATCGGCCCCAACTGCCCGGGCATCATCTCCCCGGAGGAGTCGCTGCTGGGCATCACCCCGGCAAACATCACCGGCAAGGGCAAGCTCGGGCTGGTCTCCAAGTCCGGCACGCTGACCTACCAGATGATGTACGAGCTGCGGGACCTGGGCTTCACCACCGCCATCGGCATCGGCGGTGACCCCGTGATCGGGACCACCCACATCGACGCCCTCGAGGCGTTCGAGGCGGACCCCGAGACCGAGGCCATCGTGATGATCGGCGAGATCGGCGGCGACGCCGAGGAGCGCGCCGCGGAGTTCATCAAGGGCAACGTCACCAAGCCCGTCGTGGGCTACGTGGCCGGTTTCACCGCCCCGGAGGGCAAGACCATGGGCCACGCCGGCGCCATCGTCTCCGGTTCCTCCGGCACCGCGCAGGCCAAGAAGGAGGCCCTCGAGGCCGCCGGGGTGAAGGTCGGCAAGACCCCCTCGGAGACCGCGCAGCTGATGCGGGACATCTTCGCCGGCAAGTGACCGGTTCCCGGGACTCCGGGACCCAGCTACGACGACGCCGCTCGCCCACCTCGGTGGGGAGCGGCGTCGTCGCGTTGTGGCGCGGGCTCACGGCGCGTGACCTGGCATCGGCGGGCTCGTTCGCCAGGGGCCGGTGCGGAGCGCAGGTCCGCGGCGGGGCCCGCGCGGAGTTCAGGCGAGCACGATGGTGCGGTTGCCCGAGATCACCACGCGACCCTCCGCGTGCCACTTCACGGCGCGGGACAGCGCCTGGGTCTCCGCCTCCGAGCCCACCGTCACGAGGTCCTCGGGGGTGTGCGCGTGGTCCACGGGGATCACCCGCTGGGCGATGATCGGTCCCTCGTCCAGGTCCGGGGTGACGTAGTGGGCGGTCGCGCCCACCATCTTCACGCCGCGCTCATAGGCCTGGTGGTAGGGCTTGGCGCCCTTGAAGGACGGCAGGAACGAGTGGTGGATGTTGATGCAGCGCCCGGCGAGCTGCTGGGTGAGCTCGTCCGAGAGGATCTGCATGTAGCGGGCCAGCACCACGAGCTCGGTGTCGTACGCGTCCACGAGCTCGAGCAGCTGTGCCTCCGCCTGAGCCTTGGTGTCCCGGGTGACGGGGACGTGGTGGAACGGGATCTGGTAGAAGTCCACGAGGGGCTGCAGGTCCGTGTGGTTGGACACCACGGCCACGATCTCCACGGGCAGGGAGCCCACGTGCGCACGGTGCAGCAGGTCGGCGAGGCAGTGGGAGATCTTGGACACCATCACGAGTACGCGGGTCTTCTTGCGGGCGTCCACGAGGCGGAAGTCCATGCTGTGCTTCTCGGCCACGGGACGGAAGCCCTCGATGAGCGACTGCGTGGTCACGGTCCCCGGCGCGCTGATGGTGTGGCAGCGGATGAAGAACTCGTTGTCGTGGCGGTCGGAGAAGTGCTTGACGTCGAAGATGTCGCAGCCCTGATCCGTGAGGTTGGATGCCACCGCGCTCACGAGACCGTAGGCCTCGGGGCAGTGGACGGTCAGGATGTGCTCGTCGGACGTGGCCTGCTGGGCGGACATGAGGGGGTTGCTCCTGGGTCAGGGTGGGTCACGGTGCGGTGCGCCCGCTCTGTGCGGCGTGGCGACCGGAGCTGATCTTATCGTCCCGGCGAGACGCTTTCCGGGGAGAGGCCGCCAGGGGTGGCAGAACGCCCGGTGCCGGCAGTTGCGGCGAAGCACCGCCGGTGGGTGGAACCGCGGCCGACGAACCGCCCCGGCGGCGAAAGCCCCGGGGAAAGACCCCGGGGGAAGAAAGCCCGGGGCGTTGTCGACCGGTGGCCGCGAGAGCGGACGGTAGGAGCCCGTCCGGCGCGGGGAGAGGTGCGCCTCTGTCGGAGAACCAGCGGCCACCGGCAGGCGACAACGCCTCAACGGGATCAAGCCGTGGGCTGAGCGGCTACCGACGCACAGCATCAACCACAGTGCACCCCCCAGTGCAGGTGTGGCGATTTCCCTGTGCGAAGTCTCCCGTTGCGGTGGTTCGTAGAACCACGTGCCCAGAATATCCGAATTTCTCAGAGTGCTCCTAGCCATTGATTTTTCATGCACACCGTCCGGTGTGGAACACGATCCGACCCGCGGGTTGCCCGCCACTCTCCGATGACCTAAAACATGGCTCTGACTAAGGGGAATGCAAAAACGACGGTGTGCTATAACGATGAGCGATCGGGAATCCCGGGTTATGTTCTGGATCACACATCATCTTGTGGGCGGTAGAGGGGACAAGTGTGGTGTGTCACCGGGAAGAAGTACTCCCGGTCCGGATCACGCCGTGCCCGTGTTGAAGGCCAGTCCGAGCAGGTAGGTGGCCATGGCGGCCCCGTATCCGATCCCGAGCTGCCGCAGACCACGCTTGAGCGGGGAGGCTCCGGAGAGCAGGCCCACGAAGCCGCCGGTCAGCAGCAGGGCGGCACCCACCAGGGCCATGCCCACCACCAGGGCCACCCAGCCGCCCAGGCCGAAGAGGTAGGGCAGGATCGGGATGATCGCGCCGGAGGCGAAGAAGCAGAAGCTCGACGCCGCCGCCCCCAGATCCGTGCCCAGGGCCTGGTTCTCGCCCGAGCCGCCGGGGGCGTCGTCGTCGGCCGCGCCGGAGAGCGCGAGGCGCGCCTTCTCGTCCTGGAAGGACAGGGATGGGTCGCAGTCGCAGTCGTGGTAGCCCAGGCGTTCGGCCGCGCGGTGCTCGGCAGCCTCCTCGCTCATGCCGCGGGCCCGGTAGATGAGCGTGAGCTCGTTGGCGTCCAGGTCCAGTTCCGGGGCCACCTGCAGGGTCACCTGGGTGGGCTGGGACGCGTCCAGCAGCTCGCGCTGGGAGCGCACGGACACGAACTCGCCCGCGCCCATGGACAGGGCGCCGGCGAGCAGGCCCGCGATGCCGGAGAACAGCACCATGGAGCTGGAGGTGCCCGTGGCTCCCACTCCCATCACGAGTGCGAGGTTGGAGACCAGGCCGTCGTTCGCACCGAAGACTGCCGCCCGGAAGTTGCCGGAGAGCCGGGTGCGCCCGTCGGTGGCCAGAGCGCGGATGATCTCCTCGTGCACGGCCTCGTCCGCGGCCATGGCGTCGGTCGCGTCCGGGTCCTCGCGGTAGGGGGAGCGGGACTCCGCGCGCTGCAGCAGCGCGAGCACGAACACCGAGCCCACGTGCTTGGCGAGGAACATCAGGATCCGGGCCTGCAGCGCGGGGCGCACCGTCTTCTGCGCGTGGGGGCCGAGCAGGCGGCGCCAGTGCTCCGCGTGGCGGCCCTCGCCCTCCGCGACGCTGTGCAGGATCTCCGCGTGGCGCCCGGAGCTGTGGCGGGCCAGGTGCTCGTAGGTTGCGGCCTCCGCGAGCTCGTCCGCGAGGTAGTGGCGCCAGCGGCGGATCTGGGCTGGCGTGGGCTCCGGGGCCCCGGGCGCGGGGGAGGGCGTGACGGTTTCTGGTGGCATGGGTGAGGATGCTACGCCGCTCGGCGCGCAGAGTGCTTTCGGCGGTCCGAACCTGGGTGGCGCGGGTCCACGCACCAGGGAGGTCCGGGCTCACACCCCCACGAGCGCGCGGATGTCGTCCGCGTCGAGGGTTGCGGAGAACACGCGCTCGTCGTCCAGCACGGCGCTGAAGAGGTCCGCCTTGCGGGTCTTCAGCTCCATCACCTTCTCCTCGATCGTGTTCTCGGCGACCATCCGGTAGACCATGACCTTCTTGGTCTGCCCGATCCGGTGGGTGCGGTCCACCGCCTGGTTCTCCGCGGCGGGGTTCCACCACGGGTCCAGGAGGTAGCAGTAGTCCGCCTCGGTGAGGTTGATGCCGAAGCCGCCGGCCTTGAGGCTCACGAGGAACACGGGTGCGCGCCCGCTGCGGAACGTCTCGAGCGCCCCGGCGCGGTCACGGGTGCTGCCGTCCAGGTACGCGTACGCGATCCCGGCCTCGTCCAGCCGGTCCGCCACGATCTTCAGGAAGCTCGTGAACTGGCTGAACACGAGCGGGCGGTGGCCCTCCTGCACGAGCTGCGGCAGCTGCTCGAAGAGGACGTCGAGCTTGGAGGAGGCCGCCGTGGACTCCGGGTCCACCAGGGACGGGTCCAGTGCGAGCATCCGCAGCGTGGTCAGGGACTGGAAGATGGTGAACCTGTTGCGGTCGAAGTCCCGCAGCAGCCCCAGGATCTTGGCCCGCTCCCGCTGCAGCCGACGGTCGTACGCGGCGCGGTGCTCGGGGTTCAGCCCCACGGGCAGCACGTGCTCGAGCTTGGGAGGAAGCTGCAGGTCCACGTCCGCCTTGGTGCGCCGCAGCATGAACGGCCGCATCCGGGCGCGCAGCCGCGCGAGCGCTTCCGGGTCCATGGCACGTTCGATCGGGCGCTGGTAGTGCTCCACGAACTGGCGGCGGGACGGGAACAGCCCCGCGGCGGTGAGGGAGAGCAGGGACCACAGCTCGGCGAGGCTGTTCTCCATGGGCGTGCCCGTGATGGCCAGGCGCGCCCGGGAGCGCAGGTTCTTCACGGCACGGTAGGCCTTGGTGCGGGGGTTCTTCACGAACTGGGCCTCGTCCATGACCACGCCGCCCCAGTCCACGCCCTGGTAGGCCTCGGCGTCCAGGCGCAGCAGCGCGTAGGAGGTGAGCACCACGTGGGAGCCCGCCGCGGCCGCCGCCACGGAGTCCTTCGTGCTCGTGAGCACGGTGCTGCTCAGGGAGGGCGCGAAGCGGCGCAGCTCCGAGGACCAGTTCGCCACCACGGAGGTGGGCGCGATCACCAGGTACGGCGGCTGCTGCGGGTCCCGCTCGACGGCGCGCAGCACGGCCGCGATGGTCTGCACCGTCTTGCCGAGGCCCATGTCGTCCGCGAGGATCCCGCCCAGGCCGTGGTCCCACAGGAAGCTGAGCCAGCGGAAGCCCTCGTACTGGTAGGGGCGCAGCGTGGCCTGAAGCGTGTGCGGGACGGCGGGGGAGGGGATCTCGTCCAGGTGCGTGAGGGCCCGCACGCCGTGGCGCCACTGCTCGGCCTGCTCGGTGTCCGTGGCGAGCTCCTCGAACTGCTCCCACAGGCTGCTCTGGTACCGGTTCAGGGCCAGGGGGGCGCCCTTGTCCTCCTGCAGGGTCCGGGCCTCCGCGATCAGCTCCCGCAGCCGCACGAACTCCGGGCGGTCCAGGGAGAAGTAGGAGCCGTCCGGCAGCAGCATCACGTCCTGGCCGCGGTCCAGGGCCTGGAAGATCTCGGAGAACGGCAGGTAGTGCTCGCCCACCTTCACGGTCACCCCCAGCCCGAACCAGTCGTGGTGCTCCGTGGGGGCCGTGGAGACCGTGATCTCGGTGGGCTCGGTGATCTCCTCGTAGACCGGGCGCCCGCCGGTCTCCTCGATCCGCAGGTCCGGGATCTTGCGCAGCTCGGGCAGCCAGGAGCGCAGCAGCGTGAGGGCGTCCTGCGCGGCGTAGGAGCCGCGGCGGAAGTCCAGCTCCGGGATCCGGCGGTGCACGGCCTGGACCATGGCGGACTCCCACCCGGACTCGCGAGCGACGACCTCGTCCCCCAGGGGGTCCAGCGGACGGAAGGGCAGGCGAACGCGCTCCCGCCCCTTCTGGTACTCCCACTCCCACTCGACGCGCTCCGTGAGGTCGTCGTGGTGGACGGTGAGCACGAACTCCGGGTCCGCGACCTGCGGCAGGGTGAGCGACTCCTCCCCGGCGGTCACGTGCATGCTCTGGTGCAGCCGCGGGAAGTAGTTCTCGAAGAACTCCTCGACCCCCTCCTGCGGCACGGTCAGGCTCTCCGCGCGGTCCAGGAAGGAGCGCTGCTGCTTGTTGAGGCGGGTGGCCAGGGGCACGAGGTGCAGGGGGAACTGGTTGAGGTCCTCGGCGGCGTCGAGCGCCTCCGGGGTGGCCTGCGGGTAGAAGAGGCCGTGGCCGGGGTCCCCGATGATCCGGGTCCAGCGCATCGGGATCTCCGCCTCTCCCACGACCACCTGGGGCCGCAGCCGCAGCTCGCCGTTCTCGCCCGGGTCCACCCGGACCTCGAAGCGCCCGGCGGGATCCAGCTGGACGGGCGCCGCCGTGCCGCGCGAGACGAGCGGGATGCCCAGGGACTCGGCGCGGGCGAGCAGGGGCCACAGCAGCGGCGAGGTGTAGCGCTCCACGCGCAGCTGGTAGCGGTCCGCGGCGAAGCTGCCCCGGTGGGACTCCGCGAGTGCCCGCAGCTCCTCGAACCAGTCGAGCTGCTCGTCGTCGAGCACCCCGGAGCGGGCGTTGGAGCCGAGGTTCGCCCAGTCGATGCCCGAGCGCACCCAGCCGCGCCGGCCACGCACCACGGGCCGGGCCGAGAGGGTCACGGGGATCTCCCCGGGTGATTTCTGCCACGCCCTGGGTGCCCTGTTCTGGACCCGCGCGAGGTCGAGCTCGAGCGCCACGGTGGGGCCGGAACCGGGATCCGCGACCACCCGGTCCGTGCCCGAGCGGGGGACGATGAGGGAGAGTTCGCTGCGCCAGTCCGGCGCGGCTCCGGACGTGCGGGGATCCGGGAACTGCGCAGCACCAACCATGGCGTCTACCGTACCGCCCGCTCCCGACACCGCCGCGGGGCGGGTGCCGCGGTGCCCGCGCGGCGTCGTCGTCCCCGGGAGGGGGGACGACTGCGGCGCCCGGCGCAGCGGAAGCGGCCACCCGGGGTCACTACAATTGACGAGACTGTGATGACCACGGAGCGCCACCCGGCGCAGACGGAGGATTTGTGGCTGACGCTGCCGGTTTCCACACGGGGGACCACGCAATTGCATCCGGACCGCAGGAGGTCGAGTACCTGCGCTGGAACGACGCCGTGGCGCGGGCGTTCTTCGGTCCCCGGTGCGCCGGGGAGCTCGTCCAGCTGGACCTGGACGAGAAGATGCTCGAGCAGATTGGCTCGGAGTTCGGCCTGGATGGACCCGCCACGCTGCGGGCGCTCGCGGACTCCGTGACGCCCCTGCTGGTGACGGACGGCTCCCGCCGCTCCGTGTTCGACGCCTTCAACAAGCTCACCGAGGTCTGGTACCGGATGTCCCGGCGCCAGCTCGGGGACCTCACGAAGATCGGCCCGCCGCCCATCGTGGCGCTGCTGGCCCTGCTGTCCCTCGCCGGGCGGCACATGTCCGCGCTCGCGGCCCGCACGGGCAAGCGCTCGGTCTCCAGCTTCTACCTCCCGCTCGCCGTGCTGCTGCAGGCGGGGCAGGACAACGTCAAGACGCTCGAGGCCTCCGTGCGCAAGGACTCCGAGACGTACTGGGACGCGCTGCGGTACTGGCTCGAGGCGTTCGACGGCCAGCTCGGGCTGCCCTCGGCCTATGCGGTGAACCACCGCCCCGTGGGTCTCGCCCTGTCCCAGACGCTCTTCGGCCCCTCGGAGCTGCGCCAGCTGCACCAGATGTTCGAGGACCTGGAGCTGACCACTGCCCAGGGCTTGAGCGCCGGCGAGCTCGGCATCTACATCGACTTCTGGCTCGACATCGCGGACACGGACGTGTCCAAGGGCATGCGCAGCATCTGGGCGAACCCGCTCACGCGCGATCCCGCCCTGCAGGTGGCGCTCGCGCAGCTCGCGGCGTGGGAGTCCGCGCCGGACGACGACGCCGCGGCGGCCACGCGCGGCACCCGGCACCTCGGCACGCGCAGCCCCGAGCTGTCCCTGAGCGACGGCACCGACTACGTGGGCAACCCGGTCTACGAGCTCGGCTTCGTGGTGCCCAAGCGCCTGGTGCCCGGCCGCGAGGTGGATCTGGACACCACCGCCGGGCCGCGCACCATGTTCCTGTCCTACATCGGGGACGCCTTCCTGGGGATCTCCGCGTACAACGCCCGGATGACCAACGACACCCTGCTCTCGGGGCAGCTCACGGTGACCGCGGGGGACCTGACGCTCACGCGCAACCCGCGCCCCGTCGTCGTCTTCGCCAAAGACGCGTACTCGGACACGTTCCTGTCCGTGGACCACGTGCCCGCGGCGTGGCCGTGCCGGATCATGGTGCGCGACCAGCCGGAGTGGGTGGACCAGATCCGCGCGATCCTGGACGACTCCGCCTCCCCGGACTACCGCGTGGTGGGCCCCGGCGAGAACGGTGTGGCCGAGGGCTGGGTGCTCTTCGACGACGTCCAGGTGCTGCGCGCCGGCGATCCCGCCCTCACGGTCAACGACAACTTCTCCGCGCTCGTCCCGCGCCTGGTGCCCGCCATGACCCTGTCCGGTGGGCTGCGGATCCCGGGGGACGTGGAGCGCTTCTCCGCGCTGCGCCCGCCCCAGCTGACCGTCACCTCGGACAGCGACGACCCGCTGTCGGTCGAGTGCGAGTGGCGCAACCCGCACTCCTTCAAGCTCGTGAGCACCAAGCTGACCCCGCCGCGCGTGCCGCCGTTCCAGGTCAGCCTGGGCCGCACCGAGCTCGCCCTGCCGGACGGCCGGCTCAAGCCCAACGACTACACGCTCGTGCTGCGCGCCGGGCGCACCGTCAAGCAGCGCCTCGAGTTCCGCGTACGGGACAGCTCGTACTACATCACCCAGCGCTCGCTGGGCTACGAGGGCGAGATGGTGCACGTGGCGCAGGAGCCGCTGTGGCCCGTCACCGCCGTCACCCGCGACGAGATCCCGGACGAGTACGTGCAGGGCTCCTTCGACAACATGGACCCGTGGGAGCAGGACGAGGACGCCACGGCGGTGGCCGAGGTGCCCGAGGTCCCGGGATGGGAGTCGGCCGAGGGCCAGATGTTCCCCGAGCGCAGCAACGAGCTGCCGACGGCCCCGGACGTCTCCTGCATGGTCACGGGCAAGCACAAGGTGGTCCTGCCCCCCATGGACCCCAAGGCGAAGGCCCCGTGGGTGTTCGGGCGCTGCAAGTTCTGCGGCCTCACCAAGCGCTACCCCGGTCGGCTGACCAAGCTCTCCGCGGTCGGGCAGACCGGCTCCGTGGAGGCCCTGCAGTTCATCGGCCCGGACGAGGGGGAGTACCCCGGCTCGTGGGCGCCGCTGAAGGACGCGCTGACGTTCCTGGGCGGCGGGAAGCGCTCGAGCCTGTCGATCGTGGCGCGCCAGCTCGAGGACTCCGAGCGCTTCGAGGAGTGGTTCGTGGGCCACCTGCAGGCCCTCGGCTTCCTGGAGGTGACCCGCGACGAGAACTGGACGGTGCGCCGCTGGCAGGTGTGCTCCCCGGCGCTCACCCAGCTCGTGGACGGCTCCGTGCTGCTCACCGGCGGGTGGAAGACGGAGCAGGAGGACGCCGTGACCACGGCCGTGGCCGCCCAGGGCGGCGACGTCGTCGTGCTCTCCCCGGAGGACCACGCGACCACCATGCTCCAGGACGTGGATCTCGAGGTCCTCAGCAAGGCGCTGCCCAGCGGCATGTGCGACGTGGTCTACGACGCCGGGCCCGTCATGCTCGACACGCTGCCGCCGCTGTCCTCGGTGGTTGCCGCGCTGCCCCGCCGCGAGATGCAGTACAACGGCGTGGCCGAGCGGTTCGTGCCCCAGGACGCCACCTGGGAGCACACGGAGGACCGCAACCAGCCGGGGCTGTACCGGATCAACCACCACCACAAGACGCGCTACGCGTACCGCACGGTGGAGGACGTGGCCTCGGGGCACGCCCGCTCGGTCTCGTCCAACCTGGGCAAGCATGTGGTGGCGGGCGAGACCGGGGTGGCCCTCGTGAGCTACGACCCCGAGCTGCGGCTGCTCTCGGTGCCCATCGGTGCCGCGCTGCCCGGGCTCTACGGACGCGCGGCCGTGTTGTGCTCCGGGCTGCTGCCCACCCTGGTGGACGAGGACTTCTCCCTCAACTACGGTGACGTCTCCGAGGAGTTCGCGGCCGCCCTCGTGGCCAAGCTGCTGGGCTGACCCGCGGGCGGCGGCCTGGCGGGGGTGCCACCCCCTCGGCGTCGTCGCCCGTGCTCCTCGTCCCCTACAGTGGGAGGGCCGCCGATGACTACCGAGCGGTAAGCAGACGCCTCGACCCAGGGCCCACCTCGTCAGGCCCGGAGAAGCGAACCGACCCGTGAACGACGCCTCGATCGCCCCGCCGGAGCACTCCGGCTCCACCACCCCCGCCGCGCACGGCGCGCCGTCGAACCCGGCAACGGTGCCCAAGCTGCCCGTGAACTGGCGGGTCCTGATCGCTGCGGGCACCGCCATCGTGGCGCTGTCCGCGTGGGCCATCCTGGCCCCGGCCCAGGCCGACGCCGTGATCGCCGGTGTGGTGGCGTGGGTGGCCTCGCGTCTCGGCTGGTTCTACATCCTCACCGCGACCCTGGTGATCGTGTTCGTGGTCATGGTGGCGGCGAGCCGCGGCGGAAAGGTGCGGATGGGCCCGGACCACGCCCGCCCGCAGTTCAACATCTTCACGTGGACGGCCATGCTCTTCGCGGCCGGGATCGGCGTGGACCTGATGTTCTTCTCCGTCTCCGAGCCGGTGAGCCAGTACTTCGCGCCGCCCTCGGGGGACGGCCAGAACATGGAGGCCGCCCGGCAGGCCGTGGTGTGGACCCTGTTCCACTACGGGATCACGGGCTGGGCCATGTACGCCCTCATGGGCATGGCCTTCGGGTACTTCGCCTACCGTTTCGGGATGCCCCTGAGCATCCGCTCCGCGCTGTACCCCCTGCTGGGGCGCCGCATCCACGGTGCCGCGGGCGACGCCGTGGACACCGCCGCGCTGCTCGGCACCGTCTTCGGCGTGGCCACCTCGCTGGGCATCGGTGTGGTGCAGCTGAACTACGGTCTCAAGACGCTCTTCGGGGTGCCCGAGAACCTGGCCGTGCAGTCCGCCCTGATCGCCGTGGGCGTGGGCATGGCGGTCGTCTCGTGCGTCTCCGGCGTGGACAAGGGCATCCGGCGGCTGTCCGAGCTGAACATCATCCTGGCCATCGGCCTCATGCTCTACGTGCTCGTGGCGGGGCGCACGGCGTTCCTGCTGGACGCGATCGTGATGAACATCGGGGACTTCGTCTCCCGCTTCCCGGGGATGACCCTGAACACGTTCGCCTTCGAGGCGCCCCAGGAGTGGATGAGCACCTGGACGCTGTTCTTCTGGGCCTGGTGGATCGCGTGGGCGCCCTTCGTGGGGCTCTTCCTGGCGCGGATCTCCCGCGGGCGCACGCTGCGCCAGTTCGTGGTGGGCACCATGACGGTCCCGTTCGCGTTCATCCTGCTGTGGATCTCGATCTTCGGAAACTCCGCACTGGACATCGTGGTGGGAGGCAACACGGAGTTCGGGGACGTGGCCATGAACACCCCGGAGCGTGCGTTCTACTCCCTGCTGGAGCAGTACCCCGGCGCCACCGTGGCCGCCGCGATCGCCACCTTCACCGGGCTGCTGTTCTACGTGACCTCCGCGGACTCCGGCGCCCTGGTCATGAGCAACTTCACGTCCAGGATCGAGGACCCGAACCAGGACGGCCCCAAGTGGCTGCGTGTGTTCTGGGCCGTGACCACCGGCGTGCTGACCCTGGCCATGCTGCTGGTGGGCGGTGTCACCACGCTGCAGAACGCCACCCTGATCATGGGGTTGCCGTTCTCGGTGGTCATGTACCTGATCATGGTGGGCCTGTGGCGCGCACTGCGCGTGGAGGTCAGCACCGCGGAGTCCGGCGCCGTGGCCAGCCGTTCGGCGGTGGCCGGGCGCACCGGCAGGGACACGCACTGGCGCTCGCGCCTGTCGCGCCTCGGGGCGTACCCCGGTCCGCGCGCCGCGCAGCGCTACGTCAAGGACGTGGCGGCCCCCGCCCTGGAGACCCTCGCGGCGGAGATCCGCGAGTCAGGGGTGGCGGTCACGGTGGAGACCGTGCCGGTGGAGGAGAACCCCGCGCTGCAGCAGACCAGCCTGCACGTGGACCTCGCCCCCGAGCGGGACTTCCTGTACCGCATCCACCCCGTGGCGTTCCCCACCCCGGGCTTCGGCGGCTTCCGCACCAACCCGGACTCGGACCGGTACTACCGCCTGGAGGTCTTCACGGCCACGGGTTCGCTCGGCTACGACGTCCTGGGCTACACCTCGGAGCAGCTGATCAACGACGCCCTGGACTGCTACGAGCGCCACCTCGAATTCATCCGACTGAACCACGAGCACCCCGGCAGCACCCAGATCGGCCTCCCCACGGCCGAGACGGGTGTGTGGGCCGAGGGTGCACCGACCAAGGAGGACGCACCATGAGCAACACCCTGTACATCGACGGCCAGTGGGTTCCCGCCCTGCAGGGCGGCACCCGCACCATCACGTGCCCCGCGGACGGCAGCGAGGTCGCCGTCGTCGCCGAGGCCACTCGTGAGGACACCGAGCGCGCGATCGGTGCCGCCCGCGTGGCCTTCGACGACGGCCGCTGGTCCGGCGTCCCCGCAGGGGAGCGCGGCAGCTTCCTGCTGCGCGTCGCGGCCCGGCTGCGGGAGCGCTCCGAGGAGTTCGCCCGCGCGGAGTCCCTCGACACCGGCAAGCGCATCGACGAGTCCCGCCAGGACATGTCGGACATCGCGGACTGCTTCGAGCACTTCGGCAAGATCGCCGCGGAGGATGCAGGCCGCGTGGTGGACGCCGGGAACCCGGACGTCGTCAGCCGCGTGGTCCACGAGCCCGTGGGCGTGTGCGGGCTGATCACCCCGTGGAACTACCCCCTGCTGCAGGCCGCGTGGAAGATCGCCCCGGCGCTGGCCGCGGGCAACACGTTCGTGCTCAAGCCCGCGGAGCTCACGCCGCACACCGCGATCCTCATGATGCAGGTACTGGAGGAGCTCGAGCTGCCCGCGGGGGTGGCCAACCTCGTGCTGGGTGCGGGTGCGGAGGCGGGAGCCCCGCTGTCCTCGGACCCGCGCGTGGACCTGGTCTCCTTCACCGGCGGTCTCGTGACCGGGCGCGTGATCGCCCGCGAGGCGGCGGCCACCGTCAAGAAGATGGCCCTGGAGCTGGGCGGCAAGAACCCGAACGTGGTCTTCGCGGACGCGGACTACGACGCCGCGCTGGACAACGCCCTGAACGCGGCGTTCGTCCACTCCGGGCAGGTCTGCTCCGCCGGTGCTCGGCTGGTCGTGGAGGAGTCCATCGCGGGGAAGTTCGTGAGCGACCTCGCGGCGCGTGCAGAGGGCATCCTGCTGGGCGGGCCCTTCGACGAGAAGGCCGAGACCGGCGCCCTGATCTCCGAGGCGCACCGGGAGAAGGTGCACGCCTACGTGGAGCGCGCCCGCGAGCAGGGCGCGCGCATCCGCTGCGGCGGCCGCTTCGCCGAGGGCCCCTCCGCGGACGGCACCCTGCAGCTGGAGAAGGGGTTCTTCTACCTGCCCACGGTGATCGACGAGTGCACCCCGGACATGGACTGCGTGCACGACGAGGCCTTCGGCCCCACCGTGACCGTGGAGACCTTCCGCACCGAGGAGGAGGCCGTGGCGATCGCCAACGACACCTACTACGGTCTGGCCGGCGCCGTGTGGAGCCAGGACGCGGGCAAGTCCCAGCGCGTGGCCGGGAAGCTTCGCCACGGCACCGTGTGGATCAACGACTTCCACCCCTACCTGCCGCAGGCGGAGTGGGGCGGCATGAAGCAGTCCGGCGTGGGCCGCGAGCTCGGCCACGACGGGCTGGGGGAGTACCAGGAGACCAAGCACGTCTACCAGAACGTCCGACCTGCCGTGACCGGGTGGTTCGCGCAGCACTGAGCGCACCGCCGCACCGGGCCCGTCCCCGCGCGGCCCACGACCGACGACGCCGCGCCCGTGCCGCCCGCTGACGGGCGGACGCGGCGTCGAGCACCCCATCGAAAGGAGAACACATGGGCGAGAAGAACACCCTGGCCGAGTACGACTACGTGGTGGTGGGCGCAGGCTCCGCGGGCGCTGTGGTCGCCGCGCGCCTGAGCGAGGACCCGAGCGTGTCCGTGGCGCTGCTGGAGGCGGGCGACCACGACGCCGGCTACCCCGAGGTGCTGCAGCTCAACCGCTGGATGGAGCTGCTGGAGTCCGGGCACGACTGGGACTACCCGCTGGAGGAGCAGGAGAACGGCAACTCCTTCATGCGCATGGCGCGCGCCAAGGTGCTGGGTGGCTGCTCGTCCCACAACTCGTGCATCGCGTTCTGGGCCCCGAGCGAGGACCTCGACGAGTGGGAGTCCACGCACGGGGCGGACGGCTGGAACTCCGAGCTGGCGTTCCGGCTCTACCAGAAGCTCGAGAACAACGAGGACCCGGGCAGCCACCACGGCCACGACGGGCCCGTGCGGCTGCGCAACGTGCCCCCGGCGGACCCGAGCGGCGTCGCCCTGCTGGAGGCCGCCGAGCAGGCGGGCATCCCGCGCGCGGATTTCAACACCGGCAAGACCGTGACCCAGGGCGCGAGCTTCTTCCAGATCAGCGCCCGTGAGGACGGCACGCGCTCGTCCTCCTCCGTCAGCTACCTGCACCCCGCCCAGGACCGTGAGAACCTCACGATCCTCACGGGTACCCAGGTCAAGCGCGTGCTCTTCGACGAGAACCGCCGCGCCGCCGGTGTGGAGGTCACGGACAACGCGTTCGGCAAGGCGCACGTGATCTCCGCGCGCCGCGAGGTGGTCGTCTCCGCCGGTGCGATCGACACCCCCAAGCTGCTGATGCTCTCCGGCATCGGACCCGCCGAGCACCTCGCGGAGGTGGGGGTGGACGTGCTCGTGGACTCCCCGGGCGTGGGATCGCACCTGCAGGACCACCCGGAGGCGGTGATCCAGTGGGAGGCGAAGAAGCCGATGGTCGAGGACTCCACCCAGTGGTGGGAGATCGGCGTGTTCGACCAGGTGGACCAGGGCCTGGACCGCCCGGACCTGATGATGCACTACGGCAGCGTGAACTTCGACATGCACACCTACCGGCAGGGCTATCCCACCGCGGACAACGCGTTTTGCCTGACCCCGAACGTCACCCACGCCCGTTCCCGCGGCACCGTGCGGCTGCGCTCGCGGGACTTCCGGGACAAGCCCCGTGTGGATCCCCGCTACTTCACCGATCCCGAGGGCTACGACATGCGGATCATGACCGCGGGCATCCGCCGCGCACGGGAGATCGTGGCGCAGCAGGGCATGTCCGCGTGGGCCGGCACGGAGCTGTTCCCGGGCGAGGACGTGCAGAGCGACGAGGAGATCGCCGACTACATCCGCCGCACCCACAACACCGTGTACCACCCGGCGGGCTCGTGCCGCATGGGCCCGGTGGAGGACACCGAGTCCCCGCTGGACCCGCAGCTGCGCGTCAAGGGCGTCAGCGGGCTGCGCGTGGCGGACGCCTCCGTCATGCCGGAGCTCGTGACCGTGAACCCCAACCTCACCGTCTACATGATCGGTGAGCGGGCCGCGGAGCTGATCGCCGAGGAGCACGCCGGAGCGTGATGCGGTGAGATGGTCGGGGCGGGCTCCGTGCCCGCCCCGACCACGGCACGACGACGGCCCGCCCGACGGGTGGTCGGACGGGCCGTTCTTCGAGCCCCGCGGTGAAGCGGATGCCGCGGGTCACGCGGGCATGGGCTCCAGCTTGTAGAAGGGGGCTCCTCCGGTCACGCGGGACGCACCCGGGACGAGGAGCCGACGGTACTTGGCGCACCACTGGGCGCTGCCCCGTGTGTGCTGGGTGGCCAGTGCGACCTCGCGGACGTCGTCCGCGAAGTACTCGTGGGCCTGGCCGTTCGGCTCGGTGATCGAGACGACGTGGCGGATGGTGTCCGCGCGGACGGTGACGTCCACCCACTGCTCGCGGGCGGTGTCCGTGGTCTCGACGGTCCGAGGGGGGATCTGTGCTGCGGTGTTCATGATGTCTGGCCTCTGATTTTCCTGGTTGCTTGCCGGGACCACAGGTGTGGGCGCGGCCGCTTCGTCATCCAATCCACCCCTGAACCGAGGGTTGGCGTGTGCCGAGTTGGAGCTCTGGGTGCGCGCGGGCTTGCCGCCCTCGCGCAGGCACATCTCGTGAAGTTGCTTCGAGCCTATCCGCGGCGGCTGTGCGCCAGCCAGGGATCCGCGCCAGATGTCATCAAAACTTAACCAACCCTCAGTGGGCGTCCGCCCGGTGCGTGTGGGGAGGACGGGTGCAGCGTGAGGAGTGCGGATGCGGCCAGGGGAGCGGGTCTGCCGCGAGAAACGGGGGCGGGAGAGCGCGCGGACGCCGGGGACTCCGCACGCTCCGTCTCAGCGCACGCCGACCCTGCGGGCGAGGCGGGTGCGCAGGGTCGGGGGCAGGGGCGACGCCGCCCGGGCGTGCTCGTAGTGGCCGAGCAGCTCCGAGCACACGGACTCCCACGTGCGGTCCTGGACCGTGCGGTGGGCGGTCGCCGCGAAGGCGAGCCGTTTGGCGTCGTCGCCCAGCAGGTCCCGCACGTGCTCGCGCAGCCGGGCGGTGTCCCCGGGAGGGTAGAGCCAGCCGTTGTGCGAGGGCGTCACGAGGTCCAGGGGGCCGCCGCGGCCCACCGCGACCACGGGGACCGCGCACGCCATGGCCTCCTGGATGGTCTGGCAGAACGTCTCGTGCTCGCCGGGGTGGACGAACAGGTCGAAGGAGGCCATCACCGAGGCCAGCGCGGCACCGGAGCGGAAGCCCTCGAAGTGGGCGTTCGGCAACGCACGGCGAAGTGCCTGCTTCTCGGGACCGGAGCCCACGACCACGAGCCGGGCGTCCGGCAGGGCGTCCAGCACCGCGAGGTCCGCGACCTGCTTCTCGGGTGCGAGCCGGCCCACGTAGCCCACGATCCTGCGCCCGCCGCCCACGCGTTCACGCCATGCGTCGTCGCGCAGCTCCGGGCGGAACCGGGCCGTGTCCACGCCCCGGCCCCACCGGTGCACCCGTTGCACGCCGTGCTTCTGCAGCTGCTGCACCGAGGCGGTGGAGGGTGCCAGGGTGAGCGTTGCACTGTTGTGCATCGTGCGCACGTGGGCCCACAGCGCTGGTTCGAGGGCGCCGATGCCGTAGCGGCCCGCGTAACCCGGAACGTCCGTCTGGTAGACCGCGATGCTCGGCAGCCGCATGCTCGCCGCGGCCTGCAGGGCACGCCATCCCAGGACGAACGGGGACGCCACGTGCACCACGTCCGGGGCGAAGCTCTCGAGCAGCCGCTGCATGCGGTGCACCGTGCACCCGGCCACACGCACCTCGGGGTAGCCGGCGAGCGGCAGGGACGGGATCCGCTCCACGGCCACCCCGGGCAGCTCCGGCACGGTCTCCGGGCCCCGGACCTTCTCGTAGGACGGGGCCACCACCATGACCCGGTGGCCCCGGGCCCGCAGCTGCTCGGCCACGCGCAGCACCGAGTGGGTCACACCGTTGACGTGGGGGAGGAACTGTTCTGCGACCAGCGCGACTCTCATGCCTCCACCGTGCGCCGTGCGCTGCACCGCACGGCCACCCCGGGGTGACCGTGCGGTGAAGAACGGGCGAACTCCGGTGCGGGCCGTGCACGCGCGGACGTGGAAAGATGGAACCCGATGAGACTTCCTTCCCTGCCCGGCGCGATCTCGGGCGTGCGCGACCGATTCAGAAGCCGCGGGTCCTCCGCCGCGGGCACCGCGGAGCGGGGTGGCCCCGCTCCGGGCGAGAACCCGGGCATGCCCATGCCCCTGGCGTTGCAGGGCGTGATCGAGCTGCTCGTGGTGGCCGTGGTGGGCCTGCTGCTCAGCGCGGTGCTGCTCGGGGCCGTGTGGGCCGCCGGCGGCTTCGCGACGCTCGGCGCGGCGGGGACCTTCCGGCTGGCGGGCCAGGTCTGGCTGCTCGCGCACTGCACGCCCATCAGCATCGAGTCCGTCCAGGGCCTCTCCCTCGACGGCGCCGGGACACTGACCCTGGTGCCGCTGGGTCTCACGCTGCTCCCGTTCGGGCTGGCCGTGGTGGCCGGGCGGCGGATCGCCCGTGCCTGCTGGCGGGGCCAGTTCCTCGTCCCGTTCGCCGCGGGAATGGTCGGGTACGGCGTGTTCGCCGCACTGGTGGCCCTGCTCAGCCGCACGGACCAGGTCAAGGTGGACCTCCTGCCGGCCGCCCTGCTGCCCCTGATCCCCGCCGGCCTCGGGACCCTCGTGGGCGGGTGGAGCGTCTCACGCTCCCTGGCCGCGGTGCTGGGCGCGGACGTCGCCTCGTGGCTGGAGCGGACGAGCCAGTACTCGCGCTGGGCCGGGTCCTACGTGTGGGCCGTGATCCGCGCGGGCTTCCTCGCGGCGGTCGCGGCGGTGGGCGCCGGAGCCCTGCTGTTCGCGGTGACGCTGCTGTGGCACTGGGACCGCGTGATCACGGTCTACCAGGACCTGGGCGCGGACGCCGCGGGGGACACCGCCCTGACGGCCCTGCAGCTCGGCTACCTCCCCAACATGGTGCTCTGGGCGCTCGCCTGGGCCACCGGCGCGGGCTTCTCGCTCGGCACGGGCGCCGTGACCTCGCCGTTCCAGAGCGTGCTGGGGCCGCTGCCGCAGTTCCCGGCGCTCGCGGCGCTGCCCACCGGCGATCCGTGGGGCATCGCGCCCGCCGTGCTGGTGCTGCCGGTCCTCGCGGGTGTGCTGGCCGGATGGTGGTTCTGCCGCGAGGGGGAGAACCACCTGGACGACTGGATGGCCATCCGCCTGCCCCTGCGCTGGATCACGTTCCTGCTCTCCACGCTGCTCACGGTCGCGTTCATCGCGGCTGTGGGGGCGGGCCTCGTCTCGGGGCTCGCGTGGCTCTCCAACGGTTCCCTCGGCATCGGGCGGCTCACGGACATGGGCCCCCACGCGTGGCAGGTCTTCCTGTGGCTCGGGGCCGAGCTCGCGGTGGGCGCAGCAGTCGGCTACCTGCTGGGCCCGTGGCTCGAGCGGGAGGGCTACCGCTCACGCTCGTGGAGCGCGGAGGACGAGGACACCGACGACGACGCCGCTGCCGCGCCGTCGCGCCACACGGCCCCGGTCCGTGAGCACTCCGACCCGGCGGCGCGGGAGCACACGGTGGCCCCTGCTGACCGCGCGACGGTCGAGGACCGCCGTCCCCCGTACGACGACGGCTCACGTGGCCGTCCCCGCGTTCCCTCCGTCCTCTCTGCTGGGCGGGAAGACGTGGAGCCTCAGCGCGGTTCCTCGGCGCTGGGCACCGGTTCGGCGGTGCGGGACGCGGTGGCCCCAGAGGCGGGAGCGTCCTCTCGGGGCGCGGTGTCGTCCTCCCCGGGGTCGGGCTCCTCCGCGGTGTGTGCCGGCGCGGCAGTGCCTCGGTCCCAGCGGGCGGCCACGACCCGGGGGGCTGCGGCCCCGTCCGACGAGACGCCGGACCGGGCCTCGCAGCGCGTGGAGGCCAAGCGGCGTCGGGCGGAGAAGAAGTCCGCCAAGCGCAAGGCGGCCCGCCTGGCGGCCCTCGACGAGGACGAGACGCGCTAGCGCACGCCCGGTGCCTCCCCGTCTCCTGCGGGCCTCGGGGTCACCGGTCGGCGCGGCGTACCCGCCGCGCCGGGTCAGTACGGGCGGAGAGGAACGGGGAGGAACCCGGGTGGTCCGTGCGCCCGGTCGAGTTCCGGGCCCGGCCCTCGGCCGCTACGGGGTGGCCGACGCGGTGGCGCTGGGGTGGGCGCCGGTGGTCGCGGTGCTCGACCCGTGCGGCGTCGGCGTCGCCCTGCCGGATGCTGAGGCGCTCGGCGAGGGTGTCGTGCCGGGCGTCGTCGACCTCGGCGACGGCGCGTCCGACGCCCCGGGGAAGCCGGTCTCGAGCGGTCGGCCAGAGACCTGGTGCATCGCGTTGTCCTGGAACTGCTGCTCGCAGCGCTCCGAGGAGGACAGCGTCAGGGCGTTCTCGGTGCACTCCTGGTAGACCTGCGCGGCGGGCCAGACCAGAAGGCGCACGCCTCCACCCACGGCGCCGAACCCGCCCCACACGATGCCCAGGACGGCCAGGCCGACCACGACCGCGCGGGACGTCGAGCGCCCCGAATGCACCAGCGCGACGATCCCCAGCACGACCGCCGCCACGGCCGTGAGCACCCCGGCGCTCGTGGACCAGACGTCTCCCACCACGAGGGCGGACGCGAGCATCGACAGCGCGGCGGCAGCGGCGGCGAGGCGCAGGGGAGCCGCGGAACGGTCGCGCTCGTCGGGAGCCGGGGCACCGGACTCGGGGGCGCGCCGGGAGGGGCCCGGAGTGCGTGAGGGTTGCATGACCTCCACTGTAGGGGAGGTGGCCCGCAGCGAACGGCCCCCGGGGCGGGCCCCGCTAGCATGGGCCCATGCGACTAGTGGTTCTGGTGTCCGGTTCCGGTACGAATCTGCAGGCGATGATCGACACCCTGCACACGGGGGAGGGCCCCGTGGAGATCGTCGCGGTGGGGGCGGACAAGCCGTGCACCGGGCTGGACCGGGCCGGGGCCGCCGGGATCGAGACGTTCGTCGTGGCACCGTCCGAGCACGCGGACCGTGCCGCATGGAACCGTGCCCTGCAGCGGGCCGTGGCCTCCCACCGCCCGGACCGGGTGGTCTTCGCCGGGTTCATGCGGATCGTGGACGCCGAGTTCGAGGCCGCGTTCCCGGGCGCGATCGTGAACACCCACCCCTCCCTGCTGCCGTCCTTCCCCGGGGCCCACGCGGTCCGGGACGCCCTGGCCTACGGCGTGAAGATCACGGGTGCCACGGTGCACGAGGTGGTCGCGGACGTGGATGCCGGGCCGATCCTCGCGCAGGTGGCCGTGGCCGTCGCGGAGGACGACACCGAGTCCTCCCTGCACGAGCGGATCAAGACCGCGGAGCGCGAGCTGCTCGTGTCCACCCTCGACCGCCTCTCGCGCGGCGCGCACGGTTCCGGGGAGCCCCGGCCGCGGCCGTAGACTGGACCGGGCGGCCACCCGCGTGCCCCGCGCCCGAGTCCCCGCACCGCGTCCCAGCGTGGACTCGAGGGGCGCGGCCGACGGGCGCGGGCGACGTCGTCGGCCCCACGGGTGCCCCCGCCGCTGTGCCTCGCGGGCGGTGCCGCAGCACATGAACCCACGTCTTCTGGAGAGTCCGTGAACACTTCCGACCTGAACCGTGTGCCGCTCAAGCGTGCACTGATCTCCGTCTACGACAAGAGCGGGCTGGAGGATCTCGCGCGCGGGCTGCACGACGCCGGCGTGGACATCGTCTCGACCGGCTCGACCGCCAGGACCATCCAGGCGGCCGGTGTGCCCGTGACCGAGGTCTCCGAGGTGACCGGTTTCCAGGAGTGCCTGGACGGCCGCGTCAAGACGCTGCACCCGCGCGTGCACGCCGGGGTCCTCGCGGACCGGCGCAAGGAGGACCACGTGCGTCAGCTCGACGAGCTCGGCATCGACCCGTTCGACCTGGTGGTCGTGAACCTGTACCCGTTCCAGGAGACCGTGCGCTCCGGGGCGGCCCAGGACGACGTCGTGGAGCAGATCGACATCGGAGGGCCCTCGATGGTCCGCGCCGCCGCGAAGAACCACGCCGCGGTCTCCGTGGTCGTGGACCCGGCGAGCTACCCGGACGTCGTGTGCGCGGCCCAGGAAGGCGGCTACGACCTCGCGGCACGCCAGAAGCTCGCCGCGGCCGCGTTCGCGCACACCGCCGCGTACGACACCGCGGTGGCCACGTGGACGGCCCAGCAGTTCGACCACGACCCCGAGGCCAACTTCTGGCCCCCGTACGCCGGTCGCGCGCTGCAGCGCGCGGAGTCCCTGCGCTACGGCGAGAACCCGCACCAGAAGGCCGCGCTGTACACCAACGACGCCGCGTCCCCCGGGGTGGCCCAGGCGGAGCAGCTGCACGGCAAGGCCATGTCATACAACAACTACGTGGACGCGGACGCCGCCGTACGCGCAGCCTACGACTACGAGCAGCCCGCCGTGGCCGTGGTCAAGCACAACAACCCGTGCGGCGTGGCCGTGGCCACGCCCGGTGCCGCGGACCCGATCGCGGACGCCCACCTCAAGGCCCACGCGTGCGACCCGCTCTCCGCGTACGGTGGCGTGGTCGCGGCCAACCGCACCGTCACCGAGGAGATGGCCCGCAACCTCAAGCCCATCTTCACGGAGGTCGTGATCGCCCCGGGCTTCGAGCCCGCCGCGCTCGAGGTGCTGCAGGCCAAGAAGAACATCCGGCTCATGCAGCTGCCCGAGGGATTCGCTCTCGACCCCCTGGAGTACCGCGCGGTCTCCGGCGGCACGCTGTTCCAGCAGGCGGACCGCCTCGACGCCGAAGGCGACGACCCGGCGAACTGGACGCTCGTCTCCGGCGAGCCCGCGGACGAGCAGACGCTGGCGGACCTCGAGTTCGCGTGGCGCTCGCTGCGCGCGGTGAAGTCCAACGCGATCCTGCTCGCGCACGACGGCGCCTCCGTGGGCATCGGCATGGGCCAGGTCAACCGCGTGGACTCGTGCCGCCTGTCCGTGGAGCGCGCCAACACGCTCGCCGAGGACGGCGCCGAGCGCGCCCGCGGCGCCGTGGCGGCCTCGGACGCGTTCTTCCCGTTCGCGGACGGGCTGCAGGTGCTGCTCGACGCCGGCGTGAAGGCCGTGGTCCAGCCCGGCGGCTCCATCCGTGACGAGGAGGTCGTCGCCGCCGCCGAGGCCGCCGGCGTGACCATGTACGTCACCGGGGCGCGGCACTTCTTCCACTGAGCCCCTGCCGGTCGTGCGTTGCACGCGCCCGGCCGGCGGCACCGCGGACGCGACGGCGGCCCGGATCCTTCGGGATCCGGGCCGCCGTTGCCGTGCGGGCGTCCCACGGTCTCCAGGGCACAGCGCCTTCCGGAGCTAGGCGCCCATGAGCTCGGAGCTCAGGAGTTCAGGGCGCGGTGCTCGCGGGAGAGGCCGATGTAGTTCTGGGCGTTGCGGCTCACGCCGTGGCGCTCCGGCTCGGTCAGCTCGCGCCGCACCTTCCCCGGCACGCCGGCCACGAGCGAGCCCGGCGGCACGTGCTGGCCCTCCAGCACCACGGCTCCGGCAGCGATCAGGCTCCCGCTGCCCACCACGGCACCGTTGAGCACGGTCGCGTTCATCCCCACCAGGACGTCGTCCTCGAGCGTGCAGCCGTGGACGACGGCGCCGTGGCCCACGCTCACACGTTCGCCGATGGTCGTGGGGTGGCCGGGGTCCGAGTGGACGCTCACGTTGTCCTGCAGGTTCGAGTTGGCCCCGATCCGGATGGGCGAGCGGTCGCCGCGGACCACCGCTCCGTAGAACACGCCCGCGCCGGCGCCCACGGCGACGTCGCCGATCAGCGTGGCGGTCGGGGCCACGAACGCGGTCTCCGCCACGGTGGGGCGGTGCGGTCCGTAGGGCAGGATCAGGGGCTGTGGCTGCGGTGTCATGCGTCACAGTGTAGGACGACGCCGCACGGTTCGGTGACTGTGCGGCGTCGTCGTGACGTGGGGTGACTCAGTCGCGGTCCTCGTCCGCGACGAAGCGGCGGCGCAGCGCCGCCATGGCCTTCTCCGGGCGGCGGGACTGGCGGTGGCGCAGGGCCACGGAGATCTTCTGCCCGCCCTTGAGGACGTACTCGGCGCCGTTCACGTGGATGGTCACCGGTGCGGCCTTGACCGAGACACCCTCGAGCTCCAGGATGTCGTGGTCCAGGGAGACCTCGATGACCTGGCCGCAGTAGAGCACCGTGAAGTCCACGGCGTCGAGCTCGCGCGGCAGGGCCGGCTGGAACTCGAGCCACTGGCCGCGCACGCGCAGCCCGGCGTAGGCGCGCGTGACCACGTCCACGGAGCCGGCCATCGCACCCAGGTGGATGCCCTCGCCGGTGGTGCCGCCCTGGGTGTCGTCCATGTCGATCATGAGCGAGTCCTGGAACGAGCCCCACGAGCGGTCCGGGTCCAGCCACGCCAGCACGGCCGCGTTGACCACGCGGGAGAGCGAGGAGCCGTTGGAGGACCGGGCGATGTAGTGGTCCACGGTGCGCTGCACGGCGTCGAGGTTGGTCGTGTAGCCCATGCGCGCAAGCTCCTCGATCACACCCTCGGGCCCGAGCAGGTAGACGAGCATGATGGTGTCCGCCTGCTTGGAGAGCTTGTAGTTGTTGGTGAGGTCGCCCTCGTTCTCCAGCAGCAGGTCCAGACGCCCGATGTTGCGGTACTTGGTGCGGTAGAAGTCCCAGTCCAGCTCGGCGAGCTCGTCGTAGCCCTCGAACTGCGCGATCGTGCCGTCCGCGTTGAACGGGACGTACATGTTCTTGGCCATGTTCAGCCAGGTCTGCACCTCCCGCGCGGAGATCTCGAACCGGGACTCGAGCTCCTCGCGCTGGTGCTCGACCATGTCGTTGAAGATGTGCGCGGAGTGGCGGAACAGCCATGAAGCGAGCACGTTCGTGTAGGCGTTGTCCTTGAGCCCGCCACCGTGCTGGCCCGCGGGGCCGTCGTGGTACTCGTCCGGGCCCATCACACCGGCGATGTGGTACTTGCCGTCGTGGGAGTCGTACTCCGCGAGGGAGGCGAACAGGCGGGTGATGCCGATGATCAGCTCCGCGCCGTGGCCCGAGAGCCAGTCGATGTCCCCGGTGGACTCGTAGTACAGCCACGCGTTGTACGCGATGGCCAGGCCCACGTGGAACTGGCGCCACGAGTTGTCCGGCAGCCAGCGCCGGGAGTGGTGGTTGTAGAGCTCCGGAGGGGTCTCCTCACGGCCGTCCGAGCCCGACTGCCACGGGAACGCTGCACCGTAGAGACCGATGTCCTGGGCGCGCTGCTGCGCCATGGCCAGGCGCCGCCAGCGGTAGGAGAGCAGGGAGCGCGTCACGTGCGGCTGGCGCATGTTGACGACCGGGAGGATGAACAGCTCGTCCCAGAAGATGTGGCCGCGGTAGCCCTCGCCGTGCAGGCCACGGGCGGGCACGCCGGCGTCGCGCAGGGACAGGTGGGGGGCCAGGGTCTGGGCCGCGTGGAAGAGGTGCGTGCGCACGGCGAGCTGGGTGCTCAGGTGCTCAGGGGTGTTCTCCGTGGACTCGAGCGTGACCTCGTAGCGGTCCCACAGCCGGGCCCACTCGATCTCGTGGGAGGCGAGCAGCTTGCGCACCCCGAACGGCGTGCGGTTCAGCTCCGCCAGGGCGCCCTCGCGCGGGGAGCCGATCGCCGCGTCGCGGCTCGTGACCACGGCGGTGGTGCTGTCCACCAGCACGGGCTGCTCGGGGGAGATCTGCACGGTGTGGCGGCGGAACTCGATGCCGCCGGGGCGGACCTCGCGGCGCTCGCGCACGGAGGCCTCGGACTCGATGCGCGTGCGCTGGGCCATCGCGATCTCGATCTTGGACTGGGACGTGCGCACCAGGGACAGCAGGGTCTCGTGCTCGTCCGGCAGGGTCGTGGACTCGAGTAGCACCAGGTGGTGCGCGTTGAGCTCGCGGTACTCGGCCACACCGCTGTTGGTCACGGCCGGGTCCACTCCCGTGCGCACGTGCAGCCTGCCGGTGTAGCCGCGCGAGACGATCCTGGTCTCCTGGGCGCCCAGGTGCCGGTACCGCAGGGAGACCAGGCGACGCTGGACGACCTCCAGGCTGCGGGCGGGTTCCTCCGAGTCGGGGTCGGCGTCCGCGTCCGTGAGGACCAGGGTGCGGGTCAGCAGACCGCGGCGCAGGTCCAGCTCCACGCGCTCGTCCGAGGGGCGCAGACCGCCCTCGGACCACCACTGGCCCTCGGAGAAGCGCAGGTCCAGGTGCAGCCAGTTGGGGGCGTTGACCATGGACTCGTGCTCCACGTCCCGGCCGTTGAGGTGGCTCAGCACGCGGTTGAAGACCCCGGCGAGGTACGTGCCGGGGTAGTGGACGGAGTTGGCGGGGAACTCGCACGCGGCCCCGCGCACGCCCATGTAGCCGTTGGCCAGGGTCAGCAGCGCCTCGCGACGGGACTCGGTGGCCGGGTCGAAGCCGTCGAAGACGAGGGCCCAGGGGTCGTCGCGGCGCGCGCCCAGGTCCAGCTCGCCGACGTCGTTGAGCACCACGTGCGCGCCGGCGCGGTACAGGCGTTCGCGGGCGCCGTCGCGGTTGATGCCCACCACCAGACCGAAGCCGCCGGCGACGCCGGCCTGCACGCCGGCCACGGCGTCCTCCACGACCACGCTGTTGTCGGCAGCCACGTCCAGCAGCCGCGCGCACTCGAGGAAGGTGTCCGGGGCGGGCTTGCCGGGAAGATCGTGCTCCGCGGCCCAGTTGCCGTCCACGATGCGGTCGAAGGCGTCCTGCAGCCCCGCGGCGGCGAGGACGACGGCGCTGTTGCGGCTCGCGGTCACCAGGCCCACGGGAACCCCGCCCTCGCGCAGCCGCTCGATCATGGCCACGGTGCCGTCGAAGACGCGCACGCCGTGGACCGTGAGCTCCTCGTGGAAGTAGCCGTCCTTCGACGCCGCCTGGCCCTGTACGGTCCACTCGCCCGGCTCGGGATCGGCCTGGCCGTCCGCCTCGGGCAGTGCGGCACCGCGCGCGGCGAGCAGCGCGCGCACACCGTCCTCGCGGCGTCGGCCGTCCACGTAGGTGCGGTACTCCGCGCCCATGTCGAACGGGGAGCGGTCCACCTCCGCGCCGTCCTCCGCGGCCTCCAGGCGCGGGTCCGCGAGCAGCTCGTCGAAGAGCTTCTTCCACGCGCGGGCGTGGACGCTCGCGGTGTCCGTGACCACGCCGTCCATGTCGAAGATCACCGCCGAGTAGGAGGTGCGCAGCACGTCCACGGGGTGGGACTGCACGGACCCGTCCGCGACGCGCGGCATGGTCGTGGTGAACGGGGCGGTGGGAAGAGCGTTCACTGTGCGGGAACTCCTAGCGCAAGGATGGACTGACGTCCTGGATCGGGTGGTGCGGTGGCGCACGGTCACTGGTCGAGGGCGGTGGCCCGGCATCGTCACGGAAAAACCGCGCGGACCCGTGGTACGCGCGCGGTACCAGCACACACGTTACCCTCATCTGTTCGCCGTGTACCACATCACATGATGGGGCCCACGGTGCGTGGGGGGTGCGGCGGCACGGGCCCCCCGGGCCCCGGTGTCACAGGGGGCGGCGGAGCGACCCGGGGCACGGCGGGTGAGGCGGCCCGGATATACTGGGACGGACCCTACCGTGCACAAAGAAGGTGGAGCATGACGCAATCCCTGGGACACCCCGTCACCGACCAGCCGCTCTCGGAGGTGGACCCGGACGTCGCGCGGGCCATCGAGGACGAGCTGGGACGCCAGCGCTCGACGCTCGAGATGATCGCCTCCGAGAACTTCGCACCGCGGGCCGTGCTCGAGGCGCAGGGCTCCGTGCTGACGAACAAGTACGCGGAGGGCTACCCGGGCCGCCGGTACTACGGCGGGTGCGAGTACGTGGACGTCGTGGAGAACCTCGCCCGTGACCGCGCGTGCGCGCTGTTCGGTGCCGACCACGCCAACGTGCAGCCACACTCCGGCGCGCAGGCCAACACGGCCGTGATGGCCGCGCTGATGCAGCCGGGGGACACCCTCATGGGCCTCTCGCTCGCGCACGGCGGGCACCTGACCCACGGCATGAAGATCAACGTCTCCGGCAAGCTCTACAACATCGCCGCCTACGAGGTGGACCCGGAGAGCTACCGGATCGACATGGACCGGGTGCGCGAGCAGGCCCTGGCCGCGCGCCCCGCCGTGATCGTGGCCGGCTGGTCCGCGTACTCCCGGCAGCTGGACTTCGCGGCGTTCCGCGCCATCGCGGACGAGGTCGGCGCCAAGCTGTGGGTGGACATGGCGCACTTCGCGGGCCTCGTGGCCGCGGGCCTGCACCCGAACCCGGTGCCCCACGCGCACGTCACCACCTCCACCGTGCACAAGACGCTCGCGGGGCCCCGCTCCGGCGTGATCCTGTGCGAGGCGGACCTCAAGAAGAAGATCGACTCCGCGGTGTTCCCCGGCCAGCAGGGCGGGCCGCTGATGCACGCGATCGCCGCGAAGGCCGTGGCCTTCAAGATCGCCGCGTCCGAGGAGTTCGCCCAGCGCCAGCAGCGCACCATCGAGGGCGCCCAGATCCTCGCGGAGCGGCTGAACTCCCCAGACCTCGCCGAGCACGGCGTCTCCGTGCTGACCGGCGGCACGGACGTGCACCTGGCGCTCGTGGACCTGCGCAACTCGGAGCTGGATGGCAAGCAGGCGGAGGACCTCCTGCACCAGGCCGGGATCACGGTCAACCGCAACGCGGTGCCGTGGGACCCCCGTCCGCCCATGACCACCTCCGGGCTGCGGATCGGCACGCCGGCGCTGGCCACCCGCGGGTTCGGCGCGCAGGAGTTCACCGAGGTCGCGGACATCATTGCCGAGGCCCTCAAGCCCGGTGCGGACATCTCTTCCCTGCGCTCGCGCGTGGACGCGCTCACCGCGCAGTTCCCGCTGTACCCCGGCCTCGAGGAGTGGTGAGATGACGGCGCAGATCCTCGACGGCAAGGCCACGGCGGCGCAGATCAAGTCCGAGCTCGCGGAGCGCGTGCGGCGCCTGGCCGAGCGCGACGTCGTACCCGGGCTGGGTACCGTGATCGTGGGCGACGACCCCGCCTCCCACTCGTACGTGGCGGGCAAGCACCGCGACTGCGAGCAGGTGGGCATCGCCTCGATCCGCCGGGAGCTGCCCGCGGACGCGAGCCAGGAGGAGCTCGAGCGCGTCATCGACGAGCTCAACGAGGACCCCCGGTGCACGGGCTACATCGTGCAGCTGCCCCTGCCCGAGCACATGGACACGAACGCGATCCTCGAGCGCATCGACCCGGACAAGGACGCCGACGGGCTGCACCCCACGAACCTGGGGCGGCTCGTGCTCAACGTCAACGAGCCCATAACCTCGCCGCTGCCGTGCACGCCCAACGGCATCGTGGAGCTGCTCACCCGCCATGGGGTGGAGCTCGCGGGCCGCGCGGTGCTCGTGATCGGCCGCGGCGTGACCGTGGGCCGTCCCATCGGCCTGCTGCTCACGCGCAAGCCGATCAACGCGACCGTGGTCCTCGCCCACACCGGCACGCGCAACCTGCCCGAGCTGCTCGCTCAGGCGGACGTGGTCGTGGCCGCCGCCGGTCGCCCGCACATGGTGACCGCGGACCAGATCAAGCCCGGCGCCGTGCTCCTGGACGTGGGGGTCTCCCGCGTGGAGGACCCCGAGACCGGGAAGAAGAAGCTCACGGGAGACATCGCCCCGGACGCCGCGCAGAAGGCGTCCTGGATGTCCCCGAACCCCGGAGGTGTGGGTCCCATGACGCGGGCCATGCTGCTGGTCAACGTGGTGGAGTCCTGCGAGCGGGCGGTCGCGGCCGACTCCTGAGCGCTCCGTCACTCACCGGTCACGACGCCGCGGTGCCGCCTCCCCCGGGAGGCGCCCGCGGCGTCGTCGTACCCGGGCCCCGGGGTCCGCTCTCGGCGCAGTTCAGGATTCGGCGGGTCCGTCGCGGTTTTGAGACAATGGCCCCATGCAGCCGATCGGATCCTCGAACGCCCAGCCCACCGTCACGCCCGAGGGGCCCCGCACGGGGCGCACGGCACTGTGGGGGACGGTGATCGGGCTCGCCGTGCTGGTGGTCATCTTCGCCGTGGCGCTGCTGCAGGCGGCCCACTCGAACTCGGTGCTGGGGTGGGTGCTCGCGGGCATTGCGCTCGGCTGGCTCATGCTCGCGGTGTGGGCCCTGTCCATGGTGCGCAAGGCCGCCGTGTTCGGCCGGGAGCAGATGCGCCAGGCGCAGGAGCAGTTCCAGGCCCAGCACGGCCGGGCGCCGGCCACGGCCTCGGCGGTCGCCGGGGAGGGCCACTCCCTGCGGGACGAGAAGCTCGCCCACGGCATGCAGGTGATCCTGGTGCAGTCGAAGGTCGTCAAGGAGCAGCTCTCCTCCCCGAGCCCGGAGGCCGAGACCGTGCAGCGCGCGCTCGAGACCATCGACATGACCGCGGCCAACGGGCTGCGCAGCCTCAAGGACTCCGGCACCCCGGTCAGCGGTACCGTGGAGGACTGAGACCGGACCCGCGCGGCAGGCACGCACGAGCCCCGGCCGGCACACACGTACAGAACAGAGGAAACGGACGGACATGGCGGATTCAGGGCAGACGGTGCGCATTGCCACGGTGAACGTGAACGGCATCCGTGCCGCGTACCGCCGGGGCATGGCGGACTGGCTCGCGCCCCGCGGCGTGGACCTGCTGTGCCTCCAGGAGGTGCGCGCACCGGACAAGATCACGCGCGAGCTGCTGGACGAGGACGTCTGGGACGTCCGGCACACAGAGGCCGCGGCCAAGGGTCGGGCGGGCGTGGCCATCGCGACCCGCCGTGACGCGTTCGACGGCGCCCTGCTGCCGGTCGAGTCCCGCGTGGGGATCGGCGAGGAGTACGTCGACGACTCCGGGCGCTGGATCGAGAACGACGTCCGGCTGCCGAACGGTCAGACCCTCACCCTGGTCTCGGCGTACGTCCACTCCGGCGAGGTGGACACCCCCAAGCAGGTGGACAAGTACCGCTTCATGGACGCCATGCTCACGCGCCTGCCCGAGATCGCAGCGAAGAGCGACCACGCCCTGGTGGTCGGCGACCTCAACGTGGGCCACACCGAGCTGGACATCAAGAACTGGAAGGGCAACGTGAAGAACGCGGGCTTCCTGCCCGAGGAGCGCGCGTACTTCGACAAGTTCTTCGGGGACGTGGGCTACGTGGACGTCGCCCGCAGCCTCGCCGGCGAGGTTCCCGGCCCGTACACGTGGTGGTCCTACCGCGGCAAGGCGTTCGACACGGACGCCGGGTGGCGCATCGACTACCACATGGCCACCCCGGGCCTCGCGGCCCTCGCCGAGTCCGCGACCGTGGACCGCGCCGCCAGCTACGACACCCGCTTCTCTGACCACGCGCCGCTCGTGGTCGACTACCGCCTCGCCTGAGCCGGCAGAGCTCACCCGAGCGGGCGGAGGAGACGGGGGCACGACGACGCCGCGGCGTCGTCGTCACCGCGGCCTTCCTGCGCGGTGGCTGGCCACCGGACGTGAAGTGTCCCGGAAGAGCACGGCAGTCAGCCGCGCGGGCCACGGCAGCGCAGCACGAAGCACACCACCACGACATACACGTCCCCGGCACGGGGGCCGAGAGAGAGCCGGAGCACCATGACCGATCAGATCGCCCAGGAACGCGCCGTACCGCGAGTCGTCTCGGGGGTGCAGCCGTCCGCGGACAGCCTGCACCTCGGCAACTACGTGGGTGCGCTGCGCAACTGGGTGGACATGCAGGACAGCAACGACTGCGTGTTCTTCGTGGCGGACCTGCACTCGATCACCACGGGCCAGGACCCGGCCACGATGTCCGAGCGCACGCGCGTCACGGCGGCGCAGTACATCGCGGCGGGCATCGACCCCGAGCGATCCACCCTGCTGATCCAGTCGCAGGTCCCCGAGCACACGCAGCTCGCGTGGGTGCTCAACTGCATCACGGGCTACGGCGAGGCCGCCCGGATGACCCAGTTCAAGGACAAGTCCGTGAAGCAGGGCGCGGAGAACACGACCGTGGGCCTGTTCACCTACCCCGTGCTCATGGCTGCGGACATCCTCGTGTACCAGGCGAACCAGGTCCCCGTGGGGGAGGACCAGCGCCAGCACCTGGAGCTGACCCGCAACCTCGCGCAGCGCTTCAACGCGCGCTTCGGCGAGACCTTCGTGGTGCCGGACGCCAAGATCCTGCAGAACTCGGCCAAGGTCTACGACCTGCAGAACCCCACCGCGAAGATGTCCAAGTCCGCGCCGTCGGACGCCGGGCTCGTGCGGCTGCTGGACCCCGCGAAGACCAACGCGAAGAAGATCAAGTCCGCGGTGACCGACGACGGCACCGAGGTGCGCTTCGACCGTCAGGCCAAGCCGGGCGTCTCCAACCTGCTGACCATCTACTCGTCGCTGACCGGGCGGCCCGTGGAGGAGATCGTCGCGGAGTACGAGGGCAAGATGTACGGCCACCTCAAGGTGGGTCTGGCCGAGGTGGTCACGGAGACCCTGGACCCCATCCAGAAGCGCGCCCAGGAGCTGCTCGACGACCCCGCCGAGCTGGACCGCCTGCTTGCGCGCGGTGCGGAGAAGGCCCGCGGGATGGCGGCGCAGACGCTGCACACCGTCTACGACCGGATGGGCTTCGTCCAGGGTGCGTGAGGCCCTGCGCGCGTGAGACCACGCGTGCGCAGCCCTCGTGGGGCGGATCACGCCGGTGGGATACTGTGGGACGCGGCCGAACTGAGGAGGATCGCGTGAGCTCTGGTCATGTGTCTCCCACCGTGCGCCCCGGACAGGTCTACGCCGGCGTGGTCATCCGCCTGCCCGAGCCCGTGGGACAGGAGCTGCAGGACTGGCGGGCGTCCTTCGGGGACGCGGTCGCGGGCAGCGTTCCGGCGCACATCACCCTCATGATCTCCCCGCGCGGGGAGAACGGGGAGGAGCTCGTCCGCCACGTGCGAGAGGTCGCGGGGCGCTGGTCCCCGTTCCACGTGGAGATCAACGGCACCGGCACCTTCCGCCCGGTGACGCCGGTGGTCTACCTGCGGATCGGCCGCGGCTTCGACGAGTGCGTGCGGCTGCACCGCGATCTGCGCGGGGATGCCATGACGTCCGCCTCGCCCTTCGAGTTCCACCCGCACGTGACGCTCGCCCACGGCACCACCGAGGAGGGCTTGGACCGGGCCCAGGCCATGCTGCGCACCTACCGCGCGGGCTTCCAGGTGGACCGGGTCGACCTCTACGAGGGGGACGAGCACGGCGACTGGCACGTCCGCGAGCGGATCCCCTTCGGCGCGCCCACGGCGGAGCACCGTGGCCGGCACTGAACCACCCCCGGTGGTCCCGGCGCTCACGGACAGGGCGGGACTGGTTGCCGAGCACCGGCGGCTGCGCGCCGTCCGCCGTGATCTCGCACGCCAGCACGCCCCGGTGCTGCGCCGCACGGGAGCGTTCTTCGCCTGGGCGTTCGCGCGGTTCATGGCCGTCTACCCCGTGCGCGTGGTCTCCCACTACATGTTCCACGGCGGTCCGCTCATGGCGGCGGGCCTCGCCTACCAGCTGCTCTTCGCCTCGACGTCCCTGCTCGTGATCTTCTTCGCGGGCCTCGCCACGTTCCTGGGCACCGACTCCCCACTGCAGCAGACCCTCGTGGAGGGCCTCGTGCGCAGCATCCCGGGTCTGCTGGACACCGGTGACGGCCGCGGGGGAGTGGTGCCCCTGTCCCTGCTCGAGAACACCGGGCCCTTCACCACCGCGTCCACCGTGGCGATCGTGGTGCTGCTGTTCACGGCGTGGCGCTGGGTCGCGGGCATCCGGCTGGCCACGCGCCGCATGTTCGAGCTGCCGCCCGCACCCGGTGTGCCGATCGCCTCAGTTCCCCGCGACCTCGGGTGGCTCGTGGTGATCGGTGTGCTCTTGCTCGCCTCCGCCACGGTGAGCCTCTTCGCGTCCGGTGCGGTGGACGGGGTGATCGGCTGGCTCGGACAGATCGGCCTGACCAGGGTGCAGCCCTGGCTGGACGGCGGCACGAAGTCTCTGATCATCCTCGCCGTGGGTCTGTTCGTGGACATCCTCATGAGCCTTGCGCTCGTGCGCGGCGTCTCCCGGCTCGCTCTGCACCGCAAGGCGCTCGCGATGACGGTGCTCGTGGGTGCCGTCGGTTCCCAGGCCCTGCGCTACGGCGGCAGCGAGCTCATCGGCCGCACGGCCGGCAACCCCTACCTGCTCTCCGCCGCCGTGCTCGTGGGCGTGCTGCTGTGGTTCAACCTCTACGGCCAGATCCTGCTCATCGCCGCAGCATCCGGTGCGGTGGTGCAGGCGGACATCCGCGGTGCCCGCGCCCAGCCCGAGCGCGAGGACCGCGCCGTGACGGTCGTGGCGGCGTCGACCCTGCCCGGTGCCGCACGGGGGAGGGGCGTGCCGCCCGCGGTGCGGTTCGACCGTCCGGAGGCGGGCAGCAGCGCCGTCCGCGCCGGTTCCCACGCGGCGTCGGACGACAACGCCGCCCGGCCGGCCGCGGCGCCCACCCCCCCCGGTCGAGGCGCTGAGAGAAGACCACTGCTCGACCCGCAGGACGACGACAAACGGCGACCCCGGAACTCAACGAGGAGTTCCGGGGTCGCCGCGGTCTCAGAGGGTGCTCACAGGGCGGAGGCGAAGACCGCCTTCTTGACCTCGGCGATGGCCTTGGTCACCTGGATGCCACGGGGGCAGGCCTCGGTACAGTTGAAAGTCGTGCGGCAGCGCCACACGCCCTCCTTGTCGTTGAGGATCTCCAGGCGCATGTCTCCGGCCTGGTCGCGCGAGTCGAAGATGAACCGGTGCGCGTTCACGATCGCGGCGGGGCCGAAGTACTGGCCGTCCGTCCAGAACACGGGGCACGAGGAGGTGCACGCGGCGCACAGGATGCACTTGGTGGTGTCGTCGAAGCGCGCGCGGTCCTCCTGGGACTGGTACCGCTCCCCGGTGGGGGTGTGGTCCTCGTTCACCAGGAACGGCATGATCTCGCGGTAGGACTGGAAGAACGGCTCCATGTCCACGATCAGGTCCTTCTCGCACGGCAGACCCTTGATGGGCTCCACCGTGATGGGCTTGGACAGGTCCAGGTCCTTGAGCAGGGTCTTGCACGCGAGCCGGTTGCGGCCGTTGATGCGCATGGCGTCCGAGCCGCACACGCCGTGCGCGCACGAGCGGCGGAAGGACAGCGAGCCGTCCAGCTCCCACTTGACCTTGTGCAGCGCGTCCAGCACGCGGTCCGTGCCGTACATGGTCAGCGGCCACTCGTCCCAGTGGGCCTCCGAGCCGAGCTCAGGGTCGTAGCGGCGGACCTTGAGCACGATGTCGTACGTGGGGATGGCCTCCTCGCCCTCGGCTGCGGGCTTCTGAGCGTCCTGGTTCTGGTTCTCGGTGAGTGCAGTGGACATCAGTACTTACGCTCCATCGGCTCGTAGCGGGTCATGATCACCGGCTTGGTCTCCTGCCGGATTCCCGCGGTGGGGGAGGACGGATCCTCGTACACCATCGAGTGGACCATGAAGTTCTCGTCGTCTCGGTTCGGGAAGTCCTCACGGAAGTGACCGCCGCGGGACTCCTCGCGGTGCAGCGCGGCCACGGACATCACCTTGGCGAGCTCGAGCAGGAAGCCGAGCTCCACCGCCTCGAGCAGGTCCAGGTTGAACCGCTTGCCCTGGTCCTGGATGGAGATGTTCGCGTAGCGCTCCTCGAGCGCCGCGATGTCGTCCAGAGCCTTCTGGATGGTCTCGGCGGTGCGGAACACCTGCATGTTCAGGTCCATGGTGTCCTGCAGGTCCTTGCGGATCGCCGCGACCTTCTCGTCGCCGTGGGGGCTGCGGGCGTTGTCCAGCAGCGCCTCGGTGCGCTTCGTGGCGTCGTCCGGGATCGGCAGGAACTCGGCGTCGCGGGCGTACTCCGCGGCGTAGGTCCCCGAGCGCTTGCCGAAGACGTTGATGTCCAGCAGGGAGTTCGTGCCCAGCCGGTTGGAGCCGTGCACGGACACGCAGGCGACCTCGCCGGCGGCGTAGAGGCCCGGGACCGTCTTCTCGGAGTTCTCGAAGACCTCGCCCTTGATGTCCGTAGGAATTCCGCCCATGCAGTAGTGCGCGGTGGGGAACACGGGGACGGGCTCGGTGTAGGGCTCCACGCCCAGGTAGGTGCGCGCGAACTCGGTGATGTCCGGCAGCTTGGCGTCGATGTGCGCCGGCTCGAGGTGGGTGAGGTCCAGCAGCACGTAGTCCTTGTTCGGACCGCAGCCGCGGCCCTCACGGACCTCGTTGGCCATGGAACGGGCCACTATGTCACGGGGGGCGAGGTCCTTGATGGTGGGGGCGTAGCGCTCCATGAAGCGCTCGCCCTCCGAGTTGCGCAGGATGCCGCCCTCACCGCGGGCGGCCTCGGACACGAGGATGCCGAGCCCGGCCAGGCCGGTCGGGTGGAACTGGACGAACTCCATGTCCTCCAGCGGCAGGCCGTTGCGGAACGCGATCGCCATGCCGTCACCGGTCAGGGTGTGCGCGTTGGAGGTGGTCTTGAAGACCTTGCCCGCGCCGCCGGAGGCGAAGACCACGGACTTGGCCTGGAAGACGTGCAGCTCGCCGGTCGCGAGCTCGTAGGAGACCACGCCCGCGGGGCGACGTCCCTCCGGGGTGTCCACCATGATCAGGTCCAGCACGTAGAACTCGTTGTAGAACTCCACGTTGTGCTTGATGCACGTCTGGTAGAGCGTCTGGAGGATCATGTGGCCCGTGCGGTCCGCGGCGTAGCACGCACGGCGCACGGGGGACTTGCCGTGGTCCCGGGTGTGGCCGCCGAAGCGGCGCTGGTCGATCTTGCCCTCGGGCGTGCGGTTGAACGGCAGGCCCATGTGCTCGAGGTCCAGCACGGCGTCGATGGCTTCCTTGGCCATCACCTCCGCGGCGTCCTGGTCGACCAGGTAGTCACCGCCCTTGACCGTGTCGAACGTGTGCCACTCCCAGTTGTCCTCCTCGACGTTCGCGAGGGCCGCGCACATGCCACCCTGCGCGGCACCCGTGTGGGAGCGGGTGGGGTAGATCTTGGTCAGTACGGCAGTGCGGGCGCGTTGGCCGGACTCAATGGCGGCACGCATGCCGGCGCCACCGGCGCCGACGATTACCACATCGTACTTGTGAACCTGCATACCAGATGTTCTTTCTACGTGGGTGAGTGTGAGAAGTGCGGGGTCCGGCGGGACGCCGGGACGACCGTGACCGGTGGGGCCCGTGGGCGCCACCGGTCACCGGTTCATCGTGCGGGGCAGAAGGACGCCAGCAGGGACGGATCGGCGCCGGACGGGCACGGCTCGAAGGTGAAGATCACCATGGTGCCCAGGAGGATCACGAACGCGGCCGCCACGAAGAGCAGCACCTTCAGCCAGAAGCGCGTGGTGCTGCGCCCGGCGTAGTCGTCGATGATGGTGCGGATGCCGTTGGTGCCGTGGAGCATGGCCAGCCACAGCAGGACGAGGTCCCAGACCTGCCAGAAGGGGTTGGCCCACTTGCCGCCCACGAAGCCGAAGTCGATCGCGTGCACACCCTCGCCCACCATGAGGTTGACGAAGAGGTGGCCGAACACAAGGACCACGAGCACGACACCGGACATGCGCATGAACAGCCACGCGAACATCTCGAAGCTGCTGCGCGAGGACTTGGCGCGGTTGTACTTGACGCCGTCCACTTGGAGGTCGCGACTGCGGGGTACTTGGATCTTGGTCTTGAGAGGAGTGCTCACGGTATCAACCCCCGAAAACGACTGACAGGTGACGGATGAGGAACGGGGCCATGGTGATGACCCACAGGGCGATCACGCCCCAGAGCAGGCCCTTCTGGTGCTTGGTGCCGCCCTTCCAGAAGTCGATCAGGATGATCCGCAGGCCGTTGAAGGCGTGGTAGACGATGGCGGCCACGAGGCCGGCCTCGCCCAGACCCATCACGGGGTTCTTGTACGTGGCCATCACTGCGTTGTAGGCCTCCGGGGAGACACGCACGAGGGCGGTGTCGAGGACGTGGACCAACAAGAAGAAGAAGATGGCCACGCCTGTGATTCGGTGGGCAACCCAGGACCACATGCCGTACTGGCCGCGGTAAAGGGTGCCCCTGGATAAGTTCGCCACGGAATGTCCTCCCTGTGTCGCTCGTCGTCGTGCGCACTGAAAGTGGTGGGTAACGGCAGCGTTCTCGCGTTCCTGCACGGCGATGGCGGAGCCCTGGCTGGCTCTGTCATGGATGATGCGTTAGTTCTCACTCAAGATACCAGCCCCGCGGATGGTCACTGACACCGTGTCTCCAAGTGCTCTGCCCCGTCCTGACGCGGAATTAGAGCACTGCGGCATGCCCGAATCCGGGCCCGAGTGTCGTCGTCGGGCGTGCTCCACGCGGTGGCTCCCGGGGGCGTCACACGCGCGAGATCCAGGCCGCTCACCGGCCCTGCCCTTACACTGACCGTCGTGACTTCGCCATTGCAACGATTCCATCCGTTCATCCCCGCAGGAGGGGTGGGTTCACGGCTGTGGCCGCTGTCCCGAGCGGACGCGCCCAAGTTCCTGCTGGACCTCACCGGCTCCGGCTCGTCGCTGCTGCGCGCGACCTACGACCGACTCGAGGGGCTCTCGGCAGGCCCGCTCATGGTGGTCACCGGACGCTCTCACGCGGGGGCGGTGCAGGAGCAGCTGCCGGAGCTGTGCGCGAGCGACCTCGTGCTCGAGCCCTCCCCGAAGGACTCTGCGGCGGCGATCGGCCTTGCGTGCACGCTCATCGCGCGGCGGGATCCGGACGCGATCGTCGGCTCGTTCGCCGCGGACCACGTGGTGGAGCCGGCGGAGTCCTTCCAGGACGTCGTGCGGGAGGCCGTGCAGGCTGCGGACACCGGGCGCATCGTGACGATCGGCATCACGCCGTCCTCGCCGGCCACCGGCTTCGGCTACATCAAGGCGGGGGAGCCGCTGGGCCTCGCGCAGGCGCCCCACGCCGTCACGGTCGAGCAGTTCGTGGAGAAGCCTGACCTGGAGACCGCCCGCGAGTACGTGGCCAGCGGCCACTACACGTGGAACGCCGGCATGTTCGTGGCGCCGGTGGGTCTCATGCTCGACTACCTGCGCCGCAGCGAGCCGGAGCTCGCGCGCGGTCTGGACCGGATTGCGGACGCCTGGGAGACACCGGAGCGCGACGCCGTGGTGGACAAGGTCTGGCCCACGCTGACCAAGACCGCGATCGACTACGCGGTCGCGGAGCCGGCGGCGGCCGCCGGGGACGTCGCCATGGTCCCCGGCGACTTCACCTGGGAGGACGTGGGGGACTTCGCGGCGATCAACCGCCTGAACAAGGTGGACCCGCAGACCGACTCGCAGGTCTCGATCCTGGGCAGCAACAAGCGCGTGCTCGAGGACGAGTCCTCCGGGATCGTGGTCTCGGACACCGCGCGGCTGATCGCGCTGATCGGGGTGGACGACATCGTGGTCGTGGACACCCCGGACGCCCTGCTCGTGACCACCGCGGAGCACGCCCAGCGCGTGAAGAACGCCGTGGACTCGCTCAAGCGCAACGGCGACACGGACGTCCTCTGAGACCGCGCGCGGCACTGCCCCGGCGCTGACGTGGCGCGTCGCACACGGGGCCGTGTCCCGGCGGTAACCTGAGTGCCATGTTGGATCTGCCTCTGCCGAACGCCGACGACGTCGGCCAGCCCCCCGCCATCGGGCCCCTGCTCTCGCACTACCTGCCGGACCTGATCCGGTTCCGCAGGGACATCCACCGCCACCCGGAGCTCTCCTACGAGGAGTACCGCACCACCGAGCGGATCGTCCATGCCCTGGAGTCCGCCGGGCTGCAGCCGGTGCGGTTCGAGCGCACGGGATGCTACGTGGACATCGGGCGCGGACCGGTGATGGTCGGGTTGCGCGCGGACATCGACGCCCTGCCGATCCTCGAGGAGACCGGCCTGCCGTACGCCTCCATCAACGAGGGCGTGATGCACGCGTGCGGGCACGACATCCACACGACCGTGATGCTGGGCGTGGCCCGGGTGCTCGCGGACCTGCACCGCTCCTCGCCGTTCGCCGGCACCGTGCGCGTGGTCTTCCAGCCCGCGGAGGAGAAGCTGCCGGGCGGCGCGCTGAGCATCATCAAGCAGAACGTCCTGGACGGGGTGCCGCGGATGTTCGCGCTGCACTGCGAGCCCAAGGTGGACGTGGGCAGCGTGGGCACCCGGATCGGCGCCATCACCTCCGCGTCCGACACCATCCGGATCGAGCTCTCCGGCCGCGGCGGGCACACCTCGCGCCCGCACCTGACCGAGGACCTCGTGTACGCGATGAGCCAGATCGCCATCGACGTCCCCGCCGTGCTCTCGCGGCGCGTCGACGTGCGCTCCGGGGTGGCCGTGGTGTGGGGGCAGATCCACGCCGGGGTGGCCCCGAACGCGATTCCCATGAGCGGATTCATGGCCGGCACCATGCGCTGCCTGGACGCGGACGCCTGGTACCGCGCGGGCGAGATGCTCGACGAGGTCGTGGGACAGGTGGCCGCGCCCTACGGCGTCACGGTGGACCTCGAGCACATCCGGGGCGTCCCGCCGGTGGTCAACGGCGAGACCGAGACCACGCTGCTGGAGATCTCCGCGCGCGCCGAGCTGGGCGAGGAGAGCATCCTGCTGGTCGAGCAGTCCATGGGCGGCGAGGACTTCGCGTGGTTCCTGCAGCAGGTGCCCGGGGCCATGATGCGTCTGGGCACGCGGGAGCCGGGCGGGCGCACGTTCGACCTGCACCAGTCCGACTACGCACCGCAGGAGGAGGCCATCCGCTGCGGCGTGCAGGTCATGGCCTCCACCGCGCTGCGGGCGCTGCGGCTGCGCGTCCGGGAGGTGGCCGACGCCGCCCTCCCGCAGGAGACCGCGGAAGCCCCGGAGGACTGACGGAATCCATGAGCGCTCGTCCCCTCCGCCGCGCGGGTGCGCTCTGCCTGGCGGGTGCCACCGGCGTGGTGCTCGCGGGCTGCGGTGCCGTCGCCGGGGGTTCGGGTGAGGCCAGCGGTCAGCCCTCGGACGTCAAGGCGTGCGTCGTCACGAGCGACGGCGGGTTCCAGGACCGTTCCTTCAACCAGGGTGCCCACGACGGGCTCAGGGCCGCCGCGCGGGGCGGGGGCGTCCGTACGAGCCAGGCGGAGTCGCGCTCCGCCGCCGAGTTCGAGCCGAACCTGCGGTCCATGGTGCAGCAGGGCTGCGCGCTCACCGTCTCGCTGGGCCACCAGCTTGCGGCCACCACCCAGAAGGTCGCGGCGGCCCACCCGGAACGCCACTTCGCGGTGGTGGACGACGCCTCGGTCTCCGCCCCCAACGTCACCTCCGTGGTCTACCGGAGCGAGGAGGCGGCGTTCCTGGCGGGCTATCTCGCGGCGGGCACCACGAAGACCGGCAGCGTGGGCACCTTCGGCGGCGTGGACGACCCCGCGGTGAGGGCGACGATGGACGGCTTCGCAGACGGGGTGCGGCACTACAACGAGAAGAACGGCAAGGACGTCGCGGTCCTGGGGTGGAACCGCGACGAGCGCAGGGGCTCGTTCCTGGGCTCCTTCCACGACACCGCGAAGGCGAAGAAGGTCACGCAGGACCTGGTGGACGACGGCGCCGACGTCGTGCTGCCCGTGGCGGGGCAGGCTGCACAGGGTGCGGCGGACACCGTCGTGGCGGCCAACAGGAGCGGCCACACCGTGCGACTGATCTGGCCGGACACGGACGGCTACGAGGTACTCCCCGCGGGCAGGGAGTACGTGCTGACCTCGGTGCTCAAAGGACTCTCCGCCTCGGTGGAGGACCTCGTGACGCACACCGCGGACGGCACGTTCACCACCGGCACGACCGTGGGCACACTCGGCAACGGCGGTGTGGGACTGGCCCCGTACCACGACCAGCAGTCCGTCGTGGGGGAGGCGCTGGACCGGCAGGTCCGGCAGCTGAAGCAGGATGTGATCGGCGGCAGGGTCAGGGTGCGCTCGGACAGCACGGGAGGCACCCCGAGTCCCTGAGCACTCGGTTCCGGGCGTGCCGCCCCCCCCCCAGAACCAAAGCACCACAGCACCACGACGACGCGGCGTCCCGAGCGCGGTCGGCAGACAGAGAAACAGAGAAGGAGACACCATGGAACACACGCACACACCCGTGGACGAGACCACCTGGCAGGAGCTGCAGCGCGCGGCCACCGAGGCGCTCGCCCACTCCTACTCCCCGTACTCGAACTTCCCGGTGGGCGCCGCCGCACTGGTCTCCGACGGCCGGGTGGTCACCGGCGCCAACATCGAGAACGCCTCCTACGGGGTGACGCTGTGCGCGGAGTGCTCGCTGGTCAGCGACCTCTTCATGTCCGGCGGGGGCTCGCTCGTGGCCTTCGTGTGCGTGGACGGCAACGGGGACGTGCTCATGCCGTGCGGCCGCTGCCGCCAGCTGCTCTACGAACACCGCGCACCGGACATGCAGCTGCTCACGGTCAGCGGCGTCCGCTCCATGGACGAGGTGCTCCCGGACGCGTTCGGGCCTCAGAACCTCTGACACGCCCTTCCATGTTCCTCCCTGCCGACGGCGGCGGGGGCACCGCGCGCCGGCGACCGCGGCGAACGGCCGCGGCCATCGGACACGACCACGGCGGCCCGCACGGCCGTGACCGCGGCGAGGACGACGACGCCGCGAGGGCCCGCCGGGACCCTCGCCACAGTGCATCGGGCCAGGTCCGGGAGCCCGCGGGGCAGGACGCGAGACGTCACGGGCCCAGGTCCCGCCCGGGGCGCGCCGCCTATACTTTGCAAGAAACCACGCCAGGCTCTCGAAGGGAAACGATCACGTGGGTTTGAGAGATTTGTTCCGCAGCAGCAAGAACACCGCCCCGACACCGCAGCCGTCGCCCGGCCGGCGTCCCTCCGACCCGGCGGCCGAGCGCGCCGCGGAGCCCACCGGCACCGGGGCCCCGGGGCAGGCCGTGGCCGCGCAGGACGCCGAGCGGCGTCGTCCCGAGGCAGCCGTGGCACCCCTACCCGAGAGCGGGGCCCTGCGCCACCTCGTGGAGATCCTGCTCTCGCGCGGAGCGCAGTGGGCGCGGCTCACCCTCGTGCAGTCCGGCAACATCATGACGCACCAGACCCGCTCGGCCGTGGGCCTGTCGGGGCCCCGGGCCGAGGGCGACGTCGAGAACGGCACCGTGGACCAGGGTTCACCGCTGTTCGACGACGTCGCAGAGCTGTACACCCAGGCCATGAGCACGCCCGTGGGACCGTGGCGCCAGCTCGACCTCGAGGTCGCCGCGCCGCGTGACGGCGTCCGCGAGATCACCGTGACCTACGACTTCCCGAACGGCGAGTCCCGCGTGGAGCACTACGCCCACGGCACCGCCCACGCGGCGGGGCACAGCGCATCGGACGAGGCCGGTCGTGACGGCATGGCCGACGACGCGAGCCCCCACGAGACCGCGAGCCCCGCCGTCGACGGCGCCGAGGCTGGTCACGAGCACACCGCGGCCGCGACGGGCGGTGCCGCCCTGGGCGGAGCGGCCGTCGGCGCAGGACTGGCGGCGGCGGGCACGCACGAGCCCGCGGCCGACGCCGCCGAGACCCCGCAGGACGACGCCGTGCGTGTGGTCGAGGACGGCGACGTCGTGGCCGGTGCCGAGCACGCCGCACCGGTCGTGACCGAGGCGAGCACCACGGAGGCCGCCGCCGAGGACGACGCCGCTCCCGGAACCGCGGATGCCGTGGCCCCCGAGGGTTTCGACGCCCAGGACGGCCGTGACCTGGAGGACGGCGCCGAGACGGTCGCCGAGGATCCTTTCGCGACCCCCGTGGAGGTGCAGGAGGCCGGGACCGTCGAGGACGGCGCCGTGACCGAGACCGTCATCGACGAGACCGCCGTCCCCGCCGAGGGCGTGGCCATCGACGAGCCGTCGGACACGGAGGTCGCCACCACGGCCCCCGAGGAGCACGACGCTGCAGGCTCCGACGACCTGCCCGCCCACGTGGACGAGTCCGAGTTCGGCACCGCCACGGGCGAGCCGCTGCTGCCCGCCGCCGCGGGCGCCGCGGGGGAGGACGAGGACCTGTCGGACGCCCCGCAGCTCGCGGCCGCCACGGACGTCGCGCCCTCCTACCGCGGCTCCGACCGGGAGGGCGTGGATCTCTCCGCGCTCGCCCCGGGCAACCTGGTGCTCACCACGGGCGACGTGCTCGGCCGGCTCGCGGGCGCCCAGCGCCACCTGTTCGGTCCCGAGGGCAGCGCGCGGGAGGTCTCGACCGTCCTGATCCGTGTGCGCGCGCTCGGCACGTACTACGACGCCCTGACCCACGTGCGTCTCAACGGCTTCTGGGACCAGCGCGCCACGTTCGACCTGGTGCCCGAGGAGCTCCTGAAGGTTCAGGAGCTCAAGGACGACTCCTACGTGGAGGGCTCCGGTGCCCCGCTGGCCATGATGTTCCGCTTCCGCCCGGGGCTGCCCCCGGAGGTCACGTTCGACTACTCGGACGAGGAGGCCTTCGTGCGCTACGAGCAGCGCCTGCCGGGCCAGAACTACCTGGAGGAGCTGCGTATGTACCCGCGCACCGGCTCGAACATCCCCCAGCACGTCAACGAAGCGCTGCAGGACTGGAACTACTGATCCATGACGACACGAGCAACGACCCCCGAGGGCCCCATCCGCGCTGCGGACGGGGCCCTCGGGCCACACCGACACATCTGCCTGCACGACCACCTGGACGGGGGAGTGCACCCGGCCACGGTGCTCGAGCTCGCCCGGGAGGCCGGTCACGAGCTGCCCGCGCAGGACGCCGAGGCGCTGGGCCGCTGGTTCCGTGAGAGCGCGGACTCCGGCAGCCTCACGCGCTACCTGGAGACGTTCGAGCACACCGTGGCCGTGATGCAGAGTGCGGACGCCCTGCGCCGCGTGGCGCGAGAGCACGCGCTGACCTGCGCCGCGGACGGAATCGTGCACGCCGAGGTGCGCTGGGCCCCGGAGCAGCACGTCGCGGGCGGTCTCACGCTCGACGCCGCGGTGGACGCCGTGCAGCAGGGCCTCGCCGAGGGCGTCGCGGAGGTCAAGGCCGCCGGCGGTCACCTCTCCGCGGTGCAGATCCTGTGCGCCATGCGCCACCTGGACCGGTCGCGGGAGATCGCGGAGCTCGTCGTGCGGCGGGTGCGCGGCGAGGACGCGCTCCTCGGCGGGCCCGAGGATGCCCTGGCCTCGCAGCTGCGGCCCCGGAGCGGGGGCCAGCGAGGGGTGGCGGACGACGTCGCGGCGAGCGGTGCGTCGTCGTCGCGCTCCGCTGCTGCGGGCGGTGCCGTGCCGAGTCCGAGCACGACGACGTCGCCCGCGCGCGTTCCCGGGGAGCCCGAGCCCGGCGCCGTGGTCGCGTTCGACCTCGCCGGTCCGGAGGCCGGGTTCCCGGCGTCGGCCCACCGCGAGGCGCTGGAGCTGCTCGCGGCGCACCGGATCCCGGTGACGCTGCACTCGGGGGAGGCGGACGGTGCGGCGTCGATGGCGGACGCGCTGCTCACCGGGCGTGCGCTGCGGCTCGGCCACGGCGTGCGCCTGCTCGACGAGGACCCGGGGGCCACGTCCCCGCTGTCCCGGTGGATCCTGGACCGCGGGATCACGCTGGAGGTGTGCCCGTGCTCGAACCTGCAGACGGGTGCGACCCGCGCGTGGGGCGAGGGCATCGCCGAGCACCCGGTCACGCGCATGCTGCGCCGCGGTTTCGCGGTGACGGTCTCCCCGGACAACCGGCTTATGAGCGACACCTCCGTGAGCCACGAGCTGGAGCTGCTGCGCGCGGGGGCGGGCTGGGACGACGGGGATGTGCTGGCCGTGCAGCGCCACGCGGCGCGCGGCGCCTTCGTGCCGCGGGAGTACCAGCAGTGGCTCGAGGAGCACGTCACGGCGGGCCACGAGCGGCAGGTCCGCGCGTGAGCGCCGGGAGGACGACGCCGCACGGCGGGCAGCCGGGGTCGGTCACCGGGTCGGAGAACGCCGGCGCGCCCTCGGCCGAGACGATCCACGGCGCTGCCGTCGACGGGCGCACGGACGGTGCCGGAGGCCCGGGGCAGGAGTTCGAGCGGCTGCTGGCCGTCATGGACCGGCTGCGCTCGCCGGGCGGCTGTCCCTGGGACGGCGAGCAGACCCACGAGTCCCTGCTGCGATACCTCGTGGAGGAGGCGTACGAGGTCGTGGAGGCCGTCGAGGCGCCGGACCCCTCCAGGCCGCGCCGGGTGGACCTCGTGGAGGAGCTCGGCGACGTGCTGCTCCAGGTGGTCTTCCACGCGCGGATCGGCGAGGAGCACGAGGGCAGGGAGCGCTTCGACGTCTCGGACGTGATCGAGGCGGTCACCACCAAGCTCGTCCGGCGCCACCCCGAGGTCTTCCCGCCGGAGGCCGAGGAGCCCGGCGCGGCGGCGTCGTCGGTCCCCGCTCTGGACGACACGGCCCCGAGCGAGGCGGAGCTGGCCGCCCGCTGGGACGCCGTGAAGCGCGCGGAGAAGCCGCAGCGCACCCGGGTCTTCGACGGCATCCCGCCGGCGCTGCCCGCCCTGGCGTACGGGGAGAAGGCGCTGTCCAAGGCCCGGCGCCACGGTGTGGGAAACGTCTCACCCGAGACCGCGGAGCTCACCCCGCGGCAGCGGGAGGACGAGGAACGGGAGCTCGGGGAGCGGCTGCTCGGACTGCTGCGGGAGAGCTCGGCCCGCGGGCTGGACGCGGAGCGCGCCCTGCGGACGGCCGTGCGCCGTTTCACGCGGGAGAACGACCGGCCCGTATCGCCCTGACCCGGCACGCTCGGTAAGCTGGAGGCGGGGCGCAGACCGCCCCGCTGGTCCACGACCGACAAGGAGATTTTCATGGCAATGATCATTGCGCTGCAAGCCCGCCAGATCCTCGACTCCCGCGGCAACCCCACGGTCGAGGTGGAGGCGCTGCTGGAGGACGGCAGCTTCGGACGCGCGGCCGTTCCGTCGGGTGCGTCCACCGGCGAGTTCGAGGCCGTGGAACGTCGTGACGGGGACAAGAAGGTCTACCAGGGCATGGGCGTCCTGGATGCCGTGCACGCGGTGGACGAGGAGCTGGAGCAGGCCGTCGTGGGTCTGGACGCCTCGGACCAGCGCGCCGTGGACCAGGCCATGCTCGAGCTCGACGGCACCGACAACAAGGGCAAGCTGGGCGCGAACGCCATCCTGGGTGCGTCCATGGCGATCGCCCGTGCCGCGGCGAGCTCCGCGGACCTCGAGCTCTACAAGTACCTGGGCGGCCCGAACGCCCACGTGCTGCCCGTGCCCATGATGAACATCCTCAACGGCGGTTCGCACGCGGACTCCAACGTGGACATCCAGGAGTTCATGATCGCGCCCATCGGTGCGCCCACGTTCTCCGAGGCCCTTCGCTGGGGCGTGGAGGTCTACCACAGCCTCAAGTCCGTGCTGAAGGACCGCGGCCTGTCCACCGGCCTCGGCGACGAGGGCGGCTTCGCCCCGAACCTCGAGTCCAACGCCGCCGCGCTGGACCTGATCCTCGACGCGATCAAGAAGGCCGGGTACACGCCGGGCCGCGACATCGCGCTCGCGCTGGACGTGGCCTCCTCTGAGTTCTTCGAGAAGGGCAAGTACTCGTTTGAGGGGGAGAAGCGCACCGCCCAGGAGATGTCCGCGTACTACGAGGACCTCGTCTCCCGCTACCCGCTGGTCTCCATCGAGGACCCCCTGGACGAGAACGACTGGGAGGGCTGGGCCACCCTGACCGAGCACATCGGCGAGAAGGTCCAGCTCGTGGGCGACGACCTCTTCGTGACCAACCCGGAGCGCATCGCGCGCGGCATCGAGGAGCACGTGGCCAACGCGCTGCTCGTGAAGGTCAACCAGATCGGCTCGCTCACCGAGACCTTCGACGCCGTGGAGCTGGCCCAGCGCAACGGCTACCGCTGCATGATCTCCCACCGCTCCGGCGAGACCGAGGACACGACCATCGCGGACATCGCCGTGGCCGTGAACGCGGGCCAGATCAAGACCGGCGCGCCGGCCCGCTCGGAGCGCGTGGCCAAGTACAACCAGCTGCTGCGCATCGAGGAGGAGCTGGGCGACTCCGCGACCTACGCGGGCGCCTCGGCGTTCCCCCGCTTCAGCGCCAAGTGATCCGCCGCGCGGCGTCGCACGTGTGACGCCGCCGGTGCCAGGCACCCACGCCGCCCTTTTCCTCTCGGAGGGACCGGGCGGCGTCGTGCTGCCTGCCGCGCGGCGGGTAGACTGGCCGGGCACCAGAAGCCCCACCACGTCTTCCCCCGGAGGTGACCCCATGGTCGGTCCAGGCCCGCGGATCCCCCGGAGCGGATCCCCGCGCGACAAGGGTTCCCGGCACGACGACGCCGCCCGCGAGCCCCGGGCATCGGACGGCCGGGCACCGGCCTCCTCCCGGGAAGCCCGCGGCTCCCGCACCTCCGGAGCACCCGAGACGCCGCGCGCACGCACCGGCCGCGGCGGCGTCGGCCCCGAGGCCCCGACCGGCGGCGGTTCGCACACCGTCGCGGCGCCCACCCCGGCGCACTCCTTCAACGGCCGACTGGTCGCACTGATCGTGGTGGCCACCCTGATCGTCTTCCTGGCCGCGCCGACCGCCAAGATCTTCTTCGACCAGCGCGCCCAGATCTCGCAGCTGCGCAGCAGCATCGCGTCCGAGCAGGACCAGCAGCAGCAGCTCAAGCGCGAGGAGCAGCTGTGGGGGGACGACTCCTACGTGGAGCAGCAGGCCCGTGAGCGCATGACCTACGTGATGCCGGGGGAGAGCGCCTACGTGGTCCTCGGCGCGCAGCCCGGTGTGCACCACGGCGTCGAGTCCTCCGCCGAGCAGGTCGAAGCCGGCAAGCCCGCCTGGGGTGACGGGCTCTGGCAGTCCGTCGTGGACTCCGCCTACCCCCAGCAGGACGTCACCCTCGAACCACAACCGCAGGAGAGCAGCGACAAGTGAGCGAGCCCGCAGCACCGCACGACCCCACCGTGACCGAGCAGGACCTCACCGTGGTGGGCCACCAGCTGGGGCGGCCCGCCCGGGACGTCGTGGAGATCGCCGCGCGCTGCGTGTGCGGCAACCCCCTGGTGGTGGCCACCGCGCCGCGGCTGGGCAGCGGCACGCCGTTCCCGACCGTGTTCTACCTGACCCACCCCGTGGTCACCGCGGCCGTCTCGCGGCTCGAGGCCGAGGGTGCGATGTACACCATGACCGACCGCTTGGGCGAGGACACCGAGCTGGCGCGGCGCTACCGGGCGGCGCACGAGCACTACCTGGCGCAGCGGCACCGCATCGGTGAGCTGGCCGGCACGGGGGAGGTCCCCGAGATCGAGGGGATCTCCGCGGGCGGCATGCCCACGCGTGTGAAGTGCCTGCACGTGCTCGTGGGCCACAGCCTGGCGGCCGGTCTCGGCGTGAACCCGCTGGGGGACGAGACCCTGGAGACCATCTCCGAGACCTGGACGCCGCAGCGCTGCGCGTGCGACCCGGTCTGGCGCGAGGCCTGAGAGTCGCGCGCGCCCGCCTCGCGCCCTTCCTGACGTGCCACCTTCCCCGACCGATGAACCGAGGACACCTGCTGCCATGCGCGTTGCTGCGATCGACTGCGGTACCAACTCCATCCGTCTGCTGATCGCGGACGCCACGGACGGGCCCCGCCCCGTGCTCACGGACGTGGTGCGGGAGATGCGCATCGTCCGGCTGGGGCAGGGCGTGGACGCCACCGGCTGGCTCTCGGAGGCGGCCCTGGAGCGCACCTTCGCGGCGGTGGACGACTACGCCGCGCTGATCACCCAGCACGGCGCGCAGCGGGTCCGCTTCGTGGCCACCTCCGCGACCCGCGACGCCGGCAACCGCGACGTCTTCGTGGCCGGGATCCGCTCCCGCCTGGGCGTGGAGCCGGAGGTCGTGAGCGGCGAGGAGGAGGCCGCGCTGTCCTTCCGCGGCGCGCTCAACGCGGCGCCCGCGCTGGCACCGGAGGACCGCGTGCTCGTGGTGGACCTGGGTGGCGGCTCCACCGAGTGCGTGCTCGGCACCCCCGCCGAGGTGATCGCCGCGCGCAGCGTGGACATCGGCTGCGTGCGCCTCACGGAGCGCCACCTGGGTTCCAACCCGCCCACCGAGGCCCAGCAGCGGCTCGCGCTGCGCGACGTCGACGACGCCATGGACGCCGTCGCCCGCGCCGTCCCGCTGGAGCTGACCACCCGCCTCGTGGGCGTGGCCGGGACCGTCACCACGGTCACCGCCATGGCGCTGGGGCTCACCGAGTACGACGCCGAGCGGATCGACGGCACCGACCTGCCGATCCCCGAGGTCACCGAGGCGTGCCGAGAGCTGACGGCCATGACCCGGCAGCAGCGCGCGGAGCTCGGGTTCATGCACGAGGGCCGCGTGGACGTGATCGGCGCGGGCGCCCTGGTGTGGGGCCGCGTGGTCGAGCGCGTCGCGGAGGCCACCGACGGGCGCGTCAGCACGGTGACCGCGAGCGAGCACGATATTTTGGACGGCATCGGACTGTCCCTCGTCTCCTGACGGGGGCCGGCACGGTCGGACGACGGACGGGCGGTCACGCCCCGGGGGAGAGCTGAGGGGCCCATGAAGGCACGGACGAGGACGCGCGCCCTGTTCTCGGTCACGGCTGCGGCCGCGCTGCTCGCGGGGCCGAGCACCGCCCCCGCGCTCGCGGAGCAGCCCGCGGTGCCCGCCCCAGCGCCGTCGGTGCCCGTGGAGAGCCCCGTGGCACCGGCTCCCACAAACGGCAAGACCACGGTCGAGGGCTCCGACATCCAGCAGCGCGAGTACTGGCTCGACGACTACGGGGTGCGCGAGGCCTGGAAGTCCGCGACTGGCAAGGGCGTGAAGATCGCCGTGATCGACACCGGCGTGGACGGCTCCCACCAGGACCTCACCGGATCGGTGGGGGAGGGCACGGACGTCTCCGGCAAGGGCGCCGCGAACGGTCAGGAGGGCCTGGGCGAGGAGCCCGAGCACGGCACCCTCGTGGCGTCGCTGGCCGCGGGCCACGGCCACGGGGACGGCAGCTCGGACGGGCCCGGGAAGCAGCAGGGCATCATGGGTGTGGCACCAGAGGCGGAGATCCTCCCGGTCTCCCTGTGGCTTGGCGACGAACAGGCCGGGGTGCGGGACGTCAACCAGCAGATTCCGGACGCCGTGCGCTGGGCCGTGGACCACGGGGCGGACGTCGTCAACATGTCCGTGGGCTCGAACTCCACCGCGTGGCCCGAGTCCTGGGACTCCGCGTTCGCCTACGCGGAGGAGAAGGGGGTGCTGGTCGTGGCCGCGGCCGGCAACCGCGGGTCCGGCCTGACCCAGGTGGGCGCACCCGCCACGATCCCCGGGGTGCTCTCCGTGGGCGGTGTGGACCGCAAGGGCGTGGCCAGCTGGGACTCCTCCTCGCAGGGCATCTCGATCGCGGTGGCAGGGCCGAGCGAGGACATGGTGGGGGCCATGCCCGACGACGGCTACGCCGAGTGGTCCGGCACGTCCGCGACCGTTCCCCTGGTCTCCGGCGCCGCCGCGCTGATCAAGCAGAAGTACCCGGACCTCACCGGTGCGCAGATCGCCCAGCGCATCGTGAAGACCGCCCACGACGCCGGGCAGAAGGGCAAGGACCCCTTCTACGGCTACGGCATCCTGGACGTGCGCGCGGCCGTGGCCGACGACGTGCAGACCACGGACGAGAACCCGCTGGGCAGCGTGCGGCACTGGATCGAGCAGAACCGTCCGTACACCGCGAGCCCTTCGCCGAGCGCCACGGCGTCGTCCGCGGAGGGGGACACCGTGCAGGTGACCCAGGAGGCCACGCCGCCCGCGGCGCGCAAGCCGCTCAACGAGACCGGCGCCCTGCCGGTGGTGATCCTCGTCTCGTTCGCGGTGGTGGTCACGGGCCTGACGGTGGCCGCGATCCTGCACATCCGCCGGATCTCGCGCTGATCCCTGCCGCACCGCCGTCACCGTGCGGATCCGCGTGAGCAAAAGTCCCCGGTGATGAGTAAACTTCTCGGCATGTCTTTCAATCAACTTACCAAGGACCGGCCGCGCCTTCTCATCGTGGGTGGCGGGTACGTCGGTTTCACCCTCGCGCAGAAGCTCCAGACCCGCATCAAGGAGTCCGGGGGTGTGGTCACGGTGGTGGATCCCAACCCGTACATGACCTACCTGCCGTTCCTGCCCGAGGTCACGGCCGGGAACATCGAGGCGCGCTTCGCCACGGTTCCCCACCGCCAGAACCTGCGGGACTGCGAGTTGATCGACGGCCGCGTGGAGAACATCGACCACGCCAACCGCAAGGTCACCATCCGCGGCATCGACGAGGGCCCGGAGTTCGAGCTGCCGTACGACGAGATCGTGGTTGCCGGCGGCTCCAACACCCGCACGTTCCCCATCCCGGGGCTCGCGGACAAGGCCATCGGCATGAAGACCATCGAAGAGGCCCTCACGGTCCGCAACTGGGTGCTCGAGCGCATCGAGATCGCGTCCCTGACGGACGACGACGCCGTCAAGCGTCAGGCGCTGACGTTCGTGGTCGTGGGTGGCGGCTTCGCCGGCATCGAGACCATCGCCGAGCTCGAGGACATGGCCCGCACGGCCGTCGAGCGCAACGACCGTCTCAAGGTCTCGGACCTGCGCTTCGTGATGATCGAGGCCATGGGCCGGATCATGCCGGAGGTCTCCAAGGACCGCGCCGAGAAGGTCGTCGCGGAGCTGCGCGCCCGCGGCGTCGAGGTGCTGCTGAACACCTCGGTCTCCGAGGTCGACGGCGACGTCGTCAAGCTCATCAACATGGGTGACAAGTCCCCCGCGGGCGAGCTGGCCACGGACACCCTGATCTGGTGCGCCGGTGTGGCGGCGGCCTCGTTCGTCAAGAACAGCGACCTGCCCATCGACGAGCGCGGCCGCCTGCGCGTGGGTGCGGACCTGCGCGTGACCGGAGACGACGGGCCCCTCGAGGGCGCCTGGTCCGCCGGTGACATCGCCGCGGTCCCGGACCTCACGGGTGCCGGCCCCGGTGGGTTCTGCGTGCCCAACGCGCAGCACGCCGTGCGCCAGGCCGCAACCATGGCCAAGAACATCATGGCGGCCCACCAGGGTGAGCCCCTGCAGGACTACTACCACGAGGGTCTGGGCTCCGTGGCGGGCCTGGGCCTGTACAAGGGTGCGGCCACGGTGCGCAACATCGACCTCGGCGGGCTCCCCGCGTGGCTGATGCACCGGCTCTACCACGGCTACGCGATCCCCACGGTGGACCGCAAGGCGCGCGTGTTCTCGCAGTGGGGCCTGAACATGCTCTTCGGTCGCGACACCCAGCCGCTGCGCCACCTGCGCGATCCGCGCCGGGCGTTCGAGAAGGCCGCGGGCGTGAAGGTCTCCGACGAGAAGGCCAGCCTGTAACGAGCCGCGTCCGAGAACGGTGGGGCCGCACCCGGTGCGGCCCCACCGTTCTCGTTCCCGGCCCCCATAGCCCAACCGGCAGAGGCAGCGGACTTAAAATCCGCTCAGTGTGGGTTCGAATCCCACTGGGGGCACCACCGTCCACGCTCGGGGCACCCCGGCACCCCGGCACCCCGGCAACCGGGCCTGCGGGACAGCTCTCCGGACACCGTGCGCACGCCTCACGGAACCTGGGCGGGGCCTCCCTGTTCGCCCTGCACAAACTCCCGGCTGGGGCGCAGGTCCCGGTGATAGCCTGGCCTCTCAGCTTGCCCCACGCCCAGAAAGGACGTCCCATGGCCGGCGGAAATCCCCTCCTCCGAGACTTCAACAAGAAGTACGCCACGACCGCGACCGCGTCACCCCGCGGCGCCGAATACTCGCCCGAGAACCTCGAGCGGATGTACAACGCCCCCGCCGCCGGCTCCGCACAGACCGGCCGCATAGGCTACGACGACGTCGTGATGCGCACCGCGCTCGTGCTCGGCTGCGTGATCGTCACCGCCGTCGCCGGCTGGTTCATGCCCGCGCTCGCCGTGCCCGGTGCCCTCGTGGGTCTCGTGCTCGGTCTGGTCAACTCGTTCAAGCGCGAGCCCAGCCCCGTGCTCATCATCCTGTACGCCCTCGCGGAAGGGCTGTTCCTGGGCGGTGTCTCGGGGATCTTCGAGAGCCAGTACCCCGGCGTGGTCGTCCAGGCGGTGATCGGCACCCTGGCCGTGTTCGTCTCGGTGCTCGTGCTCTACAAGACCGGGGTGCTGCGCGCCACGCCGCGCGTGACCAAGTTCTTCTTCGTCGCGATGATGGCCTACGCGATCTTCGCGCTGGTCAACCTGGGCACCTCCCTGCTGGGCGGCTTCGACATGCGCCAGGAGGTGCACGTCTTCGGCATCCCGCTGGGCCTGCTCGTGGGTGCCGTGGCGATCCTGCTGGCGGTCTACAGCTTCGTGCTGGACTTCGAGAACATCAGCGACGGTGTCGCCCGCGGCCTGCCCCGCAAGGCGGCCTGGTCCGCGGCGTTCGGTCTGACCGTGACCCTGATCTGGACCTACGTGGAGATCCTGCGGCTGCTGTCGATCATCCGGTCGATGAGCGACTGACCGCTCTGCCCGTCCCGACCACGCGGCGGACCGGTGCGCACCACGCACCGGGCCGCCGCGTCGTCGTACCCGGGGCCGGAGGCGGCGTCAGAGATAGCTGATGCCGAGGTCCCGGGGCGGCAGGTTGATCGCACGCGAGGGCACGCTGTCCGCGGCGGCGCGTCCCAAGAAGAGCCAGCCGAGGACCTCCTCGTGCTCGTCCAGGTCGTAGAAGTCGCGGACGATCTCCCGCTCGAAGGGCTCGCGCTGGGACCAGATGGTGGCCCAGCCCTGGGTGTAGAAGGCGGCCTCGAGCACCCCGCGGGCGGCGTGGACGTTCCCGCGCTGCACCTTCTTGGACTCCGGCAGCTCGGGGTCGTGGCGGAAGACCACGGCGATCGTGGCCCCTCCGCGCGAGGCCCACGAGAGTGAGCCGCGGTAGGCGGCCAGCATCCGGATCTTCCTGCCCTTCAGCCGGGGCACGGGGCCGGTCAGGTTCGGGACCGCGGTCAGTCCCGCCATCGCGGCGGCCAGCACCGAAGCGGACTGCCGGTTGGTGACGACGGCGCGCCACCCGGTGGGCCGGTCGTCGTACCTGGGGCCGGCAGCCGCCCGCAGGATGGCCTCGAGGTCCTCACGGCGCGGGGCTTCCTGGGTCAGCAGACTTGCGGGACGCCGTTGGGCCAGGATGCGCAGCAGGGTGGTGGACATGACACTCATTTTGTCATCCCGGCCCGGACCCGGCTCACAACATTGCGCGCAATGATGTCATGATGGAAGGCATGTCTTCCAGCATCTCCACGTCGCGCGCGGGCACGTCCCCGGACCGCGCGGACGGCACCCCCGGGTCGAGCGCAGCTCCCCTCGTCGACGCCAAGGACAGCGTCACCGCTCCCGTGCGGATCGCGGCCGCATGGTCCTGGCGTGTCCTGCTCATCATTGCGGCCGTGGGGGTGGTCGGCTGGCTGCTCTCGCACGTGACCAGCGTGCTGATCCCCGTGCTGCTGGCCGCGCTGCTGGCCGGTCTGCTCTCCCCGGCCGTGCGGTGGCTGCGCTCCAAGGGCTTCCCCTCCGCGCTGGCCGCCATCACGGTGGAGCTCGGTCTGATCCTCGTGGTCCTCGGGCTGCTGGCGCTGGCCGGGCAGCAGATGATCCTGGGCTTCACCCAGCTCTCCGACAACGTGGTGGCCGGCTTCCAGCAGGTCGTCGGCATGCTCGAGGACAGCCCGCTCAACCTCTCCACGGACAACATCAACCAGTGGGTCGGGGACCTGGGCAACACGCTCAAGGACAACTCGGGCACCATCTTCTCCGGCGCGCTGACCTTCGGCTCCACCGCCGGCAACATCGCCACCGGCACGATCATCATGCTCTTCGTGCTGCTGTTCTTCCTCAAGGACGGCGAGGGCATCTGGCTGTTCCTGGTCAAGCTCTTCCCGCGCCGCTCGCGCGCGGCGGTGAACGGCGCCGGCCGCCGGGGCTGGATCTCGCTGGCCCAGTACGTGCGGATCCAGGTCTTCGTCGCGTTCGTCGACGCCGTGGGCATCGGCCTGGGGGCGTTCTTCCTGGGCGTGCCGCTCGCGCTGCCCATCGGCGTGCTGGTCTTCCTGGCCTCGTTCATCCCCATCGTGGGTGCCGTGCTGACCGGCGCGGTCGCGGTGCTCGTGGCCCTGGTGGCCGTGAGCCCGCTGACCGCCCTGGCCATGCTGGCCGTGGTGCTGATCGTCCAGCAGGTCGAGTCCAACATCCTGCAGCCCCTCATCATGGGCAAGGCCGTGTCCCTGCACCCGGTGGCCGTGTTCCTGGCCGTGGCTTCGGGCAGCGTGCTCTTCGGCATCGCCGGAGCCCTGTTCTCCGTGCCGCTGATGGCCATGCTCAACACGATCATCCGCTACCTCGCGAGCCGCTCGTGGGAGCACGACGACGAGATCGCGTGGGAGCCCCTCATGTATCCGCGCGAGATCAAGAAGGCGGCCAAGAAGAAGGACCTGGACCGCGAGCAGGTCATGGCGCTGCTGCAGCGCTTCCGTGGCAAGCGCCACCGTGAGCGAGAGCTCGAGGAGCACAAGCGCGAGGAGAAGCACAAGAAGCAGACCGCGCACGACGCCAGCGCCCGGGAGGACGTCCTGGAGTCGGGCGACTCCCGGTACTGAGGCCTCTCGCGAGGTAATAGCATGGAACGCGGCGCCCCCATCCCGGGCGCCGCGTTCTGCTTCTCCCGCACAGCACCGCCGGCCGTGAACCGCCCGGCCGCACTCCTGGCGGGGCGAACACGTCACCGGCTACGACGAAGGAAGTTCTCTGTGGCCCAGCAAGACCTGCCCGTTTCGGTGGAGGACGTCCACCGCGCCGCCACGCTGCTGGAGGGGGTCACCGAGCGGACCCCGCTGGCGCACTCCCGGGCCCTGTCCCGCATGCTCGGCTCCGAGGTGTACCTCAAGTGCGAGAACCTACAGCGCGCGGGCTCCTTCAAGGTGCGCGGTGCGTACGTGCGCATGTCCCAGCTCACCGAGGAGGAGAAGGCCAGGGGGGTGGTCGCGGCGTCGGCGGGCAACCACGCCCAGGGCGTGGCGCTCGCGGCGGCCATGCTCGGCATCGAGGCGCGCATCTACATGCCCCTGGGCGCCGCTCTGCCCAAGATCGCGGCCACGCAGGACCACGGCGCGGAGGTCGTGCTGCACGGCTCCGCGGTGGACGAGGCGCTTGCCGAGGCCCAGCGCTTCGCGGACGAGACCGGCGCCGTGTTCGTGCACCCGTTCGACCACGTGGACATCATCGCGGGCCAGGGCACGATCGGCCTGGAGATCTTCGACCAGCTGCCCACCGTGGACACCGTGATCGCTGGCGTGGGCGGTGGAGGACTGCTCGCGGGCGTCTCCGTGGCCATCAAGGCCAAGGCGCGCGAACAGGGCCGGGACATCCGGGTGATCGGCGTGCAGGCGGAGAACGCCGCGGCCTACCCGCCCTCGCTCGCCGGGGACGCGATCGTGACGCTGTCCAAGGTGTCCACGATCGCGGACGGCATTGCCGTGGGCCGGCCCGGGCAGCTGCCGTTCACCGTGATCCGGGAGCTCGCGGACGACGTCGTCACGGTCTCCGAGGACTCGCTCGCCCAGGCCCTGATCTTCATGCTCGAGCGCAACAAGATGGTCGTGGAGCCCGCCGGTGCGGTGGGTGTGGCCGCGATCCTCGAGGGGGACCTGAAGGCCGCCCACCCGGACCTGGGCAACACCGTGGTGCTGCTCTCCGGCGGGAACATCGACCCCATGCTCATGCTCAAGGTCATTCAGCGCGGCCTCAGCGCGGCCGGGCGGTACATGACGATCAAGATGATGCTGACCGACCGCCCCGGCGAGCTCGCGCAGATCTCCCAGATCATCGCGGACCTGGACGCGAACGTGACCGGTGTGGACCACACCCGAATCGGCGGCTCGCTGTCCATGGGGGACGTGTCCATCACCATCGACATGGAGACCAAGGGCCACGAGCACTGCGACCAGGTGATCGCGGAGCTGGAGTACCACGGCTTCCACCCCGTGATCGTGCACTGAGAGCGGTTGCTGGGCGGCCCCGTGCGGGGCAGGAGCCGTTCCGCGCATGAGGGCTGGGCGGTACCGCGGCCCCGCCCAGCCAGCCGCGCCGATGGTTCCGCTGAGCTGCACGGCCAGTCCCTCCCAGCCCCGCGCTCGCGGGCGGCTCAGCCCACCCACTGGTTCAGCGGCGCCGTGCCGTCAGGTACGTCACGAAACCCATGACGAACGTCGCGAACCACAGGATGTTGCGCAGTCCGCCGGTGCTGTTCAGCGCGGGCTGACTCAGCCCGATGACGTGCACCACCACTGCGGCCACGGCGAGCACGGCGGTGACCACGAGCAGCGGGACGGTCCAGCGGGTGGGGCGTCGGTTCCAGTGGGTGACCACGGGGAGACCTCCTGGGTGAGCGGAGAGGGCCGCGTCGCAGCAGCGGCGCGGCCCTCTCCCCGGGGTGGATCAGCGGCTGAAGGGCTTGGCCTTCAGGATCTTGACCGTGATGTTCTTGCCGTTGGGGGCCTGGTAGCTGACGGTGTCGCCCACCTTGTGCCCGCTGATCGCGGCACCCATGGGGGAGCGCTCGGAGAAGACCTCGAGGTCCTCGCCGCCGGTGAGGTCCTCGGCGACCTCGCGGGAGCCCATGAGGAAAGTCATCTCGTCGCCGGCGATCTCCGCGGTGACGACCATGCCGGCCTCGATCACGCCGTCGTCCGCGGGGGCCTCGCCCACCTGGGCGTTCTCGAGCAGCTGGGTGAGCTGGACGATGCGGCCCTCGTTCTTGCCCTGCTCCTCGCGCGCGGCGTGGTAGCCGCCGTTCTCCTTGAGGTCACCCTCGGAACGGGCCTGTTCGATCCGGTCCACGATCTCCTGGCGGTAGGGCCCGGCGATGTAGTCGAGCTCCTTCTTGAGCCGGTCGTACGCTTCCTGGGTGAGCCAGGCTCCCTCATGAGTAGGCACGGTGCCTCCGTTCTCTGGTGTCCGTCGCCCTGACGGACACGTGTGAAAATCCCCGCCCCAGTGCGAGCCTGTGGCCCAGCGTCTCCGGGTCGGGGATGTGATCTCTCCGTCAGTCTAGTGGAGCACCGGCGTGCATCCCAACGTGTCGCAGGTCGTGCGCATGGTGCCGGGACCGGCGCACCGGGGAGGGCCGAGCCCGGACCTGTTGAGGCGCAGGGCCGGTCCTGCCCTCAGCCGCCGGTGGCCCGGCAGGACTCCACGCCGGCGGTGGTGGCGATACCCGTGGTGCGCAGCGGCACCCGGTGGGTGCTCGTCCGGCCGTTGAGCTCGTCCTCGGCCACGTGGCCGATCGTGACCTCGCGCCAGCCCACCACGGCGTGCTGCTCGTTGAGCGCCTGCATCGCGCACGTGACGCTCTGGTCCGGGTCCTTGGTGAGGTCGAAGTCCGCGTAGACGTGCCCGGCGTCCGTGATCTGGAAGCTGACGTCCTTCGCGACCGGCTTCTGGGAGTTCCCCCACACGATCCACACGACGAACAGGGATGCGAGCAGTGTTCCCACCACGGAGATCACGATCCAGCCGCGGGGGGAGGGGCCGCGCCGGGACGGACGGCCCACGGTGCGGTGCCCGCCGCCGTAGCGCCGGGCGAGCACGCGCTCCGCCTCGGACGCCGGGGTGGTGCCGGTGGCGGGTCGGGGCGTGGCGGAACTCATGGCTCCACTGTACCCAGCGGTCGTGGGAGCAACCCGGGTGCCGGGGACGACGCCGCCGGGCCCGGGCGGCGGGCAGGGGGCGGGACCGCCCGGGGCGGCGTCGTCGCGAGGCGGGAAGCGCCGTGACCTCCCCGCAGCCGCGCCGGGACCGGGCGGCGTAGGATACCGGGGACTGGTTTTTCCCGCGCTAGAGGTCTTGGAGGCATTCGTTCGGTGACGGACTATTCACAGATGCGTGTGTTGGCGATCCACGCCCACCCCGACGACGAGTCCAGCAAGGGTGCCGCCACGATGGCCCACTACGCCGGCCTGGGCGCCCGCGTCATGGTCGCCACGTGCACCGGTGGCGAACGCGGCTCGATCCTCAACGCGGAGATGGAGGGCGATGTCCGCGCGGAGCGCGACCTCGCCGGGCTGCGCCGTCACGAGATGGCCGCCGCGGCACAGGCCCTGGGCGTGGAGCACCGCTGGATCGGTTTCATGGACTCGGGGCTGCCGGAGGGCGATCCGCTCCCGCCGCTGCCGTGGGGCTGCTTCGCGCTGCAGCCGCTGGAGCGCGCCGCCGCACCCGTGGTGCAGCTCGTGCGCGAGTTCCGCCCGCACGTGATCCTCAGCTACGACGAGAACGGCGGCTACCCGCACCCGGACCACATCCAGACGCACAACGTGGCCATGGAGGCGTACCTGCGCGCGGGGAATCCGGACGCGTACCCGGGCACGGGAGAGGCCTGGACCCCGTCCAAGCTCTACTACGACCGCGCGTTCAACGTGGAGCGCTTCCTCGCGCTGCACGAGGCGCTCGAGGCCCGCGGGCTGCAGTCGCCGTACGCGGAGCGCATCGCCGCGATGCAGGAGGCGGACGCCGAGGGCCACCAGCCGCCGGTGCCGCGTCACGAAACGACCACCAGGATCGAGTGCGCGGACCGCTTCACCGCCCGTGACGAGGCGCTGAAGAGCCACCGCACGCAGGTGGATCCCCGCGGCATGTTCTTCGCGGTGTCTGCGGAGACCCAGGCGGAGGTGTGGCCGTGGGAGGACTACACGCTCGCGAAGTCCCGCGTGGACTCCGAGCTGCCCGAGACCGACCTCTTCGCGGGCGTCACGGACACGCCCCCGACCACCCGGAAGTGAGCGAGCACCCGTGCACACGCTGCTGAGCGTCCTGAACGCGGCCACCCCCGCCCCGAGCCCCGAGAACACGCTGCGACCGGGCCTCGACCCGAGCCAGGTCTCCCCGGGGCTGATCGGCTTCGTCATGACGTTCCTGCTGACCGCCGCGGTGGTCCTGCTGGCCATCGACTTCAACCGTCGCAACCGCAGGCTGCGCTACCGCGCGCAGTACGCCGAGCGGCGCGCGGCGGAGGAGCACGTGGGCGGCTACCGCCACGCGGCCGGCGCGGAGCCCGGTGACGGGCGGGACGGGGGCGCGGAAGCGTCGTCGTCGGTCGGCGCACGGCCCACGTCCGCGCGGACGGGGCGCGACGACGCTGCGGCCGCCTCCGAGACCGACGGCGCCGCGGGCGGTCCCGCCGCGCGATAGTCGCCCGGTGCCACTCTCCGCGGAGTTGCGAGACCGCGGCCCTGTGGGGTCAAGGTGCTGTGGGATCGGGGCCCCGCAGGACCGGGGCGTTGCGAGACCGTGCCGTTGTGAGACCTGCTCGTTGTGAGACCGTGGTGCCCATGACGAACCGTCTGGCCGGTGCCACGAGTCCCTACCTCCTGCAGCACGCCGAGAACCCCGTGGACTGGTGGCCCTTCGGCCCCGAGGCGTTCGAGGAGGCGCGGCGCCGGGATGTCCCCGTGCTGCTGTCCGTGGGCTACGCCGCGTGCCACTGGTGCCACGTGATGGCGCACGAGTCCTTCGAGGATCCGGACACCGGGGCGTACGTCAACGAGCACTTCGTGCCGGTCAAGGTGGACCGCGAGCAGCGCCCGGACGTGGACGCGCTCTACATGGCCGCCACGCAGCTGCTCACGGGGCAGGGCGGCTGGCCCATGACCGTGTTCCTCACGCCGCAGGGCCGGGCCTTCCACGCCGGTACCTACCATCCGCCGGTCCCGTCCCACGGCAGGCCGTCCTTCCACCAGGTGATGGCCGCCGTCACGGAGGCGTGGACACAACGGCGCGGGGAGGTCGAGAAGGCCGCGGAACAGGTCTCCGAGGCCCTCGCGGCTCACCCCGACCTCGTGGACCGGATGCTCGCGGACGCCGGGCCCTCGGTCGTGGTCGAGCCGAACCTCGACGACGCCGCGGAACCCGCAGGCCGGCTCGTGGGTGCCTGGCTCGACGGTCTCGAACGCGCTCGCGACGCCGCCCACGAGGGCTTCGGCACCGGAGCGAAGTTCCCGCTGTCCCCGGCGCTCGAAACGCTCACGAGGATCGCGGGAGCACCGGGCGAGCAGCGTGCCACGGCCCACGAGCTGCTGTGCGCCACCCTGGACGCGATGGTGCAGGGAGCACTGCAGGACCACGTGGGCGGCGGGTTCTTCCGGTACTCCGTGACCCCGGACTGGTCCCTGCCGCACTTCGAGAAGATGCTCTACGACAACGCCCAGCTCGTGCGGGTGCTCGCGCGCACCGTGCACGTGCTGGAGGGGCGGGGCACGGATCCGGCCCGGGCCGCCCGGTACCGGCACGCCGCCACGGCCGCGGTCGAGTGGCTGCGGCGCGAGATGGTGACCCCGCAGGGCGCGTTCGCGGCGTCCCTCGACGCGGACAGCGAGCCCTCGCCGGATGAGCCCCGCGCGGAGCGGGAGGGGGCGTACTACACGTTCTCCCGTGGAACGGGGACAGACGGCCTCCGTCCCGAACCCGTCACGGCGGCGCGGGGCGAGGCCGGCCGGATCACCGGCGTGCTGGACGAGACGCTGCGCCGCGAGCTGTGGGAGCGGCGCGCCCTGCGGACCCCGCCGCCGCAGGACGACAAGGTGGTCACCGCATGGAACGGCATGGCCATTGGGGCACTCGCGGAGGCTGCCGTGCTGCTGGGGGATCCCGACTGGTTGGAGCCGGCGAGCACCGCCGCCACGTTCCTGTGGGAGCACCACCGCGACCCCGAGACCGGCACCGTGGTGCGCACCTCGCGCGGCGGCGTCGTCGACCCCCACGAGGGCACGCTGGAGGACTACGCGTGCCTGGGCACCGGGCTGCTCGCCCTCTACCGGGCCACGGGTGAGGGGCTCTGGTACGAGCGCAGCAGGGCGCTCGCCGAGACCGCGGTGGAGCGGTTCGTGGGGGAGGACGCCGTGCACGACACCGCCAGCGTGGACGCCACGCTCGCGGCGGCCGGGGCCACGGGCCGTGCGGAGCCGTTCGACGACGTCGCCGCGGCCGCCCCCGCGGTGCTCGCCCGCTGGCTCACGGACCTGTCCCGACCGGAGACGGTGGGGCGGCCCACGCAGGAGGTGGTGGAGCGGCTGACGGGACAGGCCACGGGGGTCGTGCTCACGGCCGCCACGGCGGCCGGTGGGATGCTCGGTGCGGTGCTGGACCGGCTGCACCCGCCGGCGCTGCTGCAGGTGGTGGGGGCGTCTGACGGCGCGTTCGCCGAGGTCCTCGGGGCGGTGGGGGAGCGGCGCGTGCTCGACGTGCTCGTGCTGCACAAGGACCGTGCCCCGTACGGTGTGCCCGATGCGGGCGAGGGCTTCGCGGTGTGGCTGTGCCGTGACGGGCGCTGCGAGCTGCCGGTTCGCAGCGTGGCGGAGGTGACGCGGCTGCTGGGCTGAGAGACCCGGGCCGACCGGAGAGGCCGGAGCAGTCTGTGGCGGGCGGCTCAGGCCCCGAACATCGCGAGCATGATCGCGATGTAGTGGCACACGAAGCCTCCGATGGTGCACGCGTGGAAGACCTCGTGGAAGCTGAACGCGTGGGGCAGCAGCAGCGGCCGCCTGGTCGCGTAGCAGACGGCTCCGGCGATGTAGATCACGCCGCCCACGATGAGCATCACGGTCGCCGGGACGTTCACGGCGAAGAACGCCGGGAGGTAGAGCACGGACAGGCACCCCATGACCACGTAGAGCGGGGTGTAGAGCCAGCGGGGCGCACCCAGCCAGAAGACGCGGAAGGCCACGAGCAGGGCACCGAGGGACCAGATCACGGCCAGCAGGATCGTGGCGCCGCGCGGTGGCAGCAGGGCCACGGCCAGCGGGGTGTACGTGCCGGCGATGATGAGCGCGATGTTCGCGTGGTCCAGCCGGCGCAGCACGGCGTTCATGCGCGCGCCCCAGTAGAAGCGGTGGTAGACGGCGGAGGTGCCGAAGAGCATCACGGCGGTGATGGCGTAGACGACGCAGGCGAGCCGCAGCTGCAGGGTGGGAGCGACGACGATCGCGATGATCCCCAGGACGGTGGCCACCGGGGCGAATCCGGCGTGGATCCAGCCACGCCACGCGGGTTTGCGCTCCACCGTGAGGGGCCCGTTGCGGGTCTGGCGCACGATGGTCCGAGTGCTGTCCGACTCGTGGCGGACGGCTCGATCGTCCCGCATGGTGATCACTCTGCCTTCCGTGACGTCTCCCGCCGGGGCGGGGTCCCGGACCCTCTGCCGGGATGGGTCAGCCCTACGGGTAGTTTAGTGGATGTGAATCCGTACAGGCCCCAGCAGAGTCAGGGGGAAGGACCGTGCTGAAGCTCCCCCGAGTCATGTACTCCTTCTACGAGCACCGCTTGAGGCGCGCACTGACGCCGGACGAGCTGCCCCACCACGTGGGGGTTCTCGTGGACGGCAACCGCCGGTGGGCCCGGCAGTTCGGTGCCTCCGCAGAAGAGGGCCACCGGGCCGGGGCGCGGAAGATCGTGGAGTTCCTGCGCTGGTGCGACGAGCTCGAGATCCAGGTGGTCACGCTCTACGTGCTCTCCACCGAGAACCTGAACCGCCCGCCGGAGGAGCTCTCCGCGCTGCTGCAGATCATCACCAACCTCACGCGGGAGCTGCAGGACGAGGGGATCTGCCGGATCCAGGCGGTCGGTGCCCTGGCCACCCTGCCCCCGCAGCTGCAGGAGCAGCTCGCCTCCAGCGCGCGCAGCACGGCCGGGAACCCGGGACCGCACCTGAACATCGCGGTGGGGTACGGGGGCCGCCAGGAGATCGTCGACGCCGTGCGGGAGGTCTTCGAGGACGCCGCCTCGCGCGGCGAGTCCCTCGAGCGCACGGCCGAGGCACTGAGCATCGAGGACATCTCCGCCCACCTCTACACGCGAGGGCAACCGGACCCGGACCTGCTGATCAGGACCTCCGGCGAGCAGCGGCTCTCCGGGTTCCTGATGTGGCAGTCCGCCTACAGCGAGTTCTACTTTTGCGAGGCCCTGTGGCCGGACTTCCGGCGCGTGGACTTCCTGCGCGCCCTGCGGGACTACGCCCGCCGGCAGCGCCGCTTCGGGGGCTGAGCCGCCGGCGGACTCACCGACCCCCCCACGGGCCAGGGCACGTGCCGTGAGACGTCCGTGAGGTCGAACGCCTCGCGGGTGAACAGGTCGTCCAGCTGGTACTCGTCCACCGCCTCGACGACGAGCCGGTGTCCCTGCCCGGCGTACGGACCCTCCAGCACGTGCGAGTGCACGCAGACCCCGGTGGCCACGTCCACGGCAATCCGGGTGGGGCCCGGCGCGAGGGGGTGTCCCGGCGTCGTGGGGCGGTAGCGAACGGTGGGCTCCACGGTCGCGCACCACACGCGCCGCCGGGCGAACGCCCCCGCGGTGAGGGACCGCAGGGCGGCTGGGCGCTGCTCGGGCAGATAGGGCGGCACGAGCGCGGGGCCCACGAGCTCCACCGGGTCCAGGATGGCCTGCCACCGGCCGCCGCCGAAGACCGGGTCCCCGTAGGCGGCCTCCGGGCGCCGGGTGACCAGGGCGTCGTCGTCGTACACGGGCGTGACGAGTGCCGGGTGCAGCAGCCAGGAGCGCGGGGTGTCCGCGACGTAGAAGTCGTCCCGGGAGCGCTCCAGCGAGGTGCTCGTGTACAACCGGGCGCCGTGCAGGGTTTCCACGCGCAGGTCCGAGGGCCGGCGCAGCCATGCACGCACCGGCTGCGCCGCACGGTCCTGCGGCCCCGGAACCCAGTGCAGGGAGAAGCGCAGGGTGTCCCACAGCCACGGCGAGGAACGGCACAGGGCCGCGAAGGAGCGCTCGGTCACGGCGGGTCGGTCGGGGTCGCGCTGCCAGGGCTCGCTCATGGGGCCAGTCTACGAAGCCGTTGTCCACACCCCGGCGCCGGGGCTCCCGCGGGCCGGGGAGCTGCGCCTAGGATGAGCGCATGATGCCGCCCACGACGGCGGGCATCGGGGGGTTCGTGGGGGGACACCTGCAGGACGCGACGCCCAGCGCTCAGCTGGCGGCGGTGACCTGTGCCCTGGCCGTCCTGGTGCTCGCGTGCACAGGAGTGTGGCTCGCCGCCACCGACATCCGCGAACACCGGCTGCCCGGTGCCGTGGTTCGTCCGCTGTACCCCGTGACCGCCGCCCTGCTGGCCGGTTCCGCCCTGCTCGTGCACGACACCGTGCGGCTGTGGTGGATGCTGTGGGGCCTCGCGATCATGGGCGGGCTGTTCCTGGTGCTGCGGCTGCTCAACCCCGCCGGCATGGGGCTGGGGGACGTGCGCCTGGCCGGGGTGCTGGGCCTCGCCACGGGGTTCGCGTCCGTGACCCACACCGTGCTCGCGCTGGCGGCGACCTTCGTGCTCGCCGGGGTGTTCTGCGCCGTGCTGCTGCTCACCGGCCGGGCCGCCGCGAGCAGCCGGATCCCGCTGGGACCGTTCATGATCGTGGGCAGCCTGGGGGTCATGACGTTCCTGTGAGCCGGGCGGGTCGTATCGTGGTGGGATCCCAGACCAGAGCCCCGAGGCCACCGACCCGGCGGCTCCCAAGGGGGGCGGCTCCCGATCCGCGCCCCCGGCCTCAACCGATCTCTCCAGGAGGACCGCCCGTGGCGACACCGGAATTCATCCAGCAGCTGCGCCGTTCGATCGGCCACGACCTCCTGTGGCTGCCCGGCTGCACCGCCGTGGTGCTCCACGAGGGCCGCGTGCTGCTGGGGCGTCGCGCGGACAACGGCAACTGGGGACTGATCACGGGGATCGTGGAGCCGGGCGAGGATCCCGGGGTCGCCGCCCGGCGCGAGTGCCTCGAGGAGACCGGCGTGGAGATCACCGTACGGGCGCTGGTGCGGGTGAAAGCCGGTGACGTGGTGGAGTTCCCCAACGGGGACCGCTGCCAGTTCCTGGACCACACGTTCCTGTGCGACTACGTGTCCGGGGAGGCACGCGTCGCGGACGACGAGTCCCTCTCCGTGGGCTGGTACCCCCTGGACGAGCTGCCCCCGATGCCCGAGCACCAGGCCGAGCGGCTGCGGGCGGCCCTGGACTTCACGGGGACCACCGGCTTCGATCGCTGAGCGGGGCCGACACGCCCAGGCCTGCCCCTGTACGCGGACCGGTCCGGAGAAGAGCGGTCGGGCCGCCGAGTCGACGCTCCGTGGGCATCCGGCGGGGGCTTCCGCTCCCCGCCGAGGCGACCCCTCAGCCGAGTTCCGCCTCCAGCGCCCGCCGGGCGGCGGTGTAGCGCGCGCGGAAGGCGCGGGCGCCGTCGTCGCCCCGGGGGCGGAGTTCGCGGCCCTCGGCCCGTGACCACTGCGGGAGCGTGCCCGTGGCCACCCACGCGGCCTGGCGGGCGGCACCGAGCGCCGTGTACTCGCGCGGCCCCGGAACCGTCACGGGCACACCGAACGTGTCCGGCAGGACGTCCCGCAAGGCCTCCGAGCGCGCACCGCCGCCGATGAGCAGCACCCGCTCCACGGGGACGTCGAGCCCCCGCAACACCCCGAGGCAGTCGGCCAGCGAGTTCGCCACGGACAGCACGGCGGCACGTGCGAGGTTCTCGCGGGTCATCGACGCGCGTGTCATCCCGTCCAGACGCCCGGTGGCGGTGGGCAGGTTGGGCGTGCGCTCGCCGTCGAGGTAGGGCAGGAAGGTCAGACCGCCGGCGTCGGCCGCCGCGGCCCGCGCGAGCCGTGTGAACTCCCCGAGGTCCACTCCCAGCAGGTCCGCCGTGGTGCTCATAACGCGCGCGGCGTTGATCGTGCACAGCAGGGGGAGGAAGCCGCCGGTGGCGTCCGCGAAGCCTGCGGTCGTGCCCGTGGGGTCCAGGGGCAGCTCGGCTGTGCGTGCGACGACGGTGCCGGAGGTGCCCACCGAGACGACCACCTCGCCGCGGTCCAGCTCCAGGGCCAGGGCCGACGCCGCGTTGTCACCCGCGCCGGGGCCCACCAGCACGCCGTTCCCGCAGCCCCACTCGCACCCCAGGGTGCCGGCGGCCTCGGACGGGCCCAGCACGCGCGGCAGCCCGGGGACGGCCCCGAACCACGCCTCGAGCAGCTCCGGGCGGTAGTGGTGCTGCGCGGCGTCGTAGTACCCCGTGCCGGAGGCGTCCGAACGGTCCGTGACGAACGCGCCGCACAGCTGCAGCGTGAGCCAGTCGTGGGGGAGCATGACGCGGTGCACGCGCGCGGCGGCCTCCGGCTCGTTCTCGCGCAGCCACGCGAGCTTGGACAGTGTCATGGAGGGCACGGGCGCCATGCCCACGCGCTCCATCCACCAGCCGGTGCCGTGCTCCGCCGCCATGCGGGCGGCCTGGGGGGCGCTGCGGACGTCGTTCCACAGCAGGGCGTCCCGCACGGGGGTGCCTGCGGTATCCACCGCGACCATGCCGTGCTGCTGCCCGGCCACGGAGACGCCCACGACGTCGTCGCGCCCGGGGACCCCCGCCTCCCGCCACGCCGTGCGCAGCGCGTCCAGCCACGCGGCGGGGTCTGCGCTCGTGCCGTCCGGGTGCGCGGCACTGCCGCTCGCGAGCACTTGGCCGCTGTCCGTGTCCACGACCACGACCTTGCACGACTGCGTGGAGGAGTCGATGCCGACAACGGTGCTGCTCATGGGGTCCTTCCGGGGAACGAGGTGGGCGCGGGCCAGGGGTGCGGGGCCACGAGGCGTTCGAGCTCGTCGCGCAGGGCGGCGTCGCAGACCAGGTGGTTCACGAGCCCCCCGCGCACGGCAGCCAGCACGGCCGGTGCACGCTCCGCGCCGGAGGCCGCCGCGATCTTGTAGCGCGCCGCGCGCAGCTGCTCCACACCGGCGGAGACGATCATGCCGCCCACGGGGGTGTCCAGCTCGTGCCCGTGGGCGTCCAGCAGGTGGCCGGCGACCTCCGCCACGGCCCCGGCGCGTGCCGCGGCCAGGGCGACCTCCTCGCTCACGCGCGGCCACACGGTGGAGCCCCCGGGGGACCAGTGGCCCACGGCCAGCACGGCGACGTCGAGCGCGTCCGCCCGGCGCAGGGCCACCTCGATCTCCACGGACTTCTTCAGGGAATCCGCCTGCTCGACCACGAGCGGCGCCCACAGCGGCCAGGCGGAGCGGGCCGTGAGGCCCGCGAACAGCCGCGGGGACTCGTCCGCCGTGGTGTCGTCCGTGCGCAGCGCGCCGGCGAGCTGGACGACGTCGTTGTGGGGCAGGGCGGGCAGATGGTCCACCGCGAACTGCAGGGTGCGCGACCACGCGATGCCCAGCGTGTCACCGTCCTGCAGCACCCGTGTGATCTCCCGGGCGACGGCGCGGGCGAGGTCCTGGCGGTCCGCCGGCCACTGGGTGCCGCCCACGCTCACGAGCCGCTCGACCCCCACGGCACGGGCGAGGGCCGCGTCGGTGCTCTCGAGGGGCACGGCGATCTCGATCCGCACGATCCCGGTCTCCCGCGCTTCCTGCAGCAGCGCGGCCACCTGGAAGCGCGAGAGGTTGGACTTCTTGCCGAGGGAGACCTTGGACAGGCCCTCCACGAAGTAGCCGTGGGCCAGGTGCGCGAGCAGGTGCCGGCGCTGCTGGGGGTCCGTGGGCGGCCACGGGTCATTGGGGGACATGTATCACCGCATCCGTTGCTGACGAGCGTGGACAGAGAAGTTGGTCACGCGAGTCTATATGGCGCGGCTCACCCCGCGGGCGAGGAGGCCCCCCGGCGGGTTCGTCATCGTGAACGTCCGGGGGCGCCGTCGCGGGCGGGAAAGCGTGCCCCCGCGCACGGGAAGGGGACCCGGTGGCGTACCTCCGGGTCCCCTTCTCGGCCTCCGCCCGCGGCTGTCACGCGGGCGGGACGGCGGCTCAGCCGCGCGGGATGTTGCGCAGGTTGGAGCGTGCCATGGACACGGCCTCACCGGCTCCGCGGTTGAGCACGATGCGCGACATGGCCGTGGCGAAGCCGAACACCTGGCTGCTCTTGATCTCCGGGGGAATGGACAGGGCGTTGGGGTCCGTGATGACCTCCACGAGCGAGGGGCCCCGGTGGGCCAGCGCCGTGCCGAACGCGGACTCCAGCTCGGTGGGCTTCTCCACGCGGATGCCCTGCAACCCGGCGGCGCGGGCGATCGCCGCGTAGTCCGCCTGGGGCACGTCCACCCCGTAGTCCGGCAGGCCGTCCACGAGCATCTCGAGCTTGACCATTCCCAGGGTGGAGTTGTTGAACACCACCACGGTGACGGGCAGGTTGTGCGCGGACAGCGTGAGCAGCTCGCCCATGAGCATGGACAGTCCGCCGTCACCGGAGACCGAGATGACCTGGCGGTCCGGGTCCGCCAGCTGCGCGCCGATGGCCTGCGGCAGGGCGTTGGCCATGGAGCCGTGCAGGTAGGAGCCGATGATCCGGCGGGAGCCGAGCGGGTTGATGTAGCGCGCGGTCCACACGTTGCACATGCCCGTGTCCGCGGTGAACACGGCGTCCCGGGCGGCCACCTGGTCCAGCACCGACGCCGCGTACTCCGGGTGGATGGGCGTGATCTTCTCGACCTTGCGGGTGTAGGCACCCACGGCCTTGTTCATGAGCTTGTCGTGCTTGGCGAGCGTCTTGTCCAGGAAGGAGCGGTCCTTCTTGGGGCTCAGCTCGGGCAGCAGCTTGAGGATCGTGGACTTCACGTCCCCGTAGACCGGAATCGTCACGTCGGTGCGGCGCCCGATCACGGCGGGGTTGATGTCCACCTGGATGGTGGTGACGTCCGGGAGGAACTGGTCGTACGGGAAGTCCGTGCCGAGCATGACCATCACGTCCGCGTCGTGCAGGCCCTCGGCCGCGGCGCCGTAGCCCAGCAGACCGGTCATGCCCACGTCGAACGGGTTGTCGAACTGGATCTGGTCCTTGCCGCGCAGCGTGTGGCCCACCGGCGCGTTGAGGGTGTCCGCGAGGGCGATGACCTCGTCGTGCGCACCCGCCACGCCGATGCCCGCGAAGATCGCGACCTTCTCGGCGGAGTTCAGCGCCTGCGCCATGCGGGCGATCGTCTCGTCCGAGGGGACGATGGAGCTGGGCTCCGGCACGGAGTAGGGGCGGGCCTTGGCGGCGACCTCGGAGTCGGCCAGGTCACCCGGGAGGGTCACCACGGAGACGCCCGGGCTGGTCACCGCGAACTGGATGGCGGAGGCCACCACGGCGGGGGACTGCTTGGCCGTGCTCACGAGCTCCGAGTACACCGAGCACTCGGTGAAGATCCGGTCCGGGTGCGTCTCCTGGAAGTACCCCGAGCCGATGTACTGGGACGGGATGTGGGAGGCGATGGCCAGCACGGGGGCGCCGGAGCGGTTGGCGTCGTAGAGGCCGTTGATCAGGTGCAGGTTGCCCGGACCGCACGAGCCCGCGCACACGGCGAGCTTGCCGGTCAGCTGGGCCTCGGCGCTCGCGGCGAACGCGGCGGCCTCCTCGTGGCGCACGTGCACCCAGTCGATCCCGCCCTTGGCGGAACCGCCGGAGCGGCGTACGGCGTCCACGATGGGGTTCAGGCTGTCGCCCACCACGCCGTAGATGCGCTCGACGCCCGCGGCGACGAGCTGCTGGATGATCTGGTCTGCAAGTTTCACGCATTCTCCTCGTGCGGTCGGCCGCCTCGGACGGGGATGTCCGGGGGCGGCGAAAAGTCACTGCGAGCCAGCGTAGTCCCGTTGTCCCGGGTGCGTCGGAGGGTGTGGTGAACATGACAGCCGCCGGTGCCCTGCCACACTGTGTCAAGATGTGGTTGACAGCGGGGAGGGTGTCAAGGTTTGCTTGATGCATGACGAGCACACGGAAGACCACCGCCCGCACCTGGGCCGGGATCGACTGGGCCGCCATCGACTGGGGCTGCGTGGACTGGGCGAGCGCGGCACCGCGGCTCGCGACCGGCCGCCCCTCGGCCTGGGCGGAGCTGCCCACCCGCGGCGGGCGGCGTCGTGGCGGGGCCACAGTGCAGGAGGACGGTACGTGCACCGCGTGCGGCACCACCCTCACCGAGCCGCAGCACCAGACCCGGCCGCGGCCCACCGCCCAGGCCGCGGGCGACGTCGTCGACACGGACGTCCTCGACACGGACCTCGCCGAGACCGAGGGGGCGGCCGTCACCTGGACCCAGGACACAGACTGGAGCGCCACCGACTGGAGCACCTGGTCCGCCCCGGCCCGCACGTACCCCGTGACGGTCTACGGGATCCACGAGGCCACGCCCGGCCCGCGCTGGAAGGCGCTCTGCGACGCGACCTGGCCCGCCTACCGCTCGTGGTACCTCACGGGCCCCGGCACCAGGCCGAGCCTGGCGGAGGCGCAGGGCAAGCTCGAGAAGTACATGCCCGAGCTGGTCCCGGTGTGGCGCGAGCTCGTGGCGCAGACCGGCGGTGACGACGACGCCGCCCGCTTCCTGACCATGTGGAACCTCCCCGCGTTCGCGCCGGCGTGCTCGCAGCTGGCCACGGTGGGCGAGGAGACCTCGCTGACCCGCAACTACGACTACGTGCCGGACCTGTGGGAGGCCACGGTGTACTCGAGCGAGTTCACCGGTCGCAAGGTGATCGGCACGGGCGACTGCCTGTGGGGTCTGCTGGACGGCATGAACGACGCCGGCCTGGCCGTGTCCCTGACGTTCGGCGGCCGCCCGGGCTCGGGCCCGGGCTTCGCGATCCCGCTCGTGATCCGCTACCTGCTGGAGGTCGCCGAGACCGCGGCGCATGCGCGTGAGCTGCTGCGTGGGCTGCCGGTGTCCATGTCCTACAACATCACGGTGGTGGACGTGAGCGGCGAGCGCTTCACCGCGTTCGTGGCCCCGGGCCAGGACGTGGAGTTCTTCGACGCGTGCACCGCGACCAACCACCGCGGGAAGACGCCGGAGTACCCGGAGAAGGCCGCCCAGTTCCACTCCGTGGAGCGCCTCGAGTTCCTGGACGAGGTCTCGGAGAAGGGCGTGAGTGCCGCCGAGGCGCGGGACGGGTTCCTGCGGGACCCGCTGCACCAGGACCACTACTCGGCCGGTTTCGGCACCCTGTTCACGGCCCACTACCGCCCGGACCTGGGCACGGTGGAGTACGTGTGGCCCGGCGTCTCCTGGACCCGCCGCTTCGACGACGCCGACGACACCCTGGACATCGTCCTCGAGGGACGGTGAGCCCAGCGGCAGGCCCCGCAGCTCCCGCCACGGCCACGGGGATGCCATCATGGTTCCCGTGAGCAGCCACGAACCCACCCCGTTCGACCACGAGCCGACCGTGTCCCAGCTCGAGGACTCGGCACTGCGGACCCTCGCGCAACTGAGCGGCCGCGGGGATCCTGAAGCGTTCCAGGCTCTGCTGAGGATCAGCGCAGCGGTGGGGGAGCACCTGGGGATCAGTGCCCGCTCGGTGGCGGAGGCGGCCTCCTGGTCCGCCGTCGCCGGTGCCGCCGGGACGTCCCGGCAGGCGGCGTGGTCCCGGTGGAAGGCCTGAGCCCCACCCGGCACGCCTCCCACGGGCAGCCCCCTCGGGAACGGACCTGAGCGGTCCCGGCTCCACACACGACTCGGCCACCCGAAGCATCGGGTGGCCGAGTTCTCATGGCGGTGAGCTCACGTGCGGGCGCGGACGGGCCGCGTACGCGGTTCTCAGTAGTTGCCGGTCATGGTGGTGACGTCGAGCGCCTTGTCGAGCTGCTCCTCCGTGAGCTTCTCGCCGTCCACGTAGCCGAGCTCGATGGTGGCCTCGCGCACGGTGACCTTGTTGGCCACGGCGTGCTTGGCGATCTTCGCGGCGGCCTCGTAGCCGATGGCCTTGTTCAGCGGCGTGACGATCGAGGGGGAGGCCTCGGCCAGGAAGCGGCAGCGCTCCTCGTTGGCCTGCAGCCCGTCCACCATCTTCTCCGCAGCCACGCGGGAGACGTTGGCGAGCAGGCGGATGGACTCCAGCAGGTTCGCGGCCATCACGGGGATGCCCACGTTCAGCTCGAACGCGCCGTTGGTGGAGGACAGCGCCACCGTGGTGTCGTTGCCGATCACCTGGGCCGCCACCTGGATGGTGGCCTCGCAGATCACGGGGTTGACCTTGCCCGGCATGATTGAGGAGCCCGGCTGCAGGTCGGGGATGTGCAGCTCGCCCAGGCCCGTGTTGGGCCCGGAGCCCATCCAGCGGATGTCGTTCATGAACTTCATGTAGGAGTACGCGATGTTGCGCAGCTGCCCGGAGGCCTCCACGAGACCGTCGCGGTTGGCCTGCGCCTCGAAGTGGTTGCGCGCCTCGGTCAGCGGCAGGCCGGTCTCCTGTGCGAGCAGCTCGATCACGCGCGCCGAGAAGCCGTCCGGGGTGTTGATGCCGGTGCCCACGGCGGTGCCGCCCAGGGGGACCTCGGCCACACGCGGCAGGGACGCCTCGATGCGCTCGATGCCGTAGCGCACCTGCGCCGCGTAGCCGCTGAACTCCTGGCCCAGGGTCACGGGGGTCGCGTCCATGAGGTGGGTGCGCCCGGACTTCACCACGTGCTTGAACTCCGCAGCCTTCTTCTCCAAGGAGGTCGCGAGGACCTCCATGGCCGGCTTGAGGTCGTTGAGCAGCGCGTTGGTCACGGCCACGTGCACGGACGTGGGGAAGACGTCGTTGGAGGACTGGGACGCGTTGACGTGGTCGTTGGGGTGGACCTCCGCGCCCGCGGACTCGAGCGCGCGGGACGCGAGCGTGGCCAGCACCTCGTTGGTGTTCATGTTCGAGGACGTGCCGGAGCCCGTCTGGAACACGTCGATGGGGAACTCGGCGTCGTACTCGCCGGAGGCCACGGCATCCGCGGCGTCGCGGATGGCGCGGGCGCGCTCGGCGTCGAGCACACCCAGTTCCTCGTTGGCCGTGGCGGCGGCCTTCTTCACCTGGGCGAGCGCCTTGATGTGCTCGCGCTCCAGCGTGTTGCCGGAGATCGGGAAGTTCTCCACGGCGCGCTGGGTCTGGGCACGGTAGAGGGCTTTCTTGGGAACGCGGACCTCGCCCATGGTGTCGTGTTCGATGCGGTAGTCAGTGTTTTCTGCCATGGCGCCAGTTTAGGCCCGCCCTCCCGGCGGCGTCCCCCTGTACCCCGGTGCGGATTTCGCCGGTGACGACGCCGCCGGGCTGGCGGTTGCCGTCGCTCGCCGCGGCTGCCGCTGCACGCCCCCCTGTCCCGTCTCGGGCACGACGACGCCGCCCGCGAGGCCGCGGGCGGCGTCGTCGTGCGTGGTGGGCCGGGAAACCGTCCGCGGCTCAGGACTCGCGGATCTCCGGGTCCTCGCTGTAAACCAGCTCGGCCTTGCCGTCCGCGAGGTGGTAGAAGACGCCGATCACGGCGGCCTCCCCGCGCGCGACCGCACCGGAGATCACCGTGGACTGGTCGAGCATGCGCGCGGCGGTCTGTTTGGTGTGCTCCACGACCATGTCCTGCAGGTCCGCGTCCCCGGAGCGCTTGGCCTGCAGCACCGAGGGCGTGATGCGCTCCACGAGGTCGCGCTGGAAGCCCGTGGGCAGCTCGCCAGACTCCACCGAGTTCTTGGTGGCCGTCACGGCGCCGCACGAGTCGTGGCCCAGCACCATGATCAGCGGCGTGCCGAGCACCTGGACGGCGAACTCGAGCGAGCCGAGCACGGCGTTGTCGATGACCTGCCCGGCGGTACGGATCACGAACGCGTCCCCGAGGCCCAGGTCGAAGATGATCTCCGCGGCCAGGCGCGAGTCCGAGCAGCCGAAGATCACCGCGAACGGCTTCTGCGACTGCGCGAGGTCCATGCGGCGCTGGGCGTCCTGGTGCGGGTGCAGCTTCTCGCCGGCGATGAACCGGGCGTTGCCGTCCTGCAGGGCCCGCCACGCCTCGGCGGGAGTGTGGGGGGCGTTGTCCACGGCGGCTGTCTCAGTGCTCACGCTCGAACTCCATGTCTGGGAGGGACGGCGCGGGACTCCGCACCGTGGTCAAGGGTAGACCCGGCGCACCGGGGCGGGCGCGCGTCGGTGTGTGGGGCACCCGGCCACTGACGGGCTGTCCCGTCACGAAACGGGTCGCCCGTCACGAACCGGGTCCGGCGTGCCGGGTCAGGAGCCGGAGAGCACCTCGGCCACGTGCTGGAAGTCCGCGTCCGGGGCCTTGCCGCTGAGCAGCACGGTGGAGTCCTTGAGCGTGGCGACCCACGCGGTGAACTCCTCCTGCTTGCCGGTGGCGTCCCGGTGGTGGAGCTGCCAGGTGACGTCCCCGATCTTCTTCTCACCCGTGACGGGGATCAGCTCGGTGCGCTGGGCGAGCCACGTGGGGTTCGACTCCGCGGTCTGGACCATCTCCACCAGGTGGTAGTCGGGGGAGAGGTAGCCCACGCTCCACAGGGGAACGCCGTCCTGGGACTTCTCGTTCCACGTGGCGTAGTTGGCGCTCCAGCCGTCCCCGAGCGCGGGTGCGGCGGGCGTGAAGGGCGCCTGGTCCTTGGCGAACGTGGCCTCCTGGGCCACGTCCACCTGCGCGCGGTACGGGTGGGCGTCCGGCTTGGGCTGCAGCCAGATGAACGGCAGCAGTAGGAGCAGCAGCACGATCATGGAGATGACCATGCCCCGGACCGGCGCGTTGATCCGCGACGCCTGCTTGGTGGTGAGCTGGGGCGTGGGCGGCTCGTCCGCGGCCTCGGCCCCCGGGGTGCCCGTCGCGGCGGTGGTGCCCTGGGTGGCCTCCGAGCCCGCGGTGCCCTGGTCCGCCCCCGGGCCGACGCCGCCCTGGCGGGTCTCGCCGCCGACCGCGCCCGGGGCGGACCCCGCGGAGGTGCCGGTGGTCGCGGGGCCGGTGCCCGCGGCGTCGTCGTCGGGACCCGTGCCCCCGGCGGAGGCGGAGGACGACGGCTCGGTGCGGGGATCGGGGGAGGGTCCGGAAGCAGAAGAACTCACGGACCCATTGTGCCGTGCTCCGGGGGACCGGCCCAACAGCGGGGCCCCGGGATATGCTGGGCACACCCGTGGTGGCGCCCGGGACCCGGCGGATCCAGGCGCGGCCGAAACTCGAAGGTGAGGAACAACGTGGCAGAGAACACCCAGCACGGCAGCTCGGGAAATGTGGCGGACCGGAACTTGGCGCTCGAACTGGTGCGCGTCACGGAGGCGGCCGCGATCGCGGGCGGCCACTGGGTCGGCGCCGGTGACAAGAACAGCGCGGACGGCGCGGCCGTGGACGCCATGCGCTCCTTCCTCTCCACCGTGGACTTCAACGGCACCGTGGTGATCGGCGAGGGCGAGAAGGACGAGGCCCCCATGCTGTTCAACGGCGAACGCGTGGGCGACGGCAACGGCCCGGAGTCGGACGTCGCGGTGGACCCCATCGACGGCACCCGCCTGACCGCACTGGGCATGAACAACGCGCTCGCGGTGATCGCGGTCGCGGACGGCGGGTCCATGTTCGACCCCTCGGCCGTGTTCTACATGGACAAGCTCGTGGTGGGCCCGGAGGCCGCGGACATGGTGGACCTGCGGCTGCCGGTCAAGCAGAACATCCACCTGGTGGCCAAGGCCAAGGGCGTGAAGCCCAACCAGGTCACCGTGTGCGTCCTGGACCGCCCCCGGCACCAGGGTCTCGTGGAGGAGATCCGCGCGACCGGTGCCCGCACCCGCATGATCCTGGACGGTGACGTGGCCGGTGCGATCGCCGCGTGCCGCGAGGGCACGGGCGTGGACATCATGATGGGCATCGGCGGCACCCCGGAGGGCATCGTCACCGCGTGCGCCGTGAAGGCCACCGGCGGTGTGATCCAGGGCCGGCTGGCCCCCACGGACGAGAGCGAGCGCGAGAAGGCCGCCGCCGCAGGGCTGGACGTGGACCGGATCCTCACCACGGACGAGCTCGTGACCTCGGACAACTGCTTCTTCGCCGCGACCGGCATCACGGACGGTGACCTGCTGCGCGGCGTGCGCTACCGCGGGCGGACCATCACCACGCAGTCCATCGTGATGCGCTCGCGCTCCGGCACGGTGCGCATGGTCGAGGCCGAGCACCTGGCCACCAAGTGGGAGAAGTACGAGCGCCACCAGCGCTGATCCCGCAGCTCCGCTCGACCACGCGCGCGTCCACACGGGAGGGAGGGCGCGTGTGTTTGTGCGTGCCGAGGACGCATCCGGCCTGACCGGAGGCCGGTCCGGGCTAAGCTGGGCCGCGGTGTTCGTGGGCCTGAGGAGAGGAAAGACACCGTGACGTTGAACGTGACCCCCAGCGGCAACCGTCAGAGTTGGGACGCCCGCGTGCGCGTCACGGGAGGCCACCCGGACCTCCTGTGGGGCATCGGCGAGGCCGAGGCCCTCACCCGTGACGACGTGCGCGTGGAACGCGTGGCCGTGGACCGCGACGAGCAGACCGTGGGCTACGGCCAGCTGCTCGTCTACCCGGAGGACCGGCACACGGTGGTGGACGCCAAGTCCCTGCACGTGAAGAACCCGCGCGACCTCGTGGCCGCGCTCGAGGCGCTGCAGGAGCACGCCCGCACGGTGTACGACGCCGCGGTGCTGCGCGTGAGCCCGGACACCCATGCCACCACGGAACTGGCGGCCGAGCTGGCGGAGGCGGGCTACCGGCGTCGTGACAAACCACGGCGCGGCGAAGCAGGCCCCCGCCACCTGGTGGTGCGGCTCGGAGAGACCGAGGGTGAGCTGTCCAAGAGGCTGTCGAGCGAGACCCTGCAGCGCTGCCGCGCGGGCCTGCGAGACACCGGCGTGCGAGTGCGCCGCGTCAACGCCGCGGACCGCGACCTCTCCCACGTGGGCCTGCGCACCCAGCACATCCGCGAGCTGCTGCGCGCCGTGGGGGAGAACTCCGTGTTCCTGGTGGCCACCGAGCGCCCCGAGGACGGCCCGGAGAAGGCCCTCGGATACCTGTGGTTCGTGCACACGGGCGAGTCCGCCATGATCTACCGCCTGGGCTTCACGGACCTCGCCCGGGACCTGGGCGTGGACGACGCCCTGCTGCTCACCGGCCTCGTGCAGCTGCAGCAGCGCATGGTCCACAAGGTGCTCGCCGGGGACCCGGACCAGCCCGGTCAGCCCATGGTGCTGCGCGAGCTCGCGACCGAGGACCACGAGGTGCTCGGCACGTGGGAGTACCCGCTCGTGGGCGAGTTCCAGATCGCGGGCCGCGCGGAGAAGACCCGACGCCGCGTGTTCGGCCGCCGCTCGCGGCGCCACCGGGAGGAGGAGATCCTTCCCGCGCAGGACGGCGCCGCGGCGCTCGCCGCGTCTGAGGCCCCCGCCTCTGAGGGGCCCGCTGCCGTGTCCTCAGACGTGACGACGTCGCCCGAGCAGGTTCTCGGGGTCGAGGCCGCCGCGTCGGAGACGGAGTTCACCGCGGAACCGGGCGCCGCCGTGGATGCCGATCCTGATCTGGCGCGGCTGCACGAGGTCGGTGCCGGGCATGCGGGGGCGGCGACTGCCGGTGCTGCAGGTAGTGGGAAGAAGGCGGCGAAGAAGGCCGCGAAGCGCGCCGAGAAGAACCGCACGGAGAAGCAGAAGAAGGTCCGTGCGGCGCCGGTGACCGGGCGGAAGAAGAACCGGAGCGGGGCCGGGGACACTCCCGCGACAGATGCTGCTGCTGCAGCTGAGACGCCCGCGGAGACCCCCACGACGAAGGACCGGGCTCTGCCGAAGCGTCTCACCGCCGCGGTCACCTCCAAGACGCCCGCGGCGCTGCGGGACGAGGAGAGCCTGTTCCGCCGTGCGCTGGCCGAAGGCCGCGCGGCAGTGAGGGATGCCGCGCGCTGGTGACGCCCGCGCCATCCCGGCGGCGCGGCGTCGTCGTCCTCGGGGGCGCCGCGCCGCGGGACGTCAGGAGCGGCCCGACACCACGTTCGCCACCCGTGCCGTGAGGCTCGGGGGCAGCAGGCCCGCGAGGCGGTCGAGGGCGTGGTAGCCGCGGGGGAAGACGATCCGCGCGCGCTTCCTGTCGAGTGCCGCGAGGGTGGCCGCGACGAGCTCGTCCGGGTTCGCGGAGCGCCCCACCTCAATGGCCGAGGCGTTCGCGACCTTGAAGAAGTCCGTGTCCACGGGCCCCGGGTTCACGCTGAGCACGTGCACGCCGTGCTTGCGGGCCTCTACTCCCACCGCGAGCGAGAACCGGTCCACGAACGCCTTGGACGCGCTGTAGGTGGCCATGGAGGGCAGCGGCTGGAAGCTCGCCACGGAGGCGATGTTGATGATCGCACCGCCCCCGGCCGCCGTCATGGTCCGCAGCGCGGTGTGGGTGAGCGTCATCAGCGCCCGCACGTTCACGGTGAGCTCCTCGAGCTCGCGGCCCAGGTCCGACGCCGCGAACTCCCCGTGCGTGCCGAAGCCCGCGTTGTTGACGAGCAGCTGCACCGGGTTGCACTCGAGCACGTCCACGAGGGTGTCGATGCCGTCCTGCGTGCCGAGGTCCGCCGCCACGATCTGCGCGGCCCCGCCCGTGACGTCCTGGGAGAGGGCGGTGAGCTTCTCGGTGCTGCGGCCGGTGAGGATCAGGGCGTAGCCGCGCTCGTGCAGCGCCCGGGTGAACGCGCGGCCGATCCCTCCGGTGGCACCCGTGACCAGTGCTGTGCGGGTCATGCGTCCTCCCCGCGGGAGCGCAGCGTGCCGGCGAGCGCCCCGAGCTTCTCGCGTGCCGCACGGACGCCGCTGTACGCCGCGTACCCGGCGCGGGACACGGGTAGGTCCCACGTGCCGGGGTAGGAGACGGGCTCCCCGCCGAAGGACTTCTTGAACGAGGTGAAGCCGTACCACTCGTGCTCGGGCCCGGCGCCCTCGGGGGCGGTGCCGAAGAGGTCGAACCAGGTGAGGCCCTTCTCCTTGGCGTCCATGATCATGGTGACCACCAGCGGGATGCCCGCGGAGAGCTTGCGGTGCTCCTGGTCCATCGCGGCGTGCGCGTAGGTGCGGGTGTCCGCGGAGTCGTACACGAGGGACGCGGCGATCGGCTCGCCGTCGAGCGTGGCGAGGTAGAGGGTGGCGGCGTCCGCGGGCATGAGGGACGCGGCGACGGCGCGCAGGTAGTCGTCGTGCTGACGGTTGAAGTTCCGGCGCTTGGCGGTCTCGTCCAGGAAGCGCAGCAGGTGCTCCACGTCCGCGGGGTCCTGCGAGCGCTCGATGCTCACGCCCTTCTTGTGGATGTTGCGGTAGAGGTTGCGGTTGGTGGACTTCATGTCCTTGAGCAGGTCCTTGGCGTCCTTGCGCAGGTCCACCACCTGGGTGTGCCCGGGCTGCACCTGGCGCGGGGCGAGCCTCATGCCGCGGCGTCGCAGGGAGGCCTCCGGGGTCTCGACCCCGTCCACGGTGTGCCCGTTGATGGGCTCCACCCGCACGAACCAGCAGTGGTTCTGCTTCGCCTGCGCGGTGAGGTCCGCCAGCGCGCGGTCGAAAGCCTCCGGGGAGTCCGACTCCGGCCCGTACGGGCAGTACAGGTAGCGTCCGGTGCGCCCGCCCTCCACGGTGGCCAGGTACCGCCACCCGGGCCCCTCGGCCTGGATCACGCGGTGTCCGATGCTGGTCTGGAACTGGGCCCACTCGGGGGACTGCAGGATATTCGCCACGTCCCCACTGTACCGACCGGGACCCGGCGGGATCACGGCACGGAGCACGTGCCGTTCGGGGACAGCGTCTCCTCCGTGGACACTTTCAGTGCCGCGGGCACCACGGCCGCGGTCCCGATTCCCGCTCCGGCCACGCCGCCGCCGGCGGTGCTCACACCGGCCCCGGCCGACGACGACGCCGCGCTGCCCGCCACCCCCGCCTGGGCGCCGTCGGCCTTCTTCAGGACGTCCGCGAGGTCGGAACGGAACTGCTCGTAGTCCGGGTAGGTGGGGAAGGACTGGTCGTAGTAGGGCGGACCGGCGGCGTAGGCCTGCAGCTCGTGGTTCTTGGCCTTGGTGGCGACCGTGACCATGGAGCCGATCGAGGCCTGGGGGATGTCCGTCTCGAGAATCTGCTGCCCGGAGCTCGCGAGCTCGTCGAACTTGGTGGCCACGGTGACCGGGTTCAGCTGCGCGAGCATCGCGGCCTGGACGCAGCGCTGGCGGGCCTGGCGGTCGTAGTCCGTGGCGCCCTCGCGGGAGCGGGCGTACCAGAGGGCGTGGTAGCCGTCCATGTGCTGCACGCCGGGCTCGATCCACCCCAGGATGGGGTTCTTCTCCCCGGTGTCCAGGTTGGTGCCGCCACCCATGGGCACGCGGCCGCCCACGTTCATGTCGATGCCCCCGAGGGCGTCCACGAGCGAGGCGAAGCCGTCCATGTCGATCAGCGCGTACGCCTGGATGGTCAGGCCCGTGACGCCCTCGGCGGCCTCCTTGGTGGCCTGTGCCCCGGGGTCCTCGACGTCCGGGTAGAGGTCCTTGTGGTTCTGCATCACGTCCGTGTAGACGGCGTTCATGATGCACTCGTCACCGCAGTTGAAGCCGTCCGGGTAGACCGAGTGCATGGGGGAGCTGTCCGGGAAGGGGACGTTCTGCAGGTTGCGGGGCAGGGAGACCGTCACGGTCTGGCCCGAGGAGGAGTCGATGCTCAGCACGGTCATGGAGTCCGGGCGGCGGCCCTCGCGGTCCTCGCCGGCGTCCCCGCCCATGAGCAGGATGTTGTAGCGCCCGTCCGCCGCGGAGAACGGCATGCCCCCGCCGAAGATGTCCGAGACCGCGTGGCGCGCGACCGAGACCAGGTGCGCCGCGTAGCCGAGCCCGCCGCCGGTGAGGACCATCGCGAGCACGGTGGTGATGACGACGCCGCGGCGCATGCCGTCCCCGAGCAGTCCCGGGCGGATGATCCGCAGGGTGTCGAACCACAGCAGCACCCAGCCGATGGCCAGCGCCACGAGCCCGTACATCAGCAGGGCGGAGGTCACGGAGTTGGTCAGCAGCCACACCAGGGCGGTGCGCCACACGAACCACAGCACCACGGCCAGCAGGATCAGCGCCCAGACCACCGCGGTGATCCGCACGGCCACGCGTCCGACGACGCGCTTTCCGGCCACGAGCTGCGCGGAGCCGGGGATCAGCAGGGTGGCGCCGAGCAGCCACCACGCGCGCTTGGTCCGGGTCGCGGGGGCCGCGAACCGGGGGCTGCGCAGCGGATCGCCCAGGCGGGAGCGCGCTCGGCGCGGGCCCGCCTCGGGATCGCGGACGGCCGAAGCGCCACCGGGGGCGGCGTCGTCGTCCTCGCCGTAGGGGTCCGCACCCGTCCGGGAATCCGCGGACGACGCCGCGGCGGCACCGCGCGGGGCGTCCTGCCGGGCGTCCTCGGGCACCTCCTCCAGGGCGCGGGTGGCCGAGGGTAGGGGACGGCCGTCCTCCGGGTGGTCGGTTGATCCGTTCACGTGCAACTCCGTGCTGAAGGGGAAGTCGGTGTTGCGGCGGGCCGGGCTGCGGGCCCACCGGTCCGTGACCCCGGGGGAGGGGCCACGAGTGGCTCATTGTGCCCCGCCCACCTGGATCCGGGCCGACAACCCACCCGGCAGCCCACCCGGCGGGCGCGGCCGGGGGTCAGTCGGTGGCGCTCGCGCCGCGGGCCACGGCGTCGCGTAGGGAGGCACCCTTGCGGTGCGCGGCCTCGGAGAGCTCCGCGGCGAAGACCTGCAGCCGCTCGCGCACCTGCTGCGCGGACGCGCCGGACCCCGAGCCGAGCACCCGCGCCGCGAGCAGGCCCGCGTTGCGCGCTCCGTTGATCGAGACCGTGGCCACGGGCACGCCCGCGGGCATCTGCACGATGGAGAGCAGGGAGTCCATGCCGTCCAGGGTCTTCAGCGCCACGGGGACGCCGATCACCGGCAGGGGCGTCACGGAGGCGAGCATCCCGGGCAGGTGGGCGGCCCCGCCGGCTCCCGCGATGATCACGCGCAGCCCGCGCTCGTGCGCGGTGCGGCCGTACTCGAGCATCTCGGAGGGCATCCGGTGGGCGGAGACCACGTCCGCCTCGTAGGGGATGCCGACCTCCTCGAGGGCCTGTGCGGCGGCGCGCATCGTGGCCCAGTCCGAGTCCGAGCCCATGACGAGCCCCACCAGGGGTGCCTGCGTCTGGGCCTCCGGCACGGCACCCCAGGGGGTCGCGGCCTCGTCCTCGCCGCGCGCGGTGGGCCGGGCGTCCCGGTCCTCGCCGTCGCGCAGGATGCTCGCGGCGTGGGTGGCGATCTCGCGCAGCGTCCCGAGCTCGTGGGCGTCACCGACCACGTTGACGTGGCCGATCTTGCGGCCCGGGCGCACCGACTTGCCGTAGGTGTGGACCTTCGCGCGCGGCTCGGCGGCCAGCGCCTGCGGGTAGGCCGCGAACAGGTCCTGGTTGTCCCCGCCCAGGAAGTTCTTCATCACGGCTGCCTCCGCCACCACGTCCGTGGCACCCAGGGGCCAGTCGAGCACCGCGCGCAGGTGCTGCTCGAACTGCCCGGTCACGGAGCCGTCCATGCTCCAGTGCCCGGAGTTGTGGGGCCGCATGGCCAGCTCGTTGACGGCGAAGCCGGCCTCGGTGCCCGGCGTCTCGAAGAGCTCCACGGCCATCACGCCCGTCACGCCCAGGTCCTCGGCGAGCTGCACGGCGGCGGCCTGCGCGGCACGGGCCACGGCGGGATCCAGCCCGGGAGCCGGGGCGAGCACCTCGTCGCACACACCGGCCACTTGGATGGACTCGACCACCGGCCAGGCCACGGTCTCACCGGAGGGGCGGCGGGCGACCATTGCGGAGAGCTCCCGGCTGAACGCCACGGCCTCCTCCGCCAGCAGGCCCTCGTCCGAGTCCGCCTCCGCGCACTGGGCGAACCACTCGGCGGCGGTGCCGGTGGAGGCCTCCTGCGGCCCGTCCAGCACGAGCACGCCCTTGCCGTCGTAGCCGCCGCGCGGGGTCTTCAGCACCACGGGCCAGCCCACGCGCTCGCCGAAGGCCACGAGCTCCTCGGCACTGTGCACCTCGTCCCACTCCGGGTTGGGCAGGCCGAGCTCCTCGACGGCGCGGCGCATCACGAGCTTGTCCTGCGCGTGCACGAGCGCCTCCGGTCCGGGACGCACGGCCACGCCCTGCTCCTGCAGGGCCCGCAAGTGCTCGGTGGGCACGTGCTCGTGGTCGAAGGTCAGCACGTCCACGTCCGCCGCGAAGCGCAGCAGCGTGTCGAGATCCGTGTAGTCACCCGCGGGGGCCGTGCGGACCGCCGCCACGGCACTCACCTCCGGGCTCTCCGCGAGGACGCGCAGCTCCACGCCGAGCGCGGTGGCCGCGGGAGCCATCATGCGGGCGAGCTGCCCGCCGCCCACGACGCCAATGACAGGACCGGTAACGGGAGAATTCACCGCTCCAGGCTATCGTCACAGCGGACGTCCAGTCATGTCGGAGTACGATGCAACTCAATCATCCGGCGCCCACGGTGAGTCCGGGGCCGCGGCGATGCCCGTCCGGGTGGGACGCTCGTGCGAGACGGCCCCCCGCCCTTCCTCCGTCCCCGATGAGCAGAGTGAGAACGATTTCTTGAACACCATGGTCGAGCGCGCGCACGCGCTGTGGGAACTGTTCGTCAAAGAGCTCGCGAAGTTCGGGCTCGTGGGGGCCGCGGCCTTTGCCATCAATGCGGGGCTCGTGTGGCTACTCATGCACACCCCGTACTTCGCCGACAGCCACATCAAGGCCAAGATCGTCGCCACCGTGGTGGCCATCGTCTTCTCCTGGATCGCCAACCGGCTCTGGACGTTCCGCGACAAGCGCCAGGACGACAAGAAGAAGGAGCTCGTGCAGTTCCTCGTGGCCAACGGGATCGGCATGGCCATCGAGCTCGGCTGCCTGGGCGTGAGCTACTACGTGCTCGACCTGAGGTCCGCGACCGCCTCCTTCATCTCCGGCACGATCATCGGCACCATCCTGGGAACCGTGTTCCGCTACTTCGCCTACCGCTTCTGGGTCTTCAGCACCGAGCTGGACCAGGACCCCGACTTCGCGGACAGCCCGGACGAGGAGTTCGCGTTCGTCACGGGCCAGATGCCGGTGGTGCACCGTCGCGACCACGATGCCCACGGTCATCAGGACCGCAGTCACGCGCCCCGCAACGACGCTCCCCGGGACGGCACGAACGACGACGACGTCCGCCGCGCCTCCTGAGCACACTCGCCTCGGGCCTCGGGCTTCGGGCCGATCCTCAGAGAGCGGTCGCGTGCTCCTGGGCCAGGACGTCGCCCGTGATCTCGCCCGGATCCGTGGCCATGAGCACCGCACCGTCCTGCGCCGCGGCCCCGAGCACGCGCAGCAGCTGCGTCTCGTCCCAGCCGTCGGGCATCGGCACGAAGACCGTCTCTCCCGCGTGCTCACCGGGCAGGCTCTCCAGGGCAGCGGCCACGAGCTCGCCGTGCGTGAGTCCGGACGGCAGGGCGGCGTCGTCGGCCTCCGGCTCCTCGAACCCCGTGTAGACGTCCCCCATGCCGCGGACCTCGTCGCAGAAGTCCACCGCGCCCCCGGGCAGCGGCTGCGAGCACGCGAAGGCCAGCGCGGGCGCGGCGACCACGAGTGCGGTGGCGCCCGCAGCGGGATCCTCCGGCGCGGTCTCGAGGTACGCGTGGACCACGGCCTCGGACTCGGCGTCCAGCTCGGGGTCGAACGCCACGCGGGCTCCTACGCGCAGTGCGGCGAGCGTCAGCACGACCAGTCGCCAGTGCGGGACGGGGGAAATGCGCACGACGTCACCGGCGGTGACGTCCAGCTCGTCCACGAGCAGACCGGCGGACTTCTCGACCCAGTTGACCAGCACGCGCCCGGAGAGCTCCACGCGCTCGGGTCCGTCACGCCAGACGAGAGCCGGTGTGGGGCGTGCGGAGACCGCGGCCAGGGCCCCCGCGAGATCGGTCGGTGTGCGTCCCACGCAGAAACTCCTTAGGGTAAGTGACGGGTCCACGGGGGCGCGGACGGCGCGCCGATGGCCCCGGGAAGCCCAGGATACTCGGCTTGACTACGCGGGACTTACACGCGTGTAATTAGGGAGTCCACCTGGCAGACAGGGGTGCGCCCCGTCACGCCAACCCGTTCTCGGCCGGGACAACCGGGCTGGTTGAGGGCACGGAGCACACGAACGCGTGGTACGGAAGGACAGACATGGGAGAGGCCGCACGCCGCCGGATCGACGGACGCGAGGACTCGGACACCGGATCCGCGGGCGGCAGCGTCCCCGTGGACTGGTTCGTGGACCCTGTGGACCAGGCCCGCGGAGCAGCGGGTGTCACCACCCTGGACGACCTCGCCTCGGCCTTCCTGGCCGCCCACCCCGAGGTTGCCGGCGACGTTCTGCTGCGCTCGGACCGCAAGAAGAAGCCCGAGCCCGAGCCCCCCGCCCACACCCCCCAGGACCTGCAGGGCATGGAGGTCCACGACGTCCAGAGCGTGGACGCCTCCGTGTGGCAGGCCGTGGCCGGTCTGTACTCCGTGAGCGAGGGCGACGCCGAGGGCGAGCTCGCGTGGCAGACGGACGCGCTGTGCGCGCAGACCGATCCCGAGGTGTTCTTCCCCGAGAAGGGCGGCTCCACCCGTGACGCCAAGCGCGTGTGCGAGGCGTGCCCCGTGAGCGGGCAGTGCCTGGACTACGCGATGACCAACGACGAGAAGTTCGGCATCTGGGGCGGGCTCTCCGAGCGCGAACGGCGTCGGCTGCGGCGCAGGGGCCGGTGAGCCGCGTGGCGCAGGAGACCGTGCCGCGGCGCAGCTGCTCCAAGCAGACGTGCAACCGGGATGCCGTGTGCACGCTGACCTACGTCTACTCGGACTCCACCGCCGTGATCGGGGCGCTGTCCGCGCGCCGGGAGCCGCACGCCTACGACCTGTGCCCCGTGCACGCGGACTCCCTCACGGCACCGCGCGGCTGGCGCGTGGTGCGCCTGGAGTTCCCGGACGGCTGGGGCCGCGACGACGTCGACGCCGTGGTGCAGGCCGTGCGCCCGGACGAGGAGCCCGTGGTGCGGCGCAGTCCCCGCGGACCCTCGCTGGGTGCCGCCCGCCCGAACGGCCCCGCCGTTCCCGGCGCGCGCGTGCTGCGGGACGTCTCCTACCGCCCGGATGCTCCTGACGCTGACGCTGACGACGACGCCGCGCGGCCCGCCGCTGACGGGCGCGCCGCCGATGCCGCCACGACACGCCCCTCCGCCGGAGCGGGAACGTCCACGGGTGCTCGGCGCGGCGACGGCACGCGCCGCCCCGCGGAACTGCCACGCGACGACACGCCCGCGGGTGTGGTGGGTCGGACGTCCCCGGGCGTTCCTCCCGCCGACTCCGACGAGTATTCTGGGACGAGGCGTTCGAGTGTGAACGCAAACCCTCGGCCGTCCACGACCGGGCGTTCCGTCCCCCTCCCGGCGGCTCTGCGCACCCCGCACCTGCGGCGGCCGTAGCCGCTCCGCGCCCCCTCGGGCGACCGGCCGGGAGAGGCTCCGTTCGCCGTGGTCCGGACCGGCGCCCCCGCCGTCTCACCCCTGCGAGGAACCCATGACAGCCTCACCCCGCCCGCACGACCACCACTCCGCGCAGGAGCCGCCCGCCGCGCGCGGTCTCAGCCGCCGCCGTTTCGCCGCGACCTCCACCGGCCTCGCCGCGGTCCTCGCGCTGGCCGCGTGCGGGGCGGACTCCGGTTCCGACGCCGCGGGGGACCCGTCGGGCTCGGGTGCCGCGGCGTCGTCGTCCTCGGGCACGACGCCCACGGTGCGCGTGACCCCCGCCGCGGACACCACGATGGTCGATCCCACGGCCGCCGTGGTGGTCGCCACGGACGCCGGAAAGCTGACCGACGTGACCGTGACGGCGTCGACCTCCGGCGAGAAGGCCAGGGGCGCGTTGAAGGAGGACGGCACCGAGTGGCGCTCCGAGGGAGCGCTGGCGTTCGACGAGACGTACACCGTGGCCTGGACGGCGCGCAACGGTGACCGCGAGAGCACCGGGCAGAGCGTTTTCAGCACCGTGGACGCCGCGCACGAGGCGGACGTGAGCATGAACGTGCGGGACGGTGAGACCTACGGCGTGTGGCAGGTCGTGGAGCTGAACTTCTCCGAGCCCGTGACCAACAAGGACGCGATCGAGAAGGCCGTCACCGTGGAGGGCGCGCACAAGGACGGCGCGTTCCGCTGGTACTCGGACCAGAAGCTGCGCTTCCGCCCCAGGGACCCGTGGACCCCGAAGTCCACCGTGAAGGTCAGCGCGAACATCCTGGGCAAGGACCTGGGCAACGGGATGATCGGCAACGGCAACAAGACCGTGACGTTCACGACCGGCCCGGAGCAGCGCGCGTACGTGGACAACAACACCAAAACGCTCGTGGCCTACGTGGACGGCAAGGAGAGCGGCACGTGGCCCGTGACCCTCGGCGACGCCGAGTGGCCCTCCACCACGGGCAAGAAGGTCATCCTGGAGCAGGCGGCGTCCTACAAGTTCAACGCGGGCTCCCTGCACCTGAAGCCGGGGGACTCGCACTACTACCCGCCGTTCGACGCGTCCAACGTGTCCCGGCTGACGTGGAGCGGCGAGTTCGTGCACCAGGCGCTGCCCTCCGCGTACTCCGTGCTGGGCGTGGCCAACGTGTCCCACGGCTGCGTGGGCATGCCGCCCGAGGGCGCGAGCTACATCTACAACACGTTCCGCCCCGGTGACATGGTGGAAGTGGTCAACACGAACTACCCGCAGGCGGACCCGGACGACGGCCTGGGGGACTGGAACATCCCGTTCGAGCACTACAAGGACGAGAACTGGCACGGAAACTGGTGACACCCCGGTGAGTGCAACCCGCACGACCCCCGCCCGCCCCCGCCGCACGGTCGTCCAGCGGCTGCTGCAGGGCCTGCTGACCCTGTCCCTGCCCGTGCTGCTGGTGGGGCTGGGGGCGCGGCTCGTGGCCACCCCGGCCTTCCTGTGGCTCGAGTACCACAGGCCCGGGTTCCCCGCGGACCGCTGGGGCATGGGCACGGACGAGCGCATGACGTTCGGGTCCTACGGGCTGGACTACATCATGAACCTCGCGCCGCCCGAGTACCTGGGCGGGCTGGTGAGCCCCGAGGGCGGGATGGCGTTCACGCCCCAGGAGGTCTCGCACATGCACGACGTCCAGGGCGTGATGCAGTGGGGCCTGCTGCTCGCGGGCGTGCTGCTGGTGCTGAGCGTGCTCGCGGGCTGGTGGCTGCACCGGCGCGCACCGGGGGCGGCCTCCGCGGCGTGGTTCTGGGGCTCGTGGCTCACGGTGGCGCTGCTGGTGCTCGCGTGCGTGGCGGCCCTGCTGGGCTGGGAGACCTTCTTCGCCGGGTTCCACTCGCTGTTCTTCAGCTCCGGGACGTGGACGTTCAGCCTTTCCGACACCCTGATCCGGCTCTACCCCACGCAGTTCTGGGTGGACGCCGCCCTCACCGTGGCGCTGGTGGCGCTCGTGGCCGCGTTCGCGGTCATGCTCGTCACGACCCACCGACGACGCCGCCTGGCCGCGGTCCCGTGGGCGGCTCCCCGCCCGCTCAGATCCAGGACCTGAACCACATCCGCCAGCGCCAGTGGTCGTAGGGGATGGTCTGGCCGGTCCACACGGGCCAAAAGAACACGGCCAGCGCCACCACGAGCACGAGGAACACCAGGGTGACTACACGCCAGCGCCGGGCCCAGCGCGGGGAGACCACCCGTTCGTCGTCGAGCGCGGCCACCGTGCCGGCCGTGGCCCCGTGCCGCGGCACCGCGAGCCTGCCGGTGAGCACACCGATCGCGCCCGTGAGCAGCAGCACCAGTGCGGGGAAGTAGGACAGGGCGTAGAAGAAGAACATGGTGCGCTCGGGGTAGAGGTACCACGGCAGGTAGCCCGCCGCCCAGATGCCCACCAGGGCGCCGAAGCGCCAGTCGCGGCGCACCGCCCACAGCCAGATGCCCAGGCCCAGGGCCGGGATGGCCGCCCACCAGATCGCGGGGTTGCCCAGGTTCAGGATCGCCTGGCTGCACGAGTCCACGGTGCAGCCGTCCGTGCCGGCGCCGGGGGACTCGTAGTAGTAGGACGTGGGCCGCTCCATGACGAACCAGCTCAGCGGCCCGGCCATGTACGTGTGGTGGGAGGACAGGCCCGTGTGGAACGAGTACGCGGCCACGTGGTACTCCCACAGCGAGCGCAGCGCGGACGGCAGCCACTGGGGGCCCTGCCCCGGGTTCAGCTCCGCCCAGTTGCGGTCGTAGCCGGTGTCCGTGAGCAGCCAGCCGGACCACGTGAGCAGGTAGGTCACCAGGCCCGTGCCGATCATCGTGAGGAAGCCCCACGGCCCGTCCTTGAGCAGCGCACCCGTGAACCAGCGGCGCACGCCGGCGACCCGGCGCGCGTTCATGTCCCAGAGCACGGCCAGCACGCCCAGGGCCGCGATGCTGAACAGGGCGTTCCACTTCACGGCGGCCGCCGCACCGCACGCCACACCCGCTGCCACGCGCCACCACCGGACCCCGAGCCACGGGCCCAGGGGAGAGGTGTTCATGCGGGCGAGCAGGCGGCGTCGTCCGTCGTCCCGGTCCAGCAGCACGAGCACGAAGGCGAGCAGCAGGAAGAACATCAGGAAGATGTCCAGCAGCGCGAGCCGCGACTCCACCAGGTGCAGCCCGTCCAGCGAGGTCAGCAGCCCGGCGACCGTGGCCAGCGAGACCGAGCGGAACAGCAGCCAGCCCGCGCACCAGATCAGCGCGATGGACGCCGTGCCGAACAGCGCGGCGGAGAACCGCCAGCCGAAGGGGTCCTCCCCTCCGAAGGCCCACAGCCCGACGGCGATTAGCCACTTGCCCAGGGGCGGGTGCACCACGAAGGACGGGTGGTTCTCCACGTCCGGGATCTTCCCCGACACGAAGCCCTCGTCCGCACCGGAGGGCCACTGCTGCTCCGTGCCGTGCAGCAGCAGCGAGTAGGAGTCCTTGAGGTAGTAGGTCTCGTCGAAGACCACGGCGTGCGGGGAGGACAGGCTCACGAAGCGCATCACCCCGCCCAGCAGCGTCACCAGCGCCAGCGGAACCCACCAGTACCGGGGCAGGCGCGTGACCGCGGGCAGCAGCAGCTCGCCCAGCGGACGCGCGGGGGGACCGGCGCTCGGCCGGACGGCGGGGGAGGAAACGGTCGAAGGCACGGACCCATGGTAGGGCGCGGGGCTGGACGGGCTTCGTAGAGTGGACCTGTGACTTCGCAAGCTTCTGCCCCATCAGCATCCCCGGCGGACCCCGAGAACTCGGGCGACGGTGCCCTGGTCATCGTGGGCACGCCCATCGGCAACCTCTCGGACGCCTCCCCGCGCCTGCTGGAGATCCTGCGCACAGCGGACGTTCTCGCCGTGGAGGACACCCGTACTCTGCACCGCCTGGCCGCCGGGCTGGGCGTGAACGTCACCGGACGCGTGGTCACCCACCACGAGCACAACGAGACCGCGCGCACCGCCGAGCTGCTGGACGAGGTGCGCCGTGGCAAGACCGTCGCGGTGCTCTCCGATGCCGGGATGCCCACGGTCTCCGACCCCGGCTTCCCGCTGGTGCGCGCCGCCGCGCAGGCCGGGCTGCCCGTGACCGTGCTCCCCGGGCCCTCCGCGGTGCTCGCGGCGCTCGCGGTCTCCGGGCTGCCCACCGACCGGTTCACGTTCGAGGGCTTCCTGGCCCGCAAGAAGGGCGAGAGGGCCGCGCAGCTCGCAGCCCTGGCCACCGAGCAGCGCACCATGGTGTTCTACGAGTCCCCGCACCGCCTCGCGGACATGCTCATCGCCCTGCGGGAGGCTATGGGCGGGGACCGGCGGGCCGCAGTGTGCCGCGAGCTGACCAAGCTGCACGAGGAGGTGCTGCGGGACGACCTCGACGGGCTCGTCGCGTGGGCCACCCAGAACCAGGTGCGCGGGGAGATCGTGGTGGTGCTGCACGGCGCGGCCCCCGCCGTCGCACCCGATCCGGAGGACCTCACTGCGGCCGTCGAGGAGCTCGTGGCGACCTCCGACATCAAGCTCAAGGCCGCCGCGCGCCAGGTCGCGACCGAGCACGGCGTGAGCACGCGCAGGCTCTACGACGCCGTGATCGCCGCGCGCGCGGAGGGCTGAGGCCGGGCTACGACGGGGCGCAGACAACCCGGCGCCCGAGATGGGGCACCCATGCCGGGGTACTGGGAGAACCGGGGCGGCTCGCGCCCCGCGGCCGGCGCCACCACCCGTCTCCCGCGGCCGGCACGCCCGGCACCCCGCGCCGGCCTCGGCGTGGCCCCCAACGGACGACGCCGCCCGGTGCCCTCGCGCGAGGGCACCGGGCGGCGTCGTCGGTGGTCAGCGGCGGGGGCCCGTGCGCAGCGAGGCGGGCCACCACGCGGCGCGGAACCGCTGCCCGCGCGAGGCGCGGTGGCGGAACTCGTCACGCACGCGCGCCAGGTCCTCCGGGGTGGTGCGCGGCGTCCAGTCGGGGCCGGGCGCGCCGTAGCCGGTGGTCTCCAGGTCCTCGACGAGCCGCTCCACGCAGGGAGTGGCGGCGGGAATCCCCGCCGCGAGCCGCCGGGCGGCGACACGGGGCGTGTCCGAGGCGGGGGCGGTGACGCCGTAGTCCTCGGCCAGCGCGCGGAACTCGTCCCACGCCGCATTGGCGCGGCGCTGCGGGGCGAGCGCGGTGTCGGCCATCGCGGTGAGCCGCGCCCGACGACGCCGCCCGCGCAGCCACCGCGGCAGCACCGCCGCCACGAGCACCAGGACCAGCAGCAGCCCGCCGGCGAGCGCCCACCACGGGATGACGAGCACCGGCGCCGCCTGCTGCGGTGCAGGGCTCTCCTCCGGCTGGTCGGACGGGCCGGCCGAGGCGGAGTGCTCGGCAGGGGTGCTGACCTGGTCGGACGGCTTGTCCGACGTCCCCGCGTCCGAGGGCTTGCCGTCACCGGAGGCCGCGGACGAGGGGGAGGAGGACGCGCCGTCGGCCTGGCCCTGCCCCGACTCCGGTGCGTAGTCCGGCGTGCTCGGGACGCCCGGGGTGGGCTCGAAGCGCACCCAGCCCACGTTCTCGAAGTACAGCTCGGGCCACGCGTGGGCGTCCCCGGTGCCCACGGAGAAGGACGTGCCGCCGTTCGCGTCCCGGGAGGCGGCCGTGGGGAGGTAGCCCACGGCCACGCGGGCCGGGATGCCCACCTCACGGGCCATCAGGGCCATGGCGGGGGCGAAGTGCCCCGCGTAACCCGTGCGCGTCTGCATGAACTTCTCGAGGGAGGCCATCCCACCGGCGTCGTAGCCCTGGGCCAGCGGGGCGTTGACGTCGTAGTGGAAGTCCTTGCGCAGGTGGTTCTGGAGGGCGAGTGCGCGGTCGTAGTCGGTTCTCGCGCCCTGCGTGAAGCTGCGGGCGGCGTCCGCGAGGGGCTGCGGGCGGTCCGCGGGCAGGCGCAGGTCGTCGGCCAGGGCGTCGTCGGAGGCCGCCGACGGCGCCCTGCGCAGCGCCTCGGCCGTGGCCGGGGGAGCCGCGGAGGTCACGGTGTAGCTGCCGCCGGACATGCCCGTGGCCGCGCTGTAGACCGAGAGGTCCTTCGGGCTCCAGCCCCAGCCCTGGTCCCCGAGACCGGCGACCGCCACGGGGGCGTAGGGGGCGGGAAGCCAGTGCTCGTCGTACTGGTCGAACGTGACCTTGGTGGTGGTCTCCGTGCCGCGGGGCACGGGGTTGCGGGAGCTGTCCGCGAGGTGGGAGAGGTCGTTGTCGAGGCCGTCCGTGGCGGGGAACCACTCGTCCTGGGAGAAGTCCGAGAGCGTCAGCAGGCGCATGTAGGCGGGCTTGTCGTCCGAGCTTGTGTAGCTGAAGCGCTGCGTGCGCTGCTCGGAGCGCAGATCCTGTCCCACGGCGCGCAGGGGCCCCACACCGGCCGCGCGCTGGGACGTGAGCGAGCTGCCCTGCGGGAAGGCGCCGTTGAAGAACCCGGGCATGAGCGAGGGGACGAACAGCACCACCGCGAGCACACCGGCAACCACCAGCACGGCACGGGGCAGACCCCCGGGCGCGGGGGCGATGCGCTGGGCGCGCGTGGCACCGAGGGCGCGGGAGCCCGCGAGCAGGGCCAGCGCGGCGAGCACGGCGGCGGCGAGTCCGAGGGGGGAGACGCTGCCCGGCAGGGTCAGGGCGGGGACCACCAGCAGCGCCAGCAGACCCACGCACGCGAGCCCCGCCATGCGCAGACCCACGAGCACGGTCTCCATGAACACGGTCACGAGCCCCACCAGGGCGCACAGCACGAACGCGAGCCCGGCGTGGGCCGGGTACGGGGCCGCGCTGCCGGAGACGAAGTCCCCGGAGGACGTCCACAGCCGAGAGGCCGTGGTGAACGTGTCCGGCACGGGGATGAAACCGAGCAGGGCGTGGTCGCCCAGGTGCACGACCGTCAGCGCCAGCAGCAGCGCCGCGAGCCCGGCGACCGTCACCAGGGGGGAGGGCAGGCGCAGCCAGCGGGCGGCCCCGGTGACCACGAGCACCGTGAGGACGGTCGCCGCCACGGGAACCATCCACCAGCCGCCGTCCAGCGCGCCGGCCATCCCCACGCAGCCCAGCGCGACGGCGCCCAGCAGCAGCAGGCACAGCGGGACCACGCGGGGGCGGGAGGAGCGCGGCCTGAGACCGGACCCGGGGGTCGACGGCGTGCGGCCGGCACCGCCGGGGGCCGCGGCCGCGCCGTCCTGCCAGGGCGTCTCGCGGGGCGTCGAACGGGGGGAGGGAGCGGGGGAACTCATACGGTGGTCCTGCCTCGGGTGCGGGCCTTCATCTCGTCCATGCTCAGGTGGCGTTCACCCGGCGCGGGAGGTGGCGGGGCGAGCAGCGAGCCGCCGCCCACGAGAGAGTGCCAGGCGGCGTCGACGTCCGTCCAGCGGCTGACCAGCAGCACCGACCACCCGGCCGCCTCGAAGACGTCCGCGCTCTCCGGCCGGGTCAGCGGCGGGTTCACGACCATGACCACGGACCGGGAGGCGGTTCCCTCAGTGGCCCGCACGTAGCGGCGCGCGGCGGCGGGGGAGAGCGTGCCCGTGAGCAGCAGCACCGGGTGGGTCAGCCCCTCACGGTCCAGGCGTGCGGCCAGGGGGTCGTCCGCGAGCTCGGGTTCCGGGCGGGGGACGAGCGCCACACGGGAGAGCCCGTGGACCACCTCGGTTGCGGTGTCGTCCGTGACGGCGGTGTCCCGCAGCTGGCCGGCCTCGGACTCGCCGCGGGGCAGCGCGCGGCCCTGGTCGTCGAGCGCGTAGACCACCGTTTCGCGGCGCGTGAGGTGCTCGACCACGGACGCGACCGCGGTCACCCCCCACTCGAACTCCTCGGTGGACTCCAGCACACCGGCCCACACGCGCTCGCCGGGCCAGTGCTGGTCCACGGTGTCCAGGACCACCACGGTCCTGCGCGTGCTGCGCGGGTCCTCCTGGCGCACCATCAGCTCGCCGTGCTTGGCCGACGCCGCCCAGTGCACGCGGCGCATCGGGTCGCCGTGGCGGTACTCGCGGGTGGTCACGTTGTCCGGACCCGGCTGCGGCTGGGCGCGGCGGGAGGGGTCGTTGCCGGACTCGTGCGCGAAGTTCGCGCCGAGCTCCGTGAGCTCCTCGGGGTCCGGGGCCACGTGCAGCGACGTGCGCTCGGCGACGTCCAGCAGCTCGGAGACCACCCCGAACGGATCGCTCACCCGCACCGTGGCCGGGCCCAGCTCGTGGATCCCGCGGCGCCGCGGCCGCACCGTGTAGGAGACCGGCACGCCGGACACGGGCACCTGGACATCCTGGTCCCGGCCCAGCAGCGGGTCCACCTTCTCGTGGACGTCCACCGCGGCGCGGTCCGAGGCACGCAGGGATGACGACGCCGTGCGGCGGCCGAGCGGCGTCGTCGCGCCGTCCTCGTGGCCGGGAATCGTGGCGGAACCGTCCGCGGCAGTGTCGTGGGGCGCTGTGCCGTCCCCGGCCGCCGCTCCGGAACCGTCACCGGAGGTGCGCGTGCGGGAGGGGAAGGCCGAGCGGCGTCGGACGCGCAGCGAGACCTGGGCGGCGTCGCCGAGGGTGACCAGCGGCGGATCCACCGCGCGCTTGAGCAGCACCCGCGGCTTCACGAGCCACATGGCCAGCGAGGAGAGCAGCGGGACCATGCCCAGGAACAGGGAGAGCGCCAGGACGTCCTTGCGCCCGAGCCACGTGGCCAGCACGAGACACACCACGGCGGCCGCCAGGAAGCACCAGCCGCGCACCGTGAACTTGGCGCGGGAGTCCACCCGCGCCCTCGAGGCGGGGGCCTTCATCGGGTGCGGGGTGCGTCTTCGGTGGGGACACGGACGTCGTCGAGGATGCCCCGCACGATGTCCTGGGCGCTGTCCGCGCCGGAGCGGCGTTCGAGGATCAGGCGGTGGGAGAGCACCGCCACGGCGACGTCCTTGACGTCGTCCGGCAGCACGTGCGGACGGCCGGCGAGGGCCGCCTGAGCGCGGGCCACGGCCTGCAGCTGCAGGGCGGCGCGGGGGCTCGCGCCGAGCCGCAGGTGCGGGTGCGTGCGCGTGGCCTGGCACAGGGCCACGATGTAGCGGCGCACCGCCGTGGAGACGTGCAGCGAGGCCACGTGCCGCACGAGCTCGCGGGCCTGGTCGATGTCCAGCACCGGCTCGAGGCCCGCCAGCGGGGAGCCGGAGCCGTGGTCCGAGAGCATGGCGACCTCGGCATCGGCGTCCGGGTAGCCCATCGAGATCCGGGCGGTGAAACGGTCGCGCTGCGCCTCCGGGAGTGGGAACGTGCCGTCCATCTCCACGGGGTTCTGGGTTGCGACCACCATGAACGGGGTGGCCAGCGTGTACGTGGTGCCGTCCGCCGTGACCTGACCCTCCGCCATCGCCTCCAGCAGGGCCGACTGGGTCTTCGCGGACGCACGGTTGATCTCGTCGCCGATCACGATGTTCGCGAACATCGGCCCCGGTTTGAACTCGAACTCCCGGCGCACCTGGTCGTAGACGGAGACACCGGTGATGTCCGTGGGCAGCAGGTCCGGGGTGAACTGGATGCGGCTCACGGTGCCGCCGATCGCCCCGGCCAGCGTACGGGCCAGCATGGTCTTGCCCACCCCTGGGACGTCCTCCACCAGGAGGTGCCCCCCTGCCAGCAGCACCGTGAGAGCGGTCCTGGTCTCGGCGGGCTTGCCGTCGATGACCGCGTTCATGCGGTCCAGGACGGCCTTCGTGCGGGCGGCGAACTGCTCCATATTTCCTCGTCTCACGAGCATGCGGGGGGATGGCCACGGGGGTGGCGTTTCCACCATGTTCTCAGGAATCGGCGGGACCGGCGATAGCGGGCGGACATGTGGCGCCCCGCGACGACATGGGGCGATGCGGGCGCGGATCTATATGGGTGCATGGGCGTCCGCGCTTCCCGCGTGTGCGCGGGGGGCATCGGAGGGACTCCACGCCCTGAACGGACGCGGGATGCCGTGACGCGCGGAGTCCTTCTCTCACGACCCGCGGTGTCCGCACGTCCGGGAGGGCCCTGTCCCGGGAGGTCGGGGCCGCTCGCCACGCCGGGGGCGAGGCGCGGGGCGGTCCGTGGCGGGCGGCGTCGTCGGCGGTCATTTATCGTGGAGGCGTGATCGAGACACCCCTGACCGAGACCGTTTTCCGCGATGTCGGGCGCCCGGCGGCCGTGCCCGGGGAGACGCCGCCCGCCTACCGGCCCGAGATGTACGCGGTGGCGGACGCGACGGGCGAGGTTGCCAGTGGCGAAGGCACCGAGCGCCGCGCCCACACGGACGCGCAGGGCCAGCGCCGGAACCTGAGCTTCCCCGCGCTGCCGGAGCCGCTGCCGCACCCCGTGGTGGACGACCACACCCACCTGGACATGCAGGACGGGCTCGTGCGCGTGTCCGTGGCGGATGCCGTGGCCGTGGCGCGGGACGCCTCCGTGGCGGGGCTCGTGCAGGCGGGGTGCGACGTCGAGTCCTCCCGGTTCGCGGTTTCGGCCGCCCAGACGGTGCCCGGGGTGCTGGCCGCCGTGGCGCTGCACCCGAACGAGGCGCCGTCGCTCGCGGCGGCCGGATCGCTGGAGAGCGCGCTCGCGGAGATCTCGGAGCTGGCCGGTCAGGACCGGGTCCGCGCGATCGGCGAGACCGGCATGGACCGCGCGCAGACCCCGGAGGAGGGGCTCGCCGCGCAGGAGGAGTCCTTCCGGGCGCACATCCGGATGGCCAAGGAGCACGGGCTCGCCATGCAGATCCACGACCGCGACGCCCACGAGGACGTGCTGCGCATCCTGCGCGACGAGGGAGCCCCCGAGCGCACGGTGTTCCACTGCTTCTCCGGCGATCCGGAGCTCGCGCAGGTGTGCAACGAGAACGGCTGGTACATGTCCTTTGCCGGGACGGTCACGTTCAAGAACGCGAAACCGCTGCAGGCGGCCCTGCGGGTGGCAGACCCGGCGCTGGTGCTGAGCGAGACGGATGCACCGTTCCTCACCCCGCACCCGTTCCGGGGTCGCCCGAACGCCCCCTACATGGTCAACTACACGGTCCGCGGCATGGCCACCCTGCTGGAGACGGACCTGGAGACGCTGTGCCGCCGCATCTGGGACAACGCGAGGGCGGTCTACGGAGAGTTCTGAGGGGCTCCACCCCATGGACGGATTCTGAGGTGTAGAAGTGCCACGAAACGGGCGCTCGGGGCGGGCACTACTACACCTGAGAGTGGTGCGTCCGGTCTCTGGCACCGACGGGTGACGACGACGCCGCCTCGCCACGGTCACCGTCGTGGCGTTCCCAGGCTGCGCGCCAGCCAGGCGACCCAGGCGGCGCGGCGTCGAGCGTCCGCGAGGTCCTCGTACACGAGCACACGCAGGGACCACCCCAGATCACGCAGCACCTCCAGACGGTGCATCTCGTCCTTGTAAGCGGCGTGGTTGGTGTTGTGAACCTGGCCGTTGAACTCTATGGCCACCATCCGTTCCGGCCACCCGAGATCCAGGTACCGCGTGCCATAGGGCGTGCGGACCTCAACGTTCATCTCCTGCTCGGCGAAACCTGCGGCCACCACGATCAGACGCACCAGCGTCTCCATGGGGGACCACGTGTTCGGGGCGGTGCGTGAGAGTGCGGCCCTCACGGCGCGCACCGCCCGTGCAGTAGGCGGCAACTGCTCCAGCAGGTCGCGCACGAGGTCCGGTGTGTAGGTCACGGGTACGAACCGCTGTGACGCCCGCGTGCCCTCCAGGAGACTGCGGTGGAACGGGTCGACGGCGCGCGGAACGGCGCCGCGGCTGAGGAGCGCGTCCAGGGCGGCAGTGATCGCCCAGCCAGCCATCATGTCCGCTGCGACCACCAGCGCCTCGACCGGGTCCACCAGAGGCGCAAGCCACGGGCCGAGCACGGTGGGCAGATCCAGGGACTTGCGGATACGGACTTCCGGAAACCGCGAGTGGGCCCGGGCGCCGCTCCACGAGAGGTGCACGACGGACTCCAGGTGCCGGGCCAGCAGCTCAGCGTGCGGGGGTCGCCTGCCGCGAAGCAGCGAGTTCGCCCATGCATGGCCGCGGGGGACGGGAAGGCCTAGGAGCTGCAGGGCCGTGACGCTCGTCAGACGCAACGGCTGTTGTCCTGGGGACAGGTGGTTCTGCAGCAGGACCGCTCGTTGCAGGTGCGTGGGTGGCGTCTCCGCCACGCACCAGAGCCCGTGCGCCAGGCGGTGCAGAGTGTCGGCGCGCCGGAGCACGTCCGGACGGCCCCCGACCTGCGACGTGGTGACAAGGCGGGGCAGGGGCTGGACCGGTCCTGAAGAGTTGCGCACGGGGAGCACGCTAGATGGGACCGGCACGGCAGAGCAGCACGCGAAGCAGCATGGGGAGCGCACATGCCACCTCACTGACGCTGGGGTGTAGAACTGCCACGATTGCTGCACGCAAAAAGGGCACTTCTACACCTCAGCGTGAGGGGCCGCGCGCTCGGCGCCCGTCGCACCGGACCGCGGCCCGTAGAATTGTCCGGTGACCGAGCACAGCACAGACGGCCCGCTGCTGGGGCCCGCGGAGATCAGGGAGCTCGCCGAACGGGCGGGGATCCGGCCCACCAAGACCCTGGGCCAGAACTTCGTGATCGACCCGAACACCATCCGCCGCATCGTGGCCGCCGCCCACCTGTCACCCGAGGAGCACGTCCTGGAGGTGGGGCCCGGCCTGGGGTCGCTGACGTTGGGGCTGCTGGCGGCGTCGTCGTCCGTGACCGCGGTGGAGATCGACCCGCCCCTCGCCCGGCAGCTGCCCGAGACCGTGGCCCGTTTCTACCCGGAGGCCGCGCCGCGGCTGAGCGTGGTGGAGGCCGACGCCGCCCGCGTGCGTGAGCTGCCGCGTGGCACCGAGCCCACGGCGCTCGTCGCGAACCTGCCCTACAACGTGGCCGTGCCCGTGCTGTTGCACATCCTGGAGACGTTCCCGAGCGTGCGCCACGGCCTGGTGATGGTCCAGGACGAGGTCGCGGACCGGCTCGCCGCGGGCCCCGGCTCGCGGGTCTACGGGGTGCCGTCCGTGAAGGCGTCGTGGTACGCGACCGTGAGCAAGGCCGGTGTGATCGGCAAGAACGTGTTCTGGCCCGCGCCCAAGATCGCGTCCGGGCTCGTGCGCCTGGACCGCCGCGAGCCGCCCGCCGGGGAGGAGCTGCGGGTCCCCACGTTCGCCGTGGTGGACGCGGCCTTCGCCCAGCGCCGCAAGACCCTGCGCGCGGCCCTGAGCGGTTGGGCGGGCTCCGGGGCGCGCGCCGAGCAGGTGCTGCGCGCGGCCGGGGTGGACCCGAGCGAGCGCGGTGAGAAGCTCGACGTCGCGGACTTCGCGCGGATCGCCCGGGCCGACGCCGCCGTCCCCGCCCTCGGCGCCGACGCTCCCTCCCACGCGGCGTCGCGTCCCGGGGCCGCACCGGCTCGGGGAGAGCTGGGGCCGGAGGAAGTGACGCTGCGCGAACCAGGACAGCGGGAGTCGTCGCCGGATGAATCCACGCCGGGCGGCTCGTCCCAGGGGGAGCGGCAGTGACCCACCCAGACCAGCAGCCCGCTGCACGCCCCGTTGTGACGGCGAGCGCCCCCGCCAAGACGAACCTCTCCCTGCACGTGGGCAGTCCCACCCCGGACGGCTACCACCCCTTGGAGACCCTCTTCCTCGCGCTGGACCTGCGGGAGACCGTGACCGCGACCCTGGAACCCGCTCTCGTGCGGCGGGGCAACGGGATCACCGTGAGTGTGGCGGCCGAGTCCGGTAGCGCGTACGAGCGCATGGTCGAGGACGGTTCCGCGCGCCTCTCGGACATTCCGCTGGACGGGTCGAACCTGGTGGTCCGGGCGGCGCTGGCGGTGTGCGAGGCGCTCGCCGTGCCCGTTCCCGGGATCGCCCTGAGCATCAGCAAGGCCGTGCCGGTGGCCGGCGGGATGGGCGGTGGCTCCGCGGACGCGGCGGCCGCGCTGCTCGCCGTCAACCACCTGGTAGCGGAGCACGCCGGTGTGGCGCCGCTGAGCGGTCAGGACCTGCACCGGATCGCTGCGACCCTCGGGGCGGACGTCCCCTTCATGCTGCTGGGCGGCGCGGCCATCGGCCGGGGCACGGGCACGGAACTCGAGTCCGTGCCGGCTCCCGCGCCGCTGCACCTCGTGGTCGTCCCGCAGGACCAGGGGCTGTCCACGCCCGCGGTCTACCGGCAGTGGGACGAGGCGCACACGGTGGTCAACGCGGAGGCGGCACCACACGGTGGTGCTCCGACACGTTCGGGCGTGGTTCCGGACCCCGTGCCGGCGGACGTGCTCGAGGCACTGGCCGCCGGCGACGTCGACGAGCTCGCCGCTCGCGTGCGCAACGACCTGCAGGCCCCCGCGATCCGCCTTCTGCCCGAGTTGGAAACGCTGCTCGACCACGGGGTGGAGCTCGGCGCGGTGATGGGGTGGGTCTCCGGATCGGGGCCCACCGTGTGCTTCCTCGTGCGCTCCGCGGACGCGGCCCGCCGCCTGGTCGCGGACTTCGACCGGGAGCAGCGCCGTGCGATCGCCGTCACGGGACCGGCCACCGGCGCGGGGATCACGTCGCACGAATGACTGGTGGCCCGGCGTCCCGCGGGGCAGAATCGGCTCAGCACCGCCGCGCGCCCACGGTGCCGCCGCGCGGGACGTGAACCCCGCGGCGGGTGGGCAGCGGCTCCGCCGCCGGTGAGGAGTCAGCATGGCCATCCGTCCGCAGCAGGCCCGCCCCGTCCCCGAACCGCTCGTGAGCGCCCTCGATGCGCTGCGCCGCGAGCTCGGCATCCCCGACGACTTCCCGCCCGACGTTCATTCCGCCGCAATCGCGGCTGAGGCAGCCTCCCGCTCCCACGTGGGGGACGACGACGCTGCGGAGCGGGCGGACCGCACCGACCTTGACCTCGTGACCATCGACCCCGAGGGCTCCCGCGACCTGGACCAGGCGGTGTTCGTCGAGCCGGCAGGTGACGGGTTCACGGTCTGGTACGCCATCGCGGACGTCGCCGCGTTCGTGACTCCGGGCGATCCCGTGGACCTGGAGGCGCACCGGCGCGGGCAGACCCTCTACGCGCCCCACCAGCGCACGCCGCTGCACCCGCCGGAGCTCTCGGAGGACGCCGCGAGCCTGCTGCCGGAGCAGGTGCGGCCCGCCGTGCTGTGGCGGCTCGGCCTGGACACCTCCGGTGAGCTGACGAGCACCGCCGTGACCCGCGCGCTCGTCCGCAGCCGGGCGCAGCTGAGTTACCGGGAGGTCCAGGAGAGCCTCGACGCGGGCACCGCCGGACCCGCCCTGGAGCTGCTGCGCACGGTGGGGCTGCTGAGGGAACGCCTCGAACGGCAGCGCGGGGGCGTGAGCCTGCGCATCCCCGAGCAGGAGGTGGTGGTCGAGCAGGAGCAGTGGCTCGTGGTCCACCGCAGCACCCTGCCGGTGGAGGGCTGGAACGCGCAGATTTCCCTGCTGACCGGCATCGCGGCAGCCCGCCTGATGCTCGACGCCGGGGTGGGACTGCTGCGCACGCTGCCGCCGGCCACGGAGTCCGCGATCCGTACCCTGCGCACGACGGCGCGCGCCCTGGAGATCCCCTGGCCCGCGCAGACGTCCTACCCGGAGTTCGTGCAGGGCCTCGACCCGGAGATCGGCACGCACGCCGCGATGCTGTACACGTGCACCCTGCTCTTCCGCGGGGCCGGGTACGAGGCGTTCGACGGCGCGCCTCCGCAGCAGCCGGAGCACTCGGCCCTGGCCACGCCCTACGCGCACGTCACCGCGCCCCTGCGCCGGCTCGTGGACCGCTACGGGAGCGAGGTGTGCCTCGCCGTGAGCGCGGGCCGCCCCGTGCCCGACTGGGTGCTGACCGCACTGCCGCAGCTGCCCGCGGAGATGGCCGCCTCCCACCGGACGGCCTCCGCGTACGAGCGGGGGATCGTGGACATGGTCGAGGCGCTGACCCTCGCCCTGCATGTGGGGGACGAGTTCACGGCCACCGTCGTGGCGGTCACGGACGACGCCGCCCGCGGCACCATCGTGATTCGCGACCCCGCGGTCGAGGCCCGCCTCGCGGTGCCGGGACTGCCGCTGGGCGGCACCGCGCGGGTGCGCCTCGTCGCGGTGGACGTCTCCGCCGGTCGCAGCGAGTTCGAGCTGGTGCCGGGCTCGGCTACTCCGTGATGTGCATCCGTGGCACCGGTCGGGTGAACATGCGCGTGTGCCAGAGCAGGCGGAAGACCCCCACGAGGATCCACGCGACCCCCAGTCCCACCGTGAGCGGCGCGAGGCTGGTCCAGAGCCAGGCCGTCCGGAGGAAGCCGATGGCCGGGACGACCCCGTAGAGGAGCCAGGTGGTCGCCGTCCGATTCTTCGCCCGTACGAGGTATGTGGCGATGACGCTGAGGTTCACCATGGTGAAGGCACTGAGCGCCCCGAAACTGACGATGGAGGCCACGAAGTCGACGTTCGCCACCAGGGCGCTGAGCGAGATGGCGGCCACGACGAAGACGGCGCCCACGGGGGTGCGGAACCGTGGGGAGATCGTTCCGAAGATGGCCCTTGGAAGCAGGCCGTCGCGCCCCATGGCGTAGAGGATGCGGGACACGGACGCCTGTGACGCTAGTGCGGAACCGAGGGCTCCCGTGATGTAGGCCGCGAGGAACAGTGCCGTGAGCAGGTTCCCGCCGATCCTGCCCAGCAGCGTCACGGCGGCGACGTCCGCGGCGTCGCCGGTCATGACCTCGGGTCCGGCCATGTGCGCGAACCACGCAACCAGCACGAAGAACAGCCCGCCGATCACCGTGGTCAGGATGACGGCGCGGGGGATGGAGCGCCGGGGCTCCCGAGCCTCCTCCGCCATGGTGGAAACCGCGTCGAAGCCCAGGAACGACAAGCAGAGGACGGCCGCGCCGGCTGCGATGGCGCTCATGTCGAAGCCCTGACCGATGAAGGGGTCGAGGGGCTGGACCGAGGGGTCGAAGGCCCGGGCCGCGTAGACGAAGAAGATGCCGAAGAAGACCACCTGCAGCAGGACCAGAACCACGTTGGCGCTCTTCACTGCGGCGACACCCACGATGTTCAGCACCGTCACAAGGGCCAGGGCCGTGAGGGAGAACGCCCACGCCGGGAGGCCGGGGAAACGTTCGTGGAGGTAGAGCCCGATCAGCAGGTAGTTCAGCATGGGCAGCAGGATGTAGTCGATCATCACGGTCCACCCGGTGAGGAAGCCGATGCCGCTGCCCAGCCCGACCCTCGTGTAGGCGTAAGCAGATCCTGCGGACGGCACGGCGCGTCCCATGAACGCGTAGCTGCACGCGGTGAACAGCATGGCGAGCAGCGTGAGCAGGTACGCGGTGGACAGGAAGCCGCCGGTGATTTCGTTGACGATCCCGTATGTGGTGAAGACGGTCATCGGCACCATGTACGACAGTCCGAAGAAGACCAGCGTGGGGACGCCCATGGACTTCCGGAGGGTGCTGTGGTCCGTGGCAGCAGAGGGGACGGGTGGCGTGGTCATGGATCGGCTCCTTGGGCGGGGCGGGCCTCGCGGCCGGCGGAAGTGGAGAAGTGCGTCGGTTCGGAGCGGATGGCGGAGTCATGGGTATTGACTTCGCAGTGGACTGCCCCCATATTGACCATGTGGTCAATATCACGTTCGATGAGCGTAAAAGCGGTCGGAGAACGGTGACAAGAGGGGGGTCCCACGGTGACTGACGAGCAGCAGGAGAAGTCCGCGGCGTCGCCCCGGCGTCGGCTCAGCAGCGAGCAGCGTCGGGAGCAGATCCTGAACACGGCCGAGGCCCAGGTGCTGCGGTCCGGGCTGCAGCACCTCACGCACCGCGGGATCGCCTCGGAGCTCGGTGTCACGCACGCGCTGGTGGTCCACTACGAACCGGACATGGGGGCACTGCGGGCTCGCGTGTGCGAGTCGTTGCTCCTCGCGGAGTACGACGAGACCTGCGCGAGGCTCGCCTCAGTCCCGGACGCCGTGGCCGGGGTGAGGGAACTGATTGCGCTGATGAGCCGACCGGGGCGCGAGGAGATGGCCGCCGTCTGGCTTGATGGCTGGAGCCTGGGGCGTCGCCACGGTCCCACGGCCGAGGTCATGCGCCAGATGATGGACCGGTGGCAGGGCTTCGTCGCGGAGCTGGTGTCCCGGGGGATCGCAGCGGGGGAGTTCGCGGACGTGGACGCGCAGGCCTGTGCCTGGGAGGCCATCGCTCTTCTCGACGGTCTCAACGCCCACACCCTGGTGGGCTACGGGGACAGGTCCCACTACACGGAGCGGGTGGCGGCACCTATGGAAGCCCGCCTCGGACTGCCGCACGGAACACTGGCGCTGCAGAACAGCACGCACTACGCGGCTCACTGACGAGCCATGGCACGAACACAGGAGAACAGCATGAGCACTGCAGACAACGCACCCACCGTTCCCGCATCCGTCCACGACGTCGTCGTCGTCGGGGCGGGGATCTCCGGCCTGACCGCCGCGGAGGCGCTTGTGGAGCGGGGGCTGGACGTGCGCGTCCTGGAGGCCCGGGACCGCGTGGGCGGGCGCACGGAGGGCGGCCGGTTCGCCTCCGGCACGCCCATCGAGCTCGGCGGCCAGTGGGTGGGCCCCACCCAGGACGAGGCGCTCGCCCTCGCCGCACGCCTGGGCCTGGAGACGTTCACCGTTCACGACGACGGCGTCTCCCTCCTCTTCGCGGACGGCACCCGCCGCGAGGGCTCGGACGACACCTTCGGGCTCGGCGGCGACTCCGCGGCCGCCTTCCTGGACGTCCTGCGCCTGATCGACACCACCGCCGCCGGCCTGGACCTCGAGGAGCCCTGGCACAGCCCGGACGCCGCGGCCCTGGACCGGATCACGGCTGCCGAGTGGCTGCGGGAGCACTGCCCGGACGACGCCGCCCGCCGCTTCACGGACACCATGCTCGCCTCGATCTTCGCCGCGGAGTCCGACGAGTACTCCGCGCTGCACATGCTCTTCTACCTGGGTTCCGGCGGCGGGTTGCACCGCATGATGATCACCATCGGCGGTGCGCAGGAGTCCCGGATCCTGGGCGGCACGCACCAGCTCTCGGAGGGCCTCGCGGCGAGGCTGGGCGACCGGGTGGTGCTCGGCACCGAGGTGCTGGGCGTGACCGGGTGGGATGCGGCGTCGTCGTCGGCCGAGGAGGCGGGGAACGCTGACAGCGGAACCCCGCAGGTGCTCGTCCACACCACGGACGGTGACTGCGCGGCCCGGGCGGTCGTGATCGCGCTGCCGCCCGTGATGGCCAGCCGGCTGCGCTTCGAGCCCGCGCTGCCCGCCAACCGGGACATCGCTCAGTCGCACATGACCGCGGGCAACGTGATCAAGTTCCAGGTGGAGTACGACACGCCGTTCTGGCGCGAGGAGGGGCTCAGCGGCACGGTGCTGAGCCTGGACCACCACGTATCGCTCGTCTACGACAACTGCGTGCCGGACTCGTCGCGCGGCATCCTGGTGGCCTTCGTGGAAGGCCGGCACGCCCGCGAGTTCAACGAGCTGGACGAGGCCGAGCGCGCCCGCCTGGTGCTCGCGGACCTCGCGGCGTTCTTCGGCGAGCGCGCCACGGTGCCCACGGAGCTGCTGCAGCGCAACTGGTCCGAGGAGTCGTTCACGCGCGGCTGCTACGGCGGCAGGTTCGCCACGGGGCTGTGGACCACGGTGGGGCGTGAGCTGGCGGCACCAGCCGGCGCGATCTCGTGGGCGGGCGCGGAGACAGCGGCCGTGTGGAACGGCTACATCGACGGCGCCATCCGCTCCGGGCAGCGCGCGGCACGGGAGGTCGAGGACCGACTGCGGCGGTGACGACGCCGCCGCGTCCCGGGCGCCGCTGCGGGGCCAGGACGGCGTCGTTCCCGCACCCCCGGACAATCCGTCTGTCCGCGCCTACAGTGGAAGAACCAGTGGAGAACTACGAGGAGGCACGCATGTCCGTCGTCAAGATCAACGCCATCGAGGTTCCGGAGGGTTCAGGCCAGGAGCTCGAGGCGCGTTTCGCGGCCCGCCGGCACTCGGTGGACAGCGAGCCCGGTTTCGAGGGCTTCCAGCTGCTGCGCCCGGTCGCGGGGGAGAACCGCTACTTCGTGGTGACCACGTGGGCCACGCAGGAGGACTTCGAGGCGTGGCGCGACGGCAACGCCAAGGCCGCGCACGCCGGCGGCGGGAAGAAGCCGGTGGCCACCGGTGCGTCGCTGCTGGAGTTCGAGGCCGTGGACCTGTCCCAGGCCGACTGAGCCCACACGTACCATCCAAGGAGGGCACCCACCCGTCCCTCGAACGGACGGCGCGAGCGCGCCGTCGACCGCAGAGGAGCACCCCATGACAGACACCGTTGCCGGCATCGCCGTCCCGGACACCGCACTGACCCGCGAGATCACGCAGTACATCCGGGACACGGAGGACGACCTCCTCTACCACCACTCCCGCCGGGTATTCTTCTTCGGGGCGCTCGTGGGGCAGGCCCAGGACGTGAGCGTGGACCACGAGCTGCCCTACGCGGGCGCCATGTTCCACGACCGCGGTCTCACCGAGGACCACCAGAAGTCCACGCTGCGCTTCGAGGTGGACGGCGCCAACGACGTCTTCGAGTTCCTCATGGAGCGCGGGACGTCCCGGGACCGGGCGCAGAACGCGTGGCTCGGCATCGCACTGCACACCACCCCCGGGATCCCCGAGTTCATGGCCCCGGAGGTCGCGCTCGTGAGCGCCGGTGTGGAGACGGACGTGCTCGGCATGCACTTCGACGAGGTCACGGAGCAACGGCGCCGCGCGGTCGTGGAGCTGCACCCGCGCCCGGACTTCAAGAACCGCATCCTCACGGCCTTCCACCACGGCATGGAGCACCGCCCGGGCTCCACGTTCGGCACGATGAACGCGGACGTCCTGGCCCACTTCGACCCGGAGTTCGAGCGGGACGACTTCGTGGAGATCATCAAGGGCAACGACTGGAGCGAGTGAGCCTTCCCGTCGCACCCTGTCGCGGCCCCGCACGGAACCCTCCGCGCGGGGCCGCAATTTTCGCGGGGCCCCCGTCCAGTGCATAATGAGAATCATTATTATGTCATGTCCGGCTCCCGTGGTAACCGGACACGGCACACACCAGGAGGCACCCATGGAACCGGTCGACGTCGTCGCCGTGGTGGGCAGCTGCGCCCCCGAGCGCTCGCTGTTCGCCCGCGAGCTCGCGCGGGAGACCGGCCGCATGCTCGTCCCGGCGCAGCGCGTCGGCCTCTCCCCGGACCCCGTGGCGGAGGCCGTGGCCATCGCCCCGTGGACGGCGCGACCCGCCGGCGCGCTCGTGGAGTTCCCCGAGGTCACGGACGTCGCCGAGCTGACCGCGGCCACGGCCGCACCCGGTTCACCGGTGGCCCTGACCGGGGTGCTGTGCGTCGTGGACGCCGGTCACCTGGAGGCGGATCTGCAGCGCGAGGACTGCGTGATCCATCCCGGCCAGCCGCAGCTGCCGTGGCGGCAGACGGCTCGCGCTCTGCTGGACGTCACCTCCGTGGAGTTCGCCTCCCTGGTGGTGCTCGTGAACTGGGAGCCCCTGGCGACCCGGCAGCTGTCCACGGTGATGGCGCTCGTCAACCACCTCAGCCCCCGCGCCCGCCTGCAGCTGCACCGCGCGTCCGGTGGCGCCTGGGTGGGCGGGCTGCTGCGCGACGGTGTGCGCTACGACGCCGCGCAGGAGCGGGCCGGGTGGGTGACCCTGCTCAACGACGAGCACGACCCCTACATGACGGATCCCCGGGTGGGCGCGCTGCACTACGAGAACGTGCGTCCGCTGCACCCCGAACGCCTGGCCCGGCTGCTGGACGACCGCGTGGAGAAGGGCGAGTTCGGCACGGTCCTGCGCTCCGCCGGGTTCTGCCGCTTCGCCACGCGCTCGCACGTCACGGCCCGCTGGAACCACGTGGGCCGCATGATCGCCTTCTCCCCGCTCGCGCGTGACGAGGACCTGGGGGAGCAGGACGAGCTGCTCGCCCTGGGGCAGGACCTGGGGATCATCGGTCTGGACCTGGACGTCCCGGCGCTGACGGCCGCGCTCGACGACGCCGCGCTGACGGACGACGAGCTCGCCGCGGGCCCCACGGCGTGGGCCGAGTTCCGCGATCCGTTCCCGGCGTGGCCCACGGTGGACGAGCACACGGACTGAGCACCGGCCCCGGCCCGCTGTGCGGAACCGGAGCCCTGCTCGGGGGAGCGGCTCCGCCCCCCGGGGCATCGCCCCCCGTTCGGCCGGGTCGCGCCCGGGAGAACCCGCGTGCGAAGCCGTTCGCCGTGCACCGCCCTCGTTCGAGCGGGGCGCGCTACTCCAGCGCCTCGCCGAGTTCGAGCCAGCGCAGCTCCAGCTCGTCCACCTGATCCTGCAGCTCGGTCTTCTTCGCAGAGAGCTTGCCGAGGCCTTCGAAGTCCGAGGGGTCCGCGGCGGCCATCGTGGCGTCGAGGTCCTCGATCTCGCGCTGCACCTTCTGCAGCTTGCGCTCCACGGCGCCGAGCTCCTTCTGGGCCGCGCGCGCCTGCGCACCGCCGAGCGCGGGACGCGACGCTGCGGCGTCGTCGTGCCCGGAGGTCGAGGCGCCGGACGACGACGCCCCGCCACCCGCGAGCGGGTTGGACGCGCCTGTGGAGCCGGCGGCCGAGCCCGAGGCGGAGGACGCCGAGAGCTTCAGGTACTCCTCGACCCCGCCGGGAAGGTGGCGGAAGCGGCCGTCGATCACCGCGTACTGCTGGTCCGTGACGCGTTCGAGCAGGTAGCGGTCGTGGGAGACCACGAGCAGCGTGCCGGGCCACGTGTCCAGGAGGTCTTCCATGGCCGCGAGCATGTCCGTGTCGAGGTCGTTGGACGGCTCGTCCAGGATCAGCACGTTGGGCTCGTCCAGCAGGATCAGCAGCAGCTGCAGACGCCGCTTCTGACCGCCGGAGAGGTCCTTGACCGGGGTCTTCAGCTGGGCGGAGCTGAACCCGAGCCGCTCGAGCAGCTGCGTGGGCGTCATCTCCTTGCCGTCGGTGAGGTAGGAGGTCTTCTTGCGGGCCACCACGTCCGACACGCGCTCGTCCGCGACGTCCGCGAGCTCGTCCAGCTGCTGCGTGAGCGTGGCGATCTTCACGGTCTTCCCGCGCTTGACCCGCCCCGAGCTGGGCTCGACCTCCCCTGTGACGAGCCCCAGCAGCGTGGACTTCCCGGCGCCGTTGACGCCCAGGATCCCGGTGCGCTCACCGGGGGCGATCAGCCACGTGACGTCCTGCAGCACGCGTGTGGTGCCGGAGCCGTCCGCGGCGGGGAAGGCCACCGAGACGTCCTCGATGTCCACCACGTCCTTGCCCAGGCGGGAGACCGCCATGCGGGAGAGCGAGACCGAGTCCCGGGGCGGGGGGACGTCCTCGATCAGGGTGTTGGCGGCGTCGATGCGGAACTTGGGCTTGGACGTGCGCGCCGGTGCCCCGCGGCGCAGCCACGCGAGCTCCTTGCGCATGAGGTTCTGCCGCTTCTGCTCCACCACCGCGGCCTGGCGGTCGCGCTCCACGCGCTGCAGCACGTACGCGGCGTAGCCGCCCTCGAAGGGTTCCACCATCCGGTCGTGCACCTCCCACGTGTCCGTGCACACGGCGTCCAGGAACCAGCGGTCGTGGGTCACCACGGCGAGCGCGCCGGAGTTACGCGACCACCGCGAGTTCAGGTGCTGGGCGAGCCACGTGATGCCGTCCACGTCCAGGTGGTTGGTGGGCTCGTCCAGGAAGACCACGTCCCAGTCGCCGGTGAGCAGGCTCGCGAGCGCCACGCGGCGCCGCTGCCCGCCGGAGAGCTGGCCCACGGGCGTGTCCCAGTCCACGTCCGAGACGAGCCCGGAGATCACGTCGCGCACCTTGGGGTCCGCGGCCCACACGTAGTCCGGGACGTCCCCGACGACGGCGTGGCCCACGGTCTGGTCCGGGTCCAGGGTGTCCGCCTGGTCGAGCATGCCCACGGTGGTCCCGGAGCGCACGGTCACGCGCCCGGAGTCGGGGCGGATGCGCCCGGCGAGCAGGCGCATCAGGGTGGACTTGCCGTCCCCGTTGCGTCCCACGATGCCGATCCGGTCACCCTCGTCGATCCCCACGGTGACCGCGTCGAACACGGTCTTGGTGGGGTACTCCAGATGCAAGTTTTCTCCGCCGATCAGATGAGCCACCCGCCAAGGATACAAGCGGGTGCGCCGCACCCGACCCGCCCGCGCTGCGCTCGTGGGACACTGTGTGCCATGCAGGCAACAGGGGCGGGCGCAGCACCCGCGGGAACCGTCCTGGACGAGGCGCAGGACCTCGCCGCCGCGGTGGCGCGCGTGGCCGCGCACCCGGGCCCGGCGGAGATCACGATCGGCGCGGACCGCCCCGTGGGTTCGCGCATGGGCTCCGTGGTGCGCCGCCATGCGAAGCAGCAGCTGAGCGCGGCCGGGGCCGATCCGCTGCTGCTGCGCGCCCCGGTGGCCGTGGACGACGACATCCCGGACGAGGGCGTGATCGCCGCCGTGGACGACGCCCTGGACCTGTGCCGCGGGGTGGGCGCCGGGATGCTCGTGCTCGCCCTGGGCGGGGTGGCCCACCGGGGCCGCCAGCGCCAGCGCCTCTTCTCCATGCTCGCCGCGCTCGCGGAGGCCGCCTCCGACCGCGGCGTGCGCCTGATGGTCCAGAACGCCACGGAGGTGGACGAGGTGGGCATGCTGCTCGTGCTGCTGGACCGCGAGTTCGAGCAGGGCACCCTGGAGGTGACCTCCCCGGACGTCACCTCCCTGGCGTGGGACGTCTCCCGATCGCGCGCCGCCGGGCAGTCGGACGAGGACGCCTGGGCCGTGGTCCGCAGGGCCGCCCGGAGGGCCCCCGTGCTGGTGCGGGGACTGCGCGCCGCGGACGACGACGCCCTGCTCGGGGAGCTGCCCGAGTACCGCGAGTGCCGGGCCGCCGGCAGCGTCCTGACGGTGCCGACGCCGGATTCCCAGATGATAAAGTGACCTCTCGTGTGCCCGCGGGCACACCCGTGTGTTGCACCCCGCGGGGCGCGACGCTCCGCCATGGTGTAATTGGCAGCACACCGGCCTTTGGAGCCGTGAGTCTAGGTTCGAGTCCTAGTGGCGGAACGCAAGACACAACGAGGCGCAGATGGCCCCCACCGCCTCACGAGCAACCCGAGGAGTCTGCTGCGTGAGCACCGTTGACACCGTGGAAGGTGGGGAGACCCCCGCCGCGATCATCGTCCTGGCCGCAGGCAAGGGCACCCGCATGAAGTCCAGGACGCCCAAGATCCTGCACGCGATCGGCGGACGCTCCATGGTGGGCCACGCGCTGAAGGTCGCCCGCGAGCTCGAGCCGCAGCGCGTCGTCGCCGTCGTGCGCCACCAGCGGGACCTCGTGGCCGGGCACATCGCCGAGCTGGACCCCGAGGTGCTCGTGGCGGACCAGTCGGACGTCCCCGGCACCGGTTCCGCCGTGGACGCCGGGCTCGAGGTGCTGGACGCCGAGTCGCCCGTGAGCGGCACCGTGCTCGTGACCTACGGGGACGTCCCCCTGCTCACCGCCCAGACGCTGCGCGAGTTCGTGGCCCACCACACCTCCCACGGCAACGCCGTGACCGTGCTGAGCGCGGACCACCCGGAGCCTGGCAAGTACGGCCGGATCCTGCGGGACGGCAACGGCGAGTTCACGGAGATCAAGGAGTTCAAGGACGCCACGGATGCCGAGCGCGCCGTGACCGAGGTCAACTCCGGGATCTTCGCGTTCGACGCCGCCGTGCTGCGGGACGCGCTGTCCCGCGTGGACACGGACAACGCGCAGGCGGAGAAGTACCTCACGGACGTCCCCCGCCTGGCGCGCGAGGCCGGCCACCGCGTGGACGCCCTGAAGATGGCCGACTACATGGAGCTCGAGGGCGCCAACGACCGCGTCCAGCTCGCCGCGCTGGGCCGCTACCTGAACCAGCGCACGCTCGAGGCGCACATGCGCAACGGCGTGAGCATCGTGGACCCCGCCACCACCTGGATCGACGACACCGTGGAGCTCGAGGCGGACAGCACCGTGCTGCCCGGCACCCAGCTGCACGGCGCCACCCGGGTGGGGGAGGACGCCGTCGTCGGCCCCGACACGACCCTCACGGACGTGGTCGTGGGCCGCGGCGCCACCGTGACCCGCACCCACGGCAGCGAGTCCGAGCTCAAGGCCGGCTCCAGCGTGGGCCCGTTCGCCTACCTGCGCCCCGGCACCGTGCTGGGCGAGGACGGCAAGATCGGCACGTTCGTGGAGACCAAGAAGGCCAGCATCGGCCGCGGTTCCAAGGTTCCGCACCTGTCCTACGTGGGGGACGCGACCATCGGGGAGAACTCGAACATCGGGGCGGCCTCCGTGTTCGTCAACTACGACGGCGTGGCCAAGCACCACACGACCGTGGGCAACGACGTCCGCATGGGCTCCGACAACATGTACGTGGCACCCGTGACTGTGGGCGACGGCGCCTACTCGGGGGCCGGGACCACCGTGCGCAAGGACGTCCCCGCGGGCGCGCTCGTGCTCACGGAGGGGAAGCAGGTCATCGTGGAAGGATGGGTGCAGAAGCACCGTCCCGGCACGGCGGCGGCCCGCGCGGCGGAGGCCGCCACACAGCCTGAGCGCGACGAGCACGCCTGAGTCCGGGCGCACGCCACGCGAGCAGTGATCCAGCAGGAATTCAAGGGAAGCGAGTTCACATGACCGGCATCACCAACACGGGTTCGAACCGCATGGTTCTGCTCTCGGGGCGCGCGCACCCCGAGCTGGCCGAGAACATCGCGAGCGAGCTGGGCACCGAACTGGTCCCCACGGACGCGTACGACTTCGCCAACGGTGAGACCTACGTGCGCTTCGGCGAGTCGGTGCGCGGCGCGGACGCGTTCCTGATCCAGTCCCACCCGGCCCCCATCAACCAGTGGCTGATGGAGCAGCTGATCATGATCGACTCGCTCAAGCGCGCCTCCGCGAAGTCCATCACCGTGGTCAGCCCGTTCTACCCGTACGCCCGCCAGGACAAGAAGCACCGCGGCCGCGAGCCCATCTCCGCCCGCCTGATCGCGGACCTGTACAAGACCGCGGGCGCGGACCGCCTGATGTCCGTGGACCTGCACACCGCGCAGATCCAGGGCTTCTTCGACGGCCCGCTGGACCACCTCATGGCTATCCCGCTGCTCAGCGACTACGTGCGCTCCGTGGTGGACGTGGACAACGTGACCGTGGTGTCCCCGGACACCGGCCGCGTGCGCGTGGCCGAGCAGTGGGCCGAGCGCCTGGGCGGTGCCCCGCTCGCGTTCGTGCACAAGACCCGTGACATCACCGTGCCCAACCAGGCGGTCTCCAAGGAGGTCGTGGGCAACATCCAGGGCCGCACGTGCGTGCTCATCGACGACATGATCGACACCGGCGGAACCATCACCGGGGCGGTGCAGGTGCTCAAGAACCAGGGCGCCACCAATGTGATCATCGCCGCGACCCACGCCGTGTTCTCCCACCCCGCCGTGGAGCGCCTCGCGAACTGCGGCGCGGACGAGGTCGTGGTCACGGACACCCTGCCCGTGCCGCAGGAGCACACCTTCGAGAACCTCACGGTCCTCTCGATCGCCCCGCTGATCGCCCGCGCCATCCAGGAGGTCTTCGAGGACGGCTCCGTGACGAGCCTCTTCAACGGCCACTCCTGAGCCGCCCGGCGCGGTGCACCGCGCCGACCGTGGCGCGTGAACCCGCAGGCCGGACGCCTCCCAGTCGCAGAAGTGCCCAGATCCCGTGACGGGACCTGGGCACTTCTGCACTTCCGGGTGCGGCCCGAACGACGGACGGCGGGCGACCCTGGGAGGGGACCGCCCGCCGTCGTGCGCGCCGTGGTGGCGCCAGAGCGGATCAGATCCGGATCACAGCTTGACCACCCGGGTCGCGCCGTTGGCGGTGTTGTAGCCGATCATGTAGCCCTTGGAGAACTGCTGGCGCACCTCGGTGCCCGCGCGGTACTCGTCCGTGGTCGGGAAGCCGTAGCCGTTCTCCATGCCGTCGCGTGCCCAGCGCTGGCCGATCGCGCCGAACTCCTTGATGGCGTGGGAACCCGTGCGGCTGCTCCACATCACCTTGGTGTCCTTGCCCGCGGTGGTGCGGAACACCTGGAACGCCCCGCCGGAGGCGTTGCGCTCCTGGTTGATGGGGAAGCCGTAGCCACGCTCGCGCCCGGCGGAGAGGAACTTCTGGCCGATGCTGGTGGTGTTGCGCAGCATGTGCCCGCCGGTGCGGGGGTGCCAGTAGCCGGTGGACTTCACGCCGTTCTTCACGAACTCCTGGTAGCGCCCGCCGTAGGCCGCGTTGCCCTCGCCCGTCACCGGGTCGCCCCAGACGCCGGCGCCGCCGGTCGCACGGTAGACGGTGCCGATGCCGCCGCCCACCGAGTACCCGGAGGCCCGCCCGCCCAACGGCTTGTAGGTGCTCGAGGACGCCAGGGAGGCGTACTGCGCCCAGGACCCGCCGTACACGTTGGAGTCACCGGAGAACGGGCCGTTGTCCGTGAACTGCCACAGGTCGTGGGAGGACCACCCGTTGGGGAAGGACTGGGGGTAGGCCACACCGTAGGACGCAAGGTGCAGGGGGTGGTTGTTGAACTGGGACGTGTTGCCCGTGCACGTGGTCCACCAGTCGGTGGTCGTGTAGATCGCGGGCAGTCGACCGGTGCGCTGCTTGTAGCGGTCCGAGAAGGACTTGATCCACGAGTTCATCTGCCCCTGGGACATGTTGTAGCACGTGTTGCCCAGGGAGGCGTACGGGTTGTACTCGATGTCCAGCAGGCCGGGCAGGGTGCGGCCGTCCGCGGACCAGCCGCCGCCGTTGTTGACGAAGAAGTCCGCCTGCTGGGCGCCCGAGGACTGGCTGGGCAGTGCGAAGTGGTAGCCGCCGCGGTTCATGCCCACGGCGTAAGACCCGGTGTACTGGTCGTTGAACGCCTCGGAACGGTAGTTGATGCCCTCGGTCGTCTTGACGTACGCGAAGCGAGCGCCGGCGTTGTACTCCGCGCTCCAGTTGATGGCGGGCTGCCAGCCGGACACGTCCATGCCGGCGATCCCTGCCGGACGCCACGTGGACGCCTGGATCACGAGGGACATCGAGCCCGCGGGCCCCACGGAAGTGGCACCGGCGGCCTTTGCGGAGGCGCTCGAGGACGACGCCGCGCTCGGGCTGGCGGAGGCCGCGCCCGGCTTCTTCGTGGTGCCGGAGCCGGTGGGCTCCTCGCCCAGGACGGTGTCGGCGACCTTGTCGAGCTCCTTCTCCGAGGCCTTGGACACGCGGGTGGTGTCCTCCATGGACTTCATCTTCTGGCCCATGGTCGCGCCGGGGTTCTTGTCCCCGGTCTTCGGCGGGGCCGCCGGGAGCTTCGGGTCCTCGACCACGGTCTGGAGCTCCTTGGTCTCGACGGAGACCACGTCACCCTTGTCCGGGTTGAGGTTCTGGTGGGGTTCGTCCGCCGCAACGGCGGGCACGAAGGTGGAAAGTGCCAGCACGGCCGCGGTCACGGCGGCGGGCAGCACGGATCGTTTGGGGGGGATCATACGTAGAGCCTTTACTGCGTGGGGGAAAGCCACTCGAAGGGGGGAAGTGGAGTGACCCGGGGGGACGCACTAGAAAGTGTAAATGTTCCCTGGGAAAAGTGAAGTATCCCGGGCAGGCTCGGTGGATAACGGGCTGATTTCGGGACGGAAAAGTTTCGATTTCCGAGGACGACGACGCCCCCGTCCGCACCGGCCCCACAATGTGAGGAGGGTGTACGACGGGGGCGTGCGAAGTGGGCCCGCGTGCCGCTAGTAGGCGCCGTCCGAGGCGAAGACCGCGCGCACCGTGCGCAGCATGATGATCATGTCCTGCAGCGGGGACCAGTTCTCCACGTAGTAGAGGTCCAGGCGCACGCTCTGGTTCCAGTCTAGGTCCGAGCGTCCCGAGACCTGCCACAGCCCGGTGATCCCGGGGCGCACGCGCAGGCGCCGGTAGACGTGCTGCTCGTACTTGTCCACCTCGCTGGCCAGCGGGGGTCGCGGCCCCACGAGGGACATGGTGCCGTTGAGCACGTTGATGAACTGCGGCAGCTCGTCCAGGCTGTAGCGGCGCATCCACTTGCCGGGCTTGGTCACGCGGGGGTCGTCCTTCATCTTGAACAGCACACCGCCCTCCGACTCGTTGGCGGCGACCAGCGCGGCCTTGCGCTCCTCCGCGTCCACGTACATGGAGCGGAACTTGAGCATCCGGAACCGGGTGCCGTCGATCCCCACGCGCTCCTGCGCGAAGAAGGCGGGCCCGCCGTCGTGTGCCTTGACCAGGATGCCCAGCACGATCATCACGGGGGAGAGCAGGACCAGGGCGGTCAGGGAGCCCACGATGTCGATCAGCCGCTTGACGAGCTTCTTGGCGCGCGTGAAGCGCGGCGTGGCCACGTGGATCAGCGGCAGGCCGGCGACCTGCTGCGTGTGGATGCGGGGCCCGGCGATGTCGGTGAGGCCGGTGTTCATCACCAGGCGGATCCGCTCGTCCGCGAGCGCCCAGCCCAGGTGCCGGATTTCGGTGGTGCTCAGCGGCACCGCGGAGGCCATCACCAGGGTCTCGACGTCGTGCTCGCGGCACGCCTGCACGATGCCCGCCACGCTCGGCCGGTCGGAGGGGGCCAGCGCGTTCTCCGGTAGCCGCACGGACTCCAGCGAGGCGGGCAGCCGGTGGTGGGAGGTGGGCATGTAGACGACCACGGAGTCGAAGCCGGCGTCCGGGCGCTCCTGCAGCTCGCCCACGAGCTCAACGGCTCCGGGGAAGCGGCCCACGACCATGGTGCGGGACATGTTCTGGCCCCTGGCCCGGCGCAGGATCAGCTGCCGGCGGGCCCACATGCGCCCGGCGAGCAGCGCGAGCGTGCCCAGCGGCAGCGCGATCAGGATGTACCCGCGGGCGGTCGGCACGTTGGACGCGTAGGACGCGATGGCGATCGCCGCGAAGAGCGTGAGCGAGGCGGTGACGAGCTGCTTGGCCTCCTCCGCGCCGTTGCCGATCAGGCGGACCTCGCGCGTGCCGCGCAGCTCGAGCCAGCTCCACCACACGACGGCGAGCAGCAGGCCCACGAGCCAGTACGGGACGGGCAGCAGCGTGTCGAGCTGCAGCAGCCCTTGCAGCCACCCGAACCGCAGCACCTGGGCGGCGACCAGCGCCACCACCAGGGACACGGCGTCGTAGATCCGCAGCTTCTGCTGGTAGCTGTGCCGCCACGAGACGTGCCGGTGTTTTTGACGTGCTTGTTGGAACACGGTCGACGAACCTTCCCCCCAGAACCGTTCGACGGCGAGACGCCCCACGCGCTCGCTCGGATGCGGCGACCGAGTCAGAGGCGGTCCCCGCACCACGGCGTTCATCTCCCCCGAGATTTACGCCCGTTAATCACCGAATATACCCTCCCACCAGGGCCGATAGGCGCAGATTGCATGAATCGGTACTGATTTGTGGACATGTGACGAAGGCTTCCGGCCCCGTTCGTGGCCCCCTTGGGGGTCAACCACCACCGTCGGGTGGACGAACCGCGGGCGGCGTCGTCGTGGTAGCCTGGCTGGCGTTGCCAAGGCGAGGGGGCGCAATTCTGCCCCGTTATCGACGACGGCCTGTGGATCCCGATCCGCCACCCCCGGTGAACACTCCCGGCGGGTGGGCGAGTGGGGTGCCGCACCACGTCGGTCGGAAGTCGTCCGCGAGGCGAGGTGCGGGAGCGCCGAGCTGCTCGGACGGTCCGAGGTGACCATCCGGACCCACGATCGAAGGAGACCCACCATGGTGGACGTCATCACCATCCCCGCAACCCTGCGCACCGAGTTCGGCAAGGGCTACGCCCGCCGCCTGCGCGCCAACGACCAGATCCCCGCCGTGATCTACGGCCACGGTGCCGAGCCGCTGCACGTGGTCCTGCCGGGCCACGAGATGATGCTCGCGTCCCGCAACCCGAACGCCGTGCTCGAGATCGACGTGGACGGCGAGGGCCACCTGGCCATGATCAAGGAGGTGCAGCGCCACGCGGTGCGCCCGGAGATCCTGCACATCGACCTGCTGACCGTGCGCCGCGGCGAGCGCGTCGAGGTCGAGGTGCCCCTGACCGTCGAGGGCGAGGTCGCCCCGACCGCCGTGCACAACCTCGAGGAGAACGTCCTGCTGGTCGAGGCGGACGCCCTCAAGGTGCCCGAGCACTTCGTGGTGGACATCGAGGGCCGCGAGGCCGGCGAGCACATCCACGCCTCGGACGTCGTGCTGCCCTCCGGCGTCACGCTGGTCTCCGACCCCGAGCTGCTGGTCGTCCACGTCTCCGAGCCGGTCGAGCAGGACCTGGGCGAGGAGCCCGAGACCGAGGACGAGGCCGCCGAGGGCGAGCAGGCCGAGGAGAGCTCCGAGGAGCAGTCCGAGGACGGCGAGTAAGCTCGCACACCCCTCGCCGCTCCCGGACGGGTGCGGCACCCCGCGCGGCGGCAGGCACACGGTGTCTGCCGCCGCGCGGCGTTGAGAGGCCCCGTGGCCGTGCCGCAGTGGAGCGGCCGACGCCGCGCAGGAGCCGGCGCGGGCGGTCGGCCCGGGATACCGGCGGGCACCACGACATGCGATGAGAAGGAGCACGAGATGACGGAGCGCACCCTGGTGGTGGGGCTGGGCAATCCCGGGGACACGTACGCGGGGACGCGCCACAACATCGGCGCGATGGTCGTGGCGGAGCTCGCCGACCGGGCGGGGGAGAAACTGTCTGCTCACAGGGCGCGTGCCGCCGTGGCGGAGACCAGGATGCGCCCCGGCGCGCCCCGGCTGGTCCTGGCGCAGCCCCTGAGCTTCATGAACGTCTCGGGCGGACCGGTCAGCGCACTCGCCAAGTACTACTCGCTGGGCCTCGAGGACCTCGTGGTGGTGCACGACGACGTCGACCTCCCGTTCGGCGCCGTCAAGCTCAAGCGTGGCGGCGGTGAGGGCGGGCACAACGGTCTGCGGGACATCACCAAGGGCATGGGCGGCAGGGACTACGTGCGGGTGCGCGTGGGGGTGGGCCGGCCCCCGGGTCGCATGGACACCGCCGACTACGTGCTCAAGCGGTTCTCCGGATCCCAGGCCAAGGAGCTGCCGCTGCTCGTCTCCGACGCCGCGGACGCCGTGGAGATGTACACCGAACGGGGTCTCACGGAGGCGCAGCAGCACTTCCACGCGCGCAATCCGGCCTGAGGCCGCCCCGCGAACGGGCAGAGGACGGGAACGGGCCCGGCACCGAGGTGCCGGGCCCGTTGCCACGGGTGCCGTGCCGCGCGGGCACGACCGCGGGCTCAGTCGAGGGTGTCCGGGTCCTCACCGGCCGCGCGCATCTTCTTGTACTTGGCGTTGCGCGGAGCCACCAGTGCGGCACCGATCAGCGCGGCCAGGAACGAGCCGCACAGGATGCCCACCTTGGCGTGGTCGCTGTGCGGGCTGCCCTCGCCGAAGCTCAGCTCCGCGACCAGCAGGGACACCGTGAAGCCGATGCCGGCCACGAACGTCATGCCGAACATGTCGAACCACGTGTAGTCCTTGTCCTTCTCCGCGGACGTGAAGCGGTCCATGAGCCACGAGGCCCCGAAGATGCCGATGGGCTTGCCGAGCACCAGGCCCGCGACGATGCCCAGGGACACCGGGTCCATGGCGGCGTCCTTGATGCCGCTCAGACCGCCCACGGCCACACCGGCCGAGAAGAAGGCGAAGACGGGGATGACGATCCCGTTGGACAGCGGGCGGAAGCGGTGCTCGAGCGTGGGGGCGAGACCCATGCGGGGGTCCTCCTCACGGATCACCCGCGGCTCCTGCTTCAGGACGGGGACCATGAAGCCCAGCAGCACACCGGCGATGGTCGCGTGGATCCCGGACTCGTACACGAGCCACCAGGTGACGAGGCCGATGGGCAGCAGGATGACCCACGCGGCCCACTTCTTGTGCATGAACCACGCCATGTACTTGTGGGTGAGGAACCAGAAGAGGGCCAGCAGCACCGCTGCGCCACCCAGGAAGCCGACCTTGACGCTCTCCGTGTAGACAAACGCGATGATGAGGATCGCGATCAGGTCGTCCACGACCGCCAGCGTCAGCAGGAACGTGCGCATGGCCACGGGCAGGGACGAGCCCACGACCGCCAGCACGGACACGGCGAACGCGATGTCCGTGGCGGTGGGGACGGCCCAGCCGTGCAGCGCGCTCGCCTCACCGCCGGAGGCGAGGTTCACCCCCAGGAAGATCAGTGCCGGCACGAGCACACCACCGGCGGCGGCCACCACGGGCAGGATGGCCTTGCGGATGTTGTGCAGCTCGCCGTCGACGAACTCCGTCTTCAGCTCCAGGCCCGTGAGGAAGAAGAACAGGGCGAGCAGCCCGTCCGCGGACCAGTGCGCCACGGTGTGCTGCAGGCCGGTCAGGGGCGGCCCCACCTCGGCGTCGCGCACCCCGAAGTAGAACTCGCTCCAGGGGGAGTTGGCCAGCACCAGGGCCAGCAGCATGGCGATCAGCAGGAAGAGGCCGCCGGTCGTGTCCCGGCGCAGGAAGGCGGTGATGGAACTGCCGGGCCCCGAGGGCGTCTGCGTGTCCGTACTCAAGAGATAAAGCTCCCGTCGCGTGGCCCGCGTGCGGACCGCGATCGTCGTGTCGAGTGGAAAGGGGCCGGGCCCCGCCGCGGGCGCGACCCGGCCGACCGGTGGGCCGCGGGCCTCAGCCCTTGGCGATCCACGCCTCGGCGGCGCGTGCCTGCAGGGTCAGCGCCTTGCCGATGTAGGGCTCGGCCGCCGCGGCGATCTTCTTGCCGACCAGCGGGATGCTGGCCTGGACCTCGCCGGAGACGTCCACGGAGGTCTCCTCCTCGCCGAGCGGCTTGATGGTCTGGATGGCGGTCGCCCCCACGGGGATGCCGCCGGCCTTAATCTCGCTGCGCACCGTGCGGGTGCCGTCCGCGGCGGGGGCGTCGTAGGTGTCCACCTGGGTCAGCTTCACGCCGCCCTTGACGAACTTCTGCACGACGTCCGGCAGCTTGTCCGCACCCATGCTGCGCACGGTGGTGGCCGTGAACGCGGTGGAGGTGTCCCCGTTGACCTCGAAGGACTCGAGCTGCGTGCCGGCCTTGTCGCTGACGTGGCGCACGAAGGCCTCGTCCACGAACGTCTTCAGGACGGTGTCCACGGGGGCCTTGATCGTGGTGGAAGCGTTGACGGACATGGTGCTCCTTATGGATCGGTGCCGATTCGTCGGTCCCGCGTGGCCTCCGGCCGCCGCGGGTGCTGGGTTCATCCTAGTCGCGCATGCTCCGGCAACGGCCCGAGGGCTCTCGCGGAGGGTGACGACCCTCTGGTCGCCGGGGGAGCCGCTGTGTGGAGACGGGTGTCCGCCAAAGAAAGGGCAAGCTGGATGCGGCTGGACGCAAGATCATGACGCCCGGCGTCCTTAGACTGAGGGGCGGCCCTCGCTCCCGTGCCGGGACGGGGCCGTGCTCGACGGGGTGGGGACTCCGTCGCGTGCACGAAGGGGCGAGTGCTCCGCGTGCGCCCCGCGCGCTGCCGCGCGGTCACGGAATCATCGGGGGATGAATGTATCTGCAAGAACCAGGGGCGGTTGCACGCACACCGGACCGGGCGCTCACGTGCCAGGACGATGTCATGGCGGCCGTCGCATCGGGGGCCGCCGTGAGTGAGCAGGGCCCCGGGCACCGACCCGTGGTGCTGCACGTCGTGGAAGCCTTCGGGGGCGACGGACCTGCCCGGCACCCGGCGGGATCCGCGCGGCACAATGGGAGGCGTGAGCACTCCGACCTCCTCGACCCCCGTTCTCCTCGCCTGCGCCCACGGCACCCGTGACCCGCGGGGCCAGGCCGCCGTGGCCGCGCTCGTGGCCGAGGTGCGGGCCGCCCTGCGCGACGTCCCCGTGGTGGCCACGTGGGTGGACGTCCAGGAGCCGGATCTCGCCGCGCGCACCGCGGAGTTCGCGCGCGAGTCCGCCGTGGTGGTGCCGCTGCTGCTCTCCGCCGGCTACCACGTGTTCGTGGACATGGCCCGCGCCGTCCGGGGATCGGAGCACCACCGCGTGGCGGTGGCCCTCGGCCCGGACCCCCGGCTCGCAACCCTGCTGGCGCGTCGGCTCCACGAAGCGGTCCACGCCGCGGGCGAGTCCGCCGTGGGTCCGGAGGACAGCGTGGTCATGGTCTCCGCCGGGTCCTCCGACCCCCGCGCGGGCGAGGACTGCGAACGCGTCGCGGAGATGCTCTCCAACCTTCTCGGGCTGCCGGTATCCACCGCCTACCTCTCCGCCGCACACCCGACACTGCCGGAGGCCGTTGCCGCCGCGCGCGAGAACCTCGCGACCGGCGACGACGCCGCGCAGCTCTCGGAGTCAGCGCCCGGCGGCCGTGCGGGTCGGGTGCTCGTGGTGCCGTACCTGCTCGCCCCCGGCTTCTTCCACGGGCGGGCGCTCGCGGCGGAGGCGGACGTGGTGGCCGAGCCGCTGCTCGTGAGCCCCGGCCCGGTGCCCCCCGAACTCGTGGAGCTCGTGGTGGAGCACTACCGGGAGGCCGCCGCCGCGGCGTGATCGCACACGGCCTTGACCATGGCCCCCAGGCGGAACCGCTCGGGCACCACGGCGTTGTGGATGCCGGCCTCCTCCAGGGGCTGCACGCACACGGGACCGATTGCCACGGCGGTGCAGGGCCCGTCGCGCAGCGCGGTGACCACGGTGTCGAGGCACCCGGCCTCGCGGGCGGCGTCGAGCACGGCGTCCACCGCGGGGGCGGCCGTGAACGTCACGTAGTCCACCTCACCGGCGGCGATGCCACGGACCAGCTCGGCGAGCCGCGAGCCCTCGTCCGCGGAGGCCCACCGGTACGGCGCCACGACCCGGACGGAGAGCGCCGCCGCGCGCAACCGTTCGAGCTGCTCGTGGTCCGCGGTGCCGTGCAGCTGGACGGTCACCGTGCCCCGGGGCGGGTCCTCGAGCACGCGGTCCACGAGCTCCGCGGTCCGCCCGGAGGAGCCCGTGTAGGCGCACGGGATCTCCAGCGCCTGCAGCTGGCCCCTGGCCTTGGCCCCGCGGGCGAGCACGGTGCTCGCACGCAGCACCGCGAGGAGCTCGTCGTGCAGACCGTGCTCCTGCGCCACCGCGAGCCAGCGCTTGAGCCCGTAGCCGGTGGTGACCAGCACGGTGCCCGGTCCGGAGGCGACGGTCTCGCGGGCGGCGGCCACGACGTCGTCGTCCTCGTCCAGGGGCGTGATCTTCAGGGCGGGGGCGTACTCGACCCGCGCACCGTGGCGCTCGAACGCGCCACCCTGCTCGCTCGCGCGGCGGTGCGCCGTGACCGCCACCGTGCGTCCGGCCAGTACGTGGGGCTGCGAGGTCCTCATGTCCTCAGCGTACGAGACGACGGCGCACGAACCGCCCGCGCACGAGGCCGGGGCGTGGGACCTCGACGGCCGCCCCCCGTGCGCTGAGCGTGTCCGAGCCCCCGAGTAGGCTGGCACGCGATCCGCACGACCCGTTCCGAGCGTGTGCCGCGAGGCACCACGCGTTCCGGAGCGGTACCGCACGCACTCTTCCAGGAGCCCGCCACCCATGTCCCTGACCGGTCTGCTCACCGCCCTCAGCGAGGACCGCGGTTTCGCCAACGTCCGCACCCAGGCCGCGCGGCCCCTCGCGGAGCGCTCGGCGGAGACCATCATCAGCGCCACGGACGGTCTGCGCGCGCCCGTGCTCGCGCAGGTCGCGGCGGGTCTGGAGGAGGCGCACGCGGCGTCGTCTTCGGACGGTGGCCCTGCCCCGGTGCTGCTGGCCGTCACGGCCACGGGCCGCGAGGCGGAGCAGGTGCAGGCCGCGCTCGCCTCCTATCTGCCCGCGGAGACGGTCGCCAACTTCCCGTCCTGGGAGACCCTGCCGCACGAGCGGCTCTCCCCGCGCTCGGACACGGTCGGTCAGCGCCTGGGCGTGCTGCGCCGCCTCGCGCACCCGGAGGCGGGGGACCCGCTGCGCGTGGTCGTCGCGCCGGTGCGCTCGGTGCTGCAGCCGGTGGTCGCCGGGCTCGGCGAGATGGAGCCCGTGACCCTGCGCACCGGTCGGGACTACGACTTCCAGGCGCTCGTGACGGACCTGGCCGCGGCGGCGTACGCGCGTGTGGACATGGTCACCAAGCGCGGGGAGTTCGCGGTGCGCGGCGGGATCGTGGACGTCTTCCCGCCCACCGAGGACCACCCGGTGCGCCTGGAGTTCTTCGGGGACGAGCTGGACGAGATGCGCTGGTTCGCCGTCGCGGACCAGCGCACCCTCGCGGACGCCACCCACCCGAGCGTCGTCGTGGCCCCGCCGTGCCGCGAGCTGCTCGTGACGCCCTCCGTGCAGTCCCGCGCCGCCAAGCTCAAGGAGCAGCTGCCCGGCGGCCGCGAGATGCTCGAGCGCATTGCCGGGGGCCAGTACGTGGAGGGCATGGAGTCCCTCGCTCCGCTGCTCGCGGACGACATGGTGCAGGTGATGTCCCTGCTGCCGGAGGGCTCCATGACCGTGGTGCTCGAGCCGGAGAAGGTGCGGGCGCGCGCCCACGATCTCGTGGCCACCAACGAGGAGTTCCTCATGGCCGCGTGGGAGTCCGCCTCCGGCGGCAACGACGCGCCCCTGGACCTGAACACTGCGCTGGACACGGACGACGGCGCCACCCGTTCGCTCTCGTCCGGCTCGTTCCACACCATCGCGGAGGTCCGCGAGCTCGCCCTGGACCGCACGGTGGGCTGGTGGTCCGTCACCGGTCTGAACGTCAACGCCGTGACCACCTCGGACATCGACGCCGACACCCCCGAGGAGGAGGTCCACCTCGCGGACACGGACGCGGACACCCTGACCGTGGGCGGGCGCGAACCCACCCGCTTCTCGGGGGACGTGGAGGCAATGCTCGCATTCCTGGCGGATCGGGTGCGCGAGGAGTGGCGGGTCGTTCTGGTGACCGACGGGCCGGGTCCGCTGCAGCGGCTGAGCGAGCTGCTGCACGTGGCGCAGATCCCCGCCGCCCGCTACGACTCCTTGACCGAGCCCCCGCAGCCGGGGCTCGTGGAGCTGACGACGGCGCGCGCGGGCCGCGGCTTCGTGCTCGAGGCCACCCGCACCGCGCTGCTCACGGAGGCGGACGTGCTCGGGCGCTCGAGCACCTACGACAACCGCGCGGAGCGCAAGCTGCCGCAGCGCCGCAAGCGCAACCAGGTGGACCCGCTGGCCCTGCAGAAGGGCGACTACGTGGTGCACGAGCAGCACGGCATCGGGCAGTTCGTGGAACTCGTCCAGCGCCCCATCGCCGGTGCGATGACCGCGCCGGGCCAGCCCAAGCCCGTGCGCGAGTACCTCGTCCTGGACTACGCGCCGTCCAAGCGCAACGGTCCCCGGGACCGGCTCTTCGTGCCCACGGACCAGCTCGACCAGGTGAGCACGTACGTGGGCGGCGAGGCGCCGTCGCTGTCCAAGATGGGTGGTGCGGACTGGAGCAAGACCAAGCGCAGCGCCAAGAAGGCCGTCAAGGAGATCGCCAACGAGCTGATCCGCCTGTACTCCGCGCGCATGGCGTCCAAGGGTCATGCCTTCGGCCCGGACACCCCGTGGCAGCGCGAGCTGGAGCAAGCCTTCCCGTACGTGGAGACCCCCGACCAGCTCACCACGATCGACGAGGTTAAGGCGGACATGGAGCGGCCCATCCCCATGGACCGGCTGATCTCCGGTGACGTGGGCTACGGCAAGACCGAGGTGGCCGTGCGCGCCGCGTTCAAGGCGGTGCAGGACGGCAAGCAGGTGGCCGTGCTGGTGCCCACCACCCTGCTCGCGCAGCAGCACACCGGGACCTTCGCCGAGCGCTTCTCCGGCTTCCCCGTGCGCCTGGCCACCCTCTCGCGCTTCCAGAGCGCCAAGGAGTCCCGGGCCACCATGGAGGGGCTGCGCAGCGGCGCGGTGGACGTGGTGATCGGCACGCACCGGCTGCTGAGCAAGGAGATGCAGTTCAAGAACCTGGGGCTGGTGATCATCGACGAGGAGCAGCGCTTCGGCGTGGAGCACAAGGAGAAGCTCAAGGCCATGCGCACGGACGTGGACGTCCTCGCGATGTCCGCCACGCCCATCCCGCGCACCCTGGAGATGTCCATGACGGGCATCCGAGAGACCTCCACGCTGGCCACCCCGCCGGAGGAGCGCCACCCGGTGCTCACCTACGTGGGGCCGTACACCAACAAGCAGGTCTCCGCCGCGGTGCGCCGCGAGCTCATGCGCGAGGGCCAGGTGTTCTTCATCCACAACCGGGTCTCGACCATCGAGGCGCGCGCCAAGGAACTGGCCGAGCTCGTGCCCGAGGCGCGGATCGCCGTCGCCCACGGGCAGATGAGCGAGTCGCGGCTGGAGCAGATCATCGTGGACTTCTGGGAGAAGAAGTTCGACGTCCTGATCTGCACGACCATCGTGGAGACCGGGCTGGACATCGCCAACGCCAACACGCTGATCGTGGACCACGCGGACCGCTACGGGCTCTCGCAGCTGCACCAGCTGCGCGGGCGCGTGGGCCGCGGGCGGGAGCGCGCGTACGCGTACTTCCTGTACCCGGCGGAGAAGCCGCTGAGCGAGACCGCCCTGGAACGGCTCAAGGCCGTGGCCGCGCACAACGAGCTGGGCTCGGGCATGCAGCTGGCCATGAAGGACCTCGAGATCCGCGGAGCCGGCAACCTGCTGGGCGGTGAGCAGTCCGGGCACATCGCCGGGGTGGGATTCGACATGTACCTGCGGCTCGTGGGGGAGGCCGTGGCCGAGTACCGCGGGGACCAGGAGACCGGGCCCGCCGAGATGAAGATCGAGCTGCCCGTCAACGCGCACCTGCCGCACGACTACGTCCCGGGGGAGCGGCTGCGCCTGGAGGCCTACCGCACGCTCGCCAACGCCACCACGGAGCAGGCGGTCGCGGAGGCCGCGGAGGAGCTCGTGGACCGCTACGGTCCCGTGCCCGTCCCGGTCTCCAACCTGCTGGACGTCGCCCGGCTGCGCATCCGCGCCCGCGCGGCCGGTCTCACGGACGTGGCCACGCAGGGGAACATGATCCGCTTCTCCCCGGCGGAGCTCGCGGAGTCCCGCGAGATGCGGCTGCAGCGCATGTACCCGGGCTCGCAGGTGCGGCCGGTGCCGGGCACGGAGCAGCGCATGGTGCTGACCCCCAAGCCCAAGACCGCGCGGATCGGCGGCAAGGACCTCGTGGACGGGGACATCCTCGCCTGGGCCCGCGAGGTGCTGGACGCGATCTTCCCGGTGCTCGAACCCGCCGGCGGCACGGACGACGCCGCGGGGTAGTGTCCCCGGGGGGAGTCGGCCCCGCGGCGCATCGGCTGAGCGCGTCCCCCGCTCGGGGCTCCTGTGATGAACAGTCATAGGACATCTGCTCGTGACCGGCGGCGCCGGGTTCATCGGCGCCAACTTCGTGCACCACGTCCTGGAGAACACGGAGCACTCCGTGACCGTGCTGGACAAGCTCACCTACGCGGGCAACCGCGAGAACCTGGCCACCGCTGACCCGGCCCGCTGCGAGCTGGTGGTGGGGGACGTTGCGGACGCGGGCGCCGTCGAGCCCGGACTCGGCCACCAAGGCGGCGTCGGACCACCTGGTGCGCGCGTGGGCGCGCTCGTTCGGGGTGGAGGTCGCGCTGTCCAACTGCTCCAACGACTACGGCCCGTACAGCACGTGGAGAAGTTCGTCCCGCGCCAGATCACCAACGTCCTCACGGGGCAGCGGCCCAAGCTGCACCGCGCGGGGGAGAACGTGCGGGACTGGATCCACGTGGCGGACCACTCCGCCGCCGTGCTGCGCATCCTCGAGTCCGGAACCCCCGGCCGCACGTACCTGATCGGCGCGGACGGCGAGCGGGACAACCTCACGGTGCTGCGGGAGATCCTGCGGCTCATGGGTCAACCGGAGGACGCGTTCGAGCACGTGACGGACCGCGCCGGGCACGACCGCCGCTACGCGATCGACGGCTCCCGCACCCGCGCTGAGCTGGGCTGGGAGCCGCGCTGGACGGACTTCTCGGAGGGCCTCGCGGACACCATGGCGTGGTACACCGAGCACCGGGACCGGTGGGAACCCGCGAAGTCCGCCACCGAAGCCGCCTACCGGAAGGCCGGACAGCGACCGCTCAGGACCTCACCGTTCACACCACCGCCATCGACGGGCTGCTGCTGGTGGACGTGCCCGTCCACGGGGACAACCGCGGCTGGTTCACGGAGAACTGGCAGCGCGCCAAGGCCGTGGCCGCCGGGCTGCCGGACGCCTCCTTCGTGCAGAACAACATCTCGTTCAACGGCTCACGCGGCCCCACGTGCGGCATCTACGCCGAGCCGTGGGACAAGTACGTCTCCGTGGCCACCGGCCGGATCTTCGGCGCGTGGGTAGACCGGCGGGAGGGCCCGGGCTTCGGCACCGTGGTCACGCACGAGATCACCCCGGGCACCGCGGTGTTCGTGCCGCGCGGGGTGGGCAACGCGTTCCAGACACTGGAGGAGGCCACCGCCTACACCTACCTGGTCACGGACCACTGGCGCGCGGACGCCACGGCCGAGTACTCGTTCGTGAACCTGGGGGACCCGCAGCTGGGCATCGAGTGGCCCGTGCCGCTGACGCAGGCGGAGCTCCCGGACAAGGACCGCGCGCACCCCGCGCTGGACGACGTCGCGCCGCTGGCTCCCGCGCCGGTGCTCGTGCCGGGTGCCCGCGGCCAGGTGGGCCTGGCCCTCACGGCGCGGCTGTCGACGACGGGGGTTCCGTTCACCGCATGGACCCGGGAGGAGCTGGACCTCGCGGACCCGGCCTCCTGGCCCGCGGAGATCAGCTCGGGGGACGCCCTGCGCCGCTACCGTGCCGTGGTCAAAGCCGCGGCTTTCACGGCCGTGGACGCGGCCGAGACCCCCGAGGGCCGAGCGGCGGCATGGGCTGCCAACGCCACGAGTGTGGGAGCGCTCGCCGCGGCGTGCGCGCGAGCCGGCACCACCCTGGTGCACTTCTCCACGGACTACGTGTTTGACGGCGCACTGCCGCTGGACTCGGCGTACACCACGGACCACCCCGTGGCGCCGCTGTCCGTGTACGGGCAGTCGAAGGCCGCGGGGGAGACCGCCGTGCGGGCCTGCCCGCGGCACTACGTGATCCGCACGAGCTGGGTGATCGGGGAGGGGAAGAACTTCGTGGCCACCATGGCGCGGTTGGCCGCGCAGGGGGTGGGCCCCTCCGCGGTCGCGCACCAGCACGGGCGCCTCACCGCCGCGGCGGACCTGGCGGCGGGAGTCCTGCACCTCGTGGACTCCGGCGCCCCGTACGGCACGTACCACCTCACCGGCTCCGGTGAACCGTGCACGTGGGGGCAGGTGGCCCGCTGGGTCTTCGAGGACCTCGGCCACGACCCGGCCCGGGTCACCCCCGTGAGCACGGCCGAGTACAACGGTGGCACCAACGACGGCGCCCCGCGTCCGGTCAACAGCGTGCTGGACCTCTGCTCGATCCTGGACGCCGGTTTCACCCCGGCGGACAGCCGCGCGGTGGCACGCGAGGAGGCCGCCGCGTTCGACGGGCGGCGCTCCGCACACGACGGGTGCAGCCCGCGCGGCTGACGCGCACCGGCCTCTGGACGTGACGCCGACGTGACGCCGGACGCTCGCAGGAGACGGCTGGTGCTGGTGGCACTGGCACTGGCACCCGGCACGTCGTCGGCCACGACCCCGGAACTGAACGCTCGAGACCCACGTGCGGTGCGGCGTCGTCGTCCGGGGCCGGGATGCGCAGCAGCCCCGCTCGTCGCGGTGACGGAGCGGGGCTGCTGGGGAGTGCTCGGGTGCGTGCGCCGGGTCAGACGGCGCGGTCCTGCTTCTGCTCGCCGGTGCCCACGGCGCGCTGCGCCATCTCGGACGCGTTGCGCGGCAGGTCCAGGGTGACCTCGGTGCCGCCGGTGGAGTGCTTGGCGGTGGCGCCGCTGAGGAACAGGGTGGGGACCATCAGGGCCAGGCCGTAGGCCAGGATGCCCAGGAAGAACAGCCACCAGTTCTCCGGGTAGGTGCTGAACAGCCACAGGCTCACCACGATGGTGACCATGCCGCCGCCGAAGAGGATGGCGTTCTTTACGATCTCGCCCTCGCCCGAGTACTGCGGCCTGCGGCGGCCGTGGTGCTCGTGGGCGGTGCGGGTCTCCGCGTCCACGGCGTGGCTGCCGTCCTCGGTGGTGCGCCCGGTGGACGCACGGCGCGCGTTGGACTCGGCTTCTGCTCTTCTGACCATGAGTTCACCCTTTCAGACCGCCGTGGCGGGCCCAGTACTGTCGTGGGGCCAGTCTAGTGCCTGGCACCCCCACTTGCTGACATTCCGTCGCCGTCCGACGGCGGGGTCAGAGCTTGCCCACGATCTCCGCGAGCAGCCGGGAGATCCGCGGACCGGCGGCCCGGCCGGCCTCGAGGACCTCCTCGTGGGACAGCGCCTCGGGGCTGATGCCCGCGGCCGCGTTGGTCACCAGGGACATGCCGAGGATCTCCAGCCCGGCCTGGCGGGCCGCGATGGCCTCCAGCGCGGTGGACATGCCCACGAGGTCCGCGCCGAGCACCTTGGCCATCTGCACCTCGGCGGGGGTCTCGTAGTGCGGGCCGGGGAACTGCGCGTAGACACCCTCCTCCAGGGACGGGTCCACGGTGCGGGCCAGCTCGCGCAGCCGCTGGGAGTAGAGGTCCGTGAGGTCCACGAACGTGGCGCCCTCCAGCGGGGAGCGGGCCGTGAGGTTGAGGTGGTCGCTGATCAGCACCGGCGTGCCCGGAACCCAGTCCGGGTTGAGCCCGCCGCAGCCGTTGGTGAGGATCATGTACTGCGCTCCGACCGCCGCCGCGGTGCGCACCCCGTGGGACACCGCGCGCACGCCCTTGCCCTCGTAGAAGTGGGTGCGCGCCCCGATCACCAGGGCGTGCTCGCCGTCCGGCAGCCGGATGGAGCGCAGCGTGCCGCCGTGGCCCTCCAGGGCGGGCTTGGAGAAGCCGGGGACCTCGTGCGCGGGGATCTCGGCCACGGTCTCCCCGAGCAGGTCCGCGGCACCTCCCCACCCGGAACCGAGGGTCAGGGCGATCTTGTGCCGCGCCACACCGGTGCGCTCACGCAGGACGTCGGCGGCCTGCTGGGCGAGTTCGAAGGGATCCTGGGCCGTGGTCTCAGTCATGGCGCCATCCTAGGTGCGCACGGCGGCCGCGTCAGCGTGTGGGCGGGCCCCGGTAGGCTGGGGCGCATGGCTGACATGACTGTGCAGAGGGAATTCGCGGACCAGAAGCTCGTGATCATCGGTGGCGGCCCCGGTGGCTACGAGGCCGCCCTCGTGGCGGCGTCGCTCGGGGCGGACGTCACCGTGGTGGAGGAGCAGGGCATGGGCGGTTCCGCCGTGCTCACGGACGTGGTGCCGTCCAAGACGCTCATCGCCTCCGCGGACACCATGAACCGCTTCGCCTCCGCGCGTGACCTCGGCGTGCACGTGGGCGACGACCTCGACGCCACCGAGGAGCTCAACAACCTGCGCGTGGACCTGGACAAGGTCAACGTGCGCCTGCTGCGCCTGGCGGCCACCCAGTCCCGTGACATCAAGCGCGGCCTGGAGCGCGTGGGCGTGCGCGTGGTCCAGGGCCGCGGGAAGATCGTGGACCGCCACACCGTGGTGGTGGAGCCCACCGACGACGAACCCTACGAGCTCACCGCGGACGTGGTCATCGTCTCCGTGGGCGCGCACCCGCGCGAGCTGGACACCGCCAAGCCGGACGGCGAGCGGATCTTCAACTGGAAGCAGATCTACCAGCTCACCGAGATCCCCGAGAAGCTCATCGTGGTGGGCTCCGGCGTGACCGGTGCGGAGTTCGCCTCCGCGTACAACGGGCTGGGCTCTGAGGTCACCCTGGTCTCCTCGCGCGAGCAGGTGCTCCCGGGCTCGGACACGGACGCCGCCCAGGTGCTCGAGAACGTCTTCGAGCGCCGCGGCCTGCGCGTGCTCTCCCGCTCCCGCGCGGACGCCGTGGAGAACACCGGCGACGGCGTGCGGGTAACCCTCTCGGACGGCCGCAAGATCCGCGGCACCCACTGCCTGCTGGCCGTGGGCTCCATCCCCAACACCGCGGACATGGGCCTCGAGGAGGCCGGGGTGGCCATGACCGAGTCCGGCCACATCCGCGTGGACGCCGTCTCCCGCACCACCGCCCCCGGCATCTACGCCGCGGGCGACTGCACCGGGGTCATGCCGCTGGCCTCCGTGGCCGCCATGCAGGGGCGCATCGCCGTGGCCCACATCCTGGGCGACATCGTCCACCCGCTGCGCACGGACGAGGTGGCCTCCAACATCTTCACCTCCCCGGAGATCGCGTCCGTGGGTATCACCCAGCAGGACGTCGAGGCGGACCCCGCCATGTTCACCGGGATGACCATGAACCTGGCCACCAACCCGCGCGCCAAGATGATGGCCGTGGACGACGGCTTCGTGAAGATCTTCGCCCGCCGCGGCAGCGGCACCGTGATGGGCGGCGTGGTGGTGGGCCCGCGCGCCTCCGAGCTGATCTTCCCAATCGCCCTCGCGGTCACCCACCGGCTGGGCGTGGACGACCTCTCGGACACCTTCGCCGTCTACCCGTCCCTGTCCGGGACCATTGCGGAGGCCGCGCGCCGCCTGCACGTCCACCGCTGACGCAGTTCTCGGCCGCGGTACGACGACGCCGCGGTGACCTTTTCTGCGAAGGTCACCGCGGCGTCGTCGTCCTTGGGGCGGCGGAGGGCTACTCCACGACCACCCGCGCGGCACCCACGGTGTTCATGTTCACGTGGCGGGTCTCGGGGGAGAACCACAGGGCCACCAGGGTGATGACTGCCGCGAAGGAGAGGTACAGCCCCACCGAGCCCACACCGAAGTTCGCGTTGAGCGTCACGGCGATGTACGGCGTGATGGCCGCACCCAGGATCGAGGCCACGTTGTACGCGATCCCGGAACCGGTGTAGCGCACGTTGGTGGGGAACAGCTCGGGCAGGATCGCGGACATCGAGCCGAACGTGAGGCCCATGAGGGTCATGCCCACGGTCAGGAAGAACAGCACGCGCAGCAGGGAGGCGTCCTCACCGGTGCCCACGAGCGAGGGGTCCATGATGAGCCCGAACGTGAGGCCGAAGACCAGGATCAGGGACGTGATCACCAGCTGCGAGGAGCGGCGGCCGAAGCGGTCCGCGAGCCACCCGGACACCGGCACCATGGCCGCGAAGAGCAGCACGGCCAGCAGCTGCAGCACCAGGAAGGTGCGGTACTGGATGCCCAGCCCGCCCCCGGCGGGCTTGCCGATGCCGTAGGAGAGGATCCACGCGGTCATCAGGTAGAACAGCACGTAGGTGGCCAGCATGATGAACGTGCCCTGCACGATCTGCACCCACGAGGTCTTGAAGACCTCCAGCACGGGAGCGGTGACCTTCTCACCCTGCTTCTCCGCGTGCTTGAACACGGGGGTCTCCTCGAGCTTCACGCGCACCCACAGGCCCAGCAGCACCATGACCACGGAGGCCAGGAAAGGGATGCGCCAGCCCCACACCAGGAACGGGTGGCCGGTGCCGAGATCGTGGCCCGCCGTGCCGAACTGCATGGCCACGGTGAGCAGCAGGAAGAAGCCGTTGGCCAGGATGAAGCCGAACGGCGCACCCAGCTGGGGCCACATGGCCGCCCGCGCCCGCTTGCCCTCCTCGGCGTACTCGGTGGCCAGTAGGGACGCCCCCGACCACTCGCCGCCCAGACCCAGGCCCTGGCAGAAGCGCAGGATCGTGAGGATCAGAGGCGCCCACACGCCGATCTGGTAGTACGTGGGCAGCACGCCGATGAGGAACGTGGCGATGCCCATGGTCAGCAGCGCACCGATCAGGGTGGCCTTGCGCCCGATGCGGTCCCCGAAGTGCCCGAAGATCACGGAGCCGATGGGCCGGCCGAAGAACGCCGCGGCGAACGTGGCCATCGAGGCCAGCAGCTTGGCGGTGTCGTCGTTGCCCGTGAAGAACAGGGCGGGAAACACCGCCACTGCGGCCGTCGCGTAGACGTAGAAGTCGTAGAACTCGATCGTGGTCCCCGCGAGGGAGGCCAGGATCACGCGGCTGCGCGGAACGTGCGGGTGGGGTGCGGCGGAGCCGGGTTCCACGGTGGACGCGGGTGACGACATGGAGAACCTCACAGGACGGGTATCTGGAATTCCTTCAAGATAGAGCCCCGAATACCGCATCGTGAACTTGGATGTCCGCATGGTGAGATACATGCTTGACGTGCGCGACGACGCCGCAGGCCCCGCGCCGGTGGGGCTGCGGGGCCTGCGTGCTGGCGTGGCGTGGAGGAGCGCGCGAAAAGGGTGAGGGATCAGCTCGCGATGGTCGCGAGCACCGCCCCGGCGGAGACCGAGTCCCCCTGGGAGACGTCCAGGTCCTTGACCACGCCGGACTTGTGCGCGGTCAGGGGCTGCTCCATCTTCATGGCCTCGAGCACCATGATCAGGTCCCCCTCGGCCACCTCGTCCCCGTTGGAGACCGCGATCTTCACGATGGTCCCCTGCATGGGCGAGGTCAGCGAGTCCCCGGACGCGCCGCGGGCGGCGGCGGAGCCACGGGTGCCGCGCTGCTTGCGCTGCTTGGACGGGGCGGGAGCGGCCGTACGGGCACCGCCGGCCACGAGCTGCTGCGGCACGGTGACCTCCAGGCGCTTGCCCCCGACCTCCACGACGATGCTCTGGCGCTCCGGCTCCTCCTCCGAGGGCTCGGGCGTGGCGGTGAAGGGCTGGATCTGGTTGTCGAACTCGGTCTCGATCCAGCGGGTGTGCACCGTGAAGGGGGTGCCCTCCGGGGTGGCGAAGGCGGGATCGGAGACCACCGCACGGTGGAACGGCACCACGGTGGGCATGCCGTCGATGCTCAGCTCCTGCAGCGCACGGCGCGAGCGCTCGAGGGCCTGGGTGCGGGTGGCGCCGGTCACGACGAGCTTGGCGAGCATGGAGTCGAAGTTGCCGCCCACGGTCTCACCGGCCTCCACGCCGGAGTCCACGCGCACACCGGGTCCCGAGGGTACCGTGAACGTGGTGAGCGTGCCGGGGGAGGGCATGAAGTTGCGCCCGGCGTCCTCGCCGTTGATGCGGAACTCGAAGCTGTGGCCGCGGATCTCCGGGTCGTCGTAGCCCAGGGCCTCGCCGCGGGCGATCCGGAACTGCTCGCGGACCAGGTCCAGCCCGGAGACCTCCTCCGAGACCGGGTGCTCGACCTGCAGACGGGTGTTGACCTCCAGGAAGGAGATGGTGCCGTCCTGGCCCACCAGGAACTCGCACGTGCCCGCGCCCTGGTACTTGGCCTCGCGCAGGATCCCCTTGGAGGACTCGTAGAGCCGCTCGTTCTGCTCGTCCGTGAGGAACGGCGCCGGGGCCTCCTCCACGAGCTTCTGGTTGCGGCGCTGCAGCGAGCAGTCCCGCGTGGAGACGACGACGACGTTGCCGAACTGGTCCGCGAGGCACTGGGTCTCCACGTGGCGGGGTGCGTCCAGGAACCGTTCCACGAAGCACTCACCGCGGCCGAACGCGGCGGTGGCCTCGCGCACGGCCGATTCGTAGAGCTCGGGGATCGCGGCGCGCTCACGCACCACCTTGATGCCACGGCCGCCACCACCGAAGGCGGCCTTGATCGCGATCGGCAGGCCGTGTTCGTCCGCGAAGTCCAGGACCTCCTGGGCCGAGGACACCGGGTCGGCGGTGCCGGGGACCTGCGGCGCCTCGACCTTCTCTGCGATGTGGCGGGCCGCGACCTTGTCACCGAGCTGGGCTATCGCCGCCGGGGGAGGGCCGATCCATGTGAGTCCCGCCGCGATCACCGCGGAGGCGAATTCCGCGTTCTCGGACAGGAACCCGTAACCGGGGTGGACGGAGTCGGCACCGGCGCGTCGTGCGGCGTCGAGGATCTTGTCGATCCGCAGGTAGGAGTCCGCGGCGGTCGTCCCGCCCAGTGAGTACGCCTCGTCCGCCATGCGCACGTGCAGCGCATCCCGGTCCGGGTCCGCGTAGACGGCCACGGAGGCGATGCCCTCGTCGCGCGCGGCGCGGATCACGCGCACCGCGATCTCCCCTCGGTTGGCCACGAGGACCTTGGTGACGGGGCGGGTTGCGGTGGCGGCCTCTTGCTGCCGCGAGGTGGTTGTCACGTTATAGCTCCTTGTCGACTCTCTGCCGAAAGGTTAGTGCCCCGCGCCGGGGAACGCCTAAGCGCGGGGGCACCGCGGTGCGGTAACTGTGGAAGATCTACAAATCATTGCGCCCCGCCCTGTGCTGCGGCACCCCACCACGAGGACGCCCGGATCCCTACCCCGGCGAGCAGGGTACGCAGGGTGGACAGGCTCAGCCCGATCACGGCGTTCGGATCCCCGTTCACCCGTTCGATGAACTGGGATCCCCGCCCGTCCAGGGTGAAGGAGCCCGCGACCTGGAGGGGCTCACCCGTGGCCACGTAGTCCTCGATCTCCTCGCGCGTCATGGAGGCGAAGTGCACGTCCGCGGAACAGATCAGGCCGTTGCCGGATGCTTCGCCCGTGCGCGCATCCACGAGCCAGTGGCCCGTGTGCAGCGTGCCCGTGCGCCCGCTCATGGCGCTGATGCGCTCGATCGCGACGTCCGGCTCGTACGGCTTGCCGTAGGGGACGTCGTCGAGCTCGAACACGGAGTCGCAACCCAGCACGAGCCGCCCCTCCGCTTCCGGAAGCGCTGCGACGGCCTCCGCCTTGGCGCGGGCGAGCAACAGTGCCGTCTGCGGAGGGGTCTCGGGGGTCTCCGCGGCCACGAGGGCGTCCTCATCCACGTGGGAGACGATGGCGCGGTACGGGATGTGCGCGCGCTCCAACAGGGATGCGCGCGCCGGTGATTGCGAGGCCAGGACGAGAGCGGGGTGCACGCCCCTCACTCTACGGCGGATCGGGTGAGGGCACGTCGGTCCGGTGAGGAGGGGTGTGCTCGCGGGAGGGCCGCGATCATACAAATAGGGACAACCTCAAGCATCTGGATGTACCCTGTGACGTCGGCCGCGCGCGTGGAGAGGGAGGTGGCCCGGATGGTCGAGATCGTGCGTCGTGGTGCGCGCATCCCACGGGACCTCCCTGGCGTCACCGGGTCCCGACCAGCGACAGCATCCCACGCCTCGAACGGGACCGGGCTGTCCCTCGGGACCGGGCTGGCGAACGGGCCGTCCATAGGAGCCGGGCTCCCGCACGGGCCGTGGCTCTCGGACGGCATCGGCCTTACGAACGCCACCGGGACACCACCGGCGCGGCCTTCGCGATGGCTGTCCCGCCCCCTGACGTCGATACTGCTGGACGCCCTGGCCGTGACCCTGGCCCTGATCCTCGCCAACCAGGTGGTGGCTCGAGGCGCGGTGATCGCCCTGCCGGGCGACGCCGGACTCACGTACCCGCAACTGTCCGTTCCACTGGGAACTGGGTGGCTCGCGGCGCTCGCCACATGCCGACGGGCCGTGCGGCTGCCCCGTGGTTATTGGCGCACCGAGTGCCGCTGCATCGCTCGTGCCTCGTTCATCGTGCTCGGTGCGGTGTGCATGGTGGCCGTGGTTCTGCCGCTCGACATCGACCGTCCGTTCATGGCCGTGACGTTCGCCGCGGGGCTGCTCCTGCAGCTCGTGAGCCGGTGGCTCATCCGGCGCGCCGCCCTCCGCCGACGGGACGACCGCGCGCGAACGGCGGGCCCGCACCTGGGATCCGAGGCGCGGAGCGCCGCCGTTCACGAGTGACGCGGGCCCGATGAAGGTGGTTCCTAGCTGTTGTGGAGGATGGGGTTGTTGGCACGGGTGTGGTGGTGAGATAGGGAACGGGCTGCTCGTCGCGGGATGGAAGTTCCTACACCACCCACCCGTACGAGAGAGCCCGTTCACGACCCACGCTAATGCACCCCTGACCCCGACCGGCCCTCTGCGGATGGTGCACCGTCATCTTTACGATGGTGTGCCCCAGGCTCACGTGGCTGCAAAGTTCCGGGTTTCCCGGCCCACTGTGGCCACCTGGGTGGCCCGTTGCCGTGCTGAGGGCGAAGCAGGACTGCATGATCTCACCCCGTCCGGGGAGAACCTGCAACGCCCACCCCAACGTATCCGTGCCGGATGGGCCGGGCACATGATCCACCTGGATGTGAAGAAGCTCGGGAGAATCCCCGACGGTGGTGGTTGGTGGGCCCACGGGCGAGAC
>NZ_BJNW01000002.1 GCF_006539885.1 Kocuria varians | reverse complement strand
GGGGGGGGGGGGGGGGGGGGGGGGGACGGTCCCGGTCAGTGTGTCACGCGTTCGGGAGGGGGTTGGCGTTCAGACCCTCCGTGCTGATGAGCAGCACCGTGGAGGTGCCGTCCAGCCCCAGCTCCTCGCGTGCGCCGGGTGCGGCCAGCAGGTCGCGAACCCCCGCCAACGACGCCGCCCCGCACGGCCCCGAGTCCTGCCCCAGCTCCTGCAGGTCGAGCACGGCGCGGCGGCACTCGTCCTCGGTCACGGACACCGCCGCGCTCAGGCCGTCCCGGAGCGAGGGCCATCCGATCCCGGAGGGCGTGCCACAGTTGAGCCCGGCCATCATGGTGGGCGTTGAGGTGTCCACGGTGACGGGTTCACCGGCCGCCAGGGACCGGGCCACGCAGTCCGCGGTGCGCGGCTCCACCGTCAGCAGGGCGGCCTCCGAGCCGACGGCGCCCCTGTAGTGCTCCACCATGGAGTGCGCGAGCGCGCCGACCCCCACCGGGCAGGCCACGAGGTCCGCCGGGCGTGCTCCGGCGGCTGCGAGCTGCTCGTCCGCCTCCGCGAAGAGCGTCGTGTACCCCTCCACGATCCAGCGCGGCACCTCCTCAAAGCCGGGCCATGAGGTGTCCTGCACCAGCAGCTCGTCGGGGCCGGTGACGGACGCGGCGGCGGTGGCCACGGCGTCGTCGTACGTGGGGCCGCCGCGGAGCACCGGCGCGCCCTCCGCGGCGATGGCGCGGACCGCGGACTCGCCGACGCCGCGTGGGATGTACACGCGCGCCCGCAGCCCGAGTGCCGCGGCCATGCGGGCGACGGCGCGGCCGTGGTTGCCGTCGGTCGCCGTGACCACCGTGAGGTCCGGGGACCCTGCGGCGGCCAGTGCCGCGCGCAGAGCCGTCACCGTGAGGTGCTCGGGGGAGACCTCTATCCTGCGGGCGACCGCGCGGCACACCGCCCACGAGGCCCCCAGGATCTTGAAGGCGGGCAGGCCCAGGCGGTCGGACTCGTCCTTGATGAACACGCGGGCCACCCCGAGCTCGGTCGCCAGCACGGGCAGCTCGCGCAGGGCGGTGGGGGCGTAGCCGGCCATGCTGCGGTGCAGCTCGTGGGCGCGGGCCTGCGCGGGGGTCGTGCGCCAGTGGGCGGCGCGGGCGTTGAGGTACGGGGCGGCGGTGTGCGTGAGGGTCATGCCTCCATGCTCGGGGGCGCAGAGGGGTAAGAAAAGCGCGATTTTTTGCACATGAATGTTCACATTTGCTTCATTGTTCGGCTGCCTCGAGGCTGGGCGCTGCGGGCGGCGCGGTGACGTTGCTCGCGCCCCGGATCGCTCTCCGCCCGCAGGACCCGCCGGTCCACGCCATCTGACGGAGCGCAAAGTCTGACGGGGCGCGAAAGTCTGGCCGATCGGCTATAGGTCTGCGGGCGCGGGTGCCGTAGCGTCACGTGAGATGGATCACATGATGAAAGGGTCACCCGACCATGACGTGATCGACCTCACGCCCCGTTTCCCCTCCGCCGTTCCGCCGGCGCCGCCGTGCTCGGCCTCGGCCTGCTGCTGGCGGGGCTGCCACCCGCTCACGCCGAAACCCGGCCCGGATCTCCTGCCGGTGCTGCGGCGGACGGCGAGTTCTCCAAGCTGCCGAGCGCCCAGCAGGACCAGAAGCTGGAGGAGGAGGGCCTGACCCGCGCTGACGTGGCCCGGGAGGACGCCCTCCAGAAGCTCCGGGCCACCACCGACCCGTCCTTCTACAGTCCCCCGGCCCAGCTGCCCGCCGCGAACGGAGCAGTGGTGCGCTCGGAGGAGTCCACGTTCTACCTGGACCCCGTCAGGCTCATCAAGCCCAACGCGTCCGTCACGCGCCTCATGTACCGGACCACCAACAGCAAGAACCAGGCGGTGGCGGCCAGCGGCACCGTGCTGCAGTCGAAGAACGCGTGGCGCAAGTCCACACCCCGCCCGCTCGTGGTGTTCTCCCCTGGCGCGCAGGGCATGGGCGACTCCTGCGCGCCCTCCCGCCAGCTCGCGTTCGGCACGAACTACGAGGGACTCAACCTGACCGGGCTGGTCAACGCCGGGTACAACGTGGTGGTCCCGGACTACGTGGGTCTGGGAACACCGGGCGCGCACACCTACATGAACCGGGTGGGCCAGGGCCATGCGGTGCTCGACGCCGTGCGCGCGGCCCAGGGACTCGGCCTGAAGGGTGTGGACGCCACGACCCCCGTGGCCGCGGTGGGCTACTCGCAGGGCGGCGGCGCCACGGCGTCGGCGGTGGAGATGGCGGCGGACTACGCACCGGAGGTGAAGCTCGCCAGCGGGTGGGTGGGCGCGCCCCCGGCGGACCTCGTCGCGACGGGCAAGAAGATTGACTCCACCCTGTTCACGGGCCTGTCCCTCTACGTGATGGGCGCCGCCCAGGACACCGGTGTGGACGTGCGCGGCAAGCTCAATGCGGAGGGGCAGCGGCACTACGACCGGGCGCAGGACAGCTGCGTGGTCGGCACCGTGCTCGGGGAGGCGTTCGTCCCGTCCAAGAAGCTCACCGCGGACGGCCGCACGTTCTCCCAGCTGCTCGGCGACCCCGGTCTGAAGGAGTACCTGGCCGAGCAGACCAACGGCGTGGCGGGGCGCCACCCGCGCATCCCGGTGCGGATCGCACACGGGCTCACGGACGACGTCGTGCCCTACCAGGCCGGGCGCACGCTCGCCCAGAACTGGTGCGCCCAGGGCACGAATGTGTCCCTGCAGACCCTTGCCACGCCCACCCACCTGGGCGGCTACGTCGAGGGCATCCCCTCGATGCTGGCCTACCTGGACGCCCGTTTCAACGGCATCCCGCAGGTCAACTCCTGCTGGCGGCTGTGAGGCCGGACGGCGACGCCGCGGCGTCGCCGTCCGGGCCCGTCGGGCTGCCGGGGAGGCTGCCGGGAATCCCGGAAATCCCCGAATTTCCGGGTGCCGCCCCGGTCCGTGAGGGCCCCGGCGGACTAGACTGGGGGGGGCAGGCCTCAGGCCACGGTCCAGCCGTGCACCGGTAACCGAGTAGAAGGAGCACTCCATGCCCATCGCAACCCCTGACGTTTACTCCGAGATGATCGACCGGGCCAAGGAGAAGGGCTTCGCGTACCCGGCCATCAACGTGACCTCCTCGCAGACGCTGAACGCCGCAATCCGCGGTTTCGCCGAGGCTGGTTCGGACGGCATCGTCCAGGTCTCCACCGGCGGTGCGGCCTACTGGTCCGGTGCCTCCGTGAAGGACATGGTCACCGGTTCGCTGGCCATGGCCGCGTTCGCGCGCGAAGTGGCGAAGAACTACGACGTCAACATCGCCCTGCACACGGACCACTGCCCGAAGGACAAGCTCGAGGGCTTCGTGCTGCCGTTGCTCGCCGAGTCCGAGAAGGCCGTGGCCCGCGGCGAGGACCCCATCTTCCAGTCGCACATGTGGGACGGATCCGCGATCCCCCTGGACGAGAACCTCAAGATCGCCCAAGAGCTGCTGGAGCGCACCAACAAGGCGCACATCATCCTGGAGGTGGAGATCGGCGCCGTCGGCGGTGAGGAGGACGGCGTGGTCGGCGAGATCAACGACTCCCTCTACACCACCGTGGCGGACGCCATGAAGACCATCGAGGCGCTCGGCACCGGTGAGAAGGGCCGCTACCTCACCGCGCTGACCTTCGGCAACGTGCACGGCGTGTACAAGCCGGGCAACGTGCGCCTGCGACCGGAGCTGCTCAAGGAGATCCAGGACGAGGTCGGCCAGAAGATCGGCAAGGACCGCCCCTTCGACCTCGTGTTCCACGGCGGCTCCGGCTCCACCGCGCAGGAGATCGCGGACGCGGTGTCCTACGGCGTGGTCAAGATGAACGTGGACACGGACACCCAGTACGCGTTCACGCGCCCCGTGGCCGGGTTCATGTTCAGCAACTACGACGGCGTCCTCAAGGTCGACGGCGGGGTCGGCGACAAGAAGAAGTACGACCCCCGCGTGTGGGGCGCCGAGGCGGAGGCCGGCATGGCTGCGCGCGTGGTCGAAGCCTGCCAGAACCTCGGTTCCGCGGGTACCTCCCTCAAGTAGTCCCGCCCTCCGGCGACCCGGTGCCCCGCACGTCCGCGTGCGGGGCACCGCTGTGTTCCGGGTCACGTGCTAGTGTCCTGGCATGGCATCCGAGCAGCCGCAGGGCACACCGCCCGAGCGAACGACGACGCCGCCGCGAGACCGAGCCCCGCAGGGCCGGGCGTCGGGGGACCGGGTGCCGCGAGACCGCGCCTCGCAGGATCCTGCTCCGGGGGATCGGGCGGCGGCGGACCGGGCGCCGCACGACGGGGCGCGTGGAGACGGGGCGCCGCGGGACGCGGCCCCCGAGCCGTCCCACGCGTACCTGGACCAGCTGCGGCGGGACACCGAGGGCCGCAAGGGCGAGCTCGCCCACCACCTCGCGGACCACCGGGGTGCGGCACAGGAGCTGCACGAGCGGCTGGAGTCCCTCGTGGACGCCCAGGCCCAGGGGCTGACGCGTGTCCTGCACCTGCTGCACGAGAACCCCGAGACCGCGTTCCAGGAGCACCGGGCCGCCGCGTGGATCGTGGAGTACCTGGCCGCGCACGACATCGCCGCGCAGAGCCCCGTTCACGGTCTGGACACCGCCGTGCGCGCGGAGCTCGAGTCCGAGGACTTCGATCCCGGCCGGCACCGCACGATCGCGGTGATGTCCGAGTACGACGCGCTTCCGGGCATCGGCCACGGCTGCGGGCACAACGTGATCGCCGTGACCGGGCTGGGCGCGTTCGTGGCGCTCGTGGAACTGCTGCGCGAGGACCCGCGGGCGTTCTCCGGCCGCGTGGTCTACCTGGGGACCCCCGCGGAGGAGGGTGAGGGCGGCAAGGAGATCATGGCCCGGGCCGGTGCGCTCGAGGGCGTCGACGCCGCCGCGATGGTCCACTCCTACCCCGTGGACCTCGTGGACCAGGTCTGGCTCGGGCGCCGCCAGTGCGAGGTGCGCTTCCACGGCCGTGCCTCCCACGCGTCGTCGCACCCGTTCCTGGGCCGCAACGCGCTCGACGCCGCCGTGCTCGCCTACCAGGGGCTCGGCCTGCTGCGGCAGCAGACCCCTCCCACGGACCGCATCCACGCGGTGCTACCGGAGGGTGGTGAGCGGCCGAACATCATCACGGAGGAGGCCACGCTGCGGCTCTACGTGCGCTCGCAGCGTCCGGAGACCCTGGGGACGCTGTCCACGCGCGTCACCGAGGTGATGGAGGGAGCCGCACTGATGGCCGGTGTGGGCGTGACGGTCGCGTGGGACACCTCTCCCGCCACCCTGCCCGTCCTGGGCAATGGACCGCTGTCCGACCGCTGGGTGCTGGCCCAGCGGCGTCGTGACCGGGAGCCGTACCCCGCCGGAACCGTGTCCGAGGTGCTGGCCGCGTCCACGGACTTCGGCAACGTCAGCTACCGGGTCCCCGGGATCCACCCGCTCATCGGCCTCGCGGACGAGGACACCGGGCTGCACTCCCGCGAGTTCGCGGCCGCGGCGGCCACCCCCGCGGCGGAGAAGGCGGGCCTCGACGGCGCGTACGGCCTCGCGGCGGTGGCCCTGGACTACCTCACGGACGACGACCTCGCGCACGACGTCGCCGAGGACTTCCGCGCCAACGGCGGCGGCATCTCCGTGCCCGACTACTTCGCCTGACCCCGCCCTCAGCCCCCGACCACCACGGAGCCCGCATGAACGCCACCGCCAACGCCAGGCGCAGCCTGGGAGACCGCCTCCTCACGAGCATCGAGCGGGTGGGCAACAAGCTGCCCGAGCCCTTCGCGCTGTTCACCCTCCTCTTCCTGCTCACCGCCGTGGTCTCCACCGCCATGGCCTGGGCGCACGTGGTCGTGCAGGTCCCCGGCAAGGAGGACCCGGTGGCCGTGAAGGGGCTGTTCACGGGCGAGGGCATCGCGTGGTTCACCACCACGCTGGGGGAGAACTACATCGGCTTCCCACCCCTCGTGACCGTGGCGACCATCCTGCTGGCCATCGGGATCGCGGAGAAGTCCGGGTTCCTGGCCGCGGCCATCCGCTTCACGATCGGAAGCGCCCCGCGGTGGCTGCTGCCCTACACCGTGGGGTTCGTGGGCGTGGTGGGCTCGATCATGGCGGACTCCGCGTTCGTGGTGATCCCGCCCCTGGCCGCGCTCGCGTTCAAGGCCGCCGGGCGGCACCCCGTGGCCGGTCTGCTCGGAGGCTTCGCGGCGGCCGGCGCCGGGTACTCGACCAACATCTTCCCCACGTCCCTCGACGCCCTGTTTGCGGGCATCACCAACGCCGTGATCCCCACCGTTCCCGCGCTCGCGGCGAACGCGACCGAGGTCAACCCGCTGTCGAACTACTGGTTCAACATCGTGGCGGCCGTGGTGCTCTCCCTCGTGGCGGGCTGGGTCATCGACAGGGTCGTGGAACCGCGGATCCAGCGGGCCGGGGTCTCCACGGAGGAGGTGAACCCGGAGACCGACCAGCTCATGACGGACACCCGGGCCATCCGGATCATTGGTGACGAGCAAACCGTGGCCGAGTCCCGGGAACCGGACGTGGCGGCGTCGTTGTCCCCGCGGGAGCGCAAGGCCCTGCTGTGGGCGTGCACGGCATTCGTGCTGATCGGCGTGGCCATGGTCGTCTTCGCCCTGCTGCCCCACTCGCCGTGGCGCAACGAGGCCGGTCACTTCCTGCCCAAGTCCCCGCTGCTGTCCTCGATCGTGTTCATCATCTTCGTGTTCTTCTCCGTGAGCGGCTACGTCTACGGCCGCGTGGCCGGAACCGTGCGGGGCTACAAGGACGTTCCCGTGATGATGGGTGCCGCGCTGCGGGACATGATCTCGTTCCTGGTGCTCGCGTTCGTCCTGGGCCAGTTCATCGCGCTGTTCAACTGGTCCGGGATCGGCTCGTGGATCGCCGTCACGGGTGCCAGCGGGCTGGAGCACGCGGGAGTGACCGGGTTCCCGGTGGTCATCGGGTTCATCATCCTGTGCTCCCTGCTGAACCTGTTCATCATCTCCGGCTCCTCCATGTGGACGCTCATGGCCGCGGTGTTCGTGCCCATGTTCGGAATCCTGGGCTTCGAACCCGCCTTCATCCAGGCGGCGTTCCGCGTGGGCGACTCCGCGACCCAGGTGATGACCCCGCTGAACCCCTACATGGTGGTACTGCTGACCATGCTCCGGAAGTACGAACCCTCCGCGGGCCTGGGCACGGTCATGGCCCGGATGATCCCGTTCGTCGTTCCCTTCTGGGTGGTGTGGGTGATCATCCTGATGGTCTTCTACTTCCTGGACCTGCCGCTGGGGCCCGGCGTGGGCATCATGATCGGGAAGTAGCCTGCCGCTCGCAGGACCCGCCCTGCGGCGTCGTCGTGGCCCTGCGTAGAGTGGTGGCAAATCCCGTGACGACCGTGGAGAGGAACCACCGTGGCACTGCTCGGCAAGAACCTGCTGGACGAACCCGCCCCCACCTACCTGGAGGAGAACCCGGAACTCGTGTCCCGCTTCGAGGCGGGTGACGAGGCCGAGGACCTCGCCGCCGCGTTCCCCAAGGAGCAGCTGCCGTGGGCGATTCTCGCGGAGGAGGCGCTCGCGGACGGCCGCACCCTGGAGGGCTACGCGTACGCCCGCGTGGGCTACCACCGCGGCCTGGACTCCCTGCGCGGCCACGGCTGGAAGGGCCACGGCGCCGTGCCGTACTCCCACGAGCCCAACCGCGGATTCCTGCGGGCGCTCGCCGCGCTCGGCCAGGCCGCCGCGCAGATCGGTGAGACGGACGAGGCCGCCCGCATCGACAAGTTCCTCAACGATTCAGACCCGGAGGCCGCAGCGCAGATCCAGGCGCGCTGAGACCGGCAGTGAGCGCACTCGGAGCGCCCGTCCCCGCTGGGGGCGGGCGCTCCGGTCATGTTCCGGGGCTCCCTGGCGGCGCACGGTGATGCGGGACACAATGGGGGACACCCCACGGGGCTCACCGCCGAGCCCGAGCACATCCTCTCGGGTACGCGCGCCCCACGAAGGAGCGCGCAGCCATGAGAATCTCCGTACCCCGCGAGATCAAGCCCGAGGAGGCCCGCGTGGGCCTCACCCCCACCATGGTCACCTCCCTCACGGCCCAGGGCCACGAGGTGTTCGTGGAGGAGGGTGCCGGTCTCGGCGCCGGCTTCTCCGACGACGACTACGCCGCCGCCGGGGCACAGCTCACCACTCAGGAGGACGCCTGGGCCCGGGCCGATCTCCTGGTCAAGGTCAAGGAGCCGGTGGGTCCCGAGTACGGTTTCCTCCGCCCGGACCTCACGCTGTTCACGTACCTGCACCTGGCCGCGAGCAGGCCGCTCACCGAGGCGATGCTGGACAGCGGCATCACCGGCATCGCGTACGAGACGGTGCGCGTGGGCCGCACGCTGCCGCTGCTGCGGCCCATGTCCGAGATCGCGGGGCGTCTGGCCATTGCGAACGCCGCACACCACCTGCAGTTCCACGCGGACGGGCCCGGCATCCTGCTGGGCCGCGTGCCGGGCGTGGTGCCCGCCACGGCCCTCGTGATCGGCGGCGGCACGGTGGGGGAGCACGCGGCCCGCGCCGCCGTGGGTGCCGGGGCGGACGTCACCGTCCTGGAGGCCAACGGGGACCGGCTGCGCCAGCTCGACACCCTCTTCCCCAACGCGCGCGTGCTCATGAGCGACGCCCACCGGATCGAGGAGGAGCTGCCGCGCGCGGACGTGGTCGTGGGTTCCGTGCTCATCCCGGGTGCCGCCGCCCCGAAGCTCGTGCGGCGCGAGCACCTCGCCCTCCTGAAGCCCCACGCGCTCCTGGTGGACGTGGCCGTGGACCAGGGCGGGTGCTTCGAGACCACGCACCCCACCACGTACCACGACCCCGTGTATGTTGTGGACGGCATCCGTCACTACTGCGTGGCCAACCTGCCGGGCGCGGTCCCGGTGACCGCCACCCAGGCGCTCACCCACGCGACCACGCCGTACGTCATGGCGCTGGCAGGAGGGGTGGACGCCGCACTGGCCGCCGATGCCGGCCTGGCCGCCGGGCTCTCCACGCGGCAGGGGGCCCTGTGCTCACCGGGCGTCGCCGCGGCGTTCCCGGACCTGCCCGCCGCCGGGTGAGGCTCCGCTAGAGCCGGGGTGCGGCGTCGTCCTCGGCGGGCGTTGCGCTCCGGGTCGCCGCGGCGTCGTCGCCCCGGATGAGCAGCTTGCACGCCAGGGCGATCAGGCAGACCAGCACGAACGTGGCGATGAACTGGATGCGCACGGAGGGGTCCAGCAGCCCCAGCACCACGATGGCCGCGAGCAGCGCCAGCGCGAAGTAGGACAGCCACGGGAACGCCCACATCTTCAGGGGTGAGGGCTCGCCCGCGCGGTCCGCGCGGCGCCGCAGGATGATCTGCGAGACGAGGGCGACGCCCCACACCACCAGGCACGTGGAGCCGACGACGTTGAGCATCACGTTGAGCACGGTCTCCGGCCACAGGTAGTTGAGCACCACGGCCACGAACCCGAACGCCACGGACGCCACCACGGCCGCGCGGGGGACGCCGCGACCGGTCGTGTCGCCCAGGAAGCGGGGCGCGGAGCCGCGGCGGGCCAGGGAGAAGAGCATGCGCGAGCTGCCGTAGATGTTGGCGTTCAGCGCGGAGAGCAGGGCCAGGATGATCACCACGGTCATCAGCACGTCCGCACCGGGGATCCCGGCCTCCGTGAGCACAGCGACGAACGGGCTCGCGGAGAGGCCCTCGTTGTTCCACGGCAGCACCAGGACCATCACGGTCACCGAGCCCACGTAGAACACGAGGATGCGGATCAGGATGGTGCGGATGGCGCGGGCCACGTTGGTCTGCGGGTCCTCCGTCTCCGCGGCGGCGATCGTGACCAGCTCGGTGCCGCCGAACGCGAAGACCACCACGAGCAGGGCCGAGGCCACGCCGGTGAGCCCGTTGGGCATGAACCCGCCGTGCTCCGTGAGGTTGGATAGCCCCGGGGTGGGGGACGGCAGCACGTCCAGCAGGAAGAGGATGCCCACCACCAGGAACGCCACGACGGCGGCGACCTTGAGCAGCGCGAACCAGAACTCGGCCTCGCCCAGGGCGCCCACGCGCACCAGGTTGACCACGGTGAACCCGACCATGAAGATCAGCGCCCACGCCCACTGCGGCAGGCCCGGCCACAGCTCCGTCACCAGCTGGGCGGCGGCGGTGGCTTCCGCGGCCACGACCACCACGATCTGCGCCCACCACAGCCATCCGAGGGCCCGCCCGACCGTGGGACCCAGCGCCTTGCCCGCGTACGTGGAGAACGCACCGGAGGACGGGTCCGCTGCGGCCATCTCGCCCAGCGCCCGCATCACGAGCACCAGCAGCGTGCAGGCCACCAGGTAGGAGATCAGCACCGCGGGACCGGCGGTCTTGATGGCCGCGCCGGTGCCCACGAACAGCCCGGTGCCGATCGCGGAACCGAGCGCCATCATCACCAGGTGGCGCGGCTTGAGGTAGTTGCCCTGCGCCGGCTCCGGGGGCACGTGCGGTGTGTGCTCGCGGTTGCCGCCCTGGGTCACGCTGGACGAGCCTCGGGCGGGGGAGTCGTCACGGGGAGTCTGGGGCAGGGTCATGTGAGCAAAGATTACCCGGCGGGGCGGGGCCGACGGCGTTCACGCCGCCCTGGCGACGCCGCCTGTCTGCGCATCGGGGGTCGCGCGGGGTTCCCCGGGTGGGGAGGCATCCGCTGGGTCGTGGGGCGGCAACGGTCCAGCCGTCCCGTACGGGGTGGAGGCGCCCATGAAACGTCATCGAGACGTCGTCGTCACCGGGGGCCGCCCTCCCGACGGGTACTGTGCGACCATGCGAACGCTCCTGAAGGACCACCGCAGAATCCCGCCCGCGCGGACACCGCCCGTCTACCTGGTCTCCTGGGCGGGGTACCCCAACTTCGGGGACGAGCTGATCGCCGCCACGTGGGTCAACCACCTCGCGAAGGTCGCCCCCACCACGGACGTGTGGCTGGACGTCCGCGAGCCGGGCACCGTCACCGCCCTGCTGCGCGGCCTCCACCCGCGGCTGCACGTGGTCAACACCCTCTTCCGCACGATGCACGAGATGGACCACGGCCTGGACCGCTCGTGGCACAGCCTGCTCGGGGACCTCGGCTCCCCGAAGTACGACGCCGGTCTGCTCGCCCTGCGCGAGGCCGGCACCGTGCACCTGCTGGGCGGCGGGCTGCTGCACCGGGACTGGGTCGAGAACCTCCGGATCGTGGAGGCGATGCGGGCGGTGCGCGAGATCACCGGCGCCCGGCTTGTCGCCACCGGCCAGGGCCTGATGCCCTTTGCCGGGGACCCCCTCACGGACCTGGACCACCTGAGCGTCCGGGACCGCCCGAGCGCCGACGCCGCCGGGGTCCCCCTCGGGTACGACGACGCCTTCCTCCTCGCGGAGGACCCTCGGCACGCGCGCGCCCTCGGTCTTCTCGCCGGCCAGCGGGGCGGCAGGGCGGGCACGGGGGCGGGGGCCTCGAGCGCGCCGAGCGAAGTAGTGGTGTGCGTGCAGTCGGACACCCTCGCCGAGGGCTCCTTCGACCGGATGGTGGCCTTCACCGAGACCCAGCTGAAGAGGTGGGACCTGCCCCGGGAGTCCGTGCGCTACCTCGAGGCCATCCCGGGGGACGACCACCTGGGCTACGACCGGCTGCGCGACCTCGTGGCCCCGGACGGGTTCATACCGTTCCAGGCGGCCTGGGACGGGGAGTTCGCGTTCGGCCCGCACCAGGTCTGGCTGACCACGCGCTTCCACCACCACCTGGTGGGTGCGCTGCACGGGGCCCGGGGCGTGGCCCTGAGCGGAAAGCCGGGGTACTACGACGTCAAGCACCGCTCCGTCGCGGACGCCGGCTCGGACTGGGCGGTGGTGCACGGCGGGCCGGACGCGGAGACCGTGGGGCTGGAGGAGCTGGCGGCGCCGCGGGGCTTCGCCGAGGCGGTGCGCGCCAAGCGGGACGAGGCCGCCCAGCTCTACGGGCGGTAGCCGGCGCGCGGCGTCGGCCGCCGGAGCACGAACGAGGGCCCCGCGGTCTCCACGGTGTGGAGCCCACGGGGCCCTCGCCGGTGAACGGGATCACAGGATCCCGGCCACACCCCCTACTTCATCTGGTCGTACCGGTAGAGGAACGCGGCCATCTGGTCGCGCTGCACGGGCTGCCCCGGGCGGAACGTGCCGTCCGACCAGCCCTTGGTGATGCCCTGGCTGCTCATCCAGGAGATCTCCTTGTAGAAGACGTCGCTGGTGCGGACGTCCTTGAACGGGGAGACCTTCGGGGCGGTGTACGCCGGGGAACCCGCCATCCGGTAGAAGAAGGCGGCCATCTGCTCGCGGCTGATGTGCTGGTTCGGGCGGAACGTGCCGTCCGACCAGCCCTTGGTGACGCCCTGCTCGCTCAGCCAGGAGATCTCCTTGTAGAAGACGTGGCTGGTGGGCACGTCCTTGAAGGGAGACTTCGTGGGAGCGGTGTACTGCGGGGAGCCCGCCATGCGGTAGAGGAACGCGGCCATCTGGTCACGCTGCACGCCCTGGGTGGGGCGGAAGGTGCCGTCCGGCCAGCCCTTGGTGATGCCCTTGTTGGCCAGCCAGGAGATCTCCGAGTAGAACACGTAGTTCTTCGGGACGTCCTTGAACATCGGGTCCTGGGTCGCGGGCGGCGTGGCGGCGGACTGGAAGCGCTTCACCTCGGCCTTGCCGCCGTCCTCACCCTTGTGGATGCCGGAGAGGTCCCCGGTGCCGTTGTGCAGGTGCAGGAAGAGGGCCTGGCCGGCGGCCGAGGCCGAGCCGCGCAGCGCGGTCAGCTTCTTGCCGGGCTGGTCCGTGAACAGCGAGCTGTTGAACTGCTCACCGATGAAGGAGACCTTCGGGGCCACCGGGTTGAAGGCGATCGCGCTCGTGCGGTCCACCGCCCCGTCCATGTTCGCCGCGTAGGTGTTCACCTGGTAGGTGATCTTGGTGTCCTTCTTGGCGGGATCGATCCCCAGCTTGGCGGCGCTGACCGGCAGCACCACGGCATTGGTGTCGAAGGTGTTCGTGTCCTTGTCGCCCCACGAGCCGTTGACCGGCTGGCGGTCCACCACGGTGAACTCACCGTTCACGGAGGCGTACAGGTTCGCCACCGGGTAGTCCAGGCCCGTCGCGCGGCCCAGCGTCACGTAGTGGTCCGCGCGACCGTTGCCCGTGGTGTCGATGGCGATCTCCATCTCCGCGTCCGGCTTCATGGTGCTGGCGTTGCCCCAGCTCGAGATGCCGAAGTTGATCAGACCGTTCTTGGCGGCGTCCCCGCCCTGGGCGTTCAGCGCGGGGAGGTTGGAGGACGCCCCCACGTACTGCAGGTCCGCGAACTGGGAGTTGCCGCCAGCCAGCTTGGGGGAGGCCAGCCGGTCGGACGTCGCACCCAGCTCGAAGGCGCCCACGGCGGACTTCCAGCCGCCCTGGTCCACCCCGGTGCCGGCCAGGGCCACGGACGTCTTGCCGTCCTTGTCCCACTGGTCCAGCGTGGCGTTGTCCACGCGCATGTCCGCGGACGGCTTCGGGGCGATCGAGACCGGCAGGCGCATGTCCTGGCCCTTCTCGCTCAGCACAAGGCGGCCGGACTCGGTGGCCAGGAACTGGCGGGCGAGACCCAGCTGGGTCACGGCCTCTGAGGGGTCCTGGGTCTTCTTCAGTTGCGCCCGGTCCACGGTGGCGGTCACCTTCACGGTGGCCTTCCCGCCCTTGGGGACGGTGACCGAGCCCGGGGCGGTGATGCTCACGCCCGGCATGTCGGTGGAGGGATCGAAGCGCACCGCGTAGGTGTGTGCGGCCCCGCCGGTGTTGTCCACCACCAGCTCACGCGTGAAGGTGTCCTTGGTGTTTTTGATCTCGGCGACACCGAAGGTGGAGGAGACCACGGAGGTGTCCGCCTTGTCGTAGACCAGCACGTCCTGGTTCACGGCGCGCAGTGCATCCACGCGGCCCGAGCCCACACGGTCCACTGCGGAGGTCTTGCCGTTCGCCGCGTGCACGTCGTGCACCGCCGAGTTCATGATGGCGGCCTTGAGGTTCTGCGGGCTGTAGTCCTGGTGCTTCTGCTGCACCAGGGCCGCGATGCCCGCCACGTGCGGGGTCGCCATGGAGGTGCCGGTCTTGACCGACACGCCGTTGCCCTCGGACACACCGGCCGAGCCGATGTTCGTGCCGGGGGCCGCGACGTCCGGCTTCAGCACCCCGTTGCTGCCGTGCTGGCCGCGGGACGTGGAGTCGTTGACCTGGTCCAGGCCCCCGGTGCTCGTCCGGGCGGCGCCGATCCACTCCGGGGACAGCTTGATCTTCGCCCCGCCGGCCTGGACCGCGGGCTTGATCTTGTCCACGGACGCCTTGCCCATCAGCAGGCCCGGGATCTTGTCGTTGCCGGCGATGGCCGAGGGGTCCACGGCGTAGTCGGACTCGAGCACCACGCCCTTGCCCCCGGCGGCCGCGACGTTGTCGAAGCGGACCTTCGAGCCGCAGGGGAACGGACCGTTGTCCTCCCAGTCGAGCATGACCCACTTGCCCGCGAAGTTCTGCGAGAAGGGGGTGCATCCGAACTTGTTGTCCGCGGGAGCGGCCACCACGTCACCCTCCAGGTCCTCGGACTTGGCGGTGCGGTAGGGGTAGTTCCCGCTGTAGGAACCGGTGAGCTCACCCTTGGCGCTGTCCGGGGAGAGGGCCTCCGCCTTGTCCTGCACGGCGGTGCTGCCCTGCGAGTTGGCCACGGTCAGGGCCGAGCGCGCGCTGCCCGGGGAGCCGGAGACCTCGTGGAAGTCCCCGGCGTTGCCCGCCGCGATGACCGAGAGGATCCCCTGGCGGGACAGTGCGTCGATGAGGTCGTTCTGGGGGTCGTCCGCCGGGCCGAAGTCCGAGCCCAGGGACATGTTGACGATGTCCGCCTTGTCCGAGAAGTCCCCGTCCATGTTGGGGTCGAGGGTGCGGTCCAGGGCGTTGATGGTCAGGTTGGTGGAGCCCTCGCAGCCGAAGACGCGGAAGCTCATGAGCTGCGCCTCGGGAGCGGTGCCCGGGCCGATCTTCATCTTCCCGACCTGTTCCTTGGTCAGCTTGGTGAAGTCGCCCGTGAAGGTCTTGCCGTCCGCGCCCACGCCGTAGCCCGCGGTGGTGCCGGCCACGTGCGTGCCGTGCCCACCCGTCTCGCAGTCCAGCGGGTTGTTGTCCGGCTTCGGCACGCTGCCCGCCACGCGGGCGTCGTAGGCGTCCCCGGCGAGGTCGTAGCCGCCGATGAACTTCTTCGAGTCGTAGAGTCCCGAGTCCTTGGCCGGCAGGTCCGTGGAGGCCTTGGCCTTCTTGTAGGCGTCCGTGGTGCCCGGGCCGCCGAAGTCCGCGTGGGTGTAGTCCAGGCCGGAGTCGATGACGGCCACCTTGACGCCCTTGCCGGTCTGGGTCCAGGAGTTCAGCGCACCCGTGTCCACCACGGAGCCCGCGTTGCTGCGGGACACCGGGAGGATCTTGGAGATCTTCACGACGTCCGAGCGGGACGCCAGCTCGCGCAGCTTGGCGGCGTCGCCCTCGAGCGCCACGCCGCGCAGGGCATTGGCGGTGGTGTAGAGCAGGTCGGACGCGGACTCGGAGGCCAGGGTGGAGCCCGCGGTCTCCACGGACTGGCGGATGGCCCGGACCTGCGCGGCGGCCTGGACAGGGCTCTGCGAGCCGGAGCGCACGCCTGCGGGCTGGGTGGCCTCGAACGCGCCGGGTCCCTGCAGCTGGACGAAGACGGCCACCTGGCCCTCGGCATCCTTCAGGGCGGAGTCGATCAGCTGGTCGGGGTTCTGGGGGTTGACGTCGTCGGCCGCGGGGGCGGGGGTGACGTCCGCGGCGCTGGCCGGCACCGCAGTGCCCAGGGCCAGGGTCAGACCCAGGGCGGTGGCCAGGCAGGTCGTGGCGGCTCTGCCGCGACCAGCCCGTGACTGTTGGTTCATGATTTTTCCTTTGACATTCGGGGGGAGGATGCCGTGAAGCACATCACAATGTGCTCATACTGTGCCCTGAGCCATAAAAAACCAATGATTTCGTAAAAAGTTCCTGTGTTGCAGTCGCGAAGGGGCGTCGCGGGGAGTCGTGGCCGAGCGCCGTCGTCCCTGCTGCGCGGTCCGGGGGAGGGTCCGGGAGCTCCGGGCCGCGCGGCGTCGTCCCCGGTCGCGGCCACCTGCAACGCCCGGGCCCCCGGCGCCGCGTCCGCCGTGGCAGGTAGACTGGGCCGTCGGTTCCATCGGCCGTCTGGCCTCACCCGGACAGGCCACTCCCGAACAGAGAGTGTTTCCATGCCAGCAATCGTGATCGTCGGCGCCCAGTGGGGCGATGAGGGCAAGGGCAAGGCCACGGACCTCCTGGGGGGCCGCGTGGACTACGTGGTCAAGCCCAACGGAGGCAACAACGCCGGGCACACGGTGGTGGTGGGCGGCGAGAAGTTCGAGCTCAAGCTCCTTCCCGCCGGCATCCTCAGCCCCAACGCCACCTCCGTGATCGGCAACGGCGTGGTGATCAACCCGCAGGCCCTGTTCGAGGAGATCGACGGCCTCGAGGCCCGCGGCGCCGACACCTCCCACCTGCGCATCTCCGCGAACGCGCACCTGGTGGCCCCGTACCACCAGACGCTGGACCAGGTCACCGAGCGCTTCCTGGGCAAGCGCGCGATCGGCACCACGGGCCGCGGCATCGGGCCGTCCTACATCGACAAGGTGGGCCGCCTCGGCATCCGGGTGCAGGACCTCCTGGACGAGTCGATCCTGCGGCAGAAGATCGAGGGAGCGCTGCGGCAGAAGAACGAGCTGCTCGTGAAGCTCTACAACCGCCGCGCGTTCGAGGTGGACGAGATCGCGGACTACTTCATGGGCTTCGCGGACCGTCTCGCGCCCATGATCGTGGACTCCACCCGGCTGCTCAACGAGGCGCTGGACCGTGACGAGGTGGTGCTCATGGAGGGCGGGCAGGCCACGTTCCTGGACGTGGACCACGGCACCTACCCGTTCGTGACCTCCTCCAACCCCACGGCCGGCGGCGCGTGCGTGGGCTCCGGCGTGGGCCCCACGCGCATCACCCGCGTGATCGGCATCCAGAAGGCGTACACCACGCGCGTGGGCGCCGGGCCGTTCCCCACCGAGCTCTTCGACGAGATGGGTGAGCGGCTGCGCACCACCGGCGGCGAGTTCGGCGTCAACACCGGGCGCCCGCGCCGCACGGGCTGGTACGACGCCGTCCTGGCCCGGCAGGCCGCCCGGATCAACGGCTTCACGGACCTGTTCATCACCAAGCTGGACGTCCTCACCGGCATCTCGCAGATCCCGGTGTGCGTCGCGTACGAGGTGGACGGCCAGCGCTTCGACGAGATGCCCATGACGCAGTCCGACTTCCACCACGCCGTGCCCGTCTACGAGATGTTCCCCGGGTGGAAGGAAGACATCACCGGCGCCCGCTCGCTCGAGGACCTGCCGCGCAACGCACAGGACTACGTGCACGCACTGGAGAAGCTCTCCGGCTGCCGGATCTCGGCCATCGGCGTGGGTCCCGACCGTGACGACACCATCGTGGTGCGGGACTTGATCAGCGACTGATCCCGGTCTGCAGACAGGACGAGAAGGTCCCCGGTTCCCATGGGAACCGGGGACCTTCTCTGTGGGGCACGGTGTGCGCTCCGCCCGGTGCTGCGGCGCGGGCCGCAGCTGACGGGCCCCACGGGTCCGTGCGGCGTCGTCGCCCCCGCTGGGGGAGGGGCGACGACGCCGCCCGGCTCAGTGAGCCGCGGGGGACACATCCGCGGTGCGCAGGTCCACGGGCTTGTCCTTGGTGACCAGCTTGTGCCCGACCCACAGGGCCAGGAAGATCGGCAGGCCCAGGTAGGAGGACAGCAGGCTCAGGGGGTTGACGTCCCCGGAGGTGAAGAGGCTGTAGCCCTGGCCCACGATCACGATGGCGCACATGATCAGTGCGACCACCGGACCCAGCGGGAAGAACCTGGCCCGGTAGGTCAGGTTCCCGGGGTCGCCGCCCTGCAGCACGTACGCCTTGCGGAAGCGGTAGTGGCTCCAGGCGATGCCCATCCACACGATGAACCCGGCCAGGCCGGAGGCGTTGATGAGCCACACGTACGCCTCGCCCTCACCGATCAGGGTGGTGAGGAAGCAGAACATGCCGATCAGGGTGGTGGCCAGCAGCGCCATCATCGGCACGCCGCGGCGGTTGACCCGGGCGAGGAACCTGGGGGCCTTCCCGCTCTTGGCCAGCGCGTAGAGCATGCGCGTGGAGGCATACAGTCCGGAGTTGCCCGCGGAGAGGATGGCGGTGAGGATCACGGCGTTCATCACGGAGGCCGCGGCCAGCACGCCCGCGTGCTGGAAGACCAGGGTGAACGGGGAGATCGAGACGTCCTCCACGTCCGTGGCCAGCAGGTGGGGATCCGTGTAGGGGATCAGGAAGCCGATCACGGCGATGGCGCCGATGTAGAAGAGCAGGATGCGCAGGAACACGGTGCGGATGGCCTTGGGGACCGTCTCTCCCGGGTTCTCCGCCTCGCCGGCGGCCACACCCACGAGCTCGGTGCCCTGGAAGGAGAATCCGGCGACCATGAAGATGGCCATGATGCCCGTGAAGCCGTTCACGAACGGGGCCTCGCCGTCCGTCCAGTTGTGGAAGCCGGGTGAGGGCCCGCCGATCACCCCCAGGATCATGAGCACGCCCAGGGCCAGGAAGATCACCACGGTGATCACCTTGATGAGGGAGAACCAGAACTCGCCCTCGCCGTACGCCCGCGCGCTCAGCGCGTTGAGCGAGAACAGGATGACCAGGAACAGTGCGGACCAGATCCACGCGGGGACGTCCGGGAACCAGTAGCGCATCACGAGTGCTGCGGCCACGAGCTCCGCGGCCACGGTGATCGCCCAGTTGTACCAGTAGTTCCAGCCGATGGCGAAGCCGAACGAGCGGCTGATGTACCGGGTGGAGTACTCCTCGAAGGAGCCGGAGACCGGCAGGTGCGTGGCCATCTCGCCCAGGGACTGCATCAGCAGGAAGACCATGAGGCCGATCGCGGCGTAGGCCACGAGGGCGCCGCCGGGGCCGGCCGTGTTGATCGAGTTGCCGGAGGCCACGAACAGGCCGGTGCCGATCGCGCCGCCCATGGCGATCATGGTGAGGTGGCGGGGCCTGAGCGTGCGGTGCAGAGACTCGCCGCTCGGGCCGTCCTGGCCGGCGGGCGGCGGGGCGGTGTGAGGAGAATCGGGCGCGGCGGTCGGTGTGGAGACAGCCTGGTTGATTCCCCCATCGGACGCGGATGGGGCCACTGGGTACTCCCAAATGTGTTGGTCCGGGGTCGGAGCAGAACTGCTGCGACTGTCCGCCATTATGCGGTCTTGGTGAATATCGTGGCCGAGTTCCCACGCCAAGGTCCGCAGAAGTGACGACAAGTTCTCAGAAAACCAGGATTGTGACCAGCCCCAGCACACCGAGCACCAGGCACGCCCCCGCGGTGAGCCCCACGGCCACGGCGTCCGGGGTGAGCCACTCCCCGGCGATCCCCGTGGCCGCGCGCCGGTAGCGGCGCCGCTGCGTCCCGTAGATCCCCGCGGCCACGCACAGCGCCACCGCGAACAGGGTCAGCACGAACGTGCCGTGGGTGGGCAGCCACCGCAGGTAGAGGGCTGCGGCGGTGCACAGGGTCATCAGCGTGCGACCCCACGCGAGAGCGGTGCGCTCGGGCTGCAGACCCGGGTCCTCGTGGGGGCAGGGGGCTGCGGTGGACGGCGGCGTCATCGCGTCAGGACCACGACCACGAGCACACCCGAGGCGAGTGCGCCGCCGGCCGCCACCAGCGGTGCGATCAGCGGCAGCGGCAGGGGTGCCCGGTGTCGCATCGAACGCTCCACGTTGAGCCACCGCACGGCCGAGCCGCCGCTGAGCAGCATCCCGAGCAGCAGCAGGACCACGGCGAGCAGCTTCCGGACGGCGGGATCGAAGACGTCCCCCGTGAATGCCTCGATGGCAATACCTCCGGCGAGGAACGCCAGCGACGTGCGGATCCAGGCCAGGAACGTGCGCTCGTTCGCCAGGGTGAAGCGGGGGTCGGGTTCCGTGCCGCCGCGCAGCAGCCGTTCGCTGAGGGTACGACGACGCCGTTCGTTCGGCTCCTCGGGGTGGCTCACGGTGCTCCTCGGGTGGCTGGGCGCAGAAGACGTGCCCTCCGATGGTATGCCGCACCGGGCACGCACCGCCGCGGAGCGCCGTCCCCCGGTTCCGTGTCCATGACCGTTGCATGGGTCAGGATGGTCACATCTGCACACAGTCGATGCACGGAGGTCAGATCGTGAGTTCGAGCAACCAGCCGACGCCCGGAGAGCACCAGGTCCAGGACGGTCCCCGGGGTCACCGGGACGGTTCCGACGGGGCTCCTCTCGACACACGGGGTGCCGCGAACGGCACCGACGTCCGCGAGGCCCGCGGCGGCGTCGTCCCGTCCCACGAGAGCACGGGCGCGGACGGGCAGGGCCGCGGCGCGCGAGGCATGAGCGTCCCCGCCAACGAGTACCAGCCCCACGCGCAGTCCACCGGTCACTGGGAGTACTTTCCCGCGAGCCCGAAGGACGCCCAGCGCCACCAGCAGGTCCTCAAGAGCACCGATGCTTCCCTGATCCTGGGCATCCTGAGCGTCACCGTGCTGCCACTCCTGGGGCCCTTCGCGGTCTGGCAGGCGTCCAAGGCCGAGAAGCTCGGCGGCCGGGCCACCGTGGGCAAGATTCTCGGGTGGGTCGGGGTGGCCGTGCTCATCCTGGCGGTCCTGTGGTTCGCCTTCATCGCCCTGATGTGGGGTGTCGTGTTCACGGAGCTCCAGGACCAGGTGAACACGAGCAGCCACGTCTGAGCGGTCTCCTGCACCGAACGTGACGGTGGCCGGTCCGCTCCCCGAGGAGCAGGACCGGCCACCGTTCTCATGCGCGGATCGGCGTGGACGTCACCAGATGCGCACGCGCTCCTCCTCCGGAAGCCACATGGCGTCCGAGTCGGTGACGCCGAAGGCCTCGTAGAAGGCGTCCACGTTGCGCGGGGTCTGGCTCGCCCGGAACTCCGCGGGGGAGTGCGGGTCCGTGGCGATCCGCGTGCGCAGTGCCTCGTCCCGGGACTTCTCCTGCCACACGTAGCCCCACGAGATGAACAGCCGCTGCGCCGGGGTGTAGCCGTCGATGCTCTCGGTGTCCGGGGTCTCCCGCTTCTGCTGCGCGGTCTTCCATGCCTTGTAGGCAATGGACAGTCCGCCCAGGTCCCCGATGTTCTCGCCCAGGGTGAGCTCGCCGTTGACGTGCGGGGCGTCGTCGGCGCCCTCGAACTGGGCGGGGACCAGCGCCGAGTACTGGCCCACGAGCCGGGCCGTGCGCTCCTCGAACGCCTCGCGGTCCGCGTCCGTCCACCAGTTGCGCAGCCTGCCCTCGCCGTCGCACGTGGAGCCCTTGTCGTCGAAGCCGTGGCCGATCTCGTGGCCGATCACGGAGCCGATGCCGCCGTAGTTCACGGCGTCGTCCGCCTCCTCGTCGAAGAACGGGGGCTGCAGGATGGCCGCGGGGAACACGATCTCGTTGCGCAGCGGGTGGTAGTACGCGTTGACCGTCTGCGGGGTCATCAGCCACTCGTGCTTCTCCACGGGCTTGCCGGCCTTGCGGGCGAGCTCTGCGATGGCGAACTCGGTGGTGCGCACCACGTTGCCCACGAGGTCGTCGCTGCGGATCTCCAGCGTGGAGTAGTCCTTCCACTTCTCCGGGAAGCCGATCTTGGGCGTGAACCCGGAGAGCTTCTTCAGTGCCTCCGCGCGAGTGTCCTCGGTCATCCAGTCCAGCGTCTCGATCGAGTCGCGGTAGGCGTCCAGCAGGTTGGCCACGAGCTCGTCCATGCGTGCCTTCGCCGTGGGGGAGAAGTTCTCCGCGACGTACAGCTTGCCCACGGCCTCGCCCAGCGCGCCGTTGACCAGGGCGACGCCGCGCTTCCACCGCTCGCGCAGCTGCGGCGTGCCGGAGAGCACGGTGCCGTAGAACGCGAAGTTCTCGGCCACGAACGCCTCCGGGAGGTAGGAGGCGCGGGCGGAGACGACGTTCCAGCGTGCCCAGGACTTCCACGCCTCCAGCTCGTCCTGCGTGAGCAGCCCGTCCAGTCCGGTGAAGAAGCTCGGCTGCGCGTTGACCACGGTGGCCAGGTGCTCCGGCGTCAGCCCCGCGCCCTCCAGCACGGCGTCCCAGTCCAGGTTCTGCACCTGCGCCGAGAGCTCCTCGTAGCCCATGGGGTTGTACATCTTGGTGAGGTCCCGGACCGTGACCTTGTCCCAGTGGTGGGAGGCGATGCGCGTCTCCAGGTCCATGACCGCGCGAGCCTGCTCCGCGGCGTCGTCGTACCCCGAGAGCTCGAGCATCTTCTGGACGTGCGCCACGTACTTCTCGCGGATCGGCGCGTACTGCTCCTCGCGGTAGTACTCCTCGTCCGGCAGCCCCAGCCCGGACTGCCCCACGAACACGAGGTTGCGCTGCGGGTCCCCCGGGTCCGAGTCCAGGTCGATGTCCAGCGCGGCACCCAGACCGCGGCGCATGGCCGTGCCGAACCAGCGGGACAGGGCGCGCGGTGAGTCGATCGCGGCCACGGCCTCCAGGTCCTCGCGCAGCGGCTCCGTGCCCAGCGCCTCGATCCGCCCGGTGTCCATGAAGGACTCGAACAGCAGCGCGATCTTCGTCTCCGCGCTCTGCTCGTCGGACGACGACGCCGCCTGCCCGCCGTCCGCGCTCGCCCCGGTGATGATCTCGCGCACCGCCTGCTCCGCCTTGTCGCGCAGCTCGATGAACGCGCCGGTGCTCGGCTTGTCGTCGGGGATCTCCACGCTGCGCAGCCAGGCGCCGTTGACGTGGCGGAAGAGGTCGTCCTGCGGGCGGACCGAGGGGTCGAAGCCCTCGAGGTCGAATACGGAAGTCGTCATGGTGCACACGCTAACGGCCCCGCCGGGCAGGCTCCACGGGTGCGCCGGGGCTTTTTCGGACAGCTAAACGGGAACGGCCCCCGGGGCACTCGGCGAGCCGGAGGATGTCCTCCCCCTGAAGATTTAGTGCGGCTTTCGCCATGTCGAGGGCGGTTCTTGGCACAAGCTGCACTTAATCCGCACGCCGTCTGCCTGGCGGCGTCGTCCCGAGGTCCCCAGCCTCCGTCTGTCTCCAGCGCAGCCATCAGACCCCACCCGCCACCTGCTGCACTAACGGAGCAAACGCAGCCCAGAGGGCCCGCGCGCTGCCTTTACTCCGCTGCACAGCATCACGGGGCACGGCGCGGAGATGACGACGGCGCCCCGTCGGCAGGACTCGACGCAACACCCCCCCCGGCTAGAGTTCCCAGCAGGATTGCCGCCGTGAACTGCGGCGTGCGCGGGAAGGGAGGAACGGATGGCCGAGGTGGAGGGCAATCAGGGGATGCGGGCGTGAATCGTTGTCTGGTCGGTGGCCACGGCCCTGCTGCTGGCGGTGGTCCTGGGCCTGTCGAAGATGCCCTGGGCCGTCGTGCTCTTCGTGGCTCTGGTGCCGCTGGTACTCGGGGCGTGTGCGTCCGCGACTGAACGGCGGCGGGTGCGCAGGGCCTATGGCGACTACGAGGTCCAGACGCAGGCGGCTCGCAGCGAGGCATTCCTCGTGGTCGAGGCAGATCCGGAGGCTGTGAAAGATGCCGTGCGCCGTGCGGCCACGGACCGTTTCCGACTCGTGGGCGAGCGTGGCGAGGAGCTGATCCTCCTGCGCCGGATGAACCTGGCGACGTGGGGGATGACCGCGCGTGTCACGGTTGCTGCTCACACGCAGGGAACCCGCATTCACGTGCGGGAGGAACCGCGGCTCGGGACCACGATCTACGACTGGGGCCAGGGTCGGCGCGACATCGTCCTGCTCCTCGACCCGATCGGGGAGCAGCTCACGGGGCCTGTCTCGCCTGCCGAGTGAGGCAGGGCGCTCAGCGCGATGAGGGTCCCCGGGCGTCGTCGCTTCTGACGGCCGACCGCCGGTGTGGCGGCAACCGCTGCCCCGACCCACCACAACCCTGCACCACCGCACGCGGCGTCGTCGCAAGAGCGGAGCAAATGCAGCCCAGGGGGCCGCGCGCTGTTTTCACTCCGCCGCGCAGCATCACGTGGCGCGCTCCGCCGAGAGAAACGGCGTCCCGCGAACCGGAGGCGCCCGCGCCATTGAAGATTTAGTGCAGCTTCTGCCACCTCGAGAGCGATTCCTGGCACAAGCTGCACTAGATTCTGACGGCGTACCCGGGCCGCAGAGAGTCCCCGGGGCCTGGGCGGCGCCGGACGGCCACGCGGACCGCGCCCATCCCACGTGCGAGGATGAACCGCAGGACTTCCGACGTCGACGAGGTGGAACGGGCAGGAATGGCGATCAGCGCACTGGTGGGTGGCACGGCCTCCGTGCTGGGGCTGGGCCTGGTCATGGGCTTCTCGCCCACCGTCTACGCGCTGGTGCTGCGGATCCTCACGCACCACGCCCATCCCGCCCGTGCCGTGCACTTCCTGACGCTGGGCATGGCGCTCGGCACCACGCTGCTGCTCGTCGTCTTCCGCACGGTGGACCCGCAGACCCTGACCGCTCTGCTCGAGGACCGCACCAAGGAGCTGCTGGTCCGGCGCGGTGTGGACCTCACCGCTGGGGTGCTGCTCGCGGTCCTCGCCGTGGTCGAGCTCGTCCGTTGGCGCACCCGCCCCCGCACGGCCCACCGGGCCCCGAAGTCCGAGGAGATGGACTCGCCCCGCCGCATGGTCACCCTGGGGCTCCTCAACACCGTGGTGGGCGTCAGCGGCCCGGCGACCATGTACATCGCCGGCCGCCTCTTCACCGGGCTGAGCCCCCACCTGGCCGTGCAGGCGGTGTTCTTCCTGGTGTTCCTGCTCGCCGTCGTGGGTCCGTACTGGCTCATCACGTGGGCGTGGGAGAAGGTGCCCGCCCTCTCGCGCAACGTGGAACGCGTCACCGGGTGGGTGGCCGCGCAGGACCCCCGCCCCCTCCTGGCGCTGGGTCTGGCGGTGGCGGCCGCCGTCTTCCTGGTCATGGGCGTGCGGGACTGACCCCGCGCCCCGGTGCCGCCACGGCGGCGTCGGACCTGTCTGGTGCCGACGAAGCCGCATCCGGTCGTCCGTGACGGCCGCCCCGACACCGCGGGCGTCACGCCGGGCGTGCCTTGGGCGGCCGCGGGCTGCGCCGCGGGCTTCTGGGTGCCCTGGTGACCGGAGCCGGGGCCGACGACGCCGCGTTCAGTCCTCCTCGGCGGTCGCGTCCGAGATCTTCTCGCCGTGCCGCTCCGCCATCAGCAGCTCCCACGTGCGGACCAGCCGGGGCAGGGAGATGATCACCATGCCGCCCACCATGTTCAGCGGGATGACCCACGCGAACCAGCCGAGCCAGTCCAGGTAGGAGTAGTCCCACCCGGCGTGCATGGCCCCGAAGATCACGATCGAGTTCAGCGCACCGTGGAGCATCCCCAGCCCCACCACGAGCAGCCCCCCGATCAGGGAGATCACGGCGGTCATCATGTCCTCGCCGGTGCCCTGCTGCATGCGGGTCATGAGGGTGATCGTGGAGCCGGCGAGCAGGGCCAGGCACACAGTCTCCACACCGAAGCCGTCCGAGACGTACCTGGAGGCGATGGTCACCAGGGTGTCGGAGAAGTCCGGGAACGCGGCGACCACCACCCACATGAACGCCCACCCACCCACGAGGTTGGTGACCAGGGTGACCGTCCACAGCCGCACGAGCGACCACCAGGACCCGTGCCCCGCGACCACGGCGTTGAGCGGCAGCAGGAAGTCCTCGGTGAACAGCTCCGAGTGGGCGAGGCGCAGGGCCCCAGCAGCCCGATGCCGAACGCGATCCCCGCGAGCAGCTTCGAGCCGGTGGCGTCCATGACGGCGAGCATGGCCATGATGCCCAGGCCCACGTCGATCCCGCCGAACAGCCCGGTGACGACCAGCGCCCGCCACGTGCGGTGCAACCGGTCCGCACCCTCCTGGACGGTGTTGCGGAACTCTTCGACCAGCTCGTCCTCGAGGGGCTGGGCGGTGCGCCCGGAGGAACGCCGTGCGGTCTCGCCGTCGCGGGTGTCTGCCATGCGGTTCAGCGTAGGCCACGGGGTGCACGCGTTCGCCCGTGCGGAACTGCTGCCTGGCGGAGTAAGTGCAGCCCGCGGGGTCGAAAACCTGCACTGACGGAGTAAACGCAACGGGGTGGGTGCCCCGAGAGGAGTGTGACCTGACCCCGGGAGGTTCACGGTCCGCGCATGCGAGCCCAAGGCGGATGCCCCGCAGGAACCGCTGCCTGGCGGCGCAAGTGCAGCCCGCGGGGTCGAAAACCTGCACTGACGGAGCAAATGCAACGGGGCGGGTACCCGCGATCAGGGCTTGCCGGTGAAGCGCGGCGGCCGCTTCTCCTGGAAGGCCTTGAAGCCCTCCCGGTAGTCGGCAGTGGCGGCGAGTTCGGCCTGGACGCGGTTCTCGCCGGCCATGGAGTCCCACAGCCCGGCGCGCTCGTCGCGGACCTGGGCGACGAGCCGCTTGGACGCGATGAACGACTGCGTGGCGCCGTGTGCCGCCTTCCGGACCCGTTCGAGGGTGAACTCGAGCAGCTCCTCCGCGGGCACGGCGCGCGAGAACAGTCCCGCGGCCACGGCCTCCGCACCGCTCATGAGGTCACCGGTGTAGATCAGGTCCAGGGCGCGGTGTGCCCCGAGCCGCTCGGTGAACAGGGCGTGCCCGCCGGAGTCGAGGATCGCTCCCAGGTTGGCGAACGGCGAGCCGATCTTCGCGTTCTCCGCCACGTAGACCACGTCCGTGGCGATCGCCAGGCCGAGCCCCACGCCCAGGCAGGCCCCCTGCACCGCGGCGAACGTGGGGGCGGGGAACGCGGAGATCTGGCGCAGCAGCGGCTGCAGCGTCCCGTCCAGGTATCCGGCGGTGTCGTCGGTGGCCGGGTCCACCCCAGAGATGTCGCGGCCGGCGCAGAACGCCCGGCCCTCGCCGGTGAGCACGAGCGCGCGCACCCCGGCCGCCTCCGCCTCCGTGTAGGCGGCCGAGAGCTCGGTCAGGGCGTCGCGGTCCAGCGAGTTCATCTTCTGGGGCGCGTTGAGCACCACGCGGGCGGTCTCGTCCTCGATGGTCAGGTCGATCACGGTGTTCTCCTCGGGGTTCGGGTCTCGCGCGGGGCGGGCGTGGGCAGAGACGGCGACGACGCCGCCCGGGGGCCGGTGCGGCGTCGTCGTCACGATCGGCGGGTCAGGCGTCGAAGTCCACGCTCAACCGGTCCGAGGTGGGGCGCGTCTGGCACGTGAGCACGTACCCGGCGTCCACCTCGTCCTTCTCGAGCGCGAAGTTCTCCTCCATCTCGAAGTCCCCGGAGGTGACCTTGGCACGGCACGTGCCGCACACGCCGCCGGCGCACGCGAAGGGCACGTCCGGGCGCACGCGCAGCGCGGCGTTGAGCACGGTCTCTTGCGCGGACTTGGGGGACTCCACCTGGGCGGAGGTGCCGTCCAGGTTGAAGACGATCTCGTAGTTCTCGCCCTGGGGATCCGCCTGGACCGCACGGCCCTGCTGACCCTGCGGGGCGGTGGGCTTGCCGGTGGTGAACAGCTCGAAGCGCACGCGGGACTCGTCCACCCCGCGCTCCTTGAGGACGTCGCGGCACAGCTGCACGAGCTCGAACGGACCGCACAGGAACCACTCGTCCGTGGAGTCCACCTGGATCACGTGGTCCAGCAGCTCCGCGAGCTTGTCGTGGTCGATCCGCCCGGACATCAGCGGCGAGATCCGCTGCTCCCGGGAGAGCACGTGGTGCACGGCCAGGCGGGAGGGGTACTTGTCCTTGAGGTCGCCCAGCTCCTCCGCGAACATCACGTCCATGGAGGACCGGTTGGCGTAGATCACGTCCATCGCGGCGGTGTCCGAGGCGCGCAGCAGGGCGCGGGCGATCGCCATGATGGGGGTGATCCCGGACCCGGCGGCGAAGGCCACCAGGTGCACGTCGCGCTTCTTGGCGACCTCCCGCTCGGCGAGCTTCTCGGGGTCGTTCATGGAGGTGATGTTGACCTTGGAGGTGAACGCGCCCTGCGGGTTCATCACGTCCAGGGTGTCCCCGGCGGCCAGCTGCTCGTTGGCCCACGTGGAGAAGACGCCGCCCATGTCCTTCTTGATGGCCACGCGGATCTCACCGGGGGTGGGGTCCGCGCAGATCGAGTAGGACCGGCGCACCTCGTGGCCGTTGATCGTGGCGCGGATGGCCACGTACTGGCCCGGGAGGTAGTCGTAGTCGGGGACGAGGTCCTCGGGGACCTCGAACGTGACCTCCACAGAGTCCGCGGTCAGCTTGCGCACCTCGGAGACGGCGAGGGTATTGAACGTGGCACGGCGCTTGCCGCCGCCCGCGCTGGCTTCGGTGGCGGCCTCCAGGGCGGAGGCGTCAGCGGTTTCGCTCATGATCAGTGCACCTTGAAGTAGTCGAAGGGTTCTCTGCAGTCCTGGCAGACCCACAGGGACTTGCAGGAGGTGGACCCGAAGCGGGTCATCTCACGGGTGTTCAGGGAGCTGCACCGCGGGCACTTCACGGCCAGGCTCAGCCGCACCGGGCCGGAGTTGTGCCCGGCGCTCGTGCGGCCGGTGGGCGGGGCGATGCCGTACTCGCGCAGCTTGGCCTGGCCTTCCTCGGACATCCAGTCCGTGGTCCACGCCGGGCGCAGGACCTGCACCACGCGCACGTTCTCGTACCCGGCGGCCGCGACCGCCGCTTCGAGGTCCGCGGCCATGGTGTCCATGGCGGGGCAGCCGGAGTAGGTGGGGGTGATGACGACGACGTTCTCGTCCTCCCCTGCCACGGCGTCCCGCAGCACCCCGAGGTCCTCGAGCGTGAGCACGGGGATCTCGGGATCGCACACGGTGGCGGCGACGTCCCACAGGGCGGCGTCGCGCGGGTCCCTCGGGCGCTGCGACGGGCCCACGGGAACCTCGCGGGGAGGCACCTCACCCGTGGGCGGCAGCGAACGGGGCGGAACGCGGGAGAACACGGTGCTCACCACGTGGCGCCGGGATGCTGGCGGGCGAGCCACTGCATCTCGGCGAGGATGTACCCGCGGTACTCGGAGTAGGCGCCGTCGCGCGGTGCCGCGGACAGCCGGGCCTGGGCCACGTTCGGAACCTCGAGCTCGGCCTCGGCCAGCAGGGCGGTGACCCGGTCCATGGTGGGCGCGCGCAGCGAGGAGGGCCGCACGGCAATGTCCTCGAGCTCGTCGTGCAGCGGCTCGTCCGCGAACAGCTCGTCCAGGTAGGGCCACATGTAGTAGAGGTCCTCCTGGATGCGCCGCTTGGACTCCTCGGTGCCGAGGCCCAGGCGCAGGATCCACTGGGCCGCGTGGTCCTGGTGGTACTCGACCTCCTTCAGCGCCTTGTCCGCGATGGCGGCCAGGGTCTGGTCCGTGGAGGACTGCAGCGCCGAGTAGAGCTCGTACTGGTAGAAGGAGAACAGCAGCTGACGCGCGATGGTCTGGCCGAAGTCCCCGTTCTCCTGCTCTACGAGGCGCACAGAGCGGAACTCCTCTTCGTTGCGGAAGTACGCGAGCTCGTCCTCGGTCTTGCCCCATGCGGAGCCCGCGTAGGTCAGAAGGAAGCGGGCGTGGCCGATGAGGTCCAGCGCGATGTTGCCGAGCGCGATGTCCTCCTCGAGCTCGGGGGCCCGGGAGATCCACCAGCCGAGACGCTGGGAGAGCATCAGGGCGTCGTCGCCCAGGCGCAAGGCGTACTGCGCCACGGCTTCGGAGGCCTTGCCCGCGGTCTCCGCGATCTCCTCGGGGGTGATCGCGGTGCCCGCGGACTGCTTGGTCGCGGAGTCGTGGGAGGCGAACGCGCTCACAGGTGCTTCACCCCTTCGCTCTTGGTGTAGTACGTGGCGTGGCGGTAGCTCTTGCCCTGCGCGGACTCGAAGTAGCCGCCCTTGGAGTCCGGGTCCGAGGCCGTGATGGCGTCCGCGGGGACCACCCACACGCTCGTGCCCTCGTTGCGGCGGGTGTAGAGGTCACGGGCGTTGCGCACGGCCATGGTGGCGTCCGGGGCGTGCAGGGAGCCCGCGTGCACGTGGGACAGCCCGCGCGAGGAGCGCACGAAGACCTCCCACAGGGGCCAGTTGCCGGTCTGGTTCTCGCTCATGCCCGCGCTCCGATCAGCTCGGCGGAGCCGCGCCCCGCGACGACGGTGAATTCTTCGGTGGCCTCGGCATCAGCCGACGACGACGCCGCGGCCGCCTCCGCGGCCTCGCGCGCCTGGCGCTGTGCGTAGGCCTCGGCCGCCTCGCGGACCCAGGCGCCGTTGGCGTGCGCCTCGCGACGACGCTTCATGCGCTGCACGTTGCACGGGCCGGAGCCCTGGATCACGGACATGAACTCGTCCCAGTCCAGCTGACCGTAGTCGTAGTGCCCGCGCTCCTCGTTCCACTTCAGGTCCGGGTCCGGCAGGGTCAGACCCAGGGCCTCCGCCTGCGGCACGATCATGTCCACGAAGCGCTGGCGCAGCTCGTCGTTGGAGAAGCGCTTGATGTTCCACTGCATGGACTGCTGCGAGTTGGGGGAGTCCGCGTCCGGGGGGCCGAACATCTGCAGGGCGGGGCCGTAGAAGCGGTTCACGGCGTCCTGCGCCATCTGCTTCTGCGCCTCGGTGCCGTGGGAGAGCTCGTAGAGGATCTCCCAGCCCTGGCGCTGGTGGAAGGACTCCTCCTTGCAGATGCGCACCATTGCGCGGCCGTACGGGCCGTAGGACGCGCGGCACAGCGGCACCTGGTTGCAGATCGCGGCGCCGTCCACGAGCCAGCCGATCGCACCCATGTCCGCCCAGGTGCGGGCCGGGTAGTTGAAGATCGAGGAGTACTTGGCCTTGCCGCTGAGCAGCTGCTCGTTGAGCACGGAGCGCGGGGTGCCCAGGGTCTCCGCGGCGGAGTAGAGGTACAGCCCGTGGCCTGCCTCGTCCTGGACCTTGGCCATGAGCACAGCCTTGCGCTTGAGGCTCGGCGCGCGCGTGATCCAGTTGGCCTCCGGCTGCATGCCGATGATCTCCGAGTGCGCGTGCTGGGAGACCTGACGGGTCAGGCTCTTGCGGTAGGCCTCGGGCATCCAGTCGCGGGGCTCCACGCGGGAGTCCTCGCTGATGAGGTGGTCGAAGTGCTGCTGCTCGGCGGTGAGATCCGCCTGGTCCGCGGCAGTGGTCTGCTCGGTCATGGTGTGTGTCCTCGGTTCGCGGGTGAAATGGGAGCGGAGGATGAAGTCTGTACGCTGCCGGCAATAATAACCGACCGCTCGTTCAGAATATAGGCCCCCTGTGTGATCGTCAACACATTCTCGACCCGCACGAGGCGGCGTCGTCAACGGTTCACGGGGCCGATTTCTGTTGACACAGATCACATTTCGCGGTTACCTACTGACCGATCGTTCTGAAAATCTGAGGAGTCCCCGTGCCCCACCATGCCGTTCTCGACGGAGACCACGCGTCCGAGTGGCTGGGCATCACCGTGCAGCGGGCAGACCCGGGGCACTGCGTGATCTCCATGCCCGTGCGGGAGGAGATGCTCAACGGGTTCGGCATCGTGCACGGCGGCATGGTCTTCGCGCTCGCAGACTCCTGCTTCGCCATGACCTGCAACGACCCCGAGCCGGACGGCACCTCCATGACCGTGGCCCAGGGTGTGGACATCAACTTCCTCAGCTCCGCCCACCCCGGACAGACCCTCGTCGCCGAGGGCCGTCAGATCGCAACCACCGGACGCAGCGGACTGTGCGACATCACCGTCTCCACCCAGGACGGCGACGTCGTCGCCCAGTTCCGCGGTCGCAGCCGCACCGTGCCCCTTCGCCAGAAAGCGTGAATCCCATGACGTCGTGCTCCGTCCCCAATCCGTACCACCCGGTGGCCTCCCAGGACCCGTCGCAACCGGATCCCGAGGAACTGATGAGCCGGGACCAGATCGAGGCGCTGCAGACGGAGCGCCTGAACTGGACCCTGCACTACGCGTACGAGAACGTCTCCGCGTACCGGGAGCTCTTCGACGAGCACGGCGTGCACCCGGACGACTTCCACGAGCTCGAGGACCTCGCCAAGTTCCCGTACACGGACAAGGAGTTCCTCCGGAAGGCGTATCCGTTCAAGGCGCTGGCCACGCCCATGTCCGAGATCCGCCGCATCCACGCGTCGTCGGGCACCACCGGCCAGCCCACCGTGGTGGCGTACACGGAGGAGGACCTGCAGACGTGGGGGACCCTCGTGGCCCGCTGCTTCCGGCTCTCCGGCATCAACCCCGGGGACAAGGTGCACAACGCGTACGGCTACGGGCTGTTCACCGGCGGGCTGGGGGCGCACTACGGCGCGGAGCGGCTCGGGTGCGCGGTGATCCCCATGTCCGGCGGGCAGACCGAGAAGCAGGTCCAGCTGATCCGCGACTTCGAGCCGCAGGCCATCCTCTCCACCCCCACCTACCTGCTGACCATCGCGGACGGGTTCCGCAAGCTGGGTCTGGACCCGCGCGAGACCTCCCTGCGCCACGCGGTCCTGGGTGCAGAGCCCTGGACCGAGGAGATGCGCCACGAGATCGAGAAGACGTTCAACATCTCCGCGAGCGACATCTACGGTCTCTCCGAGGTCATGGGCCCTGGCGTGGCCGGCGAGTCCTGCGAGACCAAGGACGGCTCGCACATCTGGGAGGACCACTTCCGCCCGGAGATCATCGACCCGTTCGACGACACCGTGCAGGACACCGGGCGCCCCGGCGAGCTCGTCTTCACCGCGCTGACCAAGCAGGCGCTGCCGATCATCCGCTACCGCACCCACGACCTCACGCGGCTGCTGCCCGGCACCGCGCGTCCGGGGCACCGCCGGATGGGCAGGATCACCGGGCGCTCGGACGACATGATCATCCTGCGCGGCGTGAACCTCTTTCCGTCCCAGATCGAGGAGCTCGCGCTGAAGATCCCGGCGCTCTCGCCGCACTTCACGCTCGAGATCACGCGGCCGAACCGCATGGACCAGATGACCATCCACATCGAGCGGCGCGAGGACGCCACCGTGGAGGAGGCCCAGGAGGGCGGGCGCGGGTTGCTGCACGAGATCAAGACGAAGATCGGCTCGAGCGCCACCATCGACATCGCCGAGCCGGACACCCTCGCCCGGTCCTCCGGCAAGCTGCGGCGCGTCTACGACCACCGCGACAAGTAAGTCCCGGTGTTGCTGAGGGACCTCCGCGGGAACGGGGCCCGGGTGACGAGCCGGTAACCTGATGACTCCGTTCCCGGCAGAAGGTCGAGGTGCACGAAGATGTCCCCCGAGAGCAAGCCCCCCGCTTCCGACGATGCCGCCGCGGCGCCCAAGCGCGGGCGTCCCGGCTACGACCGGGAGACCCTGCTGTCCGTGTGCGTGGACGTCTTCAACCGCTACGGCTACGACGCCACCTCCATGGGCACCCTGTCCAAGCACCTGGGGATCTCCAAGTCCGCGATCTACCACCACGTGGAGTCCAAGGAGGCGATCCTCGGGCAGGCCCTGGACCGCGCCCTGGATGCGCTGGAGGCCGTGTTCTCGGAGGTGCTCGCGAACGACAGCGACCCCGTGAACAAGCTTGAGCAGATCTTGGACGGCTCCGTGCGGGTGCTCGTGGCGCAGATGCCGTACGTGACCCTGTTGCTGCGGCTGCGCGGGAACTCGGAGGTCGAGGAGGCGGCGCTGCAGCGGCGTCGTCACCTGACCCGCACCGTGGAGGACCTGGTGCGCCAGGCACAGGAGCGCGGCGAGCTGCGCACGGACATCTCCGGGAAGTCCGCCCCGCGCCTGATGCTGGGCATGGTCAACTCCATCGTGGACTGGTACCAGCCGGGTCGCTCCGGCACGGTGGACCAGCTCGCGGCCACCGTGGTCACGATCATCTTCTCGGGACTGCGGACGCAGCCCCCGTCCGAGCTCCGCAGCTAGAGTGCGACTCTCACGCTCCCGGATGATCGACCCGTCCGCGCTGATCCGCCTGTACGACGCCGTCGGGTGGAGCACCTACACGAGCCGCCCCGAGAACTTCGGACCCATGGTCGAGAACTCTTGGCTGGTGGTCTCGGCGTGGGCGGACGGCGAACTCGTAGGGCTGGCGCGCGTGGTGGGCGACGGCGCCACGGTCGCGTACATCCAGGACCTCCTGGTGGACCCGGGGCACCAGCTGCGAGGGATCGGGCGGGCACTGCTCGCCGAGGTGCTGGCCGAGACGGCGCACATCCGCCAGACGTACATCACCACTGACGATGCCGCCCGGAACGCCCACGTGCTCGCGCTCTACCGTTCGCTGGGCTTCCGCCCCACCCCGGACCTCGGGTGCACCACGCTCGCGATCATGCGGTGAGCAGGTGGGGGGTCAGTCCTCTGTTCCTTCGTGCTCCAGGATGTAGTCACTGAAACCAGGAGCGGTAAAAGAGAGCAGACCTCGCCCCGGGGAGTCCAGGATGCCCTTGTCCATGAGAGAGCGCCGGGCCATGCTGATCGCGGTGGTCGGTTTTCCGAGTGTTGCCGCAACGTCAGCTCTGCGCGGAGTTGGGCTTGTCTGCTGAGCCACTGCACGGAGCAGCTCACGTTCTGCGGGTGTGGCCTTGCCCCACCTCGTGCGGTAGAAGACGTCAAGCTGATCGTGCACCTCGTCCTCGGATGCCTCGACCGCCCCCAGCGTGATCATCCCGCCGGGGTGGGGGGAGCCCGCTGCCTCCCAGGCGGCGTGGGCCCAGAGCTGCAGGAAATGGGGATAGCCGTGAGCCTTCTCCAGAACTGCTTCGATGGCGCTGTGATGCCACGTCACCCCGAGGGTCTCGGCGGGCCCCGCCAGGGCTTCGTACGCGGCGTCCCGGCTGAGGTCCTTCAAACGGATGAACTCGAAACGTTCACCGAAGGTGGCGGCATCCGTGACCACATCTGAGGTGTGGCCGAGGCCGGCCCCGACGAGCGTGGCCGGAACGGAAGCTCCTTCCTGGGACCGAAGGTGCTGCCACGCGTAGGCCAGAGCCTTCAGGGCGGTGTGATCGGCTGTCCGAAACTCATCGATGAAGATCGCCAGACCCCCTCCGCCCTTGTGCAGCGTGCGTGCGGTGGCGGCGATCAGGGCTTCCAGCGCCTGACCGGGGGCCTCCACGGCAGCCGGTCGCTGGCTCGGGCCGGTGCTCACTCCGAACCCGGGGATGCTCAAGGAAAACTCGAGGTTCCGAATCAGGGACGTGATCTCCTGCGCGGCCGAGGAGTGCCAGGTCGCGGTCAGCTTTTCCAGCTCTGCGGACAGGACCGGCAGGAGATCGGCGTCGCCCGCGGTGATCCAGACCGTGGCCAGTCCTCGTTCACGTGCGGCCTTCTGCGCGTATCGCAGCAGGGAGGTCTTTCCCACCCCTCGGCTCCCCACGAACACCCGCGGGCGGGCAATGAACGCCCCCTCATCCGCTACAAGCTGCATTTGGGAGCGCAGCCGACGCATGTGCGTCTCCCGCCCAGGGAGGAAAGTCGTGACCTCGCCCGGCGTGTAAGGGGAGCGTTGCATGGATACTCCTTTATAGAAGGAGTTCAATTATAAAGAAGTATATGAACGCTTCTGGTCATTGTGCCAGGTCAGTACAGCTGGGATGCCGGGTCCGGTCCCTACAGCTGCTTCTTGAAACCGACGTGGGACGGGCGGTAGCCCAGGCGTTCGTAGAAGCGGTGGGCATCGGGCCGTGAGGTGTCGGTGGTCAGCTGGAGCAGTGAGCACCCGGAGGCGAGTGCAACGGTCTCCGCCCACGTGAACATCCGCTCGCCCAGTTCCTGGCGGCGCAGGGTGGAGGTCACCCGGACGGACTCGATCTGCAGGCGGCGCGCGCCCCCGCGGGACAGGCCGGGGATCACCGTGAGTTGCATGGTGCCCACCACGTCGCCCGCGTCGTTCCGGACGGCGGTCAGGAACTGGTGCGGATCGGCGTCGATCTCCTGGAAGGCGCGCTCGTAGGTGCCCATGTCCCCGCCTTCGCGAGCGCTCCCCAGCGGATCGTCCGCCAGGAGGCGCACGACCGCGGGGACGTCCTCGAGGCACGCCCGGCTGGGCTGGCACCGGGTTCCATCCGGCAGCGCCCAGCAGGCGTCCACCACGTGGATCGTCATGCCATGTCCTGGCCCGCTTCGCTCTCCGGCGTGGGCCACTGCTTGGCCACCAGGGTCAGGACGTCGTAGGTGGCCACGATCTCGTCGTTCTGGTTGGTCAGGCGGGCGTCCCAGGCGACCTCGCCGTACTCGTCCGTGACGCGGGGTGTGATCTTATTGGCGGTCAGGGTCACGCGGATGGCGTCGTCGTACGTCACCGGGGTGATGAAGCGCAGGTTCTCCAGCCCGTAGTTGGCGAGCACCGGTCCCGGGGAGGGCTCCACGAACAGCCCGGCGGCCCACGAGACCAGCAGGTAGCCGTGCGCCACGCGGCGCGGGAAGAACGGGTTGGCCGTGGCGGCCTCCTCGTCCGTGTGCGCGTAGAACGTGTCACCGGTCTTCTCCGCGAACTCGAGGATGTCCTCGAGCTTCACCGTGCGCAGGTCCGAGACGAACTGGTCCCCGATCCGCAGGGTCTCCAGGGACTTGCGGAACGGGTGCTCGCCCGTGCCGTTCTCCACGTCCTCGCGGGTCACGGTGGTGGCGCTCGCCCCCCAGTGCCACTGGCCGGTGATGCCGGTGAGCAGGTCAGGGGAGCCCTGCACGGCGGTGCGCTGCATGTAGTGCTTCACCGCGCGCACGCCGCCCAGCTCCTCGCCGCCGCCCGCGCGGCCGGGGCCGCCGTGGACGAGGTGCGGCACGGGGGAGCCGTGGCCGGTGGAGGTCTTGGCGTCGTCGCGGTCCAGGAACAGCACGCGGCCGTGGTGGGCCCCGATCCCGGAGAGGAACTGCGCCGCGAGCTCCGGGGAGTGCGTGCACACGGTGGCCACCAGGGAGCCACCGCCCAGCGCCGCGATCTCCACCGCGTCCGCGACGTCGCCCGAGTAGCCGAGCACGGAGGTGACCGGACCGAACGCCTCGACCTCGTGCACGGCGGGGGTGCGGGCGTCGTCGAAGGACAGGACCGTCACGGGGAAGAACGCGCCGTGCTCCGGGACCGAGGACAGCTCCTCCGGGCCGCCGAGCTCCACGCTCGCACCGGCGTCGATCAGTGCGCGCACGGAGCGCAGCACCTCGAAGTACTGCTCCTCGGACGCAAGCGGACCCACGGTCGTGGCGGCGTCGCGCGGATCGCCGACGGCGGCGCGCTCGGCCACGCGCTTCGTGATCGCCTCGACCACGGCGCCGCGGATCTCCTGCGGCACGATCACCCGTCGGATCGCGGTGCACTTCTGCCCGGCCTTGGCGGTGACCTCCAGGACCACCGACTTCACGAACGCCTCGAACTCGGGGGAGTCCTCGGTGACGTCCGGCGCCATGATGGCGGCGTTGAGGGAGTCCGTCTCCGCTGTGAAGCGCACCCCCTTCTCCTGGACGTTCGAGTGCGCCCGCAGGGACTGCGCCGTGGCCGCGGAACCGGTGAAGGCCACGTGGTCCCGGGCGTCCAGGTGGTCGAGCAGGTCCCGCGCGGAGCCGGAGATCAGCTGCAGCGATCCCTCCGGCAGCAGCCCGGAGTCCAGCATGAGCCGCACGCACGCCTCCGTGACGTAGCCGGTGGGGGTCGCCGGCTTCACGATGCTGGGCACTCCGGCGATGAACGCGGGCGCGAATTTCTCGAGCATGCCCCACACGGGGAAGTTGAACGCGTTGATCTGCACGGCCACGCCGGGCAGCCGCGTGTAGACGTGCTCGCCCAGGAAGGAGCCGTCCCGGGAGAGCTGCTCCACGGCGCCGTCCACGACCACGTTCGCGTTGGGCAGCTCTCGGCGGCCCTTGGAGGAGAAGGTGAACAGCGTGCCGATGCCGCCGTCGATGTCGATCAGGTGGTCCTTGGCGGTGGAACCCGTCGCGTAGGAGAGCTCGTACAGCTCCTCCTTGTGCTCGCCCAGGTACTGCGCGAGCTGCTTGAGGATCAGCGCGCGGTCGTGGATCCGCAGCTCTCCGAGGGAGGCATGTCCCACGGTGCGCCCGTACTCCACGGCCCCGGCGGTGTCGATGCCGTCCGTGCTCACGCGGGCCACGAGTTCCCCGCTGGCGGCGTCCCGCACGTCCGCGACGCGCTCGGGCTGCTCCGGCCGCCACCACTGCCCCTTCACGAAGCTGGGCAGGATCTGGGGTGCGGCGTCGGGCGCCTGGGTCTGGGTGCTCACGCTGGTCCTCCGGGTGTCGAGGTCAATAGCCGAACGATCGGTCAGTATTCGCCCCAGGATAACCTAGGTCACACAGCGGCACCATGGTCTTTCGGCGCGAGCGCCCGGGCGACGACGCCGCCCCGGGGACTCCCGGGGCCGCGGCCCCGGGCGGCGTCGTGGCCCCACGACACGAGGAGCAGAGATGCACGAGGACCCCACCCCCGCGGACGCACGCGTGGAGAACAAGCAGCAGATGCCGTCGGGCGGGACGAAAGGCACGTCGTTCGACCCCCTGAACATCGAGCTCGGCGAGCTGGACCGGAAGATGGGCGTGGAGGTGGAGGAGCAGTCCGCCGAGCGGATGGTCGCCACCATGCCCGTGGAGGGCAATCGGCAGGCGCTGGGGCTGCTGCACGGCGGGGCCTCCGTGGCGCTGGGGGAGATGCTGGGCTCGTGGGCCGCGGTGATCCACGGCTCCACGATGGGCAAGGTGGCCGTGGGCACGGACATCAACGCCACGCACCACGCCTCCGCGAAGAGCGGGCGGGTCCGCGGCGTGGCCACCGCCATCCGGCTGGGCCGCACCATGACCAGCCACGAGGTGGTCATCACCCACATCGACACCGGCCGGCGGCTGTGCACGGTGCGCATCACCAACTACCTCAAGGACGCCTCCGGCGAGTGAGGCCGCGGGGCACCGGGTGCAGTGACATCTGAGGCGCGATCTGACGCGGAGCCGCCCGTTTTAGCGGGCATGTCGCGCCGCAGATGTTTTGACGCCGCGGGGTGGGTCGGCGCGCCGGTGCGGCGTCGTCGTGGTCCCGACGGCGCTGGGCCGGGCCGCCTCCAGAGGGCACGCAAGCGCCCCGGTGCCGCGTCATGGTGCGGCGCCGGGGCGCTTGGTCGTCCGCGGGAGGGCTGAGGAGCCCCTCCCGCGGACGGGGTGAACGCGGAGGCCGGGTGCCCGGAGAACGTTGGCCTGGTGACCGTGCACCGACCTCCGCGAGTCTGGATCAGTCCTGCCGCGGGGTGCGGATCAGAACTGGGCGCTCTCGGTGGAGCCCTTGAGCGCGATGGTCGAGGAGTTGGGGTTGACCACCTGGGAGACCAGGTCGAAGTACCCGGTGCCCACCTCGCGCTGGTGCTTGGTGGCGGTGTAGCCGCGCTCCTCGGCGGCGAACTCGCGCTCCTGCAGCTCCACGTAGGCGCTCATCTGGTTGCGGGCGTAGCCGTGGGCCAGATCGAACATCGAGTAGTTCAGGGCGTGGAAGCCGGCCAGGGTGATGAACTGGAAGCGGAAGCCCATGGCACCGAGCTCGCGCTGGAACTTGGCGATGGTCTCGTCGTCCAGGTGCTTCTTCCAGTTGAAGGACGGCGAGCAGTTGTACGCGAGCATCTGGTCCGGGAACTCCTCGTGGACCGCCTCGGCGAACTGCCGGGCGAGCTCGAGGTCCGGGGTGCCCGTCTCCATCCAGATCAGGTCCGAGTACGGTGCGTACGCCTTGGCGCGTGCGATGCAGGGCTCGATCCCGTTGCGGACCTTGAAGAAGCCCTCCGGGGTGCGCTCGCCGGTGATGAACTCGGCGTCCTGCTCGTCGATGTCCGAGGTGATCAGCGTGGCGGCCTCGGCGTCCGTGCGGGCGATGACGATGCTCGGGACGTCCTCCACGTCCGCCGCGAGGCGTGCCGCGTTGAGGGTGCGGATGTGCTGCTGGGTGGGGATCAGCACCTTGCCGCCCAGGTGGCCGCACTTCTTCTCGGAGGCCAGCTGGTCCTCCCAGTGCACGCCCGCCGCACCGGCGTCGATCATGGACTTCATGAGCTCGAACGCGTTGAGCGGCCCGCCGAAGCCGGCCTCCGCGTCCGCGACGATCGGCGCCATCCAGTTCTCCACGGTGTGGACGTCCTCGGCGTGCTCGATCTGGTCCGCACGCTTGAGCGCGTTGTTGATCCGGCGCACCACCTGGGGAACGGAGTTCGCCGGGTAGAGGGACTGGTCCGGGTAGGTCTGGCCCGCCAGGTTGGCGTCACCGGCGACCTGCCAGCCGGAGAGGTAGATGGCCTTCAGCCCGGCCTTGACCTGCTGGACCGCCTGATTGCCGGTCAGAGCGCCCAGAGCATTGACGTAATCCTCCGAGTTGAGCAGGTACCAGAGGCGTTCCGCGCCGCGGCGCGCGTTGGTGTGCTCTTCTCGAAAGGAGCCCTGCAGACGCAGGACCTCCTCGGGGGCGTAGTCACGGGTCACACCCGCCCAGCGCGGGTTCTCCTCCCAGTCGCGGGCGAGTTCGTCGGCGGTGCGCAGGTTGCTGTTCTCGTTGCTCATCTCGGTCTCCTTCGATCGGTCGAGCCGGCGGTCTTCCTGGAAGCTCCGCACGGGTAACTTGATGTGCTCCACTTTTGCCGCGATCTGCACCCGCGCCTAGAGGTTTTTCGTGTGAAGAAAACGCTTTCTTCACGCCTGGGAAAGTTTTTCCTAAACTCGGACTATGACCCCGGACACAGAACCCCGCAGGCGCCGTCGCACCGCCGACGCCGCTCCCACCTCCACCGGCAACGCTGCCGCCGCACGCGCAGGCCGGGTGACGCCGCCGGCCACCCCGCGCACGGGGCGCACCGGCGCACCCGGGGTGCGGGCGGCGTCGTCGTCACCCGAGGTGCCGCCGGAGGAGGCGGGGGATCCCACGGACCCGATCGTGCTGGGGCGGCGCATCCGCTACCGCCGCAAGCGGATGCGGATCACGCTCGAGGAGCTCGCGCGAACGGCGGGGATGGCACCGTCTGCGCTGTCGCTGATCGAGAACGGGAAGCGGGAGCCCAAGCTGAGCGCGCTGTCCGCGATCGCCGGGGCCCTGGACATGGGGGTCGAGCAGCTGCTGGGCTCCAAGGCCCCCTCCCGGCGCATGGAGCTGGAGATCCAGGTGGAACGGGTCCAGCGCGGGACCATGTACGCGGCACTCGGACTGCCCACCGTGCGTGTGGGACCGGGGATGAGCACGGAGACGCTCGAGGCGCTCGCGGCACTGCAGCAGCAGCTCGGCCACCGCCTGGAGGAGCAGGCGGCCACGCCGGAGGAGGCCCGGCGCGCCAACACGCAGCTGCGGGCCCGGATGCAGGGCGTCAACAACTACTTCGAACGCATCGAGACCATGGCCGCGGAGCTGCTGGCGGCCATCCAGCACACGGGCGGGCCGCTGTCCGAGCACCACGTGTCCCGGCTCGTGGAGCATGTGGGCTTCGAGATCCACCAGGTCCCAGATCTGCCGCACTCCACCCGCTCCGTCACGGACCTGCGCAACCGGCGCTTCTACCTGCCCTCCAGCTCGGGGGCCGGGTCCCCGTGGTCCGTGCTGCTGCAGGCGGTGGGCCACTACCTCCTGGAACACCGCAGGCCCGCGAACTACGGGGAGTTCCTGGAGCAGCGGGTGGAGACCAACTACTTCGCCGCGGCCATGATGATCCCGGAGGCCTCCGCGGTGGAGCTGCTGGGCCGGGCGAAGTCGCAGCGGGAGCTGTCCGTGGACGACCTCCGGGACGCCTTCGCGGTCTCCCACGAGACCGCCGCGCACCGCATGACCAACCTGATGACCCAGCACTTCGAGATCCCCACGCACTTCGAGAAGGTGCACTCGTCCGGGATCATCCACAAGGCCTGGCAGAACGACGGCCTGCAGTTCCCCACGGACCACAGCGGCGCGGTGGAGGGGCAGCGGGCCTGCCGGTTCTTCTCCGCGCGCCAGGCGTTCTCCGGCACCAACCGGCTGCTGTCCCACTACCAGTACACGGACACCCCGCACGGCACGTTCTGGTGCTCCGCGCGTGTGGAGGGCTCCGAGCACGGGGAGTTCTCGATCTCCTTCGGCGTGCCCTACGAGCACGTCAAGTGGTTCCGCGGCCGCGCCACCAGCTACCGCCGCACCTCCACGTGTCCGGACCCCGCGTGCTGCCAGCAGCCGTCCCCCGCGCTCGCGGAGCTGTGGGACGGGCAGGCCTGGCCCTCCGCGCGGCCTGCGACCCACATGCTCGCGGCCATGCCCGCCGGGGCGTTCCCCGGGGTGGACGAGACCGAGGTCTTCCGCTTCCTGCAGCGCCACGCCCCGACCGTTGAACTGGGCGGGGACCTCGCGTAACGTCCATCACGTTCCTACTGCCGCGTAGGTCGACGCGGTTGCGGTGCGGGGCGCTCCTGCGTAGCGCGCCGCACACCGGACGACGACGCCGCGCGGCCCCCTTGTCCGCGACGAAAGGCCAGTGCCATGTCCATCTCCACGTGCGACCTCTACGACGAGCGCGGCGACGAGCTGCAGTCCGTGACCAGCCAGTTCATCTCGGTGGGTGGCCTGCACCAGTTCACCGGGCCGATCCGCACCGTGCGCTGCTACGAGTCCAACATGGACGTCAAGAAGCTCGTGGCCACCCCGGGCGACGGCGCAGTGCTCGTGGTGGACGGACAGGGCTCCATGAACTGCGCGCTGCTGGGCGACAACGTGGCCCGCACCGCCATGGAGAACGGCTGGGCCGGGCTGGTCATCAACGCACCGGTGCGCGACCGTGTGAAGCTCGGGACGCTGCAGATCGGCATCAAGGCACTGGGCACCAACCCGCGCAAGTCCTCGCCCAACGACTACGGCGAGACGGACGTGATCGTCACCTTCGGCGGCGTGGTCTTCCGCCCCGGCAAGACCCTGTGGGCGGACGAGGACGGGATCCTCATGGAGCGCTGAGCCGGTTGACCGGCTCGTACGCGAAGGGCGCGACCTCTCCAGGTCGCGCCCTTCGTCCGTCCCTGTCGTGGACGGTTCGTGCTACTTCTTCTGCACGAACGTGGTGCCGTTCCAGCCGTACTCGAGGATCTTCCCGGTGGGGGCACCCCCGCGCGCCATGTCCTTGACGATGATCGTGGGCTCTCCCGCGGCGTCGATCTGCAGCCCCGCCGGGTCGTGGGGGTAGGACGGGAACACGTTCGCCTCGGGGATGGTGCCGTTCGAGGAGTAGCCCGTGGTGGTCGGGGAGACCACCGTCACGCCCCTCCCGCTGCTGAGGTAGAGGTTGCCGTACCGGTCCACGGGGGTCTTGCCCGCGATGTCCCAGGTCTGGTCTCCGATCACCGGGGCGGGCCCGAAGGAGACCAGGGTCGTCGCGTCCGGGTTGGTCTCGTAGTTCGCAGGCTTCCCGTTCCAGTACGCCGCGAAGCTCGGCTGCTTGCCCTGCGGAGCGGTGTCCGCGTGCACGACCCGCTCGTAGGACACGATCTCCATGGCCCCGTAGACGGGGTGCTGCACCTGGAACCGCCCGGTCACGGTGCACACCCCGGCGCAGGGATCATCGACTGCGGGCAGGGACGGGGCCGCGGCGCCCGAGTTCGGGGGTGAGGCCGGAGTACTCCCCGCCGGAGCGGAGGTGGTTGCCGCCGCAGTGGGTGCGGTCGACTGCTCCGCAGGAGCCGCGGACGCCGTCCGGCTGTCCGTCGTGGTGCTCGGCGTCGCGCTCGCCTCGCTGCTCGCGCCGGCGCTCTGGCTCGCGGCGGGCGACGACGCCGCGTCGGCGGTCTGCGGGGACTGCGCTGCCTGCCCGCAGCCCACCAGCAGCGGGAGTGCCAGGGCGGCGGTGGTCAGGGTTTTGGTCTTCGTGGAGTGCATCTCGGTCACCTCGTCGGTTGGGGAGATCTCTGTGATCGCCAATACATCCACCCTCCGCCGGCACGTTTACGATCGCAACCAGCTGAAGTCGAATCGTGACCGCTTTTCCGGCCGCCCCCGCGGCATCCGATCTCGGCCGGCTGCCGGGCTCACGCCTTCTGCGCCACGAACTTCGAACCGTCCCACGTCCAGTTCACGGTCTTGCCCGTGAACCTGTGGTCCTTGCCGACGACGACGCCGTGCCCTCCGCCGTCGTGCTCGTCGCCTGGGTGGTGGCCTGGGAGGGGGAGGCGTCCGTGGCGGCGGCGGGCTCTGCGCCCTGGCCGCAGCCGACGAGCAGGGGCAGCGCGATGGCTGCGGCGGCGAATGTCGTGATCCTGGTGGTCTGCATCGTCATCACCTCTCCAGGACGCGAGTCCTGCGGCTGGTGGTGCCCGGCGGTGCGCCGGGCCCCCGAGCTTCCACCCTGCGCCAGTGTGTTTGCCATCGCAATACCATGTGATCGAATCGTGACCGGTTCTCGGAGGAGTTCACCCGGGCACGCGGAAGGCGCGACCCCGCACGTGCGGGATCGCGCCTCCTGCGCCGGGCGCCGTCGTCCTGCGAGGCACCCGGACCGTCCCCGGCACGCGCTCCTACGGCGTGCCGGGGACGGGTGTCACTTGTCCTGGACGAACTGGTTGCCGTCCCAGCTCCAGGTCACGGTCTTGCCGGTCTCCGTGCCGTCCTTGTCCACGACCTTCTGGATGACGGTGGGGGTGCCCGCACCGTCGATCTTCAGGCCCGCACGGGAGAACGGGTACTGGGAGTCCTTGACGCCGGGCATGGTGCCGTGGGAGTCGAAGCCCTGGTCCGTGGGGGTCAGCACGGTGACGCCGGAGTCGTAGGAGAGGTAGACGTTGCCGAACCGGTCCACGGGCTGGTCCTTGGCGACCTCCCAGGTCTGTCCCGCCAGCGCCTTGCCGCTGGAGAAGTTGACCTCCTTGGTGCCCTCGGGCGAGGACACGAAGCCCACGGGGCGGCCGTTCTGGTAGACGGCGTAGCTCGGCAGGCCCTCGGAGGGTGCGGCTCCGCCCGAGGTGATCGTCAGGTACGAGACGATCTCGAGCTTGCCGAACTTCGGGTGGTCCACCGAGATGCGCGAGGTCTCCGCATCCGTGCCGGCGTTCGGGTCCTTCACCTCGGGGAGGGTCTGGGGTGCGCTGCTCTCAGCGGGCTTGGGTGTGGCGTTCGCCGTGGAGGTCGCCGCGGGGTCCGCGGTGGTGCCGGCGGCGGTGTCGACCGACGTGGTCTGCGTTCCCTGTGCCGGGGCGGCGCTGGAGGTCGAGCTCTGGGACGCCGACGACGCGGTCTCGGAGGCCTGGGAGGGCTGAGCGTTCTGTCCGCACCCCACGAGCAGCGGGACGGCAACGGCCGTAGCGGCAAGGGTCAGGGTTTTCTTGGACTGCATCTCGATCACCTCTCGTCGGGAGACTTCTTCGATCTCGAACACGGACCACACTTCCGGCCCTAATTTGCGAATGCAATACCTGTGACCGAATCGTGACCCACGGCGGCCCGCCGCCCGGGGTGCCGGGTGACGGGCCGCCGTCGTCAACCCCGCTCCGATCTGCGGAGACGGGGTCTCAGGGCTCAGGAGTAGTCGTAGAAACCCTTTCCGGACTTCTTGCCCAGCTCGCCCCGGGCCACCATGTCACGCATGAGCTGCGGGGGAGCGAAGCGCGGTCCCAGCTCGGACTCCAGGTACTCCGCGATCCCGAGCCGCACGTCCAGGCCCACGATGTCCGTGAGGGCCAGCGGGCCCACCGGGTGCTTGTAGCCGAGCACCATGGCGTTGTCGATGTCCTCCGCAGAGGCCACACCCTCCTCGGCCATGCGGATGGCCTCCAGCCCCAGGGCCACGCCCAGGCGCGAGGACGCGAAGCCGGGGGCGTCGTTGACCGTGACCGGGGTCTTGCCGATCCCGGCGACCCACTGCAGCGTGAGCTCCCGCAACTCGTCACCGGTGCGCTCGCCGATCACGATCTCCACGAGCTTCGAGGCCGGCACCGGGTTGAAGAAGTGCATGCCGCAGAAGCGCTCGGGGCGTTGCAGCTCGGCGGCGAGACCGTCGATGGACAGCGAGGACGTGTTCGAGGCGAGCCACGCGCCCTCGGAGAGGTTGGCCTCGACCTCTTGCAGCGAGGAGACCTTGAGGTCCCACAGCTCGGGGACGGCCTCGACCACCAGCTCGCAGTCCGCGAAGTCCGCGTAGTCCACGCTGACCGCGAAGTTCTCGGTCCACACGTCCAGGTTGCCGTCGATCTTCCCGCGCTCCAGGGACTTCGCGAGGTCCGACTCCACGCGCTCCTTGGCGGCCTCCGCAGCCTGCGCGTCCACCTCCACCACGGTCACGTGCGCGCCGGAGATCAGGAACGCGTGGGCGATCCCCGCGCCCATGCGCCCGCCTCCCAGCACGCCCACGGTCGCGGGAACGGTGCTCTTGGTGCTCTCGGTCATTTCTTCGACTCCTTCTTGCGGTCCAGGAACGCTTGCATGCGGTCGAACTTCGCCTGCGACTCGAACAGGACGGCCTGTGCCAGCTCGTCGACGTGGGGGTGTGCCTCGCGGGGCATCGCGAAGACCCGCTTGGAGATCCGCACGGCCAGCGGATCCTGCGCGGCGATCCGGTCCGCGAGGGCGTCCGCCGCGGCGAGCAGCTGCTCCGGCTCGTGGATCTCGGTGATCAGCCGCGCGTCCAGGGCCTCCTGCGCGGAGAGGATGCGCCCCGCCATGAGGATGTCCTTGGCCAGGGCCTCGCCCGCGAGCTCCTTGAGCCGCCACAGCGCACCCGCCGCGGCGATGATGCCCAGCCCGGTCTCCGGCTGCCCCACCTTCACGCGGGGCGTGCCGATCCGGAAGTCCGCGGCCCACGCGAGCTCCGCGCCGCCGCCCAGGGCGTAGCCGTCGAGCGCCGCGATCACGGGCATGGGCAGCTTGGCGATCCGGTCGAAGAGCTGCGAGTTCACGCCGCGCAGGGCGTCCTCGCGGCGCCGCTCGCGCAGCTGGGCGATGTCCGCGCCGGAGGCGAAGATCCCCTTGCCCTTCACCTCGGTGCCGCTGAGCACCAGGATCTTCGGCTCGCGCTCCAGGTGACCGCACACGGTGTGCAGATCGTCCACCATGACCTCGTCGATGGCGTTGCGCACCTCCGGGCGGTCCAGGGCCACGTGCATCCTGTCCGGGGTCTCGGCCACGCGCAGGGCCTGGAAGTCCTCGGCCCACGGAGGGGTGTTCTCGTTCGTCACGGCCGGATCACACCCGCTCCACGAGCAGGGCGGCGCCCTGGCCCACGCCGATGCACATGGTGGCCAGGCCCTTGCCGGTGCGCTCGCGCTCCATGCGACCCATCAGGGTGATCACGATCCGCGACCCGGAGGATCCGAGGGGGTGGCCCAGGGCGATCGCGCCGCCGTCCCGGTTGACGATCTCCGGGTCCAGGCCCAGGCGGCGGATGGAGCCGAGGGACTGGGTGGCGAAGGCCTCGTTGATCTCCACGGAGCCGAGGTCCTCGACGGCCCAGCCCGCGCGCTCGAGCACCTTCTGGGACGCCGGGACCGGGCCCAGGCCCATGATCTCGGGCGCGAGACCGGCGGAGCCGCCGGCCACCACGCGGGCGCGGGCGTTGAGGCCGTACTTGGTCACGGCCCGTTCGCTCGCCACGATCACGGCGGAGGCGCCGTCGTTGAGCGAGGAGGAGTTGCCGGCGGTGACCACGGAGCCGCCCGCGACCACCGGGCGCAGCGTGGCGAGGACCTCCACGGTGGAGCCCTCGCGCGGGCCCTCATCCGTGTCCACCACGGTCACGGCGCCCTTGCGGCCCTTCACCTCGACCGGCACGATCTCCCGCTCGAAGTGCCCGGCGCGGATGGCCGCCAGGGCCTTCTCGTGGGACTGGGCGGCGAAGGCGTCGGCGTCCTCGCGGGTGATGCCGTCCACGCGGGCGACCTCCTCCGCGGTCTCCGGCATGGAGTACGTCATCTTGCCGTCGCGGGACAGAGGCCCGTCCAGGAACGCGGGGTTGGTGAAGCGCCAGCCGATGGAGGTGTCGAAGGCCTCGCCGGGCTTGGCGAACGCCGTGGTGGGCTTGGCCATGACCCACGGCGCCCGGGACATGGACTCCACACCGCCGGCGACCACGACGTCCGCGGCACCGGAGTTGACCATCTGCGAGGCCAGGGTGATGGCGGACATCCCGGACGCGCACAGGCGGTTCACGGTGATGCCGGGGACGGTGTCCGGGTAGCCGTTGAGCAGCCACGCCATGCGGGCCACGTTGCGGTTCTCCTCCCCGGCGCCGTTGGCGTTGCCCAGGATCACCTCGTCCACCAGCGCCGGGTCGATCCCGGCGTCCTCGACCACCGAGCGGAGGCACAGGGCCGCGAGGTCGTCCGGGCGGACGGAGGACAGGGCGCCGCCGTAGCGGCCGACGGGTGTACGGGCGCCTCCGACGAGGAAGGCTTGGGGCATGGAGGACATGGCTACTCCTGGCTGGGGCGGATTACTGACCGATCGTTCACTGCTCAGGTTCCCCGATCGTGTGACCTGCGTCAATCGGTGACGCGGCGCCGGGGGCGGGTGAGGAGAAGGCCCGGCATCCATCGGGATGCCGGGCCGGTTCCCGGGTGGTCGTGCCGCCCCGTGGCCGTAGTTCCGGCTGCGGGGCGATGTGCCCGCGGCGCCTGCCCCTCACGGGGCCGGGTGCCGCGGGCGCGGCGTCAGTGCCGGGGGTCGCTTGCGACGGCGGGGCCCTCCTCGGGCTCACCGGCGACGGCGGGCACGTGCTCCCCGGGGTGCGTGCGGAGGTACTCCTCGTGCACCTCCGCGACGTGCAGGTCCTTGCCCTGGTCCGACTTCCTCACGAAGCACACCGCGATGAAGGACACCAGGGAGATCAGCGCGATGTACACGCCGATGCTCCAGGCGTGGCCGGTGCGGGCCAGCAGCAGCTCCGCGATCATGGGGGCGAACGCGCCGCCGATGATCGAGCCCAGGGCGTAGCCGATGGACACGCCGGAGTAGCGCACGCGGGCCGGGAACATCTCCGCGTACATGGCGGACTGCGGGCCGTAGGAGGGGCCCAGGCCGATGGTCAGCACGAAGATGGCCAGCGCGAACAGCGGCAGGGACGCCGTGTTGAGCAGCCACCACATGGGCACGGCCCACAGGATGATGATGGCGTAGCCGATCTGGAACGTGAGCCTGCGCCCGATCTTGTCCGACATCCACCCGCCGAGCATGGTGAAGATGAGCCAGCCGACGCCGCCCACGAGGGAGGCGACGAGCGTCTCGGGGCGGGACATGTGCAGCACCTTGGTCCCGTAGGACGCGAAGAATGCGATGACCAGGTAGCCCGCGGCGTTGTTGCCGGCGAAGATCAGCGCGGCCAGCACGACCTCGCGCCAGTTGCTGCGGAAGAGTTGCCCGAGCGGCGCGGAGGACTCCTTGGCGCGCTGCTGCATGGCCAGGAACACCGGGGACTCGTCCACGGAGCGGCGGATCAGCCAGCCCACGAAGATCAGCACGATGGAGAAGAGGAACGGGATGCGCCAGCCCCAGGACTCGAACTGCTGCGGAGTCAGGGCGGTGCTCAGGCCGAACATGAACAGGGTGGCCATGAGCATGCCGATGGGCACACCGATCTGCGGGTACGCACCGTAGAGGCCGCGCTTGTTCACGGGCGCGTGCTCCACGGACATCAGCGCCGCGCCGCCCCACTCGCCGCCGGCGGAGAAGCCCTGCAGGATGCGCAGCAGCACCAGCAGGATGGGTGCGGTGATGCCGATCTGCTCGTACGTGGGCAGCACGCCGATCAGCGTGGTGGCCGCGCCCATGCCGAACAGGGTCAGCACGAGCGTGACCTTGCGGCCGAAGCGGTCACCGATGTGCCCCGCCACGATCGCGCCCAGCGGGCGGAACAGGAAGCTGATGCCCAGGGACGCCCACGAGACGACCTGGGCGAGCTGCGCGTTCTCCGCACCCAGCGGGTTGAAGAAGTGCGCGGCCAGGATAAAGGCTGCGGCCTGCGCATAGATGAAGAAGTCGTACCACTCGATGGTGGTGCCCACGAGCGTGCCCGCGAGGACCTTGCGTTCCTCGCGGGTCATGGTGTGCGCCGGCGTGGCGGGCGCGGTGGTGGATGCCATGGTGGATCTCCAGAATCTTCGGGCCGAGGGGTCCGTGGTGCCAGAGGCGGGGGCCTGAATGCAATAACCGACCGATTGGTCTTGAAAGCAGAGTGTACGCACGGGTGTGAGCCGCGTCACCGTGTCGTGTATTAAATCGTATATGTTACGACGCCGCCGGGTTGCGTGTGGTGTGCGCCGACGTCGACGCCGTGCGGCGGCCGGGTTGCCTGCCGCGCCGCACGCGGCGGACACGCCACGGTCCCGGCCCCTCCGCGGAGGTGCCGGGACCGTGGGCGGGGCGGTGCGGCGTCGTCGTCGTCGCCGGCGCCCGCCGTTGAGGAGCCGCTCAGAAGAGGCGCTGCGAGGCGATCCGCGCGCCCTCCACCAGCGAGCCGAGCTTGGCGAGCGCGATCTGCGGGTGCAGGCGCCCGCCCAGGCCGCAGTCCGTGGAGGCGATGACGTTCTCGCGGCCCACCACGGAGGCGTACTGCTCGATGCGCTGCGCCACGAGCTCCGGGTGCTCCACGCCGTTGGTCGAGTGGGAGACCATGCCCGGGTAGACCACCTTGCCCTCGGGCAGCGGGTGGTCCTCCCAGACCTTCCACTCGTGGCCGTGGCGGGGGCTCGACGCCTCGAAGCTGTAGCCCTGCGCGTTGATGGTGAGCATGAGGTCCACGAGGTACTTCAGCTCGAGGTCCGTGGTGTGCGGGCCGTGCCACGAGCCCCAGCACAGGTGGAAGCGGACCTGCTCCTGCGGCAGCCCGCGCAGGGCGTAGTTCAGGGCCTCCACGCGCAGGCGGGTGAAGTCCAGGTAGTCCTCGACCGTGGGCTCGGGGTTGATCTGGTCCCAGGACTCGGCGATCGAGGGGTCGTCGATCTGCACGGTCAGCCCGGCGTCCACGATGGCCCGGTACTCCTCGCGCATCGCGTCCGCGCACGCGTAGACCAGCTCTTCGTCGGTCGTGTAGTACTCGTTCTTCACACGGGCGCACGAGCCGGGGGACAGCGCCGCCACGAAGCCCTGCGTGGCGCCGTTCGCGGCCATGGCGTCCTTGACGCGGCGGATGTCACCGGCCACCGCCTCCTGGCCCGTGTAGGTCAGCGGGCCGGTGATCTTGGGCTGGGAGACCGCGTTGCGGTGCGCGAGCACACCGGCCGTGGGGTCCTCGTAAGCGTCCCGGAAGCGCTCGCGGTCCCGGCGGTCCTGGAAGGTCGTGAGCACGATGTGCCCGGGACTCGAGCGGTGCTTCGCCGTGTCCTGCCAGCGGTCCTCGTCCGTGGGCGTCAGCCCGCCCAGGCGGTGGAACGAGTAGTTCCACCAGGCCCCGTAGTCCACGGCGCCGGACGTGGTGTGGCCGTACTCGCCGTCGTTGACGATGTCGATGCCGATCTCACGCTGGGTGCGCACGATCTCCGTGACGCCCTCGTCCAGGGCCTGGCCGAGCTGCGCGAGGTCGATCTCGCCCTGCTGGAACCGCGTGTTCGCCGCGAGCAGCTCGGGCGTGCGGGGCAGGGAACCCACGTGGGTCGTCTGGATCCGGTCGGTGTTGTGGGGCATGGGGTGCCGCGTCCTTTCCATCGGTTCTGGCATTAGCACCGGGTGTGATCCGGTTGCTGCGGCTTGGACGAGCCAGATCTCTGGGCCGCTCTGGATGGGTGCCCCTCCATCCAACAGCACGCGGCGGGGGTGGGACGAATCACAGCGTGCCTATCCTGGGAGCAAGACCCCCTGTGTCAGGTGTCAGGGGGAGCGACCCCTGGCGAAGGAGCCCGCAGATGTCCACAGCACCCCTTGACGGCACGAAGGCACTCGTGACGGGCGGTGCCAGCGGGATCGGCGCCGCCGCCGTGCGCGCGCTGGCCCGCGACGGCGCCCACGTGGTGGTCGCTGACATCGACCCCGACGCCGCGGCGACCGTCGCGGAGGAGGTGGGCGGCGAGGCGTGGGCCGTGGACCTCACGGACACCGCCGCGCTCGCGGAGCTCACCCTGGACGTGGACGTGCTCGTGAACAACGCGGGGATCCAGAAGGTGGCCCCCGTCCAGGACTTCGACCCGGGGGACTTCCACCGGATCCTCACGCTCATGCTCGAGTCCCCGTTCCTGCTGATCCGCGCCGCGCTGCCGCACATGTACGAGCGTGGCTGGGGCCGGGTGGTCAACGTGTCCTCGATCCACGGGCTGCGCGCGTCCGCTTTCAAGTCCGCCTACGTCGCGGCGAAGCACGGGCTGGAGGGGCTGTCCAAGACCGTGGCGCTGGAGGGCGCACCGCACGGTGTCACGAGCAGCTGCGTGAATCCCAGCTACGTGCGCACCCCGCTGGTGGACCGCCAGATCAAGGACCAGGCCGCCCTCCACGGGATCCCGGAGAACGAGGTGGTCGAGAAGATCATGCTCACCGAGGCCGCCGTGAAGCGCCTCGTGGAGCCCGAGGAGGTGGGGGAGCTGATCGCGTTCCTCGCCGGGCCGTCCGCGGGGATGATGACGGGCTCGTCCTACACGATGGACGGCGGCTGGACCGCGTCCTGACGGGCTCACCGGCCGACCGACGGGCCGGGCGACGTCGCCTGGCCCGTCCGCAGCGCCGTGCTCAGCCGGTGCGCCTGGTCCAGCAGTGCGGCCCCGAGCTGCCGCTGCCGCGCCGGGCGGAAGCGTGACTCGATGCCCGTGAGCGAGAGCGCGTAGCGGGGCTGGCCCGAGGCGTCGAACACCGCGGCCGCCATGCCCCAGGAGCCCTCCACGATCCGGCCCGGGTTCAGCGACCAGCCGTGCTCGCGGACGTGCCCCACGAGGCGGCGGACGTGGGCGTCGTCGTGCTGGGTGCCGAGCTCGGCGCGGCGCTGGCGGGTCGCGGCCAGTGCGGCCTCGATCTGGTCCTCGGGGAGGTGTCCGAGGATCGCCAGCCCCGCGGAGGCGACGCCCAGGGGCAGCCGCAGCCCCTCGTGCAGCACGTGGGAGCGCACCGGGAACGAGCCCTCTGCGCGTTCCAGGCAGATCACCTCGTCCCCGCGGCGGGCGGAGAAGAAGGCGGACTCCCCGGTGGCTTCCGCGAGCATGTGCAGGTGCGGGGTGGCGAGGTCCTGCGCGGGGTAGCGCTGCGCGGCGACCGCACCCAGGATGGTCAGCTCGAAGCCGAGCACCCATTCGCCGGCGGGGGTGCGGTCGAGCATTCCCTCGTGGACGAGCGCGGAGAGCAGCCGGTGCGCGGTGGGGCGGGTGAGTCCGGTGCGGCGGGCGATCCCCGCGGTGCTGCCGCCGTGCTCCGTGGTGGCCACGGCCTGCAGAACCGCGGCGACGCGGCCCACCACCTGGGCACCCGGCGTCGTCGTCGGCTCGCTTTCCGGCGCTCGCCGCGGGTGGGCCCGTTCCTCGGAACCTGTCACAGCGCCCTCCCGTGGTGTCCACCATGTGGTCAATCTGTCGTCAGTTTTCCAGAATGTGGCGTGTTCCGCGAGATGTCGGGCTGACCTTTGACCAGGATGTGAACCGTTCCTACCCTGAGAGGCAGATCACACAGGTGCACAAGGCGAAGGGGTGGCATGTCCAAGGTCAGGGAGGGCGTGGCGGAGCTGCTGGCGCAGACGCTACGGGACGGTATGACGCTCGCGGTGGGAGGCTTCGGGCTCTCGGGGATCCCCCGGGACCTCATCGAGGCGGTGCGGGACAGTGGCGTGAAGGACCTCACCGTGGTGTCCAACAACATGGGCGTGGACGGCAAGGGGCTGGGGCTGCTGCTTGAGAACCGGCATGTCTCCAGGGTGCTCGCCTCCTACGTGGGGGAGAACAAGGAGTTCGCGCGGCAGTACCTCGAGGGTGAGCTCGAGGTGGAGTTCACCCCGCAGGGCACTCTCGCCGAACGGCTGCGCGCGGGCGGTGCGGGGATTCCCGCGTTCTACACCGCCACCGGCGTGGGCACCCCCGTGGCGGAGGGCAAACCGACTGCGGAGTTCGACGGCCGCACCTACCTGCAGGAGCGCGGGATCGTGGCGGACGTCGCCCTGGTGCACGCGTGGTGCGGGGACACGGACGGCAACCTGGTCTACCGCCGCACCTCGCGCAACTTCAACCCTGTGTGCGCGGCCTCAGGGAGGATCACCTTCGCGGAGGTCGAGGAGATCGTGGCACCCGGTGATCTGGACCCGGACCACATCGTGACCCCGGGGGTGTACGTGCAGCACGTGGTGCAGTACTCCGGGGCGCCCAAGGAGATCGAGCAGCGCACCGTCCGGCCACGGCCCGAGGGCGCGGCCGAGAACGAAGGAGCGACGGCATGAGCTGGACGCGGGACGAAATGGCGGCCATCGCGGCGTCGGAACTGGCGGACGGGGACTACGTGAACCTGGGGATCGGCATCCCCACGCTCGTGGCCAACACCCTTCCGCCGGGGGTGAGCGTGGTGCTGCAGTCCGAGAACGGTGTGCTGGGCATGGGCCCGTTCCCGTACGAGGGGGACGAGGACCCGGACCTCATCAACGCCGGCAAGCAGACCATCACCCTGCAGCCGGGGGCCGCGATCTTCGACTCCGCCACGTCCTTCGGGATGATCCGCGGCGGACACGTGAAGATGGCGATCCTGGGTGCCATGCAGGTCTCCGAGAGGGGAGACCTGGCCAACTGGATGATTCCGGGCAAGATGGTCAAGGGCATGGGCGGCGCCATGGACCTCGTGGCCGGCACGCCCCGGGTGGTGGTGCTCACCGAGCACGTGGCCAAGGACGGCTCCGCCAAGCTCAAGCACGAGTGCGAGCTGCCCCTCACCGGGGTGGGCGTGGTGGACCGGATCATCACGGACCTGTGCGTGTTCGACGTCGAGGACGCCGGGCTCGTGCTGCGCACCCTGGCCCCGGGCGTGAGCGAAGCAGAAGTGGCCCAGAAGACCGAAGCGACCTACCGGGTGGACCTGGTGGACGTGACCCCCGAATCCGTACCCGTTCAGGAGGAACAGTGACCGAGAACGCCAGTGACATCGTGATCGTCAACGGGGCGCGCACCCCGCAGGGCAAGCTGCTGGGGGCGCTCGCGTCCCTGAGCGCCGTCGACCTGGGGGCGCACGCCATCCGCCACGCGCTGGAGCGTGCCGGCGTGGCCCCCGAGGACGTGGACCACGTCTACATGGGCAACGTGGTGCAGGCCGGCAACGGTCAGAACCCCGCCAAGCAGGCGGCCGTGGCGGCCGGACTGCCCATGAACGTGCCCGCCATGACGCTCAACAAGGTGTGCCTCTCCGGGCTCGTGGCCGTGACCGAGGCGGCGCGGATGATCCGCGCGGGGGAGGCGGACGTCGTCGTCGCCGGCGGCATGGAGTCCATGACCAACGCACCCCACCTGGCCCTGAGTGCACGCAAGGGCAAGGCCTACGGAAACATGACCCTCGCGGACTCGCTGGCCCACGACGGTCTGGTGGACTCCGCGCTGGGTGTGGCCATGGGCGAGCTGACCGAGACCGGCAACACGGAGCGCTCCATCGGGCGCGCGGAGCAGGACGAGGTGGCCGCGCGCAGCCACCAGCTCGCCGGGAAGGCGCAGAGCGACGGCCTGTTCGCGGACGAGATCGCACCGATCGAGATCCCGCAGCGCAAGGGCGACCCCGTGACCGTCTCCGAGGACCAGGGCGTGCGCCCGGACTCCACCGCGGAGAGCCTCGGCGGGCTGCGCCCCGCGTTCGCGAAGGACGGCACCATCACCGCGGGCAACTCCTCGCCCATCTCCGACGGCGCCGCCGCCGTGGTGCTGACCACGCGCGGGTATGCGCAGGAGCACGGGCTGGACTGGCTCGCCGTGGTGGGCAAGCCGGGGCAGGTCGCCGGCCCGGACACGTCCCTGCACTCGCAGCCCTCGCGCGCGATCGAGCACGCGCTCTCCCGGTCGGGGTGGACGGCCGACGAGCTGGACTTCATCGAGATCAACGAGGCCTTCGCGGCGGTGTCCGTGCAGTCCGTGAAGGACCTCGGGGTGGACATGGACGTGGTCAACAGCCACGGCGGCGCGATCGCCCTGGGGCACCCCATCGGGGCCTCCGGTGCTCGGCTCGCGCTGCACGCCGCGATGGAGCTGGCCCGCCGGGGCTCCGGCAAGGCCGCCGTGTCTCTGTGCGGTGGCGGCGGTCAGGGCGAGGCGCTGCTGCTGAGCCGCTGAGGCCGCGCTTCTTTCGCTGACGGCCGGCTGGTGGCCCGTCCCGTGCTGCGGGGCGGGCCACCAGCTCCATCGGCACCTCCCCGCGCTCGGCTCCGCTGCACCAACGGAGCAAGAACCGTTTTTCGACACCGTGTCGAGATCGACCCCCTCTGCATTAACGGAGCAAAGGCCGATTTTCGGCCTCCATCCTGCCTTTGCTCCACCCCACAGCGCGCCAGCCGGGGGCGACGACGCCGCGCTCGCGCCGCTGCCGGGTCCGTCGCCTTTCACCCGTCATCCCTCGTCAACGAAGAAGAGGATCCGTCATGAGTGCTCCCCGTCGGGTTACCAGTCCCGCAGCGTCGTCCGAGCCCGTCCTGGCCCGGGCGATGAGGCCCGTGAACTACGTGGTGGAGCGGTTCATCCCCTCTGCGCTGATCTTCGCCATCGTCCTCACACTGGTGGTCGGTGTCATGGCGCTGGTGCTCACGGACTCCGGGCCCGTGACCGTTGTCGAGGGGTGGGGCAAGGGGCTCTCGGGGCTCCTGGAGTTCATGACCCAGATGGCGCTCGTGCTGCTGCTGGGCCACGCCCTGGCCAGCACCCGCCCGGTGCGGGCGCTGCTCGCCCGGCTGGCCGCCATCCCGCGGTCACCGCTCGCGGCCTATGTGTTCGTCTTCGTGGTTGCCGCGGTGGCCTCGCTGATCACGTGGGGTTTCGGTCTCGTGGTCGGTGGGCTGCTGGCCCGTGAGGTGGCGGCCGAGTTCGCGCGCCGCGGCACCCCGGTGAGCTTCCCGATGCTGGTCGCCTCCGGCTTCTCCGGCTTCGTGGTGTGGCACATGGGCTACTCCGGCTCCGGGCCGCTGACCGCCGCCACGCCCGGTTCCTTCATCGAGAAGCAGGTGGGGCACATCATCCCGGTCTCCGAGACCACGTTCTCCTGGTGGAACATGACCGCGACGGTGGCCACCGTGGTTCTCGTGGCGCTCGCGCTGTGGCTGATCGCACCCCGGGCGGTTTCGCCGACCCACCGCGTCACGGCGGAGGCTTTCGCGCAGTCCGAGCAGCGGGTTGCCGCACCGGTCGTGGAGGCGCCGGCGGACCGGTTGGACGCCTCGCGTATCCCCACCCTGCTGGTGGGGCTCGCGCTCGTGGCGTACCTGGTGATCCACTTCGCCAAGGGCGGGACGGTGACCCTGAACATCGTGAACTGGATGTTCCTCGGGCTGATCTTCCTGCTCTCCCGCAACGCCTTCGAGGTCATGGCCCTCGTGAAGAACGCGGCTTCCAACGTGGGGGACATCCTGCTGCAGTTCCCCCTGTACGCCGGGATCATGGGGATCATGACCGCCACGGGGCTCATCAAGGTGCTCTCGGACTCGATCGTGGCGGTGGCCTCGCCCCAGACTCTGGGCTTCCTGTCCTTCCTCTCGGCCGGACTGGTCAACTTCTTCGTGCCCTCCGGCGGTGGACAGGTGGCCATCCAGGCGCCCATCCTCCTCGACGCCGCGGCACGCCTCGGCGTGGACCCCGCCGTGATCATCATGGCGGTTTCCTACGGGGACCAGTGGACCAACATGATCCAGCCGTTCTGGGCCCTGCCGCTGCTGGCCATCGCGGGTCTGCGAATCCGGGACATCCTGGGCTACACCACCGTGGTGCTCCTGGTGTCCGGGGTGGTCTTCGGTGCGACCATGCTGATCGTGGGCGCGGGGGCCTGACGACGCCGCGGCGAACGGGCCCGCGCGACACGATGGTTGCGCGGGCCCGTTCGTCATGTCCGGTGGGGTCTGTGGGAGTCAGTCCTTCTCGGGGTCCCACCCGGGGATCGTGCCATCCGGGGCGGCGTACTTGGCGATGAGGCTGCAGTCCTTGTCCGCGAGCCCGTCGGCCACGAGCTGCTGGAACCGCTGGGCCACGAGCTCCGCCGCGGGTAGGTTCACGCCCGTCTGCTCTCCGGCGGCGAGCGCCAGGCCGATGTCCTTGGTGGCCAACGCGGCCGAGAACGTGGCGTCGAAGTTGTTGTTCGCCGCGGCGGACTCCGTCATGCCCGGCACCGGGTACCAGGTCTGCAGGGCCCAGGAGTTGCTCGAGGAGACCGAGGCGATCTCCCAGAACACCTTCGGGTCCAGTCCCAGCCGGTCCGCGAGCACGGATCCCTCTGAGCAGGCCTCCAGGCAGATGAACAGCATCATGTTGTTCACGATCTTCGCGGCCTGACCGGTTCCGGCGGCGCCGGTGTGCACCACACGACCGGCCATGGGAGCGGCGACCTCCGCGGCACGCCGGGCCGGTTCCTCCTCCCCTCCGATCATGAACGTGAGGGTTCCGGCCGCCGCGCCGCTGATGCCACCGGAGACCGGGGCGTCCACGAAGGCAAAATCTGCATCGTGCGCGGCGCGGTGCAGATCCTCGGCGGTGGCCACGTCGATGGTCGAACTGTCGATCAGCAGCGCGTCCTTCGGGGCCAGGGCCAGGACTCCGTCCTTCCCGGGGTAGACCGCGCGGGAGTGCTCGCCCTTGGGGAGCATGGTGATCACCACTTCGGCTCCCTCCAGAGCCTCGTGCACGGTGTCGAAGGTCTGCACGCCGCCCTCCCGGGCGGTGGCCATTGCGGCCTCACTGAGGTCGAAGCCGCGGACCTCGTGGCCTGCGGAGACGAGGTTGGCGGACATCGGTGCGCCCATGTGGCCCAGGCCGATCCAGGTGATGGTGGTCATGACGGTTGTCCTTTCGTGGGGCTGGTCAGGAAGTGGCGCGCGCGCCGCGCTCCGCGTCCAGGCGGCGTCGGTCCTCGGCGTCGACCGCGTGCAGCGAGATGCCCTTGGTCTCACGCAGGGTGGCCACCGCGAACAGGGTGATGAGGCACGCAACGGTGATGTAGATCGAGATGGGGACCCACGAGTCGAACCGGCGCAGCAGCGTCGTCGCAATGATGGGAGCAAGTGAGCCCGCCACGATGGAGGTGACCTGGTACCCCAGCGAGACGCCGGAGTAGCGCATCCGGGTGGGGAACATCTCCGCCATGATCGCGGGCTGGCCGGCGTACATGAACGCGTGGATCACGAGCCCCAGGACCACGGCCGCCAGGATGACCCACTCGTTGCGGGTGTTGAACATGGGGAACGCGATGAACGCCCAGCCGATGGCGAGCACCGCACCCGTGGCGTACACCGGGCGGCGTCCGATCCTGTCCGTGAACCGGCCCATGACGGGCACGATGACCACGTGCACGGCGTGCGCCACGAGCAGCAGCAGGAGGATGTTGGAGGTGTTCATCTTCAGCTGGGTGGACAGGTACGTGATCGAGAACGTGACCACGATGTAGTAGAGGATGTTCTCCGCGAACCGGATGCCCATGGCACCGAAGACGCCGCGGGGGTAGCGGCGGAAGACCTCGGCCACGCCGTACGCGGCGCCCTTCTCCTCGATCAGCTCCTCCTGGGTCTCCGTGAAGATGGCGGCGTCGGTCACGCGGGTGCGGATGTAGTAGCCCACCGCCACGATCACCACGGACAGCCAGAAGCCCACGCGCCAGCCCCACGCGAGGAACTGGTCATCGCTCAGGGTGCGCGAGAGGATCAGCAGCACGATCGTGGCGAGCAGGTTGCCGAGAGGAACCGCGGCCTGGGGCCAGCTGGCCCAGAAGCCGCGCTCCTTGTTGGGGGAGTGCTCCGCCACCAGGAGGACCGCGCCGCCCCACTCGCCGCCCACGGCGAAGCCCTGCGCGAAGCGCAGCACCACAAGCAGGGCCGGCGCCCAGTAGCCCACCTGGTGGAAGGTGGGGAGGCAGCCCATGAGGAACGTGGTGGCACCCACCAGGACGATGGCCAGCTGCAGCAGGTGCTTGCGGCCTAACTTGTCCCCGAAGTGGCCGAACACGACGCCGCCGAGCGGGCGGGCGATGAACCCCACCGCATAGATCAGGAACGCCTTGATGATCCCGTCCAGGGGATTTCCGGTGTCCACGAAGAACAGCGGTCCGAACACCAGGGTGGACGCCGTGGCGAAGAGGAAGAACTCGTACCACTCCACCACCGTCCCGGCCATCGACGCCGCGACCACCCGCTTGAGCCCGCTGCGGGTCTCTGCGTTGTCGTTCGGGTCGAGGTCGCTCGGCGGGGTGGCCGCGTGGGCTGTGCTCATCGGGGGATCTCCTCGTCCTTCGCCTGCTGTGACGGGGGTCACGTCTCAGTGGGACCAACCTACGGGCGGAAGGCGCCTGCCTCAATGACCAGAACCATGCCCCGGCCGTGCAAAAATGCACAGGAATGCCACGTGGCGAAGGGCTCGATGACGTGGAAGGGGTCCGCCGTGCGGGACGTGGAGAATCTGCTGCTGCTCCTGGCGGTGGTGCGTCACGGGTCCTACTCGGGTGCGGCCGCCGCTCAGGGGCTGAGCCACACCACGGTTTCCCGGCGCATGGCGAGTCTCGAGGCGAACTCGGGGGCCCGTCTGCTGGTGCGGTCGGACCGGGGCTGGGAACCCACCGAGCTGGGGCGGGAGTATCTGGCCGCCGCGGAGGACATCGAAGTGGCGCCGGGCTCGCTCTCCCCGAGTGCCACGGGCGTGGGCGGCGCCGTGCGGGGTGTGGTGAGGGTTCTCGCCCCGGAAGCCTTCGGGGGCGTTGCCCTCGGGGAGGCGATGCGCAGGCTCTCCCGGACCCATCCCGGCGTCCGGCTGGAGATGATCAATGCCGCGCGGCGTGCCCGGACGAACCTGGTGGGCATCGACTTCGAGGTGGTCGTGGGCCGCCCGGAGGTCTCCCGCAACGAGGCCTTCCACCTGGCCGACTACTCGCTCGGGATGTACGCCTCCCGCTCCTACCTCCGCTCGCACCCGGCCATGCGCGAGCCGGACGACCTGCAGGACCACCCGCTGCTGTACTTCGTGGAGTCCATGCAGGACGTCCCCGAGCTCACGGATCCGCTGCGGCACGTCCCCCGGATGAACCAGCTCGTGGGGGCCACCTCGTCCATGGTGCACGTGGAGCTCACGAGGGCCGACGCAGGTGTGGGCCTGCTGCCGTGCTACGTGGCCGAGCGAGGGGGCGACCTGGTGCGGCTGTTCCCCGAACGCTTCACCTTCCCGGTCTCCTACTGGGTGGTCTCCCGCTCCGACCTGCTGCGCCGCCCGGCTGTGCGCGCCGTCATGGAGGCCATTCGTGCCTCGGTGGGGGATATGGAGGGGGAGCTCGCCGGGTGACCCTGCCGCTTCCGCGTGCCTGCAACAGCGGAGCAGGGGCTGCTTCTTGGCGCGCTGAGCTGCATTTGCTCCACCCCGCAGCATCTTGGCCAAGGGGCGACGACGCCGCGGCGCCCGGCCTGCGCGCGTCTCCCGGGCCTCGGGCTGCTTCAGCGCACCATGCGGATCGACCGCAGATCCCCCACATCCGGGTCGACGAAAACTGTCCCGTCAGCGCGGAAGCCGTTGCGCTCGTAGAAGCAGATGGCGCGCGGGTTGGCCTCCGCCACCCACACCTGGGCGGGACCAGGGGGAAGCGCGGCGTCGAGCAGTGCCTGCCCTGCGCCCGTGCCGTGGTACTCACGGAGAAGGTAGAGCACCCGCAGCTCCCGCTCGCGGGTGGGGTCCGGTTCCACGGGGTGGCCTTCTTCCGCGAAGCCCACGATCGCCCCGGCCACCTCGGCCACCTGGATTCGGTCGCGTCCTTCCGGGTCCGCGAGAAGTTGGGCCCACAGCTTCTGCCGTCCTCGCAGCGCGGCGTCGTCGAAGAACCGCTCCGGGACGAGCCCGGTATACGTCTCCCGCCACGACCGGGTGTGCACCGCCGCGATCTCGGCGGCGTCGGCCGGGAGTGGGCGCCGCAGGGTGAAGGGGGCGTCGGAAGTCATGCGGTCATTCTGGCGGTCATGCGCGCCGTCCGACAGCCTGGCACGGAAGACCTCCCCCGCGAGAGAGCACCGTTGCCCCGCCCGCCCCGCCGCAATAACGGAGCAGATGCTGATTTTCGGCCTCGATGTTGCATTTACTCCACCCCACAGCATGTCTACGCGGAGCGACGCCGCCTCGACGCCCCGCGCCGCCACCCATGCCCGGCGACGCCGCTGAGGGGGCCTCGCCGCAACACGACGCCGCGAGCCCGATGCGGGGCTTTCCGCGGCCGCTGCACTAACGGAGCAGATGCTGATTTTCGGCCGCCATGCTGCATTTGCTCCACTTCACAGCACCCTGCCCGCGCGCTCCGGCCGCCTGCGTCGCCTCCCAGGCAGCGCCCCCGGCGCCGCCTCGTGGGGTGGTCGACGACGCCGCTACGCCAGGATCGCGCGCACGCCCGCCTCGAACTCGGCCGCCATCGTGGCGGTGGGGAGGTCCATGGACTCGCGGGTCTGCTGGGCGGTGACCGCGCCGAGGGCGAAGCGGACCAGGGTGAGCGCCGTCGTCGCCGCGTCCTGCGGGTCGCGGCCGGAGCGGACCAGCGCCGAGGTGAGCAGGGGAGCCGGCTGCATCCCCTCCGGGTCCAGCGCGTGGGCCACGCTCACGACGTCCGCGCCGTCGCGGACCGCGAGCACCATCTCGCGGAAGGCCCCGATGATCTGCGCGGGGCTCCCGCCGGAGCCCGTGAGCGGCGCGACCATCCGCTGCGCGAGCACGGAGAGCAGCTCCTGCTTGTTGGCCACGTGCCAGTAGAGCGCCCCGGGCTGCACGCCCAGCTCCCGGGCGAGGCGCCGCATGGAGAGGTCGCCGAGGCCGTAGCTGCGCAGGATGTGCCACGCGGCGTCCACCACCTGGTCGCGGTCCAGTGCCACGGTGCTCCTCCCTGCTCGCGTGCCCGGTGAGGGTCACGCGGAAACTCTACCGAGCGCTGCGCCGGGTGGGGGCTGGCGTGCCTGTCGGCCCCGACGAGCAGCGGTGGGCTCGGTGGGGCAGGAATGTCGGGCGGTCGGGCTGTCAGGGGTGAGGTGGTGGGTGGATTGCCGCCCACCTGGCGGAGCGGCGTCGGCGATGTCACGCGCAGAGCGCACAGGGAATTGACTTTCCTGAACACCGTTCAATAATTGAACAATGTTCAAGAACCCCGCCGAGCTGGCCGAGCGCGTTCTCGCCGGCGACCCCGTGACCCCCGAGGAAGCCCTCGAGCTGCTGCACACCGACGACCCCGGCATGCTGGATCTCGTGGCGGCCGCGGGCCGTCTGCGCCGCGAGCACTTCGGGATGACCGTGAAGGTGAACTACCTGGTCAACCTGAAGTCCGGTCTGTGCGCGGAGGACTGCGGCTACTGCTCCCAGCGCCTGAACGGCGGCACGGACATCCTCAAGTACTCGTGGCTGAGCCCGGAGCAGGCCGTGGAGCAGGCGGAGTTCGGGATCCGCGGCGGTGCGAGCCGCGTGTGCCTCGTGGCGAGTGGCCGCGGCCCGTCCAACAGGGAGGTCGGCAACGTCTCCCGCACGGTCGAGGCCCTGAAAGAGCAGCACCCGGACGTGGAGGTCTGCGCGTGCCTGGGCCTGCTCAAGGACGGCCAGGCGGAGACGCTCAGCGGCGCCGGGGTGGATGCCTACAACCACAATCTCAACACCGCCGAGTCCCACTACGAGTCCATCTGCTCCACCCACACCTACCAGGATCGCGTGGACACCGTGGAGCGCGCGAAGGACGCCGGGCTCTCCCCGTGCTCCGGGCTGGTCGTGGGCATGCGGGAGACGGACGAGCAGCTCGTTGAGGCGCTCTTCGCGCTGCGGGACCTGGGCTCGGACTCCGTGCCGGTGAACTTCCTCATGCCCTTCGACGGCACGCCCCTGGCAGGCACGTGGCAGCTGAGCCCGCAGAAGTGCCTGAAGATCCTTTCCGTGGTGCGCTTCGTGTGCCCGGACAAGGAGATCCGCATGGCCGGTGGCCGCGAGATGCACTTGCGTTCGCTGCAGCCGCTCGCGCTGCACGTGGTCAACTCCCTCTTCCTGGGCGACTACCTCACGTCCGAGGGGCAGGCCGCGAAGGCGGACCTGGACATGATCGCCGACGCCGGGTTCACCGTCCTCGGCGCCCGTCCGGATGCCGGGCGGGCCCCTGATGCCGCGCCCGCAGGTTCCGCCCGCGGGGCCGGTTCGGGGCAGGATGCGGCACAGCGGACGACGACGCCGTGCGGGTCCGCGTGCGGCTCGGCCGCCGGTTCCGGGGCGGTGGCGGGGGTTGTGGGCGCTTCCGACGACGGGTCCGACGACGGAACCGTCACGACGGCCGACGGCTCCACCAACGGTGGTTCCCGGGACGCAGGTGGTTTGCCCCCGGAACGTGCCGCAGCGTCGTCCTCGGTGCCCACGGCTCCGAAGGTCTCCCCGGCGCTCGCCGCCCTGCTGAGCTCCGGCGACGGCCCCGAGCGCGACGAGGACGAGACCCGGGTGCGGCTCGAGCTGAGCCCGACCGTGCGGCGTCGTGGTGCCGGGACCTCGGTGGCGCCGAATGCCTGAGGCCGCGCACGAGAGCCTTGCCGGGCGCGACCGCGGCCTGCTCTGGCACCCGTACGAGGCGCTGGACGGGCCCGTGCCGCACACCGTGGTCGGGGCGCAGGGCGTGACGCTCACGCTGGTCACCCCGGAGGGCGAGCGGGTCGAGGCGCTCGACGGCATGGCCTCCTGGTGGTGCGCGGTCCACGGCTACCGTCACCCCGCGCTGGACCTCGCCGCGACCGAGCAGGTCGACAAGTTCTCGCACGTGATGTTCGGCGGTCTCACGCACCGCCCGGCGGTGGAGCTCGCGGAACTGCTCGTGGCGGTGACCCCGCCCGAGCTGCAGCACGTGTTCCTCGCGGACTCCGGCTCGGTGAGCGTGGAGGTCGCCCTGAAGCTCGCGGTGCAGTACCAGGCGGCCCGGGGGAAGCCGCGGCGGCGTCGCATCCTGACCGTGCGCGGCGGCTATCACGGGGACACCACCGGCGCCATGAGCGTGTGCGACCCGGAGGGCGGCATGCACGCCGAGTTCTCGGGCCTCGTGGCGGAGCAGCTGTTCGTGGCACCGCCGCCGGCGGCGCGGCTGGAACGCCCGGCCGACGGTGTGTGGGCAGGTTCGCGGGAAGCCGGAGCCGCCGCGCGCGGTTGCCGGGCGGACGGATCGCAGGCCGTGCCGTCCGTCGCGGAGGGCTTCCCAAGTACCAGGGAAGCGGGTATCGCGACGGTGCCCGCCGGAACGAACGGGACGACGTCGCCCGGCGAGGTGCGTGGGGACGGTGACGCGACGTCGTCGTCGGCCGACGAGGTATGGGTCTCCTCGGACGCGGGCGTCCGGCGGTGGATCGCGGACGTGCGCGCGACCGCCCGGGAGCACCGGGACGAGCTGGCGGGAATCATCGTGGAACCGGTGCTGCAGGGCGCCGGTGGCATGCGCACCTACGACCCCCGGTGCCTGCGCGCGCTGCGGGAAATCGCCGACGAGCTGGACCTGGTGTTCGTCGTGGACGAGATCGCCACCGGGTTCGGGCGCACCGGCCGGTGGTTCGCGAGCGAGTGGGCCGGCGTGGTCCCGGACGTGATGTGCGTGGGCAAGGCGCTGACCGGCGGGTACATGACTCTCGCGGCGGTGCTCGTCTCCGAGACCGTGGGCGCGGTGATCACGGCCTCCGAGCAGCGGGCGCTGATGCACGGCCCCACGTTCATGGGCAACCCGCTCGCGTGCGCGGTGGCCCTGGAGTCCGTGCGGATGCTCCGCGAGAGCTGGCGCGAGGACGTGGGTCGCGTGGAGCGGGTGCTGCGAGAGATCCTTCCCGCCGCCGCGGAGCTGGACGGGGTCAAGGACGTGCGGGTGGTCGGGGCCGTGGGGGTCGTGGAGTTCCACGACGCGCCCGACGCCGCCCTGCTCGCGCGCTCGGCCCTGGAGGAAGGTGTGTGGCTGCGCCCGTTCGGCCGGGTGCTCTACGCGATGCCCCCGTACGTGTGCACGGAGGAGGAGGCCCGCCGGATCGCCAGGGCGCTCGTCCGTGCGGCCCGGGATGCGGAGGCCGAGCGGACCGGCGTGGCTGCCCGGGCTGGTGCCGTTGCCGAGGGCAAGGAACTGAGCGGGGGAGGGCAGAGATGAGCGAGACCGGTACGGCCCCGGGTGCATGCTCCGAGCAGGCCGGGCCCCTCGATGCCTGGCTCCGCGACCGACGGGAGCGGCGCGAGGAGGCGGGGCTGCGGCGTCGGCTGCGGACGCTTCCCGGGCGCTGCGTGGACCTGGCCTCCAACGACTACCTGGGGCTCTCCCGGGACCCTGGGGTGGTCGCCGCGGCGGCCGGAGCGCTCGCCGAGCACGGGACCGGTGCCCGGGCATCGCGCCTGGTCACGGGCACCCTGGGGCTCCATGAACACCTCGAACGGGAGCTGTGCGAGCTCACCGGGCAGCCCGCGGCGCTCGCGTTCTCGAGCGGGTACGCCGCCAACACGGGGGTGCTCACGGCGCTCGGGGACGCGGACACGCTGATCGTCTCGGACGCCCACGTGCACGCCTCCCTCGTGGACGGGGCGCGGCTGTCCCGATCGCCGGTGAAGATCGCGCGGCACTCGGACGTTGCCCACGTTGCCCAGCTTCTGGAGGAGCGCTCGGAGGCGCGGGCCGTCGTCATCGTGGAATCCGTGTACTCCGTGTGGGGCGACCACGCGCCGCTCGCCGAGCTGGCCGAGGTGTGCCGCGCGCAGGACGCACTGCTGCTCGTGGACGAGGCGCACGGCATCGGCGTCGCCGGTCGCGGGCGGGGCCTGGTGCACGGGCTCGGGCTGGCGGGATCACCGCACGTGGCGATGACCGTGACGCTGTCCAAGGCGCTCGGGGCGCAGGGCGGCGCGGTGCTCGGGAGCCCGGCGTTGCGCGAGCACCTGGTCAACACGGCGCGGCCCTTCATCTTCGACACCGCCCTCGCACCCACGAGTGCGGCGGCCGCGGCAGAGGCGGCGCGGATCGTGCGGACCAGCCCGGAACTGACGGAGGCGCTGCACCAGCGGGCTCGTCTCGTGGCCTCGACCCTGGGCATCCCGCGGGCCGACGCCGCCGTGCAGTCCGTGCCCGTGGCGACTCCCGAACTCGCGGTGCGGGCCGCCGAGCTGCTGCGCTCACGCGGCGTGGCGGTGGGGTGCTTCCGACCGCCCTCGGTGCCGGACGGCATCAGCAGGCTCCGGATCACGGCGCCCGCAAACATGGAATTACATGAATTGTCCGCGGTGCTCGAGGTCGTGCGGGAGGTCCTCGGGGACGTGGCGCAGGCCGGATGACGGGTCCGCGAGGGGGCTCCGGTGTGCAGCCCGGTTCCGGCGGCAGGACGCCCCGCGCCCGGGAGCGCGCGAGCTGGCCCACACCTGACGACCACCCCCTTCACGGCGGGACAGGTCGTGCGTCGGGGAGCGCACGACCTGGCCCGCACCCGACGACCGCCCTTGACCGCAGGGCGTCCTGTTCCGGGAGAGCGCAGTGAACTCCGCCTGCCCCACTCGCACCCGTCCGGCCACCCCTGGCTGCAGGGGTGGCCCACCCACACGGCCGCGCTGCCGGGCACCTCACACCCTGCCGCGCGGCCCTCGGGCACCCACCCACGAGCACCAAGGAGATCCCATGAACAATCCTCTGAGCGCAAGCGCCGCCTTGCTGGGCCGTACCGTCCTGGTCACCGGCGCGGACACGGACGTGGGCAAGACGTACGCGACCGCGGCCCTTGCAGTGGCGGGCTGGTACGCCGGGCGACGCCGCATCGCCGTGTACAAGCCCCAGCAGACGGGTATGCGCGGCGAGGACCCCGGGGACGTGCACGACGTCGCGCGGCTGGCGCTCGCGGCGGGCGTCCCCTCCGCGGCGCTCACCGTGGCGGAGGGGCAGCGGCTCACCGAACCGATGGCCCCGCCGCCGGCTGCGGCCATCGACGGGGTGGAGCTGCTGCCCTTGACCGCGCACGTGCGGAAAATTGTGGAATTACAAGAAACCCACGACCTCGTGCTCGTGGAGGGCAGCGGCGGGGTGCTCGTGGAGCTGGACGGGCAGCGGCACACCATCGCGGACCTGGCGGTGGCGGTGCAGGAACTGGCGCCGCAGGAGACGGCAGACCAGGGCGCAACGCAGCAAAGGGAAGCTGCTGCGAGGAGGGCTGATGTGGGAAAGGGACGAGCGGGGGTCACAGCCACCCCGGGCCCGGCGCCGGTGGCCACCCCGGCCACCCCTGGCCCGGCGTCCGTGAGTACGGTGCTGGTGGCGCGCCCCGACCTGGGGACGCTGAACCACACGCTGCTGAGCCTGGAGGCGCTGCTGCACCGAGGGGTGCACGTGGCGGGAGTGGTGCTGGGCAGCTGGCCCGGTGATCCCGACCGGCTGCAGGAGTCCAACCGTGACTACCTGGCGGACCTCCCGGAGATCCGGGGCGAGCGCATCCCGTTGCTGGGCGCCGTCCCGCGGGGGTGGGGCGCGAGCGGGGAGTGAACCGGGGAGGTGGGAGCGCGAACGGGGCCTGGCGCGGAGAGGTGGGTTGAGGCGCGGAGGCGGGGAGCGGCGTCGTCGTCGCCCGAACGGGCTCCCCAGTTTTAAGTGCAGCTAACGCCAGAAAGGGCGCCCCGCGGAGCAAAACCTGCACTTAATCCGGGGACGGGCCGGGCGGGGGTGGAATCGGGGCGTCAGCACCCGCCGTCCGAACTGCGCGCCGCCCAGCCCTCCTACCGTGCAGATCGCCGCTGCAAAAACTGAGTTGTTGCCGTTTTCCGGCCCCAGATCTGCATGTGCTCCACTGGAAAGCACGAGCCGGCGGCTGGGCCGAGGGATGCCGGCGTGCACAGCTCCCGGCTCAACGGTCTTGCCGCACATTCCTGCCCCCCGGCGGCCACCCCAAAGCAGTGACCTCCTCCCAGATATTCCGTGGCCGGTTCGAGGGATGAACGCCTCTGCCGTCGCGTATGCTCAACGCATTCAGCGGCGTGCGGGGGCGTGATCCCAAGCAGAATCACCTCAGGCATTCTTGAAAGGTGATCCAGGATGATCAGATTCGCCGTCAGGATTGCTGCTCTGCTGACGTTGGCCGTGCTGATGTGCGTGACGGACGCCTACATCAGGCAGCAGGAGAATGTTCTGCTCCAGGGTGCCCAGGGCGCTGTTCTGCTGGATCTCAGTGATGCGACGATCACGAAGCAGCGGGCGGTCGAGGACTTGGACGCCCTGTCCGATCAGAACGGTCTTCACCTGGCGAAGGTCGTGGCGGACAAGCAGGACTTTCTCCACGGCAAGAACCTCTACGCGTTCGGGAAGAACACCGGTACCACCCCGGTTCAGCTCGGGTGGTACGAGAGGTCCACGCACGGTGTGCTGGAGAGCTCCTCGCGTCTGGGGGATGCGGATCTGAACGGGATGTACGTGTTCCGCGGGGACGGGCCGGCGGCGATCAGCCGGTGGGCGCAGCACAACAACGTGAGCGTGACCGTGCTGGACACCCGGGCTCAGAGCATTGCGGAGTTCACGCTCCTGAGCTCCGGGTACGGGGTGGCGCTGATCTGCGCCCTCATTCTCCCGCTGGTGTCCTCGATGGGCTGGTCGGTGCTCTCGGCCCACAGCAAGGCACTGCGCGTGGTGGCGGGTCAGTCCCGGACGGCCATCATCGCCGCGGACATCCGGTCGTACCTCACGGTGGCCGCACCGGTGCTGGTGGGCGGGTACGTGGTGGGTGTGATCGCGGCGGCGCTGCTGCGGGCAGACCACGCGGTCACGAGATTCCTGTGGACCTCGGTGCCTTTTCTGCTGGCCTTTCTCGTGCTGCTGGTCGTGACGTTCGCGGCGATGACGCTGATCGCGGCTCCCACCGCCGAGGTCATTGCCCAGCGCCGGTCGGGGATCCTGGCCTACCGCTCTCTCAGCGAGGCTTTGAAGCTGGTGGCGATTGCTCTCACGGCGGTGTCGTTGCCGATCTTCGCCTCCGCGGCCATGACGAGTCTGGGTAGTTCCACGAACGCCTCGTACTGGAAGGTCTTCGGCGACGACGTCTCCCTGCGGATCCTCACGACCTCGGAGGACAGCTACCAGGCGGCCGAACTCCGACTGGCGCAGCTGGTGGAGAGGGCCGAGTCCTCCCATGAGGCGCTGCTGAATTACCGGCTCACCCCGGAGTCCGTGCCCGCCTCGGACTTCGATGGGCTGGTGCTCACGAACACCGCCTCCCTGGACCAGATTCGCGCGGCGCTGGGTACGGACCTTGAACCCGTTGTCGGGGATTCGGGCGCCGACGCCGCCGTGGCGGGGTTGTCGGAGAACCTCTCGATGTGGTGCGCGCAGGCCTGCTCCCCCGATGACTGCGAGTTGTTCACCACCGCACCGGACACGGCGTTCCCCGCCCTGGATAGTGCGGGGGGAGCTGAGTTGACGCTGCTGCACCATCCCCTGGTGCTCAACACGGACCGCATGACCGGTTTCTACCGGCCGGATTTCATAGGCCCGCTGCTGACGAGTGGGAACATCGTGTTCTCCTCGGGGGCCGGTGTGTCCCGGTCGGTGGAGGAGCTGGGGCTGGGAAACGTGGTGCTGAGCATCGACCGGGTCGCTGACACAGGTCTTCAGCAGGGCCAGAGCGACTATGAACGCGCCGGGGCCCAGATCGTGGGGATCGTCCTGCTGCTCATGGCCCTGGTGCTTTCCAGCGCCATCGCCGCCCAGGTCTACATCGCCACGATCGCCCGCAGGGTGTTCGTGTGCCGGTGCGCGGGGATGGCCTGGCCGCGCGTGCTTGAACGGCGACTGCTCTTCGAGGCGGCGGCGGTGTGCGTGTGCGCCGCACTGGCTTTCATCTGGTGCACGGTGCAGGGGATCGAGTACTCCTGGACGGTGTTCGTGGCCCCGGTGCTCTACCTGCTGATCTCCTACCCGGCCCACGTGGTGGCCGGGCAGACCATGTTCGATCGAAGCGTGCTGCGGAAGGTGTGACCCATGATCGAAGCGGAGAACCTGGAGGTCGACAAGGGCGGGACCCCGGTGCTGTCGGTTGCCTCATTCACGGCGAAGGCCGGGGCGGTGACCGGGCTGATCGGACCCAGCGGGTGCGGGAAGTCGACCATGCTGAACTGTCTCGGGCTGCTGGAGCCCGCGGCCCGGGGAACGCTGCGCATCGGCGGGGTGGACCTCACCCGACCCTCCACCGCGCAGCCGAGAAAGTTCTGAAAGGACCGCGCTGCGTTCGTGTTCCAGGACTACGGGATCATCGAGGACTGGAGCGCGCAGGAGAACATCCTGCTGCGCAGAACGAGCCGGTTCACGCGCACCCGTGAAACGGACTCGGTGCGCGAGGCCCTGGACTTCGTGGGGCTCACCGGACGGGAGCAGGAGACCGCCTCCTACCTCAGCGGCGGGGAGAAGCAACGGCTGAGCATCGCCCGCACGCTCCACAAGAAGGCGAGCTACATCTTCGCCGATGAACCCACCGCCAGCCTGGACGCGGAGAACCGGCGGCGGGTGATCGAGCTGCTCGCTACCTGCGCGGCCGGTGGGGCCACCGTCATCGTGGCCACGCACGACGACGACATGATCCGCGCGTGCAACACCACCTACGACCTGGGGAAGGACGAATTGCCGACGGTCGCCCCCGAAAGTGACTGAACCGCGGAGTGGCGCGAGCGGCGTCGTCGTCATCCCGCCCAGACCCCGCTGCAAAAACGGAGTTATTGCCGTTTTCCGGCCCCAGATCTGCATTTGCTCCACTAGAAAGCACGAGCAGACCGTGGCGATGGCGGTTGCCGCCCCGGACCGCCGCCCCTCACCCCGGCAAGCCCTCAGCGGCCCGCCACCAGCGCGTCGTAGAGGTGCTCGAAGCGGTCGTGGACGCCCCGGTAGTAGTCCTGCGCCGCCTCGCGCGGGGCGTAGGTGCCGGCGGGCTCCGGGTGGGAGCGCTCCACGTCCGGGGCGAGGGACTCCAGCATGAGCAGCGCGTTGCCGCGGCACGTGGAGCGCTTGATGGTCTGGTGGATGACCGGCTTGCCCAGGTAGTCGCCCAGGATCTGCAGCCACGACGGCAGCTCCTGGGTCACCCGACCCGCCGCCACGATCCGCTCCACTCCGTGCGCGGCGACCTCCAGCTCGTCGGACACACGGCGGTAGGACCCGGCGATGCCCTCGAGCATCCCGCGCGCCATGGCGGGTGCGTCCGTGGACGCGGACACGTCCGCGAAGACCGCTCGTGCGCTGCCGGCCCAGCCCGTGGAGCGCTCGCCGGTGAGGAAGGGGAGCACGCCGGGGGTGTCGGCGGAGACCGGGGCGGCCGCGACGTCGTTGAGCACGGCGTCGTCCAGGGCCAGGGTGTCCTGCAGCCAGGAGACGGCCCGCCCCACGTCGTTGAGCGCGCCCCCGAGCAGGCAGCGGGAGGAGTCGATCCGGTAGCACCACAGCCCCGCCGGGATGTGCTGGGGCTGGTGGTGCAGCAGCACGCGCATCGCCCCGGAGGTGGCGGCGGAGACCACGATGGTGTCCTCGCCCGTGCCGCCCACGCCCAGGTTGGCGCACAGCCCGTCCGCGACCGGCGCGAACCACTGCGCCTCGCTCAGCCCCTGCCAGCGCTCCACCCGGGCGGGATCCACGTCCGGGATGGGCTCGTGCGGGTCGAGCACGGGGGACAGGACGTCTTCACTCACTCCGGCCGCCGTGAGCATCCGCTTGTCCCAGTGCCCCGAGCGGCGGTTGAGCAGCCCGGTCCACGCGGCGGTTGCGGTGCCCGCGGCGGTGGTCCCCAGCAGCCGCAGCCACACGTACTCGCCGATGCTCAGCCAACGCGCGGCCGCCCCGAACTGTTCGGGCCGGGTCTCGCGCAGCCAGCGGAAGCGCGGCGCGAGGTAGCTCGTGTGCAGCCGTGCGCCCATCTTCTGCTGGACCTCCAGCTCGTCCAGCTCCTCGCGCAGCTGCGCGAGCTGGGGCGCGCACCGCGAGTCCGCGTACGTGAAGCACTCGGTCACGGCGTCGCCCTGGGCGTCCACGCCCACGAGCGAGGACGCGAACGAGTCGATCCCGACGCCGCGCACCCGCCCCGCGAGCTCGGGCCGGTCGCACACGCGGTCCAGGATCTCGGCGATCTCGTCCGTCACCCGGTCCGGGTCGATCACGGAGGTGCCGTCCGCCGCGGTGGCGAACGCGTGGGGGATCTTGTGCCGGTAGCCGCGCACGGGCGTCCCGGCGGCGTCGTGCAGGGAGCCGCGGGTGGCGGTGGAACCGATGTCCAGCGTCATGACCAGCGGGTCCAGGGCGTCCTCGAGCGGCGCCGAGAAGTCGGTGGTGTCGTCCGGGTGCGGTGTGCTCTTGTGCTTGCTCATGTCTCTCCTGCTCGTGCTCCGGACGGTTCCTGCGGGCGGCTCTGCGGTTCGGCCGGCACTGGGCGGCACGCGGGTTTGCGACGCCGCCCGGGCGGTGCCGGGGCCGACGCCGCCGGGTCCGGGCGGCGCCGCGGGCGACGTCGTCGTCCTCCGATCCCGGCGGGCCCACCGGTCCCGGGACGGCCAGTCTAGGAGAGGCGCGCGGCGGCGTCGTCGTCCGGGGCAACAGCGGGCCGTCCGCCATGTGAGACGCCTGTCCGGCGGGTGAGAAGAGGTCTGGGCCCGCGCGTATTGTGGGGTGAATGCGTTCAGCCGGGGCGCGGCACCCATGACCCGCCCGTCCCGGCCCAGATCCAAGGGAAGGCAAGACCGTGCCGCAGCTGCGTTCAGCGACGTCCACCACCGGCCGCAACATGGCGGGAGCACGCGCCCTGTGGCGTGCCACCGGCATGGGCAGCGAGGACTTCGGCAAGCCCATCGTCGCCATCGCGAACTCCTTCACCCAGTTCGTCCCCGGCCACGTGCACCTGAAGAACATGGGGGACCTCGTGGCCTCTGCGGTGCGCGAGGCGGGCGGTGTGGCCAAGGAGTTCAACACGATTGCCGTGGACGACGGCATCGCCATGGGCCACGACGGCATGCTCTACTCGTTGCCCTCGCGCGACATCATCGCGGACTCCGTGGAGTACATGGTCAACGCGCACTGCGCGGACGCGCTGGTGTGCATCTCCAACTGCGACAAGATCACCCCGGGCATGCTGATGGCCGCGCTGCGCCTGAACATCCCGGTGGTGTTCGTCTCCGGCGGGCCCATGGAGTCCGGTGAGGGCGTGGAGGGCGTGGTCGAGCACCGCGTGGACCTGGTGGACGCCATGGCGCTGGCCGTGGACGAGTCCATCACGGATGCCCAGCTCGCCCAGATCGAGGAGAACGCGTGCCCCACGTGCGGCTCGTGCTCCGGGATGTTCACCGCGAACTCCATGAACTGCCTGACCGAGGCGCTGGGGCTGTCCCTGCCCGGCAACGGCACCACGCTGGCCACGCACCTCAACCGCAAGCGGCTGTTCCTGGAGGCCGGGCGCCGCGCGGTGGAGTCCGCGAAGAAGTACTACGAGCAGGACGACGAGTCCGTGCTGCCCCGCAACATCGCCACGAAGGCCGCGTTCGAGAACGCCATGGCCCTGGACATCGCCATGGGCGGTTCCACGAACACGGTGCTGCACATCCTGGCCGCCGCGCAGGAGGCGGAGGTGGACTTCAACCTCTCGGACATCGACGCCCTCTCCCGCGAGGTCCCGTGCCTCGCGAAGGTGGCGCCGAACTCCACGAAGTTCCACATCGAGCACGTCCACCGCGCGGGCGGCATCCCCGCGATCCTGGGGGAGCTGCGCCGCGGGGGCCTGCTCAACGAGGACGTCCACACCGTGCACTCCCAGACCATGGGCGAGTGGCTGGACGAGTGGGACATCCGCTCCGGCAAGGCCTCGGAGGAGGCCAAGGAGTTCTTCCTGGCCGCTCCCGGCGGCGTGCGCACCACCCAGGCGTTCTCGCAGGCCAACGAGTACGAGGACCACGACCTCGACTCCGCGCAGGGCTGCATCCGTTCGGTGGAGAACGCCTACACGAAGGAGGGCGGGCTGTGCGTGCTCTTCGGCAACATCGCCGAGGACGGCGCGGTCATCAAGACCGCGGGCATCGACCCGGACCTCTTCCACTTCGTGGGCCGCGCATTCGTCGTGGAGTCCCAGGATGAGGCCGTGCACGAGATCCTCTCCAAGAACGTGAAGGAGGGGGACATCGTCGTGATCGCCTACGAAGGCCCCAAGGGCGGGCCGGGCATGCAGGAGATGCTCTACCCCACGAGCTACCTCAAGGGCCTGGGGCTCGGCAAAAAGTGCGCGCTGATCACGGACGGCCGCTTCTCGGGCGGCACTTCCGGCATCTCGATCGGTCACATCTCCCCGGAGGCCGCAGCCGGTGGCGCCGTGGGGCTGATCGAGCACGGTGACGAGATCGAGATCGACGTGGAGAACCGCGTGCTGCGGGTCAACGTGGACGACGCCGAGCTCGCCCGCCGCCGCCAGGAGAAGGGCGAGGCCCCCTGGAAGCCCACCAAGCCGCGCGAGCGCAAGGTCTCCAAGGCCCTGCGCGCGTACGCCTCCATGGTGACCTCCGCGGACAAGGGCGCGGTGCGCGTCGTCGAGGACTGAGACGGCGACGTCGCCGCCTCACCGTGACAGGGGCGCCCGCCCGGGCAGCGTGCCCGGCCGGGCGCCCCGTTGCGTGCCGTGACGTCGTGAGCGGCGTGGCACCGGCGGCCCGGGGGCGGACGCCGTAGGCTCGCCAGCAACGAAGCAGCACGTCCGCCCGGGGGGATCCGCCGGGGGACCAGAAGGGATCAGCGTGAAGGCCACACACGGGCCGGGCCCGGAGCAGCCCATGCAGCGGCAGTTCCAGGAGGAGGCCTCCGGGTTCCGCAAGGGACTGGGACAGCGGCAGCTGCAGATGATCGCGATCGGCAGCGCGATCGGCACGGGTCTCTTCCTGGGCGCGGGCGGGAGGCTGCACGACGCCGGCCCGTCCCTGTTCGTGCTCTACGCGATCTGCGGGTTCTTCGGCTACCTGATCCTGCGCGCGCTGGGGGAGCTCGTGGTGCACCGGCCGTCCTCCGGCTCCTTCGTCTCCTACTGCCGGGAGTTCTTCGGGGAGAAGGCCGCGTTCGTCACCGGATGGCTGTACTGGCTGAACTGGGCCATGACGGCGGTCGCGGACGCCACGGCCATCGCCATCTACATCGCGTGGTTCGGGCAGTACAGCGAGTTCATCGCCGCCATCCCGCAGTGGGTGATGGCCCTGGTGGTCGTGGTCCTGGTGCTCGCGCTGAACCTGGTGTCCGTGAAGATCTTCGGGGAGCTCGAGTTCTGGTTCGCGGCGGTCAAGGTGCTGGCGCTGGTGGTCTTCCTGGCGATCGGCGTGCTGTTCGTGGTCTTCGGGACCCCCACGGGCTCGGAGGTGGGCCTCTCGCTGATCACCGAGCACGGCGGGCTGCTGCCCAACGGGGTGCTCCCGGCGCTGATCGTGGTGCAGGGCGTGGTCTTCGCCTACGCGGGCATCGAGCTGGTAGGCACGACCTCCGGGGAGACCCGTGACGCCGAGCGCGTCATCCCGCGCGCCATCAACCTGGTGATCCTGCGGATCGCGGTGTTCTATGTGGGCTCCGTGCTGCTGCTGTGCCTGCTGCTGCCCTACACCGCCTACAGCGCCACGGAGAGCCCGTTCGTCACGTTCTTCGAGTCCATCAACGTGGCCGCCGCGGCTCCGCTGATGCAGCTCGTGGTCATCACGGCGGCGCTGTCCTCGCTCAACGCCGGGCTCTACTCGACCGGGCGGATCGTGCACTCCATGGCCATGGCCGGTTCCGCGCCCCGCTTCGCCGGGAAGCTCACCGCCTCCGGGGTGCCGTTCGGCGGGATCCTGCTCACCGCCGTCGTCGCGCTGCTGGGCGTGGGGCTGAACCTGGTGGTGCCGGAGGAGGCGTTCGAGATCGTGCTGAACCTGGCCGCGCTCGGCACCATGGCCGGCTGGGCGGCGGTCACGCTGTCCCACATGAAGTTCGTGTCCCTGTCCAAACGGGGGCTGTACCACCGGCCGCCGTACCGTGCGCCGCTGGCCCCGTTCACGGACTGGCTCACCCTCGCGTTCCTCGCCGGCGTGCTCGTGCTCATGGCCGTGGACTACCCGGTGGGCACGTGGACCCTGATCTCGTCGCTGGCCCTGGTCCCGCTGCTGGTGATCGGGTGGTTCATGGTGCGCGGGCGGGTCCACGAGATCGCCCGACGGCGCCAGGGCTTCACGGGGGCGTTCCCCGTGGTGGCGACCCCCGGGCCGCTGACGGCGCGCCGCGACGACGACGCCTGAGCCCCCTTCCCGGGTCCGGCGGGCGTCACGCGGTGCCCGCCGGTGATGAACTACTGTGTCCTCAACCGGTGCCGCAGCGTGCCACCCCTTTCCCGTCCGACCCCTCCGTCCCAGTGGCGGCGGGTCAGGAACCTTCCCAGCCGCACAACACGGAGTTTCCATGGAATCACTGACAGAGCTCGTCGGAACGGTGGGTGGCTACGTCTGGTACGTGGTCTTCGCCATCCTCATCGGCGTGGGCTTGTACCTGACCATCCGCACGAAGGCCATCCAGTTCCGCGGCATCCCGGAGATGTTCCGGGTGCTCACGGACCCCGCCGGTGAGGAGGACGGCCGCAAGGGCATCTCCTCGTTCCGCGCGTTCACGGTCTCCGCCGCGGCGCGCGTGGGCACGGGCAACATCGCCGGTGTGGCCATCGCGATCACCCTGGGTGGGCCCGGCGCCGTGTTCTGGATGTGGGTCATCGCCGCGATCGGCGCCGCCAGCGCGTTCGTGGAGTCCCTGCTGGGCCAGCTGTACAAGGTCAAGACGGCGGACGGCTACGTGGGCGGTCCCGCGTACTACATGGAGCGCGGGCTCAACAAGCGCTGGATGGGTCTGCTGTTCGCGGTCATCATCACCGTGACCTACGGCTTCGTGTTCAACTCGGTGCAGTCCAACTCGATCGTGGACGCCGTGAGCGGCTCCTTCGGCGTGGACATCACCAACGGGCAGGGCACGTGGCTGCGCGTGGTCCTGGGTCTGGCGCTCGTGGTGCTCACCGCGGCCGTGATCTTCGGCGGCATCCGCTCCATCTCCTCCGTGACCCAGGTGCTCGTGCCGGTCATGGCGGTGCTGTACATGATCCTCGGCCTGCTCGTGGTGGTCCTGAACATCACCGAGGTCCCCGCGATGTTCGGGATGATCATCCAGGGCGCCTTCGGCATGCGGGAGTTCGTCACCGGCGGTCTGCTCGGCGTGATCATCCAGGGCATGAAGCGCGGTCTGTTCTCCAACGAGGCCGGCATGGGCTCCGCCCCGAACGCCGGTGCCACCGCGTCCATCTCGCACCCCGCCAAGCAGGGCTTCGTGCAGTCGCTCGGCGTCTTCTTCGACACCATGCTCGTGTGCTCGATCACCGCGTTCATCGTGCTGCTGTCCAACCCGTCCTTCGGGGACCAGCGCCAGGGCGCGGGCCTCACGCAGTCCGCGCTGGGGCTGCAGCTGGGCGACTGGGCCGTGCACTTCCTGACCGTGGCGATCTTCCTGTTCGCGTGGTCCTCGGTGATCGGCAACTACTACTACGGCGAGTCCAACATCCGCTTCATAACCAAGTCCCGCACGGCCATGGGCGTCTACCGCTTCGCCGTGCTCGTGTGCGTGTTCATGGGCGCCGTGCTGGCGCTGGACCTCGTGTGGTCGCTCGCAGACCTGTTCATGGCGTTCATGGCCACCCTGAACCTGATCGCCCTGGTCATGCTCGCCGGCGTGGCCGCCAAGGTGCTGCAGAACTACATGGAGCAGCGCAAGGCCGGTGTGGAGCCCGTGTTCAAGACCGGGGACGTCCCCGGCCTGCACGGCCTCGACGCCTGGGACGGCACGGACACCGTGACCCTGCCGATCTTCTGGGAGCAGCGCGGCCGCGACAAGAACGGCGCGCGCCGCTGACACCGCGGCCACGCGGCGTCGTCGGCCGGTCCTCCGACGACGCCGCCCACCCGGCTCCATGACGAAACCCCCGGCGCGAGCCGGGGGTTTCGTCATGTCAGGAAAGCGTGGGACTCAGGAGGTCTTGCCGTCCTCGAGGCCCTGCTTGACCTGCGTTTCGATGGCGCCGGTGAGGGCCTCGTTCGCCACGGGGGAGTCCTCGGTGGCGTCGCGCAGCTGGTTCTCGTTGTACTCGGAGAACTCCTTGCTGTCGTCCCCGCGCTTGGTCAGCAGGGCGCGGATGCGGGTGCGGCGCCCGGTCTCCTCGCTGATCTTGGAGCGGTTGCGGAACCACCACACGAACATGACGACCACCAGGACCATGCCCACGTAGCCGATCACCGGGTACACCACGCTCATCAGGGTGCCGAAGCCCACCAGGCTGATCACGTAGCCCAGCGCGCAGATGCCCAGGAACACGGGGACGTAGCGGTTGCGGTGGTTGACCGTCACGCGGCGGCCCAGGGCGTAGAACATGCTGATGGTCGTGTTGTAGATCATCACGAACGTCACGAACACCATGGCGATGGACGCCAGTGGGTGCATGGAGTCGAAGAGCTTGAGCATGGGGACGTCCGCGTCCCCCACGGCGTCGAAGTTCACGAGCAGCGCGAACGCGTTCATGCACAGCAGGATCGTGTAGACGATGCCGCCCAGCAGCCCGCCGCGGGCGGCGTCCCGGGGATCCAGGGTGTTGCCGCCGATCATCAGGGACATGGACACGCCCAGCATCAGCGCCATGCACGTGTAGTTGATGGCGGAGAGCCACCACGGGCTCACGGGGGAGTCCGCCTGCGCGGCGAGGTCGCTCATGGCCCCTAGGTCCACGGGCAGCTGCATGAGGGTGTAGACGAACGCCACGATCACGGCCACGAAGATCACCGGGGTGACCGCGGAGATGATGTTCGTGACCTTGTTGACGTCCAGCAGGCCGGTGAGCATCACCAGCACCACCATGATCAGCGAGCCCAGCCACGCGGGCAGGCCGAACTGCTGCTCCAGGGTGGAGCCCGCGCCGGCGAGCATCACGATGCCCATGGCCAGCAGGGTCAGGGACACGGTGATGTCCAGGAAACGGGAGACCACCGGGGCGGAGACCGAGCGGAACACCCCCAGGTGCTCGTCCGCCAGGAAGTAGCTGCCGATGTTGATGATCACCGCACCGGCCGTGATCATGAGGATGCCCGCCACGAGTGCACCGGCGAGCCCCCAGATGCCGAAGGACACGAAGTACTGGATGACTTCCTGGCCGGTGGCGAAGCCTGCGCCCACCATGAGGCCGATGAAGGCCAGGGCGACCTGAAGGGTTTTCTTGACTGACACGAACGCGACTCCTCGTGAGCGGTGGGGTCTGTCGGATGTGTTCCTCGCGGAAACTCTTACCGGCCAAGCATAGAAAATCGGCGCGCCGGGCCGGGAGACGGTGTGAGGCCGACGACGCCGCGGGGCGCCGTCGTCGCTCCCGGTCCGGTCCCCGCGGGGCCGGGTGCCGAGGCCCGGCCGGGCGCGCGGTGGCATACTCGGTGCGAGTCGTCGTGGGGTGCTCGGCACCCCACGTTCTGGACAGCGCGCGAGGAGGACCCGGAGATGGCACGGCAGTGGGAGACGGACCTGGCGGAGTGGTCCGCCGGGTGGGACGAGATCCTCGAGGACGCCGCGCAGCACAGCGTGCAGGCCTGGGACGGCACCGTTCCCGCCGGGGACGGCGTGGTGCTCGTGTGCGCGCCGGAGCAGCTGGACGAGGTCCGTGAGGCCCTTGCCGCCGCCGGCCGGACCGTGACGGCCACGGACGCCCTGCTCTCGGGCGGGGTGGAGGAGCTGGACCGCGGGCTAAGCTTCCCCGGGGACGCCGGGATGTTCGACGCACCCATGGGCGGGTACTCGCGCTTCGAGGTGGACGAGTGGGGCCGCCCGGTCGCGCACTCCACCCTGTCCGTGCAGGGGGACGTGGCGTTCATGGGGCCGCTCGTCGCGGACCAGGACCAGGAACGGGACCCCGCGGAGGTGCTGGACCCCCTGGTGTCGTCCATGGCGAACGAGGCGTTCCTGGCGGACGCCCAGCGCCTCTACACCGTGGTCCCGGAGGCCGAGGTCCCCGGGCGCGCGTCCCAGGGCTGGGAGCGCGTGGCTGCGGTGCTGCGGCTGGGTTGAACCCCGGAACCCGGCCCGCGCGCGCGGCGAGCCGGGCGGCGTGGGCCGCGGTGAGGACGCGCCCCGCTCGGCCGTGCCTCACGGCCCCGCCCAGGGGAATGGCCCCGGAACACGACGCCGCGGGGCGCGGCAGAACCGGGCCCCGCGGCGTCGTCGTCCGCGGACGGTGCAGCTACGCCAGGACCTGGCGCCTCGAGGAGACCACCCCGGTGTTGAAGCCGGCCAGGTGCAGGCCGCCGTGGAAGCGCGCGTGCTCGATCTTCACGCAGCGGTCCATGACCACGTCGAGCCCGGCGTTCTCGGCGATCGCGGCGGCGTCCTCGTTCCAGGAGCCGAGCTGCAGCCACAGGGTCTTCGCGCCCACGTCCACGGCCTCCTGGGCCACGCCGGGCAGGTCCGCGTCCTTGCGGAACACGTCCACGAGGTCCGGGACCTCCGGCAGCGCCGCCAGGGACGGGTAGACCTTCTCGCCCAGCACCTCGTCCAGCACCGGGTTCACGAAGTACACGCGGTACGGGCTCGAGGAGCGCAGGTAGGTGGCCACGAAGTAGCTCGCGCGCGAGGGCTTGTTGGACATGCCCACGATCGCCACGGAGCGGGTGCCGCGCAGGATGCCGAGCCGTTCGGGGGCGCTGGGGCCCACCCAGGTGCGTGCGGTGCTCATGCCCGTCCTCCTTCGTCCGTGCCCACGGCGCAGGCCGCGGCGCTGTTCTCCTGGTCCAGGCTCTGCCCGGCGGCGTCCTCGCGGACCGCCTGCGGGGTGGCGACGACGCCGCCGTCCCGGTCCCCGCCGCTGGCCGCGGTCAGTGCCTGGTCCAGGTCCCAGATGATGTCCGCCGGGTCCTCGAGACCCACCGAGATGCGGATCAGGTCCTCCTTCACGCCACCGGCGGCGAGCTGCTCCGAACTCAGCTGCTGGTGGGTGGTGGAGGCCGGGTGCAGCACGAGGGTGCGGGCGTCGCCGATGTTGGCCAGGTGGGAGGCCAGCTGCAGGGCGCTGATGAACCGTGCGCCCACCTCACGCCCGCTCAGCTCGTCCGTGCCGGCCACGCCGAACGCGAAGACCGAGCCCACCCCGTGGGGCAGGTACTTCTGCGCGCGGTCGTGGTGGGGGTGGTCCTGGAGCCCGGCGTAGGTCACGTAGGAGATGCGCGGGTCGGTGCTCAGCCACCGCACCACCTCGCGCGCGTTGCCCACGTGGGCGTCCATGCGCTGGGGCAGCGTCTCCACGCCCTGCAGTAGGTTCCACGCGGCCTGCGGGGTCAGCGCGGGGCCGATGTCCCGCAGCTGCTCGGAGCGCAGCTTGGTGAGGAAGCCGTACTCGCCGAAGTTCCCCCACCACGAGACGTTGTTGTAGGAGGGGACCGGCTCGGTCATGGCCGGGAACTTGCCGTTGCCCCAGTCGAAGCGCCCGGACTCCACGACCACGCCGCCCAGGGTGTTGCCGTGCCCGCCCAGGAACTTGGTGACCGAGTGGATGACGATGTCCGCGCCGTGCTCGAACGGGCGGCACAGGTACGGGGTGTTCAGGGTGGCGTCCACGATCAGCGGCACACCTGCCTCGTGCGCGACCTCCGCTAGGCCCTCCAGGTCCGCGATCTCGCCCGAGGGGTTCGCCACGAGCTCCGTGTACACGGCCTTGGTGCTCTCCGTCATGGCGGCCCGGTAGTCCGCGGGGTCCGTGCCGGGCACGAAGGTGGTCTCGACGCCGAAGCGCCGCAGGGTCACGTCCAGCTGGGTGACCGTGCCGCCGTAGAGCTGCGAGGAGGCCACCACGTGGTCGCCCTGCCCGCACAGCGCGGCGAACGTGATGAACTCCGCCGCCATGCCGGACGCGGTGGCCACGGCGCCGATCCCGCCCTCGAGGGACGCGATGCGCTCCTCCAATGCCGCCACGGTGGGGTTGCCGATCCGCGAGTAGATGTTGCCGTACTTCTGCAGCGCGAAGAGGTTGGCGGCGTCGTCCGCGTCCTTGAAGACGAACGAGCTGGTCTGGTAGATCGGCACGGAACGGGCGCCGTGCTCGGCGTCCGGGGTGCCTCCGGCGTGCAGGGCCCGGGTGCGGAAACCGAACTGGTGCTCGGCCATGGAACCTCCTGATCGGCCTGCGCAGTGACTCCCGCGGTGAAACTGTTGCAGCGAGTGCGAACGCTCCATCGGTCCTGGCGGTAGCACCGTGCAGCCGGCCGGGCGCTGCGGGTTGCTGCGGCGTCGTCGATCCAGGTCTCTCGGCCGCTCGGGATGGTGTCCCCATTGTGGGGTGCTCCCAGGGGCGGCCACAAACCAGTGTGACGCCGCGCGGCTGCGTCTGCGGGCCGCTCCTGCGGGCCTGTCCCTGCACGGTGGCTCCTGCGCGACTACTACTGCTCGGGGCCCTCGGGTGCTGGGTAGCGGTCCGGGAAGCGGCGGTGCAGGTTCTCCCGGGTCACCGAGTTGAGGTTCTGCAGCGGCAGCCCCGCGGGGCACACCTCCGTGCAGTCGCCCAGCAGCGAGCACGGCCCGAACTCCTGTTCGGAGGCGTCCAGGACCTTGGCGGCGCGCTCGTCCCGCTCCTCCGCGGTCTTGGCCAGCGGCGGCAGGTGCTTGAGCATGGTGCCCACGAACAGCTGCCCGGAGCCGTTGGGGCACGCGGCGATGCACGCACCGCAGCTGATGCACCCGGCGGTGTTCAGCGCCTTCATGGCCACCGGGAACTTGGCCTCCTTGGCGACCCGGCGCAGGGACTTCTTGTCCACGGCCAGGTCCTTCTTCACCGGCAGCGCGCCCGCGCGCATGGGCTCGATGAAGATCTCGTCACCGTCCCGGTACGCGTTCAGGGACTGCATACACGAGGCCCTGTTGCGGTCCGGCCCGTGCGGCACGCCGTCCACGGTCACGCCGCACTTGCCGCAGATGCCCTCGCGGCAGCCGTCGTCGAAGCTCACGGGGTCGTCGCCCTGGCGCTGCAGGGTCTCGTTCACGGCGTCCAGCAGCTCGAGGATGCTCATGTCCTCGCGCGCCTCCACCGGATGGACGGTCTCGAAGCCGCCCGGGGCCTCGGCGTCCGGCTGGCGCCAGACGTGGACGGAGAGCAGCATCAGCGCACCACCTTGATCTGTACGGCCACGGGAATACTCACGTTGCCGAGGGCGACGACGGCGCCCACGGCCTTCGCGGCCGCGTCCACCCGGTGCACGCGCTGCGCGGTCCCGGTGAGTCCGGTGTCCAGGGCCGCGGTGCGCAGGCCGTGGACCATGTGCCCGGCCAGCGCGGCCATCGACGCCGCGTAGAACGCCGCGGTCACGGGCCGGGAGAGGCTCGCGACGAGGTTCCCGTAGGCGTCCCCGTGCTCGAACGAACGGGTCGCGGCCGGGCGGGTGCCCGTGGTGAGGTCCAGCACGTGGTAGGTCACGAACAGGCCGAGCACCGCGCCGGTGGAGCGCATGGAGCGGGCGACGACCTGGGGGAGTGTGCGGCGTCGGCCCCGGGGACGACGCCGCGGCCCACGGGCGTCGAGGGTGCCGGGCAGGAAGGCGCCGTCGAACGGGGCCTTCCAGTACTCCGCGGAGCGCCCCTGCGCTGCTCCGCCGGGCCCGCGGAGCGAGGGCGCCCTCTCCGCGAGGGCGGCGAGCCCGCGCGTGACCTGGCGCAGCGTCCCGGAAATCGTGCGGCCCTCGGCGCGCATGCTGCGCACCGTCAGCTCGGTCCCCGCGACCACGTGCACCCCGGCGCTCGCGAGCAGTCCCACGCGCGCCACCCACAGCACGGTGTTGCGCGGCAGGACCGGCGCACCGGCGGTGCGCAGCATGCGGGCGTAGCCGTTGAACCGCTCCCGGCCCAGGTAGACCTGTATGTTCCCGGCCATGTGCCCCACGGTGAAGAGGCTCAGCGCGGCCCCGGAGGCGGCCATCGCGAGCTTCAGGTCCGGGTTCGACGCCGCCCCCACGGTGCGCTGCCACACGGTACGGGAGTCGGCGGCGTCGTCCTCCGCGGGTTCCGCGGCGGACGGCGTGGGGCGCTCTCGTGAGGAGGGGGTGGCGGGATTCATCGGTTCCATCCTAGAAGCTCCTGCGCAGTGGCTCAGTTCCGGGGGTCACACGCTGTCATTGCCTCGCGGCTACCTGCGTGCGGCCAGGACGGCCGCGATCGCGTCGAGCGCCTCCTCGTTCTGCAGCGACGAGCGGTCGCCCAGCGGCGCGCCCTCGTAGAGCTGGCCCAGCAGGCGCCGGGTGATCTTCCCGGAGCGGGTCTTGGGCAGGTCCGGCACCGCGATGACTTCCCGGGGCTTGGCGATCGGACCGATCTCCCGGGCCACGTGCGCCCGCAGCTCGTCGCGGACCTCCTCCGGGGACAGGTCCAGCGCGGCGCGAGTCAGCACCACGTACGCGAGCACCGCGTGACCGGTGACCGCGTCCGTCACCGGGGTGGCGCCGGCTTCCACCACGTGAGGGTGGGTCACCAGTGCGGACTCGATCTCGATGGTCGACAGCCGGTGCCCGGACACGTTGATGACGTCGTCCACGCGCCCCAGGATGTAGAGGTCCCCCTCCTCGTCCGCGCGGGCGCCGTCCCCGGCGAGGAACCAGCCGCGCTCGCCGTACGCCGCCCAGTAGGAGCTGAGGAAGCGCTGCGGGTCCTTCCACACCGTTCGCGCCATGGACGGGCCGATCTTGTCCACCACCGCGAAGCCCTGCAGCCCCGGGGCGACCTCCGTGCCATCCTCGTCCACCACGCGCAGCGAGACCCCCGGGACCGCGCGCGTGACGCAACCGGGCTTCGGGGAGGTGCGCGGGGCGGCGTCGTCGAACGTGCCGGGAGGCGCGAACTGCGGGTCGTGCGGTCGCGGCGAGGCCACGCACGAACCCGTCTCGGACTGCCACCACGTGTCCACGAAGGGCACCTCGTCCCGGCCCACCTGCGCGCGCAGCCAGCGCCACGCCTCGGGGTTGATGGACTCGCCCACGGAGCCGAGCAGGCGGATGGACGAGAGGTTGTAGACCGGCGGCAGGCCCCTGGGGAACGCGCCCATGAGCGCGCGGATCAGGGTGGGCGCAGTGTAGTAGTTGGTCACGCCGTAGCGCTCGATGACCTCGAAGTGCCGGCCGTAGTCCGGCGTGTTGGGGGTGCCCTCGTAGATCACCTCGGACACGCCGTTGACCAGGGGCCCGTAGATCTCGTACGTGTGCGCGGTGACCCACGCGAGGTCCGCGGTGCACCAGTGGACGGTCGAGTCCACCTTGGCGGAGTCGTTCACGGCGGAGAGCTCGTCCGGGCGCAGCACGCCGTCCGCGTCCGGGACGTCCGGGAGGAGGTCGAACATGAGCGCGTGGGTATATGCGGTCTGGACCAGATATCCGCCCATGGTGTGGACCAGGCCCTTGGGCTTCCCTGTGGTCCCGGACGTGTAGATGATGAACAGCGGGGTCTCGGCGTCGAACGCGAGCGGCTCGTGGACGTCCGAGGCGCGGGCGGTCAGCTCGTGCCACCACACGTCCCGCACGGGCGTCCACGGCACGAGCTCCTGGTCCTTGGAGCGCAGGCCGCGGGTGCCGCGCGGCAGGTCCGTGCGGCCGGGGCGGGAGGTGCGGCGCACCACGACCACGTGCTCGATCGCGTTCTCGCCGCTGCACGCTTCGTCCGCGGCGGCCTTCACGGGGACGACGACACCGCGCCGGTTCTGCCCGTCCGTGGTCACCAGGACCTTGGCTCCCGTGTCCTCCACGCGGAACTTCAGCGCCTCCGCGGAGAAGCCGCCGAACACCAGCGAGTGCACGGCGCCGATCCGCGCGCACGCCAGGGTGATGATCACGGTCTCGGGGATCACCGGCAGGTAGATGACCACGCGGTCCCCCTGCCCCACGCCCAGATCGAGCAGCGCGTTGGCGGCTCGGCTGACCTCGCGCTGCAGGTCCGCGTACGTGTAGACCGCGCGGTCCCCGGGCTCGCCCTCGAAGTACAGGGCAACGTGGTTGCCCCGGCCCGCCGCCACGTGACGGTCCACGCAGTTGTAGGAGACGTTGAGCTTCCCGCCCTCGAACCACGCGATCTCCGGGACCGTGTAGGTGGGATTGCCGTCCTCGTCCTCCCCGGTGCGCCGCGGCTTCTCGAAGCGGTGGGTCGTGTGCCACGGCTCGGCCCAGTCCAGCCGGCCGGCCTGCTCCGCCCAGAACTCGATCCGCGCCTCGTCCGAGATGAGCGCGGGGTTCGGGGTGGGGGCGTGGGGGTCCGTGTATGCGAACGCGGTCATCGTGGTGTCTCCTGGTTCATGGTCCGTCGGAGGTCAGGGGGGCGGCGGCCGTGGGGCTCGCGCCTCGGGTGGGTGGCGTGCTCAGGGGTGCGGGCGTCGTCGTCGGGTGCCGACGCCGCCCGGACAAGAAACCGGGCTCAGGTGGCGGGGGCCGAGCCCCACCGGTGCTGCGTCCAGCGCTCGAAGACCCCGATCAGCGCATCTGTCAGCTTGCCCAGCACGGCGAGCAGCACGATCGCGAGCAGGAGCCGGTCCGTGCGACCGTTGTTCTGCGAGTCGGTGAGCAGAAATCCGAGCCCCATGGAGGAGCCGAGCAGCTCGGCGGCCACGAGGAACAGCCACGCCTGGGCCAGCGCGAGACGCAGCCCGGAGATCACGGCGGGCAGCACGGCGGGCAGCTGCACGGTGGTGAACAGGCGGACGCCCCGGATGCCGAACGAGCGGGCCGCCTCGACGATCTGCCCGTCCACGTGCTGCAGCGCCGCGGAGACCGTGGTGTACACGGGGAAGAACGCGCCGATGGCCACCAGGGTCACCTTGGAGTTCTCCCCAATCCCGATCCACAGCAGCAGCAGCGGAACCCAGGCCAGGGACGGTACCGCGCGCAGGGCTCCGACGGTGGGCCCGGCGAGGATCCGCGCCCACGGGGAGAGTCCCACCAGGGCGCCGACGGCGAGGCCCAGGGCGCTGCCGAGCATGAATCCTACGACCACGCGCTGGGTGGAGATCCCCACGTGCACCCACAGGTCACCGCTGCGCAGCAGCTCCCACCCGGCGCCGAGGACGGCCGAGGGCTGCGGGAGCTGCACAGGGGAGTAGAAGCCGTTCGTGGACAGGAGGTGCCACACGAGCAGCAGCAGGACGGGCAGCACCAGTCCGAGCAGGGCGACCGTGAGCCGGGTGCGCGGCACGGAACCTGCCCGTCGACGTCGTGGGGGCAGCGGACCGGAGCCTTTGTGCTCGGCGGCGGGCACCGTGCTCGCGTTCGCGCCGCCGAGGGGTTCGCCGGTCACCTCGTCCAGGGTCGTGTTTCCGGAGGTGGAGTGCGTGCTCATGGGGCGTTCCCTTCGATGGCCCGGGCCGCGGCGTCGGCGTCCGCGCTCTGTGCGTAGTGCTGCTCGACAATCCCCGCGAGGGCGTCGTCCACATCCTGCTGCGAGGGCACGTCCCCCGAGTCGACGAGGATCGGGCCCACCTCCCGCAGCACGGCGAGCTGCTTCTCGCCGGGGACGGGGTCGATGTCCAGGTGGGTGCGGTGCCACACACGGGTGGCGGTGTCGAGGTCGATCTTCGCCGCTTCCGCGAGGACCTCGATCCCCTCGTCACGGTGCCGCGCCGCCCAGGAGCGGGCGTAGGCGTAGGTGTTCACCACGTCCTGGGCGCCGGTGGGGTTCAGCCGCAGGAAGACCTCGCGGACGTTGAGGAAGCCGTAGGTGTTGTACTCGAGTTTGCGGTGGAACAGCACGTCGCCGTTCTGCTCGGACGCCGCCATGATCGGGTCCAGCCCGGACCAGGCGTCCACCCGGCCGGAGTCCAGGGCCGTGCGCCCGTCCGCGTGCTGGAGGTTCGTCACGGTGACGTCCTCCGCGCTCATCCCCGCAGCCTTCAGGGACTGCAGCAGGAAGAAGTAGGGGTCCGTCCCCTTGGTGACGGCCACGCTCTTGCCTGCGAGGTCAGCGACGGCGCGCACGGGCGAGGCCGCCGTGCGCACCAGGGCAGACCACTCGGGCTGGGAGAAGAGGCTGATGGTCTTGATCGGGGAGCCGTTGGCCCGTGCCAGCAGCGCGGCCGAGCCGGCGGTGGAGCCGACATCGACCACGCCCGCGCGCAGGGACTCGTTCGCCTTGTTCGACCCGGCCGAGTAGACCCAGGTGACGCTCTGGCCGTGCTCGGCGGCAACCTTCTCGAGCCACCCCTTGGACTTGATGATCAGTGACAGCGGGTTGTACGTGGCGTAGTCCAGGTAGATCTCGTCCGCGGAGCCGCCGGCCACGCCGCGTCCGGGGCCCTCCCCGGCCATGACGCAGCCGCTCAACGGCAGCGCCAGGGAGGAGAGGGCGGCGGCACGCAGCACGCCCCGGCGTGAGACGACGGGCACCCCTCAGCGCTCCACACCGAGCAGGCGCAGCAGGTGGGTGCGCATGGCGGTGAGGCGGGTGTCGTCCCGGGAGCGCGGGCGGGCCAGATCCGGGGCGAGCACCTCCGCCACCGTGGCCGGGCTCGTGGGGGTCTCTCGGGTCAGGACGACCACGCGGTCGGAGAGGACGAGCGCCTCCTCGACGTCGTGCGTGACCATCAGGACCGTTGTAGGATCCGCCCGGTGCACCTGCAGCAGGAGGTCCTGCATGCGGATCCGGGTGAGGGCGTCCAGCGCGCCGAAAGGTTCGTCCAGCAGCAGCACCCGGGGGTTGCGGGCCAGCGCACGGGCCAGCGACGCGCGCTGCGCCATGCCGCCCGAGACCTCTCCGGGGCGGTGGCCCGCGTGGTGGGTCAGCTCCACGAGATCCAGCAGCTCGGCCACCCGGCGTCGGCCAGTGCCGCTCGGGGTTCTCGCGGGCAGGCCGAGTTCCACGTTCTTCGTGATCGTGCGCCAGGGCAGCAGCCGCGGCTCCTGAAAGCCGACGGCGCAGCGCGGGTCGATCCCGGAGACGACGTCGTCGTCGATCCGTACCGCGCCGGACGTGGGGGCGCTGAGGCCGCCCACCGCGCGCAGCAGCGTCGACTTCCCGCAGCCCGAGGGGCCCAGGACGGTGACGATCTCTCCTGGCTCGACCCGGAAGGAGACGTCCGTCAGGACGGGCTGCTCGTACCGACCGTCGCGGGAGGGGAAGGACTTGCCCAGGTTCTCGAACGAGACCGCCGCGGCGTCGAGGGCGGTGTCCGGGCGTGTGAGGACATGACGCAACTCATCAACTCCATCGTTCCTGGCATTAGCACCTTGCCCGCGTGGGGCCGGTTGCTGCGACGTCGACGAGCCAGGTCTCTCAGCCGCTCCGGATGGGAACGCCCTCATTCAACGGTTGCCCGGAGCGGTGATGCAAGTCGGTGTGAGACAGCCCACGGGGATCGGTGGTGCGCGGGGTCACGCGGCGTCACGTGGAGCTTCGCCTGCTGGGGGAGCGTGGTTAGACTCTGGATCGAGACGATCACGAGTTCCGACGTTCAGCCCTGGCTTGTCGGACGGCAACCCTCTCCCGTAGCGGGGTGCCCCAGGTGAGGATCGGGCCGCATGGCACACCGCATGCGGCAAGTACGGCGCCGCACACGCGCGCGCTGGACCCGCAGATGGCCGCCGCGGGCGGTGCACGGGGTGCGGGGTTGCGTCAACTTCAAGGAACCGGCACATGAGCAAGCGGATCTCCGTCAACGCATTTGACATGACCTGTGTGGACCACCAGAGCTTTGGCCTGTGGCGGCACCCGCGGTCCCGGGCCACCGAGTACAACACGCTCGAGTACTGGACGAATCTGGCCCGGCTGCTGGAGAAGGGGAAGTTCGACGCACTCTTCCTGGCGGACGTCGTCGGGATCTACGACATCTACCGCAACTCCGCGGCACCGGCCGTGCGGGACGGCGCGCAGGTCCCGGTCAACGACCCGTTCATGCAGGTCTCGGCCATGGCCGCCGTGACGGAGCACCTGGGCTTCGGCGTCACGAGCGCGGTGACCTACGAGCAGCCCTACACTCTCGCCCGGAAGTTCGCCACGCTGGACCACCTCACGCGCGGGCGCGTGGGCTTCAACGTGGTCACCTCCTACCTGCCCTCCGCCGCTGAGAACCAGGGGCTGCCGCGCCAGATCGAGCACGACCAGCGCTACGAGATCGCGGAGGAGTTCCTGGACGTGTGCTACAAGCTCTGGGAGGGCTCGTGGGAGGACGACGCCGTGGTGAAGGACCGCGAATCCGGGGTCTACGCGGACCCCACCAAGGTGCACCCCATCCGTCACGCCGGCGAACACTTCACGGTTCCCGGGGCCGGGCTGACCGAGCCGTCCCCGCAGCGCACGCCGCTGATCTTCCAGGCGGGTGCGTCCTCGCGCGGGCAGGCGTTCGCCGGGCGGCACGCGGAGGCGGTGTTCATCGGCGGCACCCGCCCGGACCTCACCCGGTACATGACGGACAAGATCCGCGAGCAGGCGCAGGCCCAGGGCCGGGACCCGGAGGACGTGAAGATCTACGCGATGCTCTCCGTGGTGGTCGCGGACACGGATGAGGAGGCCGGGGAGAAGTACCGTGACTACCTGCAGTACGTGGACCTGGAGGCGTCCCAGGCGATCATCGGCGGCTGGTCCGGCGTGGACCTCTCCCAGTTCCCGGAGGACGAGGCCCTGAACTACATCAAGACCGACTCCATCCAGTCCTTCCTCACCCCGTTCACCCTCCAGGCGAAGGACAAGCGGTGGACGCGCGAGGAGATCGCCAAGCACTGCGCCCTGGGCGGGATGGGCGCCGTAATCGTGGGCTCTCCGTCCACCGTGGCGGACGAGCTGGAGCGCTGGGTGGACGAGGGCGGCCTGGACGGCATCAACCTGGCCTACCACGTGAGCCCCGGCTCGTTCGAGGACTTCGTGGAGTACGTGGTTCCCGAGCTGCAGGCCCGCGGCCGCTACCGCACCGAGTACGAGGGCTCCACCCTGCGCGAGTCCCTCTACGGCGCCGGCCAGGACCGGGTCAAGGAGACCCACCCGGCGGCCGCCTACCGCGGGGCGTTCGCCGGGGCGAGCTCCGTGGCCACGGCCAGCTCGCGCTGACCGCACCGCGCGGGAGTGGCGACGACGACGCCGCAGCGCGACTCCTCGCGGGCCCGCACCCGGGCGCCGCGGCGTCGTCGCCCCCGTCCTGTCCCGGGATGTTGAGTCGGGGCGGGGCGTGTGTGAGCGTTGAGGCATGCAACCCGGATACGACAGCGTGGCCGCGGACTACGAGCGTGCTTTCCCCGAGCCCTTCCAGACCCCGTTGGAGCGTCATGCGGTGGGGGCGTTCGTCGACTCCGTGAAGGAGCCCGGGGTGACCGGGCAGGTCGTGGACGTGGGGTGCGGCACCGGGCACGTGACCGCCGTGCTGCGCGGGGCGGGGCTGCCCGTCGCGGGCGTGGACCCCTCGGAGGCCATGGTGGGAATCGCGCGGGCGAGCCACCCGGACGTGCCCTTCCAGGTCACCGGCCCGGACGCCGGTCAGTGGACCGCGCTCGCCGAGGGTCACGTCCTCGCCGGTGTGCTCGCGCGCTTCAGCCTGATCCACGTACCGCCCGAACGGGTCCCCGGGGTGCTCGAGTCCTGGGCGGAGCGGATGCCCGAGGGCGGCGTGGTCATGGTCTCGTTCCAGGCGATGGACGGCGGCCGGGCGGTCGTGTCCTTCGACCACGCGGTGGCCCCCGCCTGGCGCTGGCACCCGGAGGTGATGTCCGACCACCTCATGCGCGCAGGGTTCGCGGAGGTCTGGCGCAGCATCAGCCGTCCGGACGCGGACCACCGCTTTCCGGAGTGCCACCTCCTGGCCGTGCGCAGCCACGCGGAGATCCCTCAGGACCCGGCGAGCTGCGGGTGCCGGGTGGAGTGAGGGGCGGGGAGGCTCACCCGCTCAGTCGCCCGTCATCCCATCGGTCGCCTCGCGCAGCAGGTCCGCGTGGCCGCAGTGGCGGGCGTACTCCTCCACCATGTGGGTGATGATCCACCGGGCGTTCATGTCCCCGCGGACCGGGCGCTCCACCGGGGCGTCCAGGGGACTGGTGTGCTCCGCAGCGAAGAGGTCCCACTGCCGACGGGAGGTGTCCACGGCGGTGCTCCACAGGGCCCGGAGGTCTGCGGCGTCGTCCTCGGTCGCCGTGTTCCAGTCCCAGTCGGGGTCCTTCTGCCACTCCACGGAGTCCCACGGGGAGCACCGCTCACGGCCGGTGAGCACGTGGCAGAACCAGTGGTCCTCCACGTAGGCCAGGTGCTTGAGCATTCCGCCCAGGGTCATGGTGGTGGACAGCGGAGTGCTGTGCAGCTGCTCGGTGCTCAGCCCGTTTGTCTTCCACCGGATCGTCGCGCGCAGGTGGTCCAGGAATCCGAAGAGGGTGGCGATCTCGTCTGCGACCTGGGGCGGTTCCGGCCGGTCGTGCTCGTCCACGGTGGGTGATGTCATGCGGCTCACACTATGCCCTGTCATCCGCTGGCAACTGCCACACCGAGGCCTACAGTGGTGTCGTGGCTCACATCTCGGGTCGCGCTGTGCAACTGCTACGAAGGAGTGGCCATGAAGATTTTTGCCCATGTGGAGCCCGGAGCCCCGGCGGTGGAGATGGAGGTGGAGCACCCCGAGCTGGCCGGCGCAGAGGTCCTGGTCCGGGTGACCAACTCGGGGGTGTGCCACTCGGACGTGCACTGCCAGGACGGGTACTTCGACCTCGGGGACGCCGGCCACTACGAGCTGACCGCCGCCGGTGCGCAGTACCCCGTGGTGCTGGGCCACGAGATCGTGGGTGAGGTGGTCGCGGCCGGCCCGGACGCCACCGTCCAGCCCGGGGACACCAAGTTCATCGTCTTCCCGTGGATCGGCTGCGGCGAGTGCCAGGCCTGCCGGGAGGACCGCGAGAACTACTGCAGCGGGGCGAAGCGCAACCTCTCCGTGCAGCGCCGCGGCGGCTACGCGGAGGAGGTGCACGTGCCGGACGAGCGCTACCTGGTGCCGCTCGGTGACATCGACCCGTCCTTCGGCGCGACCCTCGCGTGCTCCGGCCTGACCTCCTACTCCGCGGTGCAGAAGATCACGCCGCTGCCCGCGGACCAGCCCGTGGCCGTGATCGGCGCCGGCGGCGTGGGTCTGATGACCGTCGCGGTGCTCAAGGCCCTGGGCCACGAGAACATCGTGGCCGTGGACATGAGTGAGGCCGCGCTCGAGAACGCCGCCGGCGTGGGTGCCTCCGCCACGGTGCAGGTGGGCGGCGAGAACCTCGTGCAGGACATCGTCGAGGCGGGCGGCGGGAAGTTCGCGGCCGCCATCGACCTGGTCAACAACGGGGACACCTCCACCGCGGCTCTGTTCGCCATGGCCAACGGCGGCACGCTCGTGAGTGTGGGCCTGTTCGGCGGCCAGTACCGCTTCCCCACAGCCCTCACGGCGTTCAACCTGCTGAACATCCGCGGCAACTTCGTGGGCAGCCTGCCCGAGCTCAAGGAACTCGTGCAGCTCGCGCAGGACGTGGACCTGCCCCGGCCGCCCATCCGGGAGGTCCCTCTCACGGCGGACGAGGTCAACACCGCCCTGGACGGTCTGCGAAACCGCAACCTCAACGGCCGCGCGGTGCTCGTCTCCTCCTGAGTTCCCGGGGACCACGGCACGACGACGCCGCGTCAGGGGCGGGGGAGGCGGTAGACGTCCTCGACGCCCTCGGAGGGGGACGGGGTGAACCCTGCGCCCAGCAGGACCCGGCGCGCGGGCTCGGGGCCCGCGGCGTCGTCGTCGGCCGGTACCGGGGGCACAGAGGCGTGCACGGCGAGCACCCGCGGGTCCTCGAAGGCCCGGGCGACGACGGCGCGCAGCCCCTCCGCGGCGAGCCCCCGGCCCCGGCGGCTCGCCGCCACGGAGCCCTCGATCTCCAGCTCGCCGTTCATGGGCGGGGCCGAGAAGCCGCCCGTGCCCACGACCTCCCCGGAGGCGAGCTCCACGGCCGCGTAGCGCGAGTACGGCGACTCGGTGAAGAAGTGGCCCCCGGCCTCGATCGCGCCGCGCGCCCAGTCCCGGTCCGCGGGGGAGGGGAACCCCTCGGCGAAGTGGGGCAGTGCCCGGCCGGCCGCCACGGCCTCGAGCTCGTCACGGGTCAGCGGCCGCAGCTCCAGGCGCCCGGTGCGCAGCGGCCGGGGCATCTCCTGTTCCGGCAGTCCGTCCATCATGCCCACACCATAAAGGTTGCGTCCCACACGGTGTGGGACCCGGGGCCCGAGCCGAGGACCCGGTTCCAGGACTCGGCCCCTGGAAACCGAGGCCCGGCCCCCGTCCTCGGGGCCGGGCCTCGACTCGCCGGTGCCGCCTCAGCCGAAGTGGCGGGGCAGCGTGGACTCGTGGGCCTCCCGCAGCTCGTCCAGCGACACGGCGAACTCGCCCTGGAAGTCCAGGGTGCCGCTCACGGCGTCCACCACGCCGATCCGGGCGAACGGGTAGTGGCGCACGGTGCACATGTCGCTGAAGCGCACCTCCTCGGTGCGCGGCACGGCCACGACCACGCGGCCCTGGGACTCGGAGAACAGCTGCGTGAACAGATCCACCCCGTCGCGCTCGGCCACCTCTCCCAGCCCGATCCGTGCGCCCACGCCGAAGCGCAGCGCCATCTCCGCGAGCGTGGCGGCGAGCCCACCCTCGGCGACGTCGTGGGCGGCGTCGATCATGCCGTCCCGGGACATGTTGATGAGCATGTCGCCGAGCACGCGCTCCTTCTGCAGGTCCACCCGCGGGGGCGTGCCGCCCAGGTGGCCGCGCACCCGCGCCCACTCGGAGCCGTCCAGCTCGTCCGCGGTGGAGCCCAGCAGGTAGATGGCCTGCCCGTCCTCGCGCCACCCGGAGGGGGTGCGGCGGGTGACGTCGTCCAGCACGCCCATCATCGCGACCACCGGGGTGGGGTTGATGGCCACGCCCCCGGTCTGGTTGTAGAGCGAGACGTTGCCGCCGGTCACGGGCACGCCCATCTCCTGGCAGCCGTCCGAGAGACCGCGCACGGCCTCCGCGAACTGCCACATCACGTCCGGGTCCTCCGGGGAGCCGAAGTTCAGGCAGTCCGAGACGGCCACGGGGCGTGCCCCGGCGGTCGCCACGTTGCGGTACGCCTGCGCGAGGGCCAGCCGGGCGCCGTTGTACGGGTCCAGACGGGTGTAGCGGCCGTTCGCGTCCGTGGACAGCGCCACGCCCAGGTTGGTGGTCTCGTCCACGCGCACCACGCCGGCGTCGTCCGGCATGGCCATGGCGGTGTTGCCCTGCACGTAGCGGTCGTACTGGCTCGTGACCCAGTTCTTGGAGCACAGGTTCGGGGAGGCCATGAGCTCCAGCAGGGCCGGGCCGAGCTCGGCGCCGGAGGGGCGCGCGGCGTCCTTGGGTGAACCCGTGAAGTGCGCCTGCTGCAGCGCGTCCTGCGTCTGCGGACGCGCGAAGGGGCGCTCGTAGACCGGGCCGTCGTGGGCCACGGTGCGCGGATCCACGTCCACGATCACCTCGCCCTGGTAGTCGATGACCAGCCGGCCGGTGTCCGTGACCTCGCCGATCCACGAGTACTCCACGTCCCACTTGGACATGACCGCTTCGAAGGCCTCGACCTTCTCCGGGGTCACCACGGCCATCATGCGCTCCTGGGACTCGGACATCAGGATCTCGCCCGGCGTGAGGGAGGGGTCCCGCAGCAGCACCTTGGTGAGGTCCACGCGCATGCCGCCGTCCCCGTTGGAGGCCAGCTCGGACGTGGCGCACGAGATGCCCGCCGCGCCCAGGTCCTGGATGCCCTCCACGAGCGAGCCCTTGAACAGCTCCAGGCAGCACTCGATGAGCACCTTCTCCGCGAACGGGTCCCCCACCTGCACGGCCGGGCGCTTGGAGGGCTTGGAGTCGTCGAAGGACTCGGACGCGAGCACCGAGGCGCCGCCGATGCCGTCACCGCCGGTGCGCGCCCCGAAGAGCACGACCTTGTTGCCCGTGCCGGAGGCGTTGGCCAGGCGGATGTCCTCGTGGCGCATCACGCCCACGGCCAGGGCGTTGACCAGCGGGTTGCCCTGGTAGCAGGGGTCGAACTCGACCTCGCCGCCGATGTTCGGCAGCCCCAGCGAGTTGCCGTAGCCGCCCACGCCGGCCACGATGCCGTGCACCACGCGCTGGGTGTCCGGGTGGTCGATCGCGCCGAAGCGCAGCGGGTCCATCACGGCCACGGGACGCGCTCCCATGGAGATGATGTCGCGCACGATCCCGCCCACGCCCGTGGCGGCGCCCTGGTAGGGCTCCACGTAGGACGGGTGGTTGTGGGACTCGATCTTGAAGGTCACGGCCCAGCCGTCACCGATGTCCGTGACGCCGGCGTTCTCTCCGATGCCCACCATCAGGTTCTTGCGCATCTCGTCCGTGACCTTCTCGCCGAACTGGCTCAGGTGCACCTTGGAGGACTTGTAGGAGCAGTGCTCGGACCACATCACCGAGTACATGGCCAGCTCCGCGGCGGTGGGGCGGCGGCCCAGGATGTCCTTGATGCGCTCGAACTCGGTCTCCGAGAGGCCCAGTTCCGCCCACGGGAGGTCGGTGTCCGGGGTCGAGGCGGCGTGCTCGACGGTGTCCAGGTTGAAGTGCGTTTCGCTCATGACGTGTGCGGGTCCCTTGTGTGAACGATGGTGCGTGCGGCGCCGTGCGGGCCCTCACGCGGGGCGGGGTGGTTGCTGGGGCGGGGCACGCGGGCCGCGGTGCCGCTCGGGGATTCCCGACGACGACGCCGCGTGGCCTCGTGCCGCGCGCGGGCTCATGCGGTCAGGCGCTCCAGGACGGAGACGAACACGTCCAGGCCGTCCGTGCCCTCGCGCATGCCCACGGTGCCGGCGCCGGAGAGGTCCGCGCCGAAGCCCGGTTCCACGGCGTGCTCCGGGTGCGGCATGAGCCCCACCACGTTGCCCTGGGCGTTGGTGATCCCGGCGATGTCGTTGCGCGAGCCGTTCGGGTTGCCGCCCACGTAGCGGAACACCACGCGGTGCTCGGCCTCGAGCTCGTCCAGGGTGCGCTGGTCAGCAACGTACTGGCCGTCCTGGTTCTTCAGCGGCACCACGATCTCCTGGCCGGCGGTGAAGCGCGAGGTCCAGGCGGTCTCGGCGTTCTCCACGCGCAGCGTCTGGTCGCGGCAGATGAACTTCAGCTGCTCGTTCTTGATCATGGACCCGGGCAGCAGGTGCGCCTCCGTGAGGACCTGGAAGCCGTTGCAGATGCCGAGCACGGGCAGCCCGTCCGTGGCGTTGGCGGCGTCGACGATCTTGGCCATCAGCGGAGCGAAGCGGGCGATCGCGCCGGCGCGCAGGTAGTCCCCGTAGGAGAAGCCACCCGGCAGGATCACGGCGTCCACGTCCTGCAGGTTCTCGTCCGCGTACCACAGTGGCACGGAGGTGCCGCCGGCGAGGTCCACGGCGCGAGCGGCGTCGCGGTCGTCCAGCGTGCCCGGGAAGGTCACCACGCCCACGCGGACGCCGACGAGCCGCGGGTCCGGGGCGGAGCCCTCGAGGTCCGCGATCAGCGGGGTCTGCTCGGCGGTGAGGTGCTGCGCCACGCTCAGTTCTCCTCGGCCAGCTCGGAGACGTTGACCACGTCCTCGATCACCGGGTTGGACAGCAGCTTCTCCGCGGCCTCGCGGGCCTGGGCCAGGACCTCGTCCGTGACCTCACCGGCCACGGTGAGCTCGAAGCGGCGGCCCTGGCGGACCTCCGTGAAGCCGGTCAGGCCGATGCGGGGAAGTTCGTTCGCGATCGCCTTGCCCTGCGGGTCGAGGATCTCGGGCTTGGGCATGACGTCAACAATGATGCGGGGCATCGGCGCTCCTGTACGCGGTGCGAAGGGTGGGCGCGGAGAGTGCCGGTTCGGGTGCCGTCTCACGGGTTCCGCACCGAGGTGTGGGACCCGCTCCGCGAGCTTGCCCGGCCAGTCTACCGGGCGCCGCGGTGCGAAACGCCCCGCGGGCCCGGAGATCCGGGCGCGCGGGGCGTCGGTGCGCAGTGGGTCGTGAGGACCCGGGGTGCGACTACTTCTTCAGCTGCGACTCGATCTTGTCGAGCACGTTGTTGGAGGAGTAGTAGTCCAGGCGGAACGAGTCCTGGCCCAGGGCGTACACGGCCTTGTTCTTCACGGCCTCGGTGTTGGCCACCAGGCTGTCCTTCAGGTACGTGTCCACGCCCTTGTCGTCGGAGGCGAAGAGGAAGACCGTCTTGCCGGTCGCGGCCTTGGACAGGTTCTCGCCGGTGATGGGCTTGATGTCGCTGCGCTTGCCCATCTGGGAGTTCGTGTCCACGGCGTCCCCGGGGACGTCTGCCAGCTTGAAGCCGAGCTGCTCGAGGAGCTTGCCCTGGGCGGAGTCGGAGGTCCAGATGTTGGCGCCGGAGTCGTCCTTGAAGGAGCCGGCGTTGTAGACCATGCCGGTCACGGGCTGCTCGGGCTGCTTGATGTTGTCCTTGACCTCGTTGACACGCTCGTCGAACGTCTTGACGACGTCGTCGGCCTTCTGCTTGTTGCCGGTGATGTCACCCAGCGTCTGGGCGACCTCCTGCCAGTCCTTGTCGCTGTAGTCCATGACGTAGACGGGGACGTCCGTGTCCTTGAGCTGGTCGTAGACGTCCATGGCGGAGTCCGCACCGCTCTTGGAGACGATGATCAGATCCGGCTTCTCGGCGAGGATCTTCTCCGCGCTGGGGTCACCGGTGTAGAGGGACTTGACGTTCTTCTCCTTGGCCTGGTCGCTCCACTGGGTGAAGAAGCCCTTGTCGTCGGAGATCGAGGTGTTGGCCGAGGTGCCGCCGGAGGCGATCACCGGGGCGTCGATGGCGAGCAGCGAACCCGTGAGCGTCACGGAGGTGGACACGATCTTCTCGGGCTTGGCCTCCAGCTTCACCTCCTTGTCGTTGTCGTCCTTGACGGTCTTGGGCCAGGTCTCGTCCGAGCTGGACGCGGAGGCCGAGGCGCTGGAGTCCGAGGACGAGTCCTTGGAACCGCCGCCGCACGCGGTGAGGGCGAAGACGGCCACGAGGCCGACGACGAGGGCCGCGAAGAGGCGGCGCAGGGTGGATGTCTGTGAGGTCACGAGCTTCCTCCGTGAGATGGGGACTGGGTCCTGCAAATCGAATCGGCGGGCCTAATCGACAAGCCTGATGCTCAGCTTAGGCTAACCTAATCTTCTGCTGACAGGGGACACGCGGAACGTGACACTGCATTTCACGGCGGGGCGGTCTCGGGCGGCCTCGGGCGGCGCAGCGGCGTGCCGCCCCGGGCCCCGCGCCCGGTCCGGCACAGCGGTGCGGTCCGGCACAGCGGTGCGGTCCGGCACAGCGGTGCGGTCCGGCACCGCGCCGGAACTGCGGTGGCTCTGCGGGGCGCGTCAGCGCGGGACGATCAGTGGGCCGTCGGTGACGGGGTCCGGCACGACCATGGCGTCCAGGCCGAAGACGTCGTCCAGCAGCTCTGAGGAGACGACCTCCGCAGGGGAGCCCTGAGCCGCCACGGCGCCGTCGCCCAGCACCACCAGGTGGTCCGCGAAGCGGATGGCCAGGTTGAGGTCGTGCAGCACCATGACCACGGTCTTGCCGCGCTCGGTCTGCAGCCGGCGCACCAGCCCCAGCACCTCGATGCTGTAGGCCAGGTCCAGGTACGTGGTGGGCTCGTCCAGCAGCAGCGTGGGCGTGTCCTGAGCGAGCGCCATGGCGATCCACACGCGCTGGCGCTGCCCGCCGGACAGGGCCGCGATGGGCCGGGTGCCCAGGTGCGAGAGCCCCGTGGCCTGCAGCGCGCGGCGGACCTCCTGCTCGTCCTGGGCGGACCACCGGCTCATCCACGACTGGTAGGGGTGGCGGCCGCGCGCCACGAGTCCCGCAACGGTCAGCCCTTCCGGGGCCACCGGCGCCTGCGGCAGCATGGTCAGGCGCCGGGCGCGGTCGGTCCTGCGGATGCCGCCGAGGTTCTTGCCCTCGAGCTCCACCGTGCCCTCGTAGGGCAGCAGGCCGCACAGGGACTTCAGCAGGGTGGACTTGCCGCAGCCGTTGGGGCCGATCAGAGCCGTCACCGCACCGGACGGGACGTCCAGGTCCAGGTCGGAGAGCACGGGTTCCTGGCCGTAGCCCACGGTCAGCGAGCGGGCGGTGAGACGGGCGGGGCTCATGCGCTGGCCTTTCGGTTGGTCTGCACGACCAGGTAGATCAGAACGGGAGCGCCGCAGAACGCGGTGACGATGCCCACGGGCAGCTCCCAGGGCAGGATGGTGCGGGCGAGCAGGTCCGCCGCGGAGACGAGCAGGGCACCACTGAGCGCGGAGCACAGCAGCGGCGGGGTCGCGGAGCCGGCCAGGCGCTGGGCGATCTGCGGTGCCACGAAGGCCACGAACGGCACGGGCCCGGCGGCGGAGACCGCCACGGCCACGAGCACCACGCCCGTGAGCAGCTGCACGGCCTGTGCGGCGCGGATCCCGTGGCCCAGGACCTGGGCGACCTCCGGGCCGAGCGCCAGGGCGTCCAGGCGGAAGGAGAGCCACCCGGCGAACGCGACCGCCACGAGCAGGCACGCCATCACGGGCCACGCCTGCTCCCAGCCGCGGCCGTTGAGGGAGCCGGTGAGCCACAGCTTGGCGGTGGCCGCCTGGTCCACGCTCGTGGTGGCCATCAACCACGTGGAGATCGCGCCCAGGAACATGGAGACGCCCACACCGATCAGCACCAGGCGGATCATGGAGTCGCGGTCCTTGCCCGCGATGAACCACACCGCCACGGCGGTGAGGGTCGAGCCGATCACGGAGACCAGGGGGACGCCCAGGGTGTCCTGGCCGAAGCCGGCGACCGCGGCCACGATCCCGGTCCCGCCGGAGGCGGTGATCACGAAGACGGCGGCGGTCGAGGCGCCGTTGGTGATGCCGAGGACGTCCGGGCTCGCGAGCGGGTTGCGGGCCACGGACTGTGTCAGGGCGCCGGCGAAGGCCAGAGCCCCGCCCACGAGCAGGCCGATCACGGCCCGGCTCATGCGCCATGTGAAGACCACTGTCTCCTCGATGCGGCTGCCGCCGCCGAAGAGCGTGCGCAGCACGTCCGGGACGCTCAGCTGGTAGTCACCCATGCCGATGCCCAGCGTGAACGCCAGTCCGCACAGCAGCACGAGCGAGAGCGCCACGAAGAACCGGCGCAGGCTGAACACCACGGAGAAGGGGCCGAGGCGGAGGGCGGACAGACCGAGGTCCGTGGCGGTCGTGTGCACCCGGGTGCGGGGTGCGGTCTCTGTGCGCGTCACAGGGAGGTCACCTTCCCCCGCCGGATGAGCAGCACGAAGAACGGCACGCCCACGAGCGCCATCACGATGCCCATCTGCAGCTCGCCCGGGCGGCCGATGATCCGGCCGAGGACGTCCGCGCCGAGGGCCAGTGCGGCACCGAGCAGCGCGGAGAAGGGGATCAGCAGGCGGTAGTCGGGGCCCAGCAGGCCGCGCACCATGTGCGGGGCGGCGAGGCCGATGAAGGCGACGGGTCCGGCTGCGGCCGTGGCGGCGCCGCCCAGAAGGGCCACGGCCAGCAGGCCCAGCACGCGCTGACGGGTCACGCCCAGGCCGAGCGACTCGGCCACGGACTCACCGAGGGCCAGCAGGTTCAGCCCCGGGCCCTGGGCCAGGGCCAGCACGGTCCCCACCAGGACGAACGGGGCGGTGGCGGCGGCGACCTCTAGGTTCACGCCGGAGACCGAGCCGGTGGCCCACTGACGCATGCGGTCCAGGGTGTTCTGGTCGGAGAGCACGAGCGCGTTGACCACGGCCATGAGGATCGCGGACAGCGCCGCACCCGCCAGGATGATGCTCAGGGGGTTGGCCGCGGTGGAGCCGGTCGAGGACAGGGTGAACACGGCGGCGGTCACGAGCGCGCAGCCGATCAGCGCGGGCCACACGTAGCCCAGGGGGGTGCTGGCCCAGCCCCACACGATGGCGAGCACCACTGCGGCGGCGGCACCGGCGTTGATGCCCAGGATGCCGGGGTCGGTCAGCGGGTTGCGGGTGTGGCCCTGGATCACGGTCCCGGCCATGCCGAGCGCGGCCCCCACGAGCAGCGCCACCAGGGTGCGCGGCAGGCGCAGCAGCCCCATCACGGTCACGAGGTCGTCGCCGCTCTGTGCAGGGGTCAGCCGGTCGTGCGCGAAGGCGTACACGAAGGCGCCCGGGATCCGCTGCCACCCCTCGGCCAGGGTGTTCAGGCGCCCGCCCACGAGCAGGCTCAGCAGAGAGAGGCCCGCGATCACGGCCAGGAGCAGGAGCGGCAGCCAGACGACGACGCCGCGGCGCCGGCGGGCGGGCAGCGGCGCCTCGTGCGCGGAGGAGGAACCCTCGGCGGAGACGTCCCGGGGCGGGCTCGTGGCCGGTGGGACCGGTGCTGGGGCAGCGGGGACGTCGGCCGTGGCCGATGGGCGCGAAGTCACCCAGCAAGGATAGGCACACCTTACTGTCCGGCAAAAGCGCGGGGGCATGCATCGGGGTGCGGGCCGTGCGGCGTCGCGAGCACCGGTACGTGGTCGTCGACTGACGCGGTGGGTTGGTGGCTCGGTGGCTCAGAGCTCGACCTCGATGCCGCCGTCCACCACCCGGCACGCGTGGGTCGCGAGGTCCTTGGCGGGGTCCTGCGGGGCGGTGCGGCCGGCCGCCACGGCCAGGCGCGAGCCCTCGAAGGTGCCCTCGAGATCGAAGAGCCAGAAGTGGTTGGGGCACTCGAGGGTGTCCTGACCCGTCACGGCCTCGCGGCAGATCGTCGCACCCTGGTGCGGGCACTCGTTCTCCAGCGCGCGCAGCGTGCCGTGCTCGTCCCGCGTGAGGATCAGCGCGTGGCCGGCCACGCGCACCGGGACCGCCGCGGGCGGGTCCGCGAGCACGCGGGCCAGGGCGGCGTCGTCGGGAACCCGGTGCCAGCTCACGCGCCGAGCTTCAGCAGCCTGTCCGTGGCGGCGAGCAGCCGGGGCCGCAGCTCACCCGCGCGTGCCGCGAAGCCGCGCTGCCGGCGCACGTACTCGGCCTTGCCCTCCGGGGTCTCGATCCGCACGGGCTCGTAGCCGTGGTCCGCGAGGTCGTAGGGGGAGGCCTCCATGTCCGTGATCCGCACGTCCCACGCGAGCTCGAAGCAGTCAGCGAGCAGGTCCGAGTCCACCGCGGGCAGCAGCTTGTACGCCCACTTGTAGAGGTCCATGGTCGCGTGCAGGCACCCCGGCTGCTCCATGCGCCGCTGGGTCTCGCGGGTGGGCCGCAGCTGGTTGCGGTCCACGGCCTGGGGCTGGAAGAAGCGGAACGCGTCGTAGTGCGAGCAGTGGATCCGGTGGCTCTCCACCACCTCGTCCGTGCCCTGCGCCCCCAGCCGCAGACCGGCGCTCTCGTGCCGCACGCCGTTCTCTTCGGCGCGGTAGGCCATGGCCCACTCGTGCAGCCCGAAGCAGTCGAAGGTCGCCGGGTTCGCGGTCGTGTTGGCGAGCAGCTCGCGCGTGAACCGCACCGCCGTCCCGCGCTTCGCCAGGAACGCCCGCGCCGCGACGACGACGCCGTCCGCTCCCGCAGGTGCCCCCGCCGCCGCCAGCTCCGCCTGGGTGGCGGGGCGGTAGAACTTCCACTCCGCACGCTCGGGTGCGTCCAGGAGGATCACGCCGGGGCCCGGGTGCCAGCGCGTGAACTGGCCGGGGGAGAGCGTGTAGTAGGTGAAGAGGAAGTCCTCCACCGGGTGCGTCTCCCCGCGGAAGCGGCGCTCCAGGAAGGGTTGCGTGTAGGGGGCCACCCGCTGGGCGTGGGCCTGCGCGCGGCGGGTCCATTCCTCACGTGGCATATGAGTGAGGTGCTCCGTGGGCGTGCTGGGCGTCGTGTCAGTCATGCGGGTGGTCCTGACCGAGGTCCTGGGCGTTGCCGATCAACCGGTGCATCTGCTCGTTGAGGGCGTGCACCTGGCTCTCGGTGATGCGCAGACGTTCCATCATGCGCAGGGGGACCTCCCGGGCGCGCTCCCGCAGGGCCAGACCCCCCCGCGTGAGGGAGACCGCCAGCGCGCGCTCGTTCTGCGGGTCGCGGCCCCGCGTGACGTAGCCGCGCGCCTCGAGCCGCTTGAGCAGCGGGGAGAGCGTGGCGGGATCCTGGCGCAGCTGCTCCCCGAGGTCCTTGACCGTGCGCGGGGCCGATCCCCACAGCGCGAGCATCACCAGGTACTGCGGGTGCGTGAGGCCCAGGGGTTCGAGCACGGGCCGGTAGCTCTGCACCACCATCCGCGAGGCCACGGACAGCGAGAAGCACAGCTGGTTGGCCAGGGCGAGCGGATCCGTGGCCATGTCCTCCGCCGCGCCGGGAGCGGCGTCAGCGGAATCGGATGCGTCGGCGGGCATGGAGAGAACCCCGAGTCAGCGTCCGGTGCCGCCATAGACGGTCGCGGTCTCGTCCGAGTCCAGACCGAACGCCGTGTGGACGGCGCGCACGGCGTCGTCGAGCTTCTCCACGGCGGTGACGATGGAGATGCGCACCTCGGACGTGGAGATCATGTCCACGTTGACGTTCGCGTCCGCGAGCGCCTGGAAGAACGTGAATGCCACGCCCGTGTTGGTCTTCATTCCCGCGCCCACCAGGGACAGCTTGCCCACCTGGTCGTTGTAGTCCAGGCGGGTGTAGCCGATCTTCTCCTCCGCGGCGCGCAGCAGGTTCATGGCCAGGGCGCCCTGGGACTCGTCCAGCGTGAAGGAGACATCCGTCAGGGGGTGCTCACCCGTGGAGACGTTCTGCACGATCATGTCCACGTACACCTCCGAGTCCGCGAGCAGACGGAAGATCCGGGAGGCGATGCCGGGGTGGTCCGGGGCACCCACGATCGTGATCTTGGCCTGGCTGCGATCATGGGCGAGACCGGCGATCAGCGGCTGTTCCAAGGGGATCTCCTTCTGCGGCGTGAGGTTCTCGTGGGGGCTGGGGATGACCCAGGTGCCCTCGTTGTGGGTGAACGACGAACGGACGTGCAGCGGCACCTCGAAGCGGCGGGCGTACTCGACGCAGCGCAGGTGCAGGATCTTCGCCCCGTTGGCGGCCAGCTCCAGCATCTCCTCGGAGGAGACCCGGTCCAGCTTCTGGGCGGAGGGAACGATCCGCGGGTCTGCGGTGTAGACACCGTCCACGTCCGAGTAGATCTCGCACACGTCCGCGTCCAGGGCGGCGGCCAGCGCCACGGCGGTGGTGTCCGAACCCCCCCGTCCCAGGGTGGTGATGTCGCTCGTGGAGCGGTGCACGCCCTGGAAACCGGCGATGATCGCCACGTTGTCGTTGTCCAGCGCCTCGCGCACCCGCCGGGGGCTGACCTCCACGAGTTTCGCGGCTCCGTGGGAGCCGTCCGTGATCATCCCGGCCTGGGAGCCGGTGAACGACTGTGCTGGGACGCCGAGGTCCGAGATGGCCATGGCGAGCAGGGCCATGGAGATCCGTTCACCCGAGGTCAGCAGCATGTCCAGCTCCCGGGCCGGGGGCTTGCGGGCGACCTCACCGGCAAGGTCCAGGAGGTCGTCCGTGGTGTCCCCCATGGCGGAGACCACGACGACCACGCTGTGACCGGCGTTCCTGGTCTCGGCGACCCGCCGGGCGACCCGGCGGACCCCGTCGGCGTCGGCGACGGACGAGCCGCCGTACTTCTGGACAATGAGGCTCATGCATTCCTCTCGCGGGCGGACACCAGCCCGGCGGGCGGGCGGTGACGGGAATCTGTGCCCATGCTATCGGCTCAGCACCCGTGGCACCGATCCCGGGCCGAGCAGGGTGGGACAGGGCTGCGCCGCGTGACCGGGGCCGACGCGCAGGCGCGCCGCCGTGTGTCAGCGGGCCTCGGAGACCACCGTGCGGCCCTCGAAGGCGCGGCCGAGCGTGACCTCGTCCGCGTACTCGAGGTCACCGCCCACGGGCAGCCCGGAGGCGAGGCGGGTGACCCGGATGCCGAGGGTCTTCAGCATGCGAGAGAGATAGGTGGCCGTGGCCTCGCCCTCCAGGTTGGGGTCCGTGGCGAGGACGATCTCCTGCACGGTCTCGTCCGAGAGGCGGGTCATCAGCTCGCGGATGCGCAGCTGGTCGGGGCCCACGCCCTGCAGTGGCGAGATGGCGCCCCCGAGCACGTGGTAGAGGCCCCGGTAGCTGCGGGTGCGCTCGATGGCCATGACGTCCTTGGACTCCTCCACCACGCAGAGCACGCTGCGGTCCCGGCGGGCATCCCGGCAGATCGAGCACTCCTCCTGCTCGGTGACGTTGCCGCAGACCACGCAGAAGGACACGGAGGTCTTCACCGTGGTGATGGCGTCCACGAGCTGCTGGACCTCGTCCTTGTCCGCGTCCAGGAGGTGGAACGCGATGCGCTGGGCGGACTTGGGGCCCACGCCGGGCAGCCTGCCCAGCTCGTCGATCAGGTCTTGGACCGGTCCTTCGTACACCGTGCTCCTTCGTCAATGGTCTGCGGCGGCACCAGGGTTTCCGCCGAGCGGGCGCCGGGTCCACGGTGTGGCCGTGCCGCCGGGGCACCGTGTCACTGGTGCGCGTCGTGGGCGCGTTCGTCGATCAGCATGCCGCCCAGGATCCGTTCGATCGCGGCCCGGCCGTACAAGGACGAGTCCTCGAGGGACTCGTCGTCCGCGCCGGGCACGAAGTTCTCGTCCTCCGCAGCGTTCCCCCGGCCCGAGTTGTTCCCGGGGGCCTCAGAGGACTGGCCGTTCGCGGCGCTGGCAGCCGCAATGGCTGCGGCGTGCCGCTCGCGCCATCCGGGGCGACTCCCGCCGGTGCCGGGGCGCACGTCCGGAGATGTGCCCGGTGCACCGCCGGGCGTCTCGGTGGTCTGAGTACTTGGCGACGCGGAGGAAGCGGTCGTTACACCGGATCGGCCCTGACCGCCTCGGGAACGGTCGTCGGTTTGCTGCGGGGCGGGTGCCTCGCGGCGGAAGGTCGGGCGCTGCCGCGTCAGTGGCGCGTCGTACATGTCTGCCGGTGGCTCGTCCTCCTCCGGCGGTGGCGGTGGCTCGTCGGGGCTCCAGTACTCGGGACCGCGGTCCGGGGCGGCCGGGGCGGACTGGAGGGCCGACCCACCGGGACCCCGCCCTCCACGCGACGACGACGCCGCGTCGCCAGACGGTGCGTCGTCGTTCGGTGCCGTGCCGGACCGGGCGGGCCCATCCTGACCACGGGCCGGGCCGTCTGCTGCAGGTCTCGCGCTGGGCGGTTGCTCCGAGGGTCCGCTCCGCGCGGCCGATGCAGAGGGCGCCGAAGGTGCATTCGTGGCTGCCCGAGTCGTCGAATCCGTTCCCGAGGAGGATCGGGCATCTGCCGAGACAGTGTCCACGGACTCCGTGGAATCCACGGAACGCCCGAGGTCTTCGGGGCGGCCGACCTCGACAGGGACGGTGGCGTTCTCCGGGGACCTGCCGTCCACGGTCTCCCCCGGTGCCACGGGCCCCGTGGAACCGTCGGCACCGGAGGGAGTCCCGGCGCCGATCCCTTCCGGGATCCCCGAGGGGACTCGCCCGGGCTCTCCTGATTCCGCGCGCTGCTCCGGGTCAGCAACCCCGGACTCCTCCTGCTCGTGGGCGGGGGAAGACCTGGGCTCGTCTGCGGGGGAGCCGGGCTGCGGGATGGAGGCCACGGACCACGAGGTGACAGGCTCGTCGTCTGCCGGAGGCTCATCGGCCGGGGTAGTCCGGGTGGTCTGGGGCGCTGAGGACTCCTGAGGCCCGCCGTGACGACGGTTCACCCCGAAGCCTTCGGGCTCCCGGAAGTAGTCCGGTTGCCCGGCGGGATCCTGCTGGCGGGAAGCTTCGCCACGATTCCCCGGGCCGCGCCCCTGCCGCGGGGGACCACCGGAGGGCCGGCCCGGGCCGCGGCCGCCGTTGCCGGGGGTCGGCCCGCCCTGTCCACCGCCACCGGAGCGGCCCTGCGTGTCTCCCGGGCGCACGGCCTCGACCCCGCAGGCCAGTCCCACCACGGTCTGGATGGCGTTGCGCACGTCCGCCTCGAAGCGGGGGAAGTTGAGGATGTCGCCGTCGCCCTCGAACGCGATCCGCAGGGTGTCGTTCTCGTAGGAGATGGGGGTGCCGCGCACCGTGATGGCCCACGCCACGCGCCGGATCTCCGCGAGGGCGGAGACGATCTCCGGCCACGAGGAGCGCAGCAGCTCGAGCTCCCCGCTCGTGACGTCGCTCGGGGCGCTCTGCTCGTGCGGCACCTCGGGTGTCTGGTGGGGAGCCGCCTGCCCGGCAGGGGACGCGGGGACCGCATCCTCCGCGCCGTCGACGACGCCGTCCGCCGGCGGGTGCTCGGCCTGCGGGCCGCGCTCGCCCTCGGGCACGGGGTCCCCCGCGGCGGGGTGGGCGCTGCCCTCCGGCTCCTCGGACTCGTCCTGCGGATCCGTGGGTTCCTGGGCGTCGGGCGTCTCCTCCGCGGGCCGTCCCGCGGGGGTTCCCTGGGGGCCGGGGCGATCCTGGGCGGAGCCGTTGCGTGCCGAACCGTCCAGCGCCGAACCGTCCGGGGCCACGGGCAACGAGGCCCCCGTGTTCTCGTCCGCGGCGGCGTCGGCAGTGATGGCCTCCTCGGCGGCGGGCGCACGACGCGGCTCGTCGGCAACGGGCTCGGGACGTGAGGTCTCGGCGGCTGCCGGGCGGGAGGTCTCGGACGGGGAGGTCGGGCGGAGGACGGGGGAGCCCACCCCGGTGGGCTCGACGTCGGCAGCGGGCGCGGACGGCGTGGCCTCACCGGATCCGGAACGGATGCCGGCCCCGCGCGGAATGCTCAGGCGCCGCTCCAGGCGGTCCACGCGCGAGGTGATGCCCCGCGTGGTGTGGTCCGCGGAGGGCAGCAGGATCCGCGCGCACAGCAGCTCCAGGTGCAGCTGCGGGGAGGTGGCCCCGGTCATCTCGTTGAGGGCCTCGTTGATGATGTCCGCGGACCGGGAGAGTTCCGCGGCACCGAGCTGGGTGCTCTGGTTGCGCAGCCGGTTGATCTGGTCCGTGGGCATGCCGTGCAGGATGTTGTCCGCGGCGTCCGGGACCGCGTTGACCACCACGAGGTCGCGGAAGCGCTCCAGCAGGTCCTCCACGAACCGGCGCGGATCCTGGCCGGTCTGGATCACTCGGTCCACGGAGGCGAAGACGGTGGCGGCGTCCCCGGCGGCGAACGCGTCCACGACGTCGTCGAGCAGCGCCGCGTGCGTGTAGCCGAGCAGGGCGACCGCGAGGTCGTAGCTGATGCCGTTCTCGTCCGAGCCCGCCATGAGCTGGTCCAGCACGGAGAGCGAATCGCGCACCGAACCACCGCCGGCGCGCACCACGAGGGAGAGCACACCGGGAGCTGTGGCCACACCCTCCTCACGGCACAGCTGCTCCAGGTACTTCATGAGCGGCTCCGGGGGCACGAGCCGGAACGGGTAGTGGTGCGTGCGGGAGCGGATGGTGGTGAGCACCTTGGACGGCTCGGTGGTCGCGAAGATGAACTTCACGTGCTCCGGCGGCTCCTCCACGATCTTCAGCAGAGCGTTGAAGCCCTCCCGGGTGACCATGTGGGCCTCGTCGATGATGAAGATCTTGTAGCGGTCCCGCACCGGGGCGAAGGTGGCGCGTTCCCGCAGGTCACGCGCGTGGTCCACGCCGCCGTGGGAGGCGGCGTCCATCTCGATGACGTCCAGCGAGCCGGCACCGTCCCGGGCGAGGTCCCGGCAGGACTCGCAGCGGCCGCACGGTGTGGCGGTGGGGCCCTCCGCGCAGTTCAGGCAGCGCGCGAGGATGCGGGCGGACGTGGTCTTGCCGCAGCCGCGGGGGCCGGAGAAGAGGTAGGCGTGGTTCACCCTGTTCTTGCGCAGCGCGGTCATCAGGGGTTCGGTCACGTGTTCCTGACCGATGACGTCCTGGAAGGTCTCCGGGCGGTAGCGGCGGTACAGGGCGGTAGTCACACAGGAAACCTTAGCGGGGGTCTCGGACACACACAGCGCTCTCGCACGGGTGGGGAGCCCGGAAGGTGAAGACCCCCCGTGCACCCGCCAGAGCCCATATACCCTTGCTGCCTTCCGGCCCTGGGGGAGTTTTACGAGATGGCGCCACACGAGGGGCTGACAGACACTTTAGCCCAACAGTGGCCGGAGATCGAACCGCCCGACGAGTGAGCCGTGGGCGCACGCGCTGGAGCCGCCACCGCTCCGATTCGCGCGCCGGGCGCGTGTTCCGCTATGCTGATTGCCGCACGTTGTCCATGTCAGTGGATTATGTGCGGCCTGGAGGATTCGCCTAGCGGCCTATGGCGCACGCCTGGAACGCGTGTTGGGTTAACGCCCTCGGGGGTTCAAATCCCCCATCCTCCGCGTTCAGGGACAACCCCCGAATCGTTCTTACACGGTTCGGGGGTTTTCTCGTTTCCGGGGGGAGTGCCCCATCGGGCGCCTTGTGCTGTCCCCCGGTCGGGGGACACGGGTACGCTTCGGGCATGGTCGGCACCCCCTTCCCCCTCGCCCGCGCGGTGGTCATCAGCCTTCCCGGCAGCGCCCGGAGGTCGGGTTTCCTCTCCCAGCCGCTGGGTGAGATGTTCGAGGTCTCGGAGGCGTTCCACGGCGCCAGCCAGGACTGGACCCCGTACTTCGACGCCGAGCGTTTTGCCGAGTTGTACGAGCGAGAGCCCGTGCCGGCGGAGATCGGGTGTGCCATCAGCCATGCGCGGGTCATCCGTGAGTTCGCGGCAGAGGACGGTGCCGACTCGGACCTCCTCCTCGTCGCAGAGGACGACGCCCGGTTCACCGCCGACTTTCCGGCCGTGCTGCGCCTCCTCGTGAGGAGCGCTCTGCCGCACGACGTGGTGGTGCTCGCGGATGGAAGAAGTGGGAGCGAGAACCCCCTCGTGCGGCGCAAATTCAAGAGCCTCCTGCAGCTCTCCTTGCTGTCGCGGGTCGTCCTGGCGCACAGGCGGCTCTACAGGATAGGGCGGTTTGCTGGTGAGGGTGACTGCGCGGGGCTCTATCTGGTGACCCGTCGAGGGGCTCGAAAGTTCGAACGGTATGCGGCATCCCTCCCGGGGGGAAAGCTGAACCGTGTGGCGGACGCCTGGTCGGCGTTCTTCGAGGCCGGAGGCATGGACATTGCCCTGACACGCCCCAGCCTTGTCACATGGGAAGATCCGCGTCCCTGCGCCCCGGGCGGGTCGAGGCACGACGTCACCGGCGGCGTGGGGGCAGAACGTTCGCGACCGAGTTGCCGTGCACGTCGCGGTGCGCTCCAGGCTGCGGGGGGCAAGGCTTGCGGTGCGGGCCACGGTGGAGGACGTGCGGTACCGCCGCGCGGGTGCGTCTCACGGGTGAGCTCAGCACGAGGAGAGCGCCGCAGATCCCTCGCGGGTCTGCGGCACTCTCGTTCCCCGAGCTTCCGCGGGTCGCGGCGGCGCAGGGTGGTGCGCAGCGCGTGCTGCTACTTGTGCCGCGGCGTGAAGGACGTGCTGCACTTCCAGGTGGTGCCGCTGGCGGTGGCGACGACGTCCACCCACACGGTCCGCCCCGGCGTGGCCCCCGCAATGGGGTAGCGCACAGCGGCCGTGCCCCGCGTGGTCGCCGTGGTGCTCTTGGCGTTGGTGGTCGTCCTGTACTTGGCGCGCGTGGTGACCTTGGCGCCCCTGCCCACGGCGGACACGTTGACCACGGTGGTCGTGTACTGCCGCGGCTGCTTGACGGAGACGCTGGCCTTGCAGGCGCGCACGGGAGCGGCCTCGGCGGGAGCGGCTCCCGCGACGGTGAGTCCCGCGGCCACCACCAGTCCCGCGAGCGCGGCGGAGGTGGAGCGGCGAAGGGTGGAGACGGTGACCATGTGGGGTCCTTTGTTCCGGACGACCACGGTGCCCGCCCAGGGGGCGGGAGAACCGGCAGCCCGCCGGTCCGCGCCGTCGTCGTCACGTCCGATGGGGATGGCAGAACAGTATCCGCACAAGTGACCGCCCAGTGCGTGTGCGCGTGAAAACGGCCCCCGCGCCGGCTTGTGACGCGGGGCCGTTCGTGGAGCCGGTGGGGCGAGGATCAGATCTTCGCGACGGCGGTGTCCAGCTTGGGCGGCAGCTGGTCCAGGACCAGCCCGATCGACAGCGGGTTGCCCGCGCTGAAGGCCTGCACGAGGTCCTCCTCGGGGTCCAGCAGCACGGCACGGCCGTCCTTGAACACGGACAGCGAGTTGAGGATCTTGTCGTCCTTGAGCTCCTGCAGGCTGTAGCCGATGGGGAACATCACGGCCACGGGGGCGTCGAACACGGAGACCTGCTCCTCGGAGACGTTCGCGTAGAAGCCCTTGTCCGGCTTCATGGCGGCGGCCTTGGAGTACATGGTGAAGCCGAGGTCTGCCATGAGGTCCCAGCGCATGTCGCCGGTGTAGCTCAGGCCGTACGCCTCGCCGAACTTGGACCCGGTCACGGCCTGCACGCCCTTGAACTTCGGGTGCTTGTCCGCGACCTCCTTGATCTTGGCGTTGGTGTCGTCCACGAGCTGGTTGCCCTGCTCCTCGAGGCCCAGGGCCTTGCCGATCATCCGGGTCTGGTTGTCCCAGCCGGGGGCGAAGTTCTGCGCGTCCTTGGGTCCGGAGATGGTGGGCGCGATCTCGCTCAGGCGCTTGTACTCCTTCTCGTCGTAGCCGGAGTTCACGTTGAGGATCAGGTCCGGGGACAGGGACTGCACGAGCTCGTAGTCGATGCCGGAGTCGGAGCGCTCCATGACCTCGGGGGTCACGTCACCGAACTTCTCCACGGCCCACGGGCCCACGCCCTTCTTGTCCTTGCCGAAGCCCAGCCAGTCGTACACCGCGATCGGCTTCACGCCCAGGGCCAGGCAGTTCTCGCCGTCCGACCACCCGAGGGCCACAACCTTGAGCTCCTGACCCTCCTTGGGTCCCTTCACCTCGGTGCTGCCGAACTTGTGCTCCACGGTCACCGGGAACGTGCCGGCGGCGCTCGCGGAGGACGACGCCGCGCCGGAGCCCCCGTTCGAGGAGCCGCACGCGGACAGGGCGATGGCGGCCGCGAGGGCGCCGGTGGTGCCCAGGAGGGCACGGCGGGAAAGAGGCATCAGAGTTCTCCTTGCTGTACTGATTCTGAGGTGGCAGGCACCACGAGGGGCTTGCCGGTCTGGGGGTCCGGGATGATCTGCGCGTCGATGGCGAAGACGTCCTTGATGGTCTGCGCTGTTCCCACGTGGTCGGGGCTGCCTTCCGCGATGATCGCGCCGTCCTTCATGGCGATCACGTGGGTCGCGTAGCGCAGGGCCAGGTTGAGGTCGTGCAGCACGGCCACGAGGGTGCGCCCCTCCTGCTGCAGCCGGGCGCACAGGTTGAGGACGTCGAGCTGGTGCGCGATGTCCAGGTAGGTGGTTGGCTCGTCGAGCAGCAGCAGCGGGGTCTCCTGGGCGAGCGCCATGGCGATCCACGCCCGCTGGCGCTGGCCGCCGGAGAGCTCGTCCACGCAGCGCTCGGCGAACTCCGCCATGTGCGTGGACTCCAGGGCTCCGGCGACGGCGCGCTCGTCCTCGGTGCTCCAGCGCTTGAGCAGTCCCTGGTACGGGTGGCGCCCGCGCGAGACGAGGTCCGCCACGGTGATGCCCTCGGGGGCGAGGGGCGACTGCGGGAGCAGGCCGATGGTGCGGGCGAGCTCCTTGGTGGGGATCTCGGAGATCGCCCGGCCGTCCAAGGCCACGCCGCCCTTCGTAGGGGACAGCAGGCGCGCGAGGGTGCGCAGCAGCGTGGACTTGCCGCAGCCGTTGGGCCCGATGATCACGGTGAAGGAGCGGTCCGGGATCGCCACGTCCAGCGAGGCGATCACGGTGCGGTGCTCGTAGCCGACCTCCAGGCCGGAGCCCGTGAGGTGGGCGGCGCGGCCCACGGGATCCGTGTCCTGTCCCGGGTGCGGTGCGGTGGTCTGTGAACCGGTGGTCATCGTGTGCCCCCTGTGCGGCCCAGGTTGATGAGGAGGAAGAGGAAGTAGGCGCCGCCCAGGCACAGCGTCACCACACCCACGGGAAGCTCCACGGGCATGAAGGACGAGCGTGCCAGCAGGTCCGAGACCGTGAGCAGCAGCGCCCCCACGGCGGCGGCGGGCAACGGGCTCGCGGTGGCGCGGCCGGTGAGCCGCACGGCGACCTGCGGGGAGACGAGGGCGACGAACGCGATGGGCCCGGCACCGGCGGTGACCACGGCCACGAGGACGATGCCCGCGAGGAACTGGACCAGCCGCACCCGCTCGAGCCGCACGCCGAGGCCCGCGGCGGCGTCGTCGCCCATCTCCATGATCTCGGTGTCCCGCGAGGTGGCGAGGACCACGGGCAGGATCAGCGCGGTCACCACGAGCAGCGGCACGGTGCTGGACCAGCCGACGTCGTTGACGCTGCCCGCGCCCCACACCGCGGCGCTGATGGCGTCCTCGAGCCGCATGGTGGTGAGCAGGTAGGTGTTCACCGACCCCAGGAACAGGCTCACGCCGATGCCCACGATGATGATCCGCAGTCCGCTCACGCCCTTCTGCCACGCGAGCAGGTAGACGACCAGACCGGTGAGCAGGCCACCGCCCACGGCCGCGAGCGGGGTCTCCCACGCGCCCGCGAAGCCCATCACGGAGCCGAGCAGCACACCGGAGTACGCGCCGGTGGAGAATCCGATGATGTCCGGGCTGCCCAGCGGGTTGCGGGTCTGCGCCTGGAAGACGGCGCCGGCGATCGCGAGCGCCGCCCCTCCCACGAGGTCGAAGAGGATGCGCGGCAGCCGCCAGCCCAGGATCACGCGGCGCGTGCCCTCGGAGGCCTGGTCCGTGAAAGCGGCGACGACGTCCGGCAGGCCCAGGCGCGCGGAGCCGGCGACCAGGCCGAGCACGCCCGCGCCGAGCGCGGCGAGGACCACGAGGACCGTGACGACCACGGAGCGCACGTGGACCTTGGCGCTCCAGGAGCCGATGCGCACCGGCCGGTGGCCCGCGAGGCGCACGGCGGGGCGGGCGCTCGGTGGCGTGGAGCCGTGCGGTGCGGTGGAGGCACTCACAGTCCCTTCACCGTCCTTCCGCGGATGAGCCAGATCAGCACGGGTGCGCCGATCAGGGCGGTGACGGTGCCGGTGGGCAGCTCGGAGGCCACGACCACGCGTGCGAGGATGTCCGCGGCGAGCAGCAGCACGGGTGCGGCGAGGCAGGCCAGGGGCAGGAGCTTGCGGTGGTCCGGTCCCACGAGCATGCGCAGGGCGTGGGGGACGATCAGCCCCACGAAGCTCAGGGGGCCCGCTGCTGCGGTGGCCGCACCCGTGAGCAGCGTGATGGCCGCGAGTCCGACCATGCGGGTCGCGGCGGGGCGCGAGCCCAGGGCCACGGCGGTGTCGTCCCCCAGGCCCAGGGCGTTGAGGGCGCGGGGCATCAGCACCGCGATCACCGCCCCCACCAGCAGGAACGGCAGCACCGCCTGCAGGTCGGCCGTGCTGCGGCCCTGCAGGGAGCCGGAGGACCAGAACCGCACGCGGTCGAAGACGTCCGGCATGGACAGCGTGATCACCGAGGAGGCGCCCTGGACGACGGCGCCGAAGGCCACGCCGGCCAGGACCAGCTTCACGGCGTTGCCGGCCATGAATCCGGTGGTGCCGATGACGTACACGAGCACCGACGAGACCAGGGCACCCGCCATGGCCGCCCACACGTGCGCCTGCCCCACGCTCACGCCGATGAACGCGGAGGTGATGACGACGGCGAAGTACGCGCCGGAGGAGACGCCCAGCAGCCCCGGGTCCGCGAGCGGGTTGCGGGTCAGGGCCTGCATCACCGTGCCTGCCATGCCGAGAGCGGAACCGACCGCGATGGCGATGAGCATGCGGGGCAGGCGGCGCTCGAGGACGAGCATCCCCGTGGTGTCGGTGGGGCGGGTGCCGTGGGTCAGGAACTCGCGCATCACGCGGGTGACGTCCGCGGCGGGGATGTCACCGGAGCCCACGTAGAGGCTCACGACGGCCAGCAGCGCCAGGAGCGCGAGCCCCGCAGTCACCACCACACCCGTGCGCACGGCACCGCGGGGTGCGGTCCCCGGGGTGCGTGCGGTGCCGCGGCTGCCGGCCCTCGGAGCCGACGCCGCCGGGGCCGTCATCGGGTTCCCCCGGCGGTGCCTGGGCCCGCGATGCAGACGTGCGGCATCGGCAGCTCGGTTAGGGTCACCTAAGGAATATAGCGCACAACCGAGTGGTGAAAATACCCACCGTCGCAGGTGGGGGTGGAATCAGCCGCAGGGCAGGTGGGGAGCGGGGTCAGGAGACCGCGCTGAGCACCGGGGGCTGGGTGGGCAGGCGCACGGGGCGGAACTCGGCGTCGAACTGGGCACCCAGGCCGCGCTGGATGAAGCGCACCGTGGCCTGCGTGCGCTCTTGCTGCGCGCGCGGGCTCTCCATGGTCTTGCTGCGGTCCGCGGTGGAGGTCAGGGAGCCGTGCACCAGCTGGGACAGCTCCTCGGTGTCCCCGTGGGGCAGGTAGCCCTCGTCCATGGCACGCTGCAGGATCTCCGAGAGCACGGCCTGCAGCTGCCCCACGTGCTTGCCGAGCTTGGCGAAGTCCTCCGGGGAGAGCACGGTGCGCATGGCCTGGCCCGGGGGCAGGTGGCGACGGCTGAGGTCTTCGATCTGGAAGCGGATGTACACGCCCAGCTGGTCCACGGGGTTCTCCACCGAGGCGAGCTCGCGGTTGAGGTCCGAGACGAAGCGCTCGGTCTTGTCCAGGGCGTAGGCCACGAGCAGCTCGCCCATGTCCGCGAAGTAGTTGTAGACCGCCGTGCGGCCGACGCCCGCGGTCTTGGCCACGCGGGTCATGGTGAGGTCGGTCAGCCCGTTGCTGTAGAGCAGCTCTCCGAAGGCGTCGAGGATGGAGCGCTGCGTGCGCTCCCGCTGGGCGGCGTTGCTGGAGGCTGAGATGCGGGGCATGACGACACCTTATCCGATAATGTCAGCAAACTGGAGGGGTTGCCGACGGGGCGTGGGTTCGACCTCCATTCCACCCCATCCCCACCGGTAATGCCCCGCAAAACAGGGCATTCCCGGGAGGCTTTCAGTAACCTCGGTGCCGCCGTCCTGTCAGGCCTCGGCGGCCAGACCGCCCTGCCACAGGGAGTCGAACGGCAGGTGGGAGCTCAGCCGGTGCCGGATGCCCGCGGTGACGAAGCTCTTGGCGGTCCGGGCGGCGTCCAGCGGGGCGGCGCCCTTGGCCAGCTCCGCCGTGATGGCCGCGGCCAGCGAGCAGCCCGCCCCGGAGACCGGCACCTCGCTCACCTTGGGCTCGCTCAGCACCTCCAGGGTGGAGCCGTCGTAGAACACGTCCACGGCCTCGGGGCCGGCCAGGCGCACGCCGCCCTTGGCGAGCACCGTGGCGCCGGAGGAGTCGTGGATGCGGCGCGCGGCCTCCTTGAGATCGTCCACGGAGTCGATGGAGTCCATCCCCGACAGCGAGAGCGACTCGAAGTGGTTGGGCGTCACGAACGTGGCCAGCGGCAGCACCTCCGCCTTCAGCGCCTGGTCCGTGTCGAGCGCCGCGCCCGGCTCCTGGCCCTTGCAGATCAGCACCGGGTCCAGCACCAGGTGCCGGGGCTTGAGCTCCTTCATGGCGGTGGCGACCGTGCGGATGGTGTCCGGGTGGCCGAGCATGCCGATCTTCACGGCGTCCAGGTCGAACGCCGCGGTGATCGTCTGCAGCTGGTTCGCCAGGGTCTGCTGGTCCACCGGGGTCACGCGGTGGTCCCAGCCGTTCTCCGGGTCGAACGCCACGATGCACGTGAGCGCGAGCGAACCGAAGACGCCCAGGGACGTGAAGGTCTTGATGTCCGCGAGGGCGCCGGCGCCGCCGGTGGCCTCCGAGCCCGCGACGGTCATGGCGACGGGCGGCTGGTTTCGTGGTGTCTCGTTCATGCTCACATTGTGCTCCGTCCGCAAACGCCCCGCGAGTTCGCGCGGCGCCGCCCCCACTACACTGGGCACGACGTCGGGTGGCAGGCGACGTCCCTCCTCGCACGCGACGACCCCAAGGACACCCGTGTCTGCCCACGCCACACCTCCGCACGACGACGCCGCCCCGCAGGTGGCCTTCGCCCGCCGCCCCCGCACGTACTTCGACCTCATCCTGGCCGCCTACTGCGTGATCCTCGTGCTCTCCAACATCGGCGCCACCAAGGGAGTGCAGTTCGGGCCGGTCATCACGGACGGCGGGTTCTTCCTCTTCCCCCTGGCCTACGTGCTGGGGGACGTGGTCTCCGAGGTCTACGGCTTCCGTGCGGCCCGCCGGGCGATCCTGACCTCGTTCTTCTTCGGGGCGTTCTCCTCGCTCGTGTTCTGGCTCGTGATCATCCTCCCGGCGGCACCGTTCTACGAGAACCAGGGGGCGTTCGAGGCGGTGCTCGGCCCGGTCCCGCTCATCGTGGCGGGGTCCCTGCTCGGCTACCTGGTGGGGCAGCTGCTCAACGCCTACGTGATGGTCAAGGTCAAGGAGCGGACCAGCGAGAAGCACCTGTGGGCGCGGCTGATCTCCTCGACCATGGTGGGGGAGCTCGTGGACACCGTCATCTTCTGCGCGGTGGCGGCCCCGATCATCGGCATCGACTCGTGGGCCGGCTTCCTCAACTACGTGCTGGTGGGCTACGTGTACAAGTGCCTCGTGGAGGTCGTGATCATGCCCGTCACCTACGCGGCGATCGCGTGGTTCAAGCGGCGGGAGCCGAGCTACGCCGCATGACGGCTCAGCTGCGGCCCGCCCCGTTCTGCAGGTGGGCCAGCTGGGCGGCGATCGAGCGTTCCGCGGCGTGCCGGGCCCCGGCGGGGACGTCCCCGTAGACCACGTCCGTGACGGCCCCGATGCTCGCGCCCGCGCCCAGATCGGCGACGACGGCGCGCACCTCCTCGAGGCGCGCGAGCCGGTGGCGGATCAGCTCCAGACAGGTCTCGCGCAGGTCCGGCAGCGGGTCCCCGTGGGCGGGCAGCCCCACGGCGCCGGCGCGGTGGGAAAGCCGGTCGAGGGAGGCCAGGTAGTCCGCGAGGGTGCCGTCCGGGTGGTCGATCATGGTGGTGCCGCGGCCCAGCACGGTGTCCCCGGTGAGCACGGTCTCCGGGATGTCGTGGGGCAGGCGCAGGCACACGGAGTCGGAGGTGTGCCCCGGGGTGGCCAGCACGCGGAGGCAGATCCCGGCGGCCAGGACGGAGTCGCCGTCCCGCAGCGGTTCGCCGCTGTCCCGGCAGAACTCCGGGCGGGCGGCGCGCACGGGAGCACCCGTGATCTCGTGGAGCCGGTCGATGCCGTCCGTGTGGTCCGCGTGGTGGTGCGTCACGAGGATCAGCACCACGGTGCCGGTCGCGGCGACCGCCTGCAGGTGGTCCTCGTCCGCCGGTCCCGGGTCCACGACGACGACGTCCGGTCCGGGCCACTCCCCGCGGCCCTGCGCGGACGGGTGGTACCCGTAGTTGGGGTGCTCCGGGCCCTCACCCGGCCCCGAGAGGATCCAGGTGTTGGTCCCGTCCAGGGTCATGGGGCCGGGGTTCGGGGCGAGCACCACGCCGGCGGAGGCGGTGACGCGGTGAAGCCTGCCGGGCACGGCCTCGTAGGGGCGCGCCAGACTCACAGGCGGCCTTCCTGCGCCGCCGCCGCAATCGTGTCGAAGGCGGTGATCGTGCTCAGCAGCATCCAGGCGTCCTGGGGGACGGGCCAGCTCGAGAGCTTCGCCGCGACCACCCGGGCGGGGCGGTTCACGTAGATCATCTGGCCGTGGATGCCCAGGGCGAGCACCACGTCCGAGCCCTCGCGGGGGATCCAGAACTGGTTGCGGTACATGCCCCCGGGCATGCGGGTGTCCGTGGGGGAGTCCGCAAAGACCTGCCGGGAGTCCGGCGCGCCCACGAGGGTGTCGTGGATCCACTCGGCGGGGGTCACGCGGGCGCCCGTCATGGAGACGCCGTCGCCCAGCACCACGCGGCCCACGCGGACGATGTCCCGCAGGGACGCGGAGATGCCGCCGTCGAACATGCCGGTGCCGGTGGAGTCCACGCCGATGTTGGCGTCCTCCTCGGCCCCGGTCCTGCTCCACAGCAGGCGCGACATCAGCTGCGGCATCCGGGCTCCGCCTGCGGCCTCGCAGATCCAGCCGAGCACGTCCGTCTCCGCGGAGCGGTACTCGAACAGTCCCCCGTGCTCCCTGACCTGCTGCAGGCCCAGGAGGAACTCGTACATGCTGCGCGGGCCCGGGTGCGTCCAGGCCTTCCAGCCGATCGCCTCCTCGAGCTGGCGGACCTCGGCGTCCGGGTCCGTGTACTCCTCGGAGAACCGCACACCCGAGCGCATGTCCAGCAGCTGGCGCACCGTGGCGCCGGCGTAGCCGGAGTACGCGAGCTGCGGCACGTACGCGGTCACGGGGGCGTCCGGGTGCAGGAGGCCTGCGCCCCACAGCGAACCCGCGACCAGGCTCACCAGGGACTTGCTCACGGACATCAGCAGGTGACGGGTGCCCGGAGCCATGCCGCCCGGGTAGTGCTCGGCGAGCAGGCGGCCGTCGTGCTCCACGACCCAGCCGTCCGTGTACGTCCAGTCCATCACCTCGCGCACCGTGAGAAAGCGGCCGTCCACGGTGACGAGAGGCAGCTCCTCCACAGGGGCGGGAGCGCTCTCGAACGGGGCGGTCGGGGCCGCCGCGCGCGAGATGGTGGCCGTGGGCAGGATCTCGGCCATGTGCTGGAAGGACCACGCGAGCTGCTCGGGCGTTTGCCAGTTGTTGAGAGTAACTCCTGCACCCGGAGAGCTACTGGTTTCGCTCAGCAAATCAGGCCTTCAAACCTGCGGATCCCTTGGCCCCTGCTGGGCGTACCAGGGGAGTCACGGCGTACATTTTTCGGAAGGACTCAATCAGGTGCTTGGCCTTGATGCTCAGGCCGAGACCGTCACGCGTGGTGCGCTGCAGCCGGCCCACCGAGACGATGATGCCCAGATCCGCGCCCTTCCAACGGAACTCGCCGGGACCGTAGATCCGCATGAAAAAGACTTCCGACGAGTTCTGGAGCTGGTGCCAGTCTAGCGCCGCGCGGCGGAAGACCAGCTCGCCGTGGGCGTTCACGAAGTACTGCCCGGTACGCGGTGCCTTGTCGATCCGGGCGACGCCCGGGGAGGTCTCCTTGACGACCGCCTGGCTCCACACGTCCACCGCTGCGAGCTCGGCCCAGCGCTCGTTGATCTCGTCCACGTCCAGCTGGACCTCGACGTCCATGTACTGCAGCAGGTGGAACAGGAACAGCGGGATGTCCGCGTAGGCGCCCGCCGTGACCTGCGTAATGGCGGTGGCGCCGGAGATGCGCGGGTTCAGCTCGCCCAGGTAGACGTCCTTGGTGTCCGTGTCCACGAGCACGTCCACCTCGAAGAAGCCCTTGTAGCCCTCCTCGCCGAGGCGGTCGCCCAGGCGGCGGACCATGCTGCCGGCCACGGCGCGGGTCTCCTCGTCCAGGACGTCCGGGAAGGTCTCGTTGCCGCACCAGCCGCCGCGGTAGGGGGTCAGCTCGGCGTAGCCGGTCAGCTCCGTCATGAACGGCCCCACGATGGTGCCGGCGCTCGTCTGGACCGCCTCCACCGCCACGGGAACGTTGTTGATGCGCTTCATGACCTTGACCTCGTGGCCCACGATCTCGTCCGCGTGCTTCTTCCAGTCCTCCTGCGAGGAGATGAAGAAGGTGGTCTTGCCGGAGTCGCCGTAGGCGGTCTGCACCACGAGGTCCGTGCCCAGCCCGTTCTCCTTGGACTGCGTGCGCAGGTCCTCCCAGGACTCCACCGTGGTCAGGATGTTCGGCACGGACGGCACGCCCACCTCGTTGCCGAGGCGCGTGGTCACGAGCTTGGAGTCCAGCTTCTCGCGCAGCTCCGCCTTGGGCAGGATCAGGTCGTAGCCGAGCTCGTCGCAGATCTCCTCGGTCTCCTCGTTGAAGAAGACGAGGGCGATCTTGGGCCGGGTGCCGTTGGGGGTCCGGGACTCGATGCACGCGCGGACCTCGTGGTGGCGCAGCAGCCAGTTGTTGATGTCCTCGCCGGACTCGAACTCACGGGCCGGCTTGTCCTTGGGGGTGAAGATGCGCGGGTGGGCACCGTCCCAGCCGTCGTAGTAGGAGATGTAGGAGAGGTTGCGCACCCAGCGGTCCAGGCCCAGGAGGTTGAACGGGGTGGCGCCCACGAAGAACACGGGGACGTCGTTGACGCGGAAGAAGTGGCGCACCTCGGACATGTTGCGCAGCACGCGCCGGGTGGGGCCGACGACGTCGAACGGCACGTACTTGGCGTCGGCGGCCACGCCGTAGCCTCCCGCGGAGGTCTCGGGGGAGTCGTCCACGGAGGCAGGGCGGCCTGGCTGCGACTCGTTCTCGTCGTCAAGGGGCAGCGGTTCGACGGGCGGTGTGGCCAGGTTCGGCTCCGCGGGGTCCTCGACGGCCGGCGTGGCGGCCATGGTCTCCGAGACCTGCGCCCGCTGCTGCTCCTCCGCCGCGGTCTGTGCCGACGTCCCCTGGTCGTGCGCGCTGTCTGTGGTGTCGGCCACGGTGACCACTCCTCTGCCTCGTCGTGACTTCCGTTTATACAGCCCGCCGTTTGTGAGGGGCAACACATGTGACTCGCGTGTGGCCAAATGTGCGCAACGTGTCGCGGTGTGGAGCGCGCGCGCCGCCAGCAGGGTGATTGCGATCACGATGCGGGGCCGCCGTGGCCTGTTCCCGGACGGCTCTGAGCGGAGTATGAAAAAGCACCGCGGACCCGCGCCGCGGAGCTGGCCGCGGCATTTCCGAAACGGATCATTCTGTAGCCATAACAGCCCACATCTGACGAGGAGGGGCCGTTGCGAGGTGGGGTGCTCGATGCCTTCCGGTTGCGCTCACACCCGTCATTGTGCGCCGCCCGGTGCCGCGCGACATCTCGCGCGCCGATGACCTTGATCGCCGCCCCTCCTCCGGTCTGGCGTGGGGTGGCCCGCCAGGTGGCGGGCCCTGCCGGCTCCTGCGCGTGGTGCACCACCCGTGGGCCGGAGGCATTTCATGCGGTGCGGCAATAAGAATAACGCTGTCGCTATTCTGGAACTCTGGCCCATTGGCTATTTACAGTTAAATGGACAGCTTGATGATCATAAATGTGAGGTGAACTACATTTGAATTATCGACTCGGGTTATGGAAAATAAAACGGCTTTTGTTGTCCCGAACCGAAGAAGGAGTGCGTCATGGAACCCGTGTGCGCCCACCCCACGGGGAGCGTCCCCGCTGTCGTGGTGGCATCGGCGTCGGTCCACCCGACCGGCAGCACCGGTGAATCCGTCACCCGGCCCACGGGGCCGCCCGCGAGGGTGCGCCGCCCGGGAAGGAAGCCCCTGGCGAGGGTTGGATATCCCGTGGCCATAGTCCTTGCCGTCCTCGGCCTCGTGGTGCAGTTCAGCGAGGGGCTCGGTTTCGTGGGTCACCCGACCGAGGCCGCGCTCGGACTGATTAATGTGTCCTTCGTGGTCACCGTGTGGCAGGCCGAGCACGAGCGGCGCCATTCCGGCGAGAATTCCCACGGGGGCCCTCGCCGATAGACCGGGCAGGCGCCGTCGCCCCCGGGGAGGGCAGGCGGTGCAGAACCCGAGAGGAGACGGTGCCCGGCGCGCTCCTTCCTGTGCGAGGTCCTGTACGGCGCAGGCAGACGGCGCCGGGCGTCGTCGTGACTCATGTACGTACGGATTCTCGCCCCTCCCTGGGACGGGTTCTGCAGGAGACGCACGTACGGTGGCTGCATGGTGAACGCTGAACTCGTCGTCACGCGCCGGGCCTCGGAGCAGGACGTTGACACTCTTGTCCTGCTGCGCACTGAGATGTTTCGTGCGATGGGTACTCCATCTCTCGACGGTTCATGGGCCGAAGGCGCCCGGTTGTGGTTCCTGGAACGGATCCACACGTCGGAGTACGGCATCTTCGTCGCCGAGCTGGACGGGCGCGTCGTTGCGTGTTCCGTGGCTGCTGTTCGGGACGCGGCACCGTCCCCCAGCAACCCGTGCGGGCGGGATGTGCTCATCAGCAACGTGTGCACGTTCCCCGCTCAACGTGGGCGTGGATACGGCCAGCGTGTTTTTGAAGCCGCACTGGCATGGGCACGGGGTACCGGTATCCGCCGGGCGGAACTCATGTCGACGGCAGCGGGGCGGGGCATGTACGAGCGGGCCGGCTTCGTCGAGACGACCTTCCCCGCGATGCGTGCAGACATCTGAGAGCGGACATCGGAGAACGTGCGCCGGAGATACTCTGCAGCAGGTGTCGTAGGGTGCGCGCATGCTCATCGAGATGACCCGGTTCCGCGTCCGATCAGGCGCCGAGGAGCGCGCGGCCGAGTGGATGGATTTTCTGCGCTCGAACCCGAATGCTTTTCGGGAGACGCTGGAACCGGAGCAGATGTACGTGGAGACGATCTTCAGCGAGGTCGTCGAGGGCGTCATGTATCTCTACTGGTACTCGGTGCAGGGGGAAGGGCGCCGTTCCATACGCGACTCGCAGCACTGGCTCGACGTGCGGCACCTGGAGTTCTGGCGCGAGTGCATCGACCGTGATTTTCCGCCGCAGGGTCTGACTCCCCAGGTGCATGTTGTGCCGGAGCGGGTGGAGAGCGCCATGCGGCCCTTGCTCTGATCTGTAGCCAAGGCAGGCCATGTTGCACTGGATGATTCATTCTTCGTGCTGGGAGCCAGGCTGACGGGGAATCAGGACGCGCCGGTGGGTCACACCCGCGGACTATGCGTCCAGCGGCGAGGAATCCCATCTCCAGGACCCACCGCGTGTATCCGGCGTGCGTCCTGTGGCTCGCAGAAGGTCGTGCCAGACATCTCCCGACCGACGTGCATCGGCAAAGATACGGTTCATGGCGCGGTGAACGACCACATCCGGCGCTCTGTAGGGCCGGTGATGTGCCGCCAGGATGTCGTGGGTGTGAACTGTCAGCTCCACGATACCCATGGCGGCCAAGCCGGACCGGTCGGGGTTGCCAAAGGGATGCCACCCGATGCGATCAGCGGGCACCGAGGCCACGACGGCCACCAGCAGACCACCGACGGCGTCGAGGCAGTCCAGGATTGCTTGCGTGCCGCCGCTCTCCTCGGGCCAGAACAACCCCTGGGGCCGGCCAGGTGTCACCGCGAACTCTTGGAGGGGCGTATATCCCTCGTGCCCGTGCACTCCGGACAACTGCATGGCATAGCTCCCCAAATCGTCCAGGATGTGCATCATCGTCTCCCTGCACGTCCAATCGAGTCCGTTCGCTGACCTCGACCAGCCGTCATCCGTGATGCCCCGCAGATGGCGGCGGGCATCGTCGAGAGCCAGTTGGACGTCCTGGGCGGAGGGGCTGTCGTGCGTCATGGGCAGATCATGTCAGCAGAACGTAGCTGCGGTATCCATTTCTTCTCCTGCATGCTCACGGGCGCTCACTCGACCGATGCGTCAAGGAGTGCCCCGCCGAATGGGCGTGCGGGCCTACGGCCCTCTCAAAGAGGTCCTGTACTCACCGGGGGTGATGCCGAACGCCGCTTTGAACTCGCGGTTCATGTGGGCTTGATCGGTCAGACCGAAGCGGCCTGCCACATCTGCCAGCGACGTCTGCGGGTTGTCCCGGATGTGCTCCGCGATCTCCTGTAGGCGCCGCCGCCGGAGCATGTCATAGGGCGAGACCCCGACGTAGCGGCGAGCCAGACGGTAGAGGCCGCTCTGGGAGGTGCCGACAGCCTCGGCAAGACTGGTGAGCGATGTGATGTGGTGATCGGTCGTCGCGAGGTGCCACATGAGGTTCGCCGCGCGAGCGGAGTCCTCAAGGTCTCCAGCCCGGCCCACGAGCCACTGCGTTACGACCTCCGTGGCACCGTCCAGACAACCGTTCCCGACCAACTCCGTGACACGTGCCTGCAGTTCGGGCAGGACGACCGGGTTCAATCGATCACGCAGTGATGCTGGATCGGTAGTGAACACCGGGGTCGTTGCTGGCTTAAGCAGTGCGCCGATGACCCATCCTCTGCCCGTGAGGATGCGCGTGGTGGCCGTGCTGGTCGGGCCGGCAACTGCGGCCCCTTCACCGTCGACAGTGAAGTTCAGAGCAGGGAACGCCAGGACTCGCTGATCCGAGCGCTCGCCGTCCGGCAAGTCCCATTCACACAGCCACCACCACGCTACGAGGTCAGAGGCCTCAGAGCTGGCGGGCAGTCGTCGGAAAGCAACAGGGAGGCGCCTCGGAAAAGGGACTCCACGCCCGTTCGGAACGGTTGCCTCAGCCATGGCAAGAATCTACAAGCCTGCGCCGATTCCCGAAGCCTACGGTGAGGCCATGGCTGACATTGACACCATGACCACTGAATCCGCATTCATGCTTCACGGCCGACTGCGCTCCATACCAGGGGAGGGGGATGCCCTGGCTGCCATTCTGAGTGAGCAGGACCGCAGCGAGCCGATGCCTGGGTGCCGTCTCTATCTGGTCGCCCGTGACCCAGAGGACGCAGACGCCGTGTGGGTCACGGAAGTCTGGGACAGCGAAGATGCGCACCAGGCGTCGTTGCAGATTCCTGCGGTGCAGGCGCGGATCGGACGGGCGATGCCGATCATCGACCGGGATGGGATGAGCCAGCAGCGGCTTGCCGCTGTCGCGGGCATTCCGCGGGCGTGCTGAGAAGCGGTTCCGGGGCAAGGGGCGCGGAGCCGGCCCTGTGGTGTCGTCGTGATCGCATGCCCGGGCGAGCGGAACCGTCGCAGGTGGTCGGGAAGTCGTGCGGGAAAGTTGCCTGCACCTACCCCGCCATGACGCCGGAACGGTATTCGTGCGGCGTCATTCCGGTCTCCTCGTGGAAACGGCGGTTGAAATTCGACTGGTTTCCGAATCCCGACCGGAAGCACACCTGGCCGATGGGCGTTTCGGTGTGCCGCAGCAGCCGGCACGCCTCGAAAACCCTCAGCCGCGTCACCGTTCGCGAATACCCGACGCCCGTGGCTCGCGTGAACAGTCGGGAGAGGTGCGACGGGCTCACGGCGAGGTGCTCCGCCACGTCGCTCAGCGTGAAGCGTTCCGTGAGACGGGCGTGCAGGTAGACCAGGGCCGCGTTGTAGAGATCCGACTCCGCGGTGTCCAGGGGAGCGTCCATGACGTGCTGGGAGATCGTCCTGCGGTTCTTGCGCGGGGCGCGGGCCAGGACGTCCAGAAGCTCCAGGAACAGGGCGAACCGTCTGATCTCCCGGCTGCCCCGGATGCGCAAGAGCGCCTCCTCGGCCTGGTCGCGCGTCGCTCCGGTGAACTCGATGCCTCGGCGCGCCTCGTCCAGGAGTATCGGCAGCGAACCGAGGTCGGGGACCTGTCGTGCCAGGTCCGTGACGAGGTCCGGGTGGAACTGCAGCAGCACGTCGCGGCCGGGAACGGTCTCACCCGGCCGCAGTGAGGACACCCAGTTGTGGGGCAGGCCTGAGCCGATCAGGTACAGGGCGCCGGGGCTGAACGCCTGCACTGCGTCGCCGATCTGCGCCGTGCCCGTGGAGGCCGTGATGAGGTGGATCTCGACCTCGGGGTGGTGGTGCCACCTGGCGAGCGGGTGGGGGACGTCATGACGGAACCACCGCAGCGCGCTCACGGAGTCCATGACGACCAGTTCGTGGACGGGGTCACCCAGGGGGCTCGGCAGTCGTTCGCTCACGTTCACCATTCTTGCCCGCCATGCGGTGCAGTGCCGTGCGGCGGCACTCCGTGGAGTGCCGCCGCACGGGGTGAGCCAGGGCCTGGGGTCAGCCCGCAAAGGTGATCTGCAGCTTCGTGTCGGTGGGACGGCCCTCGGCGCCACGGTCGAACACCGCCACGGACTCCGCCACGGGGAAGGTCCCGGTCACGAGCCGGGAGAGGTCCACACCCGGGCCGGCGGCGAGGTCGATGGCCTTCTGGTAGACGTTCGCGTAGCGGAAGATGGACTCGATCCGCAGCTCCTTGGCCTGAATCTTGACCACGTTCAGCGGCACCTCCTGGGTGGGCATCCCCACCAGGACCAGAACCCCGCCGGGCGCGGGCAGGTCCCACAGGGACTTGTAGGCTCCCGCGGAGCCCGATGCCTCGAAAACGGCCTGCGGCCCCCAGCCGTCCGTGTCGCGACGGATGCGTTCCCCGAGATCCTCCCGGGAGGCGTCCACGGTCACGATGCCGTCGATGTCCTGCACCAGGGCCAGCTTCTCGGCCGCGACGTCCGAGATGTACACGCGGGACGCGCCACCGTTGAGCGCCGCGATGGCCGTGAGGATCCCGATGGTGCCGCACCCCACCACGGCCGCGATGTCACCGGGCTTCAGCCGGGCCTTCGTTGCGGCCTGCATGCCCACGGCAAACGGCTCGATCAGCGCGCCCTCGGCGAAGGAGAGCTCCTCCGGCAGCTTGTACGTGTACTCCGCCGGGTGGACGACCTCTTCCGCGAGGCAGCCGTCCACCGGAGGGGTGGCCCAGAAGCGGACGTCCGGATCCACGTTGTACATCCCCTCCCGGGAGGCACGCGAGCGCGGGTTGGGGATGCCCGGCTCCATGCACACCCGGTCTCCGGGCTGCAGGTGCGTGACGCCCTCGCCGACCTCCAGCACCGTCCCGGATCCCTCGTGGCCCAAAACCATGGGCTCGCGCAGGACGAAGTCCCCGATGGCGCCGCGCGTGTAGTAGTGGACGTCCGAGCCGCAGATCCCCACGGTGTGCATCCCCACCTTGACCTCGCCGGGCCCGGGGGCGCCGGGGCGCTCGACGTCGTCGACGGTGATCTTTCCCTGCTCCTGCAGAACAACGGCCTTCATGGTGTTCGTCATGATCGTTTCCTCTCGTCGGACGCCGACCTCGCAGGGTCGGACGTCCCGTGTGGTGGCTGGAACGGGGTGCTCAGGCGGTGATCTCGACGCGCTGGCTTCCCGGTGCGCCGTGCTCCGCCCGGTAGACGGCCTTCTCGGCGCGGGTGAGCTCCCGGCCGTCGTCGTCGGTGATCCCCGGCTGGGGCGGATGGATGAAGAACGTGGTGAGGGTTCCCAGGATCATGAGCGCGGCGTAGACCCAGAGGACGCCGAGGGAGCCGAGCAGCGGGTGGAAGACGGTCACGATGCCCGGGCCGATGAACGTGGTGAGTCCGGAGGCGAGGTTGTGGGCGGAGATGGCGGCGCCGCGGTGTTCCGGGGCCAGTGCGGGGAAGATGGCGCCCATGGGGACGAAGGCCGTCACCGAGACGGAGAACAGCACCCCGGCGAGGTACATCATGACCAGGTTGTGCCCGAAGAGCAGGGGGAAGTAGCCGAAGGCCAGGGTGGCGACGGCCATGCCCACGAAGCCGAACCACCGCATCTGGCGCATCCACCCGAAGCGGTCTCCCAACCGGCCCCAGATGATGTTGGTGAGGATCTGCACGGCCGCCGTGACGGCCCACAGACGCATCCACTCCTCCTGCGTGAACCAGGCCTGCGAGTCCGAGTACACGCCGGTGAGGTACAGCGGCATCATGAGCGGGAAGCCGTAGAGCGTGAGGTTGCACAGCACGCGGATCACCACGGACAGGAAGATCTGGGGTTTCTCGGCGATGATCGTGACGCCGCGCAGCAGCTCACGGGTCTTCTCCTCGCGGGTGAGGGGCTGGTTCACCAGGGCGCCCTTGGGCGCTCCGGGCACCAGGAACAGGCAGATCAGGGTTCCCGCGCCCACGAAGGCGATGCTGAGCCACAGGGTGGCCATCTCACCGATCGCCGGGACCGTGAGGGACGGGATGAACGCGCCGAGGGTGCCCAGGCCGATCGAGAACGCGGCCCAGAACCACCCCATGGCGCTGGCCAGTTTGCCGGGCTCCGTCGACTCCGCGATCAGCACCACGAAGGAGTACATGAACAGCGGGTAGGCGATCCCCCGCAGTCCATAGGTGAGGACACCCAGTGTCGGGTCGGTGACGCCCACGAGCAGGAACAGCGCGTGGAGGCCTATCACAGCACCCCGCCCAGCACCATGAGCCGCTTGGGGCCGAAGAGGTCGGCCAGGACTCCCGTGGTCCATGCGGCCAGCGCCGCCATGAACCCGTAGACGGTGAAGCACAGCCCCGCCTGTTCAGGGGTGAATCCCTGCTGGGTCACCAGGTAGCGGGAGAGGAAGACGAGGTCGATGCCGTCGCCGGTCATGAAGATCGCCAGCGCCAGGTAGCCGAAAACCAGCTTCCTGGGCATGCCGAAGATCAGGGGCGTGCTCTGGGGTGTCAACAGGACCGCACTCCGTCGGGTGGTCTCGTGTGAACGTGTCGTCGCTCACAGACCCACCTCACCAGAGCGGTGAGGGACGGCCCAGCACTTCTCATGCCCAGAATCAGTACTTTTTTGCGCGATCGACGAGAGTGGCTCCAGCCACCCGACACCGTGCCGAGTCGCTGCCCGGCAGCGGAGCCTGCCCCGCGGCGTCGTCGTCCTCAGGAGCTCGGCTGCGCCACGCCGTAGTAGGCGCCCAGGAACTCGTCCCGGTACTCGAAGTAGTCGCCGGCCTCGATGGCCGCGCGTGCCCCGGCCACGAGGTCCAGGACGAAGCGCTCGTTGTGGATGGACGCGAGGGTCGCGGCGTTGCGCTCCTTGGACTTGAACAGGTGCCGCAGGTACGCCCGCGTGTAGTGGGTGCACGTGTAGCAGCGGCACGTCTCGGAGATGGGCGTGAAGTCCTTCTTGAAGCGGATGTTCGTGAGGTTGAAGCGGCCCGTGGGGGAGTAGACCGCGGAGGAACGGGCCACGCGGGTGGGGGAGACGCAGTCGAAGGTGTCCACGCCGTTGTCGATCGCGGTGAAGATGTCGTCCGGCTCGGAGATCCCCAGCAGGTGCTTGGGGGTCCGCTCCGGCAGCTCCTCGGTGCACCACCGCACGATCGTGCCCAGCTGGGCCTTCTCCAGGGCACCGCCGATCCCGAAGCCGTCGAAGCCCATCCCGGACAGGTCCCGGCACGCCTTCCGGCGCAGGTCCTCGTACTGGGCGCCCTGGACCACGCCGAACAGCGCCTGGTACGGCTTGGCGGCGCGCTCCTCCGTGAGTCGCCGGTGCTCGGCCACGCAGCGCAGCGCCCACTGCCGGGTGCGTTCCAGTGCGGTCTCCTGGTACTCGCGGGAGTTGTGCAGGGTGGTGAGCTCGTCGAACGCGAACATGATGTCCGCGCCGATGTTGTGCTGCACCTGCATCGAGACCTCGGGGGTGAAGCGGTGCAGGTCACCGTTGAGGTAGGAGCGGAACCACACGCCGTCGTCGTCCACGCGTGCCATGCGCTTCACCCCGGGGGCCTGGTGGTTGTCCCCCAGGGGCCCCGAGACCGTGGACATGTCGATGACCTTGCCGAGTCCTGAGCCCAGGGACATCACCTGGAACCCGCCCGAGTCCGTGAACGTGGGGCCGGGCCAGTTCATGAAGGTGCCCAGCCCGCCGGCCTCGTCCAGGACGTCGTCGCCGGGCTCGAGGAACAGGTGGTAGGCGTTGGCGAGCATGGCCTGCGCGCCCTCCGCCGCCATGGACTCGGGCAGCACCGCCTTCATCGCCGCTTGTGTGGCCACCGGGATGAACGCGGGCGTCTGGATCTGTCCGTGCGGGGTGGTGATGGTGCCCGTGCGGGCCTGGAACTGCCCGCCGTTGTCCGCGACCCGCTCCGCCGTCACGGACGGGCTGTCGCGCAGCCGGGTGTGGAGCTCGAAGCGGAACGGGGAGGCGGGGTCTGAGATCGGCACCCCACCATTGTGCCGGGTCCGGGCGGGCCCGGGGGTCGCCCGCGGGTCGCGGGCCCCGTGCGCACGTCCCGGACGACGACGCCGCCCGCGCAGCTCGGTGCCGCGCGTCCCCGTGGTCCCCGCCCCGGGGGTGGCCGGTGGCGCTCAGTCCTCACGCGGCGAGTGCCCGAGCCGCTGGGAGACCTCCTCCGCCGCGGCCGTGCAGGCGGCCACGAGGTGCGAGACCTGGTCCTCCGTGACGCGGTAGCGGGGAGCGGCGATCATCACGGCGGCCACCGTCTCGTTCCGGTGGTCGCGCACGGGAGCCGCCACGCCGACCTCGTCCACGTGGGTCCGGCCGTAGTTCACCGCCACGCCCTCGTCCCGGACCGTGGCCAGCTGCTGCAGGTAGCTCTCGATCGCGTCCTCCGTGGTGGCGAGGTGCGTGACCGTCCCGGCGAGCAGCAGTGCCCGTACGCGTTCGGCGGGCTGAGCGGCGAGGAAGACCTGCACGGAGGAGCTCAGCGCAGTGTCGTACCTGGTGCCGAGGGGGATGGTGTGCTTGATCTCCTGCGGGCTGGGGATCTGCTCCACGCAGACCGTCTCCGCGCCGTTCCACACCACCAGGGCGCTCGTCTCCCCGGTCTGGGCGGTGAGCTCCTGCAGCACGGGGTAGGCCACGCGGCGTTCGTCGAGGTCCGCGAGCAGCGGTCCTGCGAGCGTGATCAGACCGAGCCCCAGGCCGTAGCGGCGGGTCTGGGGATCCCGCTCCACCAGGTTCTCCTGCTCCAGCGTGGCCAGGATGCGCGACACGGTGCTCTTGTGCAGCCCGATCCGCCCGGCGATCTCCGTGACGCCCAGGAGGGGGTCGTCGTGGGTGAAGCACCGCAGCACGCTCACGGCGTTCGCGATGACCGGGGTGGTGCGGGACTCTGTGGTGGACTCGGTTCTGGATGCTGCTGCCATATCACTGCACATTCTTCCGCAGACGTGCCCGGGGTCCCGGACGGAACGGGCGCGCGGGTGGGCGTGGCGCCGTCGTCGGACGGCCCCGCGCCCACCCGCGCCGCGGCGGACTACGCCGTGATGATGTTGTGCTCGGGACCGTACGGGAACCTGGTGATGTCCTCCGTGCCGTTCTCGCCGATCACCACGATGTCGTGCTCCCGGTAGCCGCCCGCCCCGGGCTGCCCCTCCGGGACGGTGATCATCGGCTCCATGGACACCACCATGCCCGGCTCCAGCACGGTGTCGATGTCCTCGCGCAGCTCCAGCCCGGCCTCGCGCCCGTAGTAGTGGGACAGCACGCCGAACGAGTGGCCGTAGCCGAACGTGCGGTTGGCGAGCAGTCCGTGGGCGATGTAGATCTCGTTGAGCTCCGCGGCGATGTCCTTGCACACCGCACCCGGCTTGATGAGCTCCAGGCCGCGCTCGTGGACCTGCACGTTGATCTCCCACAGCTCCCGGGACCGGGCATCCGGCTCCCCGAGGAACAGCGTGCGCTCCAGCGCCGTGTAGTAGCCCGACGTCATGGGGAAGCAGTTCAGGGACAGGATGTCGCCGCGCCGCAGCTTCCGGGTGGTCGCCCAGTTGTGGGCACCGTCCGTGTTGAGCCCGGACTGGAACCACACCCAGGTGTCCCGGACCTCGCGCAGGGGGAACGTCCGCGCGATCTCGTGGACCATGGCCTCGGTCCCGGCGAGCGCGACCTCGTACTCCGTGACGCCCTCGCGGATGGCCTCGCGGATCGCCTCACCACCGAGGTCCGCGATGCGCGCGCCGTGGGTGATCACGGCGATCTCCTCCGCGGACTTGAACATGCGCTGGCGCATGGCGTCCAGGGAGATGTCCACGAGCTCCGCGTCCGGGAAGGCGTCCTGGATGCGCTGCCGGTTGAGCAGCGGCAGGGCGTCGTCCTCCACGCCGATCCGCCGGGCCGTCACACCGCGCTGGCGCAGCACCTCCTGGAGTGCGAAGTAGTAGTTGTCGCGGCGCCAGTCCGTGTAGACCACGTTCTCGCCGTAGCTCGTGCGCCACGGCATCCCGGCGTCGATGTTCGCCGTCACCGTCACGGAGTCCTCCGCGGTGACGACGAGCGCGTAGCTGCGCCCGAACGTGGTGAACAGGAAGTCCGAGTAGTACTTGATGCCGTGGTAGCTGGTCAGGATCACGGCGTCGAGCTGCTTGTCCGCCATGATCGCGCGCAACCCGGCGAGGCGGCGCTCGAACTCCTCGTCCGAGAAGGTCAGCTGCTCCTTCTCGCCGTTGTGCAGCACCTTGAGGCGCGCCAGTTCGGAGACGTCCGTGGCTTCGGTGGCGGGTGTGGTGTTCATGGTCCTCCTTGGTGGCGATCTGTGGGGTCCGGATCCCCGGGGCGGTGATCCGTGGAGTGGTGGGTCGTGGGGCCCGTGGTCCGCGCGCCGGGGAGCGACGCCGCGGCGTCGTCGTCCTGCCGCGGGCGTCGGGGCTCAGCTGGCCAGCGGTTTGTCGCCCGTCTCGTGGGAGAAGGCGACGGCGACGAGCGAGACCGCCGCGGCCGCCACCAGGTACCAGGCCGGTGCGAGGTCCGAGTGGAAGAGCGAGATCAGCAGCGTGGCCATGAAAGGTGCCGTGCCGCCGAAGACCGCGTTGGACAGGTTGAAGCTCACCGCGAAGCCGCTGTAGCGGATGCGGGTGGGGAACTGCTCGGCCAGGAAGCTCGGCAGGGTGCCGTCGTTGAGCGTGAGCATGGCGCCCAGCAGCACCTGCACGAGCAGCACCACCAGGAAGGAGCCCTCGTCCAGGACCACGAACAGCGGCACCGTGAAGAGGATGAAGCACACGCTCGCGGAGATGAGCAGCTTCTTGCGCCCGAACCGGTCCGAGGCGAGACCCGTGAGGAAGATGAAGCCGATGTAGGACAGCAGCGCGAGGGACGTGGCCAGGAAGGACTCCGTCTTGCCGAAGCCGATCTCCTCGGAGAGGTACGTGGGCATGTAGCTGAGCAGCATGTAGAAGCCCACCGCGTTGAGCAGTACGGCGCCGCACGCCCGCAGCAGGGTGGCCCAGTGGTGGCGGAACATGTCCCGCACGGGGGCCTGCATGACGTCGTCCTCCTGGGCGAGCTCCTGGAACACCGGGGTGTCCTCGAGCTTCGTGCGCACGTAGCGGCCGATCAGCCCCATGGGTGCGGCCAGCAGGAACGGGATGCGCCAGCCCCACGTGTCCATCTGCTCGGAGGTGAGCAGGGCGGAGAGCCCGGCCACGAACAGGGACCCGAAGAGCAGTCCCGCCGCGGTGCTCGCGGGGACCACGGCGGCGTAGATCCCACGGCGGTTCGCCGGGGCGTACTCCACCAGGAATGCGGATGCGCCGGCGTACTCGCCCGCCGCGGAGAAGCCCTGCACGATCCGCACGATCAGCAGCAGGATCGGCGCGAAGATGCCGATGGTCGTGTGGCCGGGGATCAGCGCCATGCAGAAGGTGGCACCGGTCATGATCAGGATGGACAGCGACAGTGCGGTGCGCCGGCCCATCTTGTCGCCCAGGTGGCCCCAGAAGAAGCCTCCCAGGGGACGCACGAAGAACGAGATGGCGAACAGCGCGAACGTGGCCAGCAGGGCGGTCTGGGGGTCGGAGTCCGGGAAGAACACAGTGGCGATGGTTGCCGCGAGGTAGCCGTAGATCGCGTAGTCGAACCACTCGACGAAGTTGCCGATGAAGCTCGCGGAGATCACGCGCCGCCGGGTGGCGGCCGACACGGGCGACGCCGCCGGGGCACCGGACGAGGGCGCGGAGTGGGCCGTGGCTTCGTGGGTCATGCGGTCCCCCAGGGTTATTGTTGCAGTATGTGCAACGCCGTTGCCTCAAACTAGCCGGAGGGGGTGGCCCGGTCAAGGGTTGTGGCGGTTGTTCCCCGGCTGTGCTGTGGTTCTGCGCTGCTCTGGTGTCCAGTGCACCCGAGCTCGGTTACGGTCATGTTGCAACGCTGTTGCGGCAATAGGAACTATGGTGCGAGCCCCACGATTCTCGGGCGGGGAGCCGGGCGGGCGGGCACGAGTCCCAGGGTGCCGCGCGTGGGGGAGAATGGACCGTCCCCCCCGTACCCCAAGAACAGGTGCATGTTCCGCCGTGAGTCAGCTCTCGTCCTTCTTCACCATCCCGCCGTCCCAGCGGGACCACGTGCCCGCGGCGCGCATCGCTCTCTCGGTGGCGGTGCCCCTGCTCGTGCTGCTGGCGGTGGGGCGCACGGACCTCGCGATCTACGCGGTCTTCGGGTCCTTCGCCGCTCTCTACGGTCGCAACGAACCGGTGCGGGCGCGGATCCGGCACCAGGCCCAGGCGGGGCTGCTCGTGGTGCTGTGCGTGGTGGTCGGTGCACTGATGTCCAACGCCGGTCTGCCGGAGCCCGCGGTGCTCGCGGTCACCGCCGTGATCGCGGGGCTGGGGGCGCTGGTGGCCGCGTACCTGACGCTGAAACCGGCCGGCTCACTGTTCTTCATCTTCGCCGCCGGCGCGGTGGGCACGCTGCCGGCCGCCGCACCCGCGTGGCAGGCCGGGTGCATCGCGGCGGTCTCGGCGGCGCTGTCCGTGGGGTGGGGCATCGTGTTCCGGTACGTGGGCGAGGGCGTGCGCGGGCCGGTGGCGAGCGTGCCCGCCCACCACGGGCTCACCGCCGCGCAGCTGTGGGCGCACGCCGGGCGCTTCTTCCTGGCCGCGGGGGCGGCGGCGGTGCTGGGCAGCCTGAGCGGACTGTCCCACAGCTACTGGGCGATGGTCGCGGCGGCCGCGCCGATCGCCGCCCCTGACCTCACCGCGCGCATGCAACGGGCGGTGCACCGCGTGATCGGCACCCTGGGCGGCGTGGGTGTCACGGCGTTCCTGCTCTCGCTGCAGCTGCAGAGCTGGCACATCGTGGTGTTCGTGATCATCCTGCAGTTCCTCGCGGAGCTGTTCGTGGGCCGCAACTACGCCGTGGCGCTGCTGTTCGTGACCCCGCTCGCGCTGCTCATGACGGAGCTCGCGAGCCCCGGCCAGGCGTCGTCGCTGCTGCAGGCGCGCGCCGTGGAGACCGTGATCGGCGCGGCGTGCGGCCTGGCGGTGGTCTACGTGTTCCGCTCGCGCGAGGAGCGCATCGCGGATACCCGGGCCGTGCCGCTGATCCGTCAGGCGACGGGCATGCTGCCTCGGGTGCCCGAGCGGGAAACCGCGCAGGACACGCCGCAGCACGCCCCTCAGGACCCCGCTCGGACGGAGGACTGAGCGGGCTCAGCGCCCCCAGCCGGCGTGCGCGATCGCCTGCCGGATGAGGTCCTCGCGGCCGCCCTCGAACTCCTCCTGGACGTCCAGGGATAGGGCTTCGTCCGGGGTCATCCAGGACAGCTGCAGGGCGTCCTGGCGGGGCTCGCACTCGCCGCGCACCGGGATGATGTAGCTCAGCGCCACGGCGTGCTGGCGGTCGTCCGTGAGACCGGTCTCGGACGGCGACGGGAAGAACTCGGAGACCGCGAACGGCACAGTGGTGGATGGCATCTGCGGCATGGCCAGGGGACCGAGGTCCTTCTCCAGGTGGCGCAGCAGGGCCGCGCGCACGGTCTCGCGGTACATCACGCGCCCGGAGACGAACGTGCGCACCATGCGGCCCTCGTCGTTGGCCGTGAGCAGCAGGCCGATCTCCGAGAGGCAGCCGAGCGGGTCCAGGCGCACGGGAATGGCCTGCACGTACACGATGGGCAGCGTGGCCCGCGCGCGGTTGAGGTCGTCCTCGCTGAGCCAACCAGGGTTCGGATCCGGGGTGCGTACTGAACTCATGAGTCGTTTCTACCCCCGGTGCACCCCTGCGGACCAGGGGTGATCCGCGTGCCGCGCCGGGTTCAGCGGTCAGCCGAAAGGGCTGCGGCCTCGAGGACCGTCCACGCCTGCACCTGCGTGCTCAGCTCCACGGGGGCCCCGGCGCGCTGCGCGTCGTTGGCGTGCTGCGAGGGTTCGGGGGAGAACACGGCCACGGTCTCGCCGCCCTCCGTGCGCACCCCCGGGCGGGAGAAGTCCTCGTCCGGGTCGAACTCGCGGCGCCCGTCCCACAGCGCGTCCGCGGTGGCGGCCACGAGCGCACGGGCGGTCTCGCGGGCCGCGGGGTCCAACTCCGACGACGACGCCGCCTCCCCCAGGTAGCGCGCCAGGATCCCGGTGAACAGTCCGGCGTCCCCGCCGCCCTGTCCCTTCAGCACGGGACGGCCGTGCGGGCCCTCGGCGGTGAACTCGCGCGCGGCGCCGTGCACGATGGCTGCAGCCCGGGAGAGCCAGAGCTGCTTCTCCTCCGGGTCCGTCACCGCGTCCGCCAGTTCGAGCGTCGCCCCCAGCACGGGTCCGCTGTTGTACGTGTACACGTGCGGGTCCACCGCGGTGGTCTCCACGCCCGAGCCCGCCGCGACCATCCGGATGCCGTCCAGGAAGACGCCGCGCTCGGCGTCGAAGAGGGTGTCGAAGAGCCACGTCAGCAGCTCACGGGCCTGCTCCGTGCGGTGCATCCGCAGGAAGCACAGCGCCACCGGGGCCGTGGAGGCCGTGTTCTTGTAGTCGCGGGTCATGTTCCACCACGTGCCGCCGCCCAGGTTGGCGTCGCACCCGGCCTCGAGGCGCCGGGCCAGCGCCACGCCGTCGTCCTGCACCGCGCGCGACGTGTTGCCGGTGACGGCGACGTCCTCGTGGCGCAGCCGCCCCAGCGCGAGCGCGAGCCACGCCATGTCGTCGAAGAACACGTTGTTCGTGACTCTGCCTCCGCTGTGCACGGCCATCCCGCGCAGCAGCAGGTGCGCGCGCGAACGGGCCCAGGCGGCGTCGTCCGCGTGGCCGGCCAGACGCTCGCGGGCGGCGGCGTCCACGAACGCCTCCATGAGGTGTGCCTGCCACCAGTAGTGCCACGGGCCCCGGCGGGGGCGCGGGAACGCGACTGCGCCCAGGTACGTGCTCGGCACGCGGAACGCCCGGGACCCGAAGAGGTGGTCCACGGAGTGGGCGGCCTTGGCGGCCCGGTGGGCGGGGGACTCGGACATCGCGGTGCTCCTGCAACGGCGGACGGGGTGCCCCAGAAGCCTAGCGGGCGGGGGTGCGGCGACGACGCGGGTCTTTCCTGACCCCGTACGTCGTAGATGTCGGTGCACTCCTGGTTCGGATCGACGCCCCGCAGCACGGCATGGGCCTCCGCGCGGAACGTTCCGCGCTGAGGCCCGGTTCGTCCGGGGCTCAGCCGTCGGTGCCCAGCGCCCTGCGCAGCGCCTCGATGGCCAGCCCGTGTGCGACGTTCGCGGCGTGCGTGTCGCGGAGGCTGTCGAGGAGCAGGAAGTCGTGGACCATCCCGGCCACGCGCACGCTCGTGACGTCCACGCCCGCCGCGCGCAGCTTGTTGGCGTACTTCTCCCCCTCATCGCGCAGGACGTCCGCCTCGTCGGTGATCACCAGGGTGGTGGGCAGACCCTTCAGCTCCTCATCAGGGGTCTGCAGCGGGGACGCGTACTTCTCGCGGCGCTCGGTCTCATCCGTGGTGTAGGCGTCCCAGAACCACTTCATGCCCTCACGCGTGAGGTAGTAGCCCTCCGCGAACTGCTCGTAGGAACCCGTGGTGAAGTCCGCGTCCGTGACGGGGTAGAGCAGTACCTGCCCGGCGATGTCCAGACCGCCGCGGTCCTTGTTCATCTGCGTGAACACGGCGCTCATGCACCCGCCCACGGACTCGCCGGTGACCGCGATGCGGCCCGTGTCCATGCCGTGCTCGGCACCGTGCTCGGCAACCCACTGGCCCACCGCGTAGTTCTGCTCCACCTGCGTGGGGTACTTCTTCTCGGGTGCGCGGTCGTACACCGGGAACACGCCCACGGCGTTCGCGCCCACCACGAGTTCACGGAACAGGCGGTCGTGGGTGTCCTCGTCCCCGAAGACCCAGCCCGCACCGTGGATGTAGAAGACCACGGGAAGGGTGCCCGTCACGCCGGCGGGGCGGATGATGCGCGTGCGCACGGTTCCCCACTCTCCGGTGTCCACCTCGACCCACTCCTCGTCCACGTCCGGGCGCTCCACGCCCTCGCCGCTCTGCAGGTCCCGCAGGATCCGGCGGCCCTCCTCCGGCGGCACCTCGTAGATGCGCGGGTGCGGGTCTGTGGCCTCGCACAGCTCCGTGGCCTCGGGCTCGAGGACGGGGGTGATCGGTTCGATGGTGGTCATCTCGTTCCTTTCTCTGGCGTCTTGTGGTGAGCCCGGGGCGGGGCGACGACGACGCCGCACCCCGGCAGGGTGCCGCACGGCGTCGTCGGCCTCCCGGGCCAACTACGACTGCGTGAGGATCTCCTCGATCCCCCGACGGTACGAGGTGACCCGGAAGTCCGGGAAGCGTTCCGCGAACCGCGAGGTGTCGAAGAGGTTGTCCCCGCGGTAGCGCGGCAGCAGCTCGTTGGCCTCCCGCAGTGCGGGGACGAACCGCGCCCCCGCGACGAACGCCGCGCGCGGCAGCACGGTGTACCGGATCTTCCGGTCGGTGACCTGGGAGGCGATCTCGATCATCTGCCGGTAGGTGAGCCGGTTCTGGTCGATGGGCAGGTGCCAGGTCTGTCCGAACGCGTCCGGGGTGTTGCCCAGCAGTGCGAGCGCGCGGCCCGCGTCCGGGGTCCAGATCAGGGAGCGGCGCGTGCTGGCGCTGACCGGCACGAACGGCCGCTTGCCTGCACGGATGCGGTCGAAGACGAGCACGTTGCTCCAGCTCTTGGTCTTGCCCGGGCCGTAGAACTCGGGGGCGCGCCCGATCAGTGCCTCGACCGTTCCCGCTGCCATCTCCTCCAGCAGCATGGTGGCGACCTGCGGCCGTTGGGCGCGAACGCCGTGGCCTCGGTCTGCGGCTCGGGGGTTCCCGCGTACATGTAGGTGTTGTCGAAGTACACGAGCTTCGCGCCGTGCTCCTTCACCGCCGCGATGGTGTTGCGCATCATCACGGGGAACTTCTCCTCCCATAGCGCCGAGTCCATGGGCAGGCCCACGGTCAGGTAGGCGACGTCGCTGCCGGCCACAGCGCGGGACGTCGCCGCCGCGTCGGTGAGGTCCGCGGCCACCAGCTCGTCGCTGTCGTTGACGCGGGAGGGGTGGCGGCTCACGAGGCGGATCTCGTGCGTGTGGTGGCGGTGCAGCTCGCGGGCGAGCTCGTCCGCGATGGGTCCGCCGGCTCCGAGGATGGTCTGCATGGGTGATCCTTCCGGTGCGGCGTCGTGGGGGGGCCGTGTCGATGGGGGCGGTGCCGTGATCGGGCAGCGGCCCGCCGTGGTGGCGGTGCTGGCCGTCGGCGGCCCGGTGTGCCGGGCCCGTGGTCTCAGCGGCCCAGCGAGAGGACGGTGGGCATGTGCAGGGCGGCCTGCGCGGAGGTCGAGGCGTCGAACGCGAGGTTCCGGACGGGACGCAGAGAGCGGAGGTCGTCCGACACCCGCCCCTGCCCGAGCGTCAGGCTCACGTTCTTGGGGAACTTCGAGGTGCCCGTGGCGAGCACGTTGGTCTGGTTGAAGGTGGCGTGCCAGGCGCCGTCGACCTGCGTGTAGGAAGTGAGGGAGGAGACGCGCGTGCCACTGGGATGGTGCTGCTGCGCGGGGGTCGGGGCCGAGAACTCGAGGTCGGTGCCGCCGGCCCCGTTGCCGATCCTCGCGGACGTCCGCTGCCCGCCCACCGTGACGTCGAGCGGCGCCACCCACTTGGGGAACCCGTAGCCGTCCTGGCCGCGGACCTGCGCGATCTCCGTGCTCACGGGAAGGGACAGCACGTAGGCGTGCAGGTGGTCGTTCTTCAGCCCGGCCAGGGTGTCCACGGCCCCGAAGGGCCCGTGCCGCGGCGGTCTCACGGCGATGCCCACGGCGGCCTCGGTGTAGAAGTCGATGTCCGCGACGTCGTACCGGAAGAGCATGAGCGAGGCCAGGCCGAAGCCCGGAGCGATCTCCAGCGGGTCGAGCTCCTCGGGAAGGCGCGGCCGGAGGGACCGGGTAGGCGCGAGCATCGTGAGCCGGGCGCTGGACATCGCGTAGTAGAAGTTCGGCGTCCACGTGGGGCCGATCGGGGACGAGACCTCGGTCTTCGGCTGGTCCCGGAAGAACTCCACGCCCGCCACGCGGGGATCCTGGGCGACCGCGTTCAGGTCGGTTCGCATCCGGTAGGTGTCGTACAGCCCGCCGCCGGGGACCGGCACGGTCCGTTCTCCGAGGGCGACGTCCACGGTGTCTTCCTGGTGCGCCGTCATGGCGACCACGTCCTGTTCTTGCTGGGTCTTCCACCGGCGATCCCCGGTATGTGAACACTGTAAGCATCGGATGTTGACAGTGTCAACAACAGGATCGCGGCAGTCGGCAGTCGGCTGGCCGGCGCCCGCGACGGCGTGTTCGCGAGGCCAGATGCAGGGGCCGCGCGGCGTCGTGGGCCCGTCGCGGGCGGGGCGCTCGCGCGGAACGGGCCTACGGGCCGTCCGCGGCCGCGAGGGAGAGCACGGCGGAGAACGCGCCGGTCACGCGGGCGTCCAGCTCCTCCGCAGTCGTGACCGGGAGCTGACCGCTCAGGTAGAGGGAGGCCAGGCCGTGCGCCATGGACCAGCCGGCGGTCGTGAGCCCGTAGGTGTCCACGCGCGGGTAGTGCTCGGCCACGGTCTCCTCCAGCAGAGCGAAGACCTCCGCGGAGACGGAGAGACGGTCGTCCCCGCAGGCCGAGATGGAGAACATGAGGTCGTAGAGCGCGGGGTTCTCCGCGGCAAAGTGCACGTAGGACAGGGCGAGGTCCGTGAGGACCTGCGAGTACGGCGTCGAGCGCGCGAGCACGGTCTCCATGCGCCGCTTCATGGTCTCGAAGCCGGCGCTGGCCATCGCGGCCTCGAGGTGGGCCTTGTCCGGAAAGTGCCGGTACGGCGCGGTCTGGGAGACCCCCACCTCGCGGGCCACGGCGCGCAGCGAGAAGCGCTCCCCCCTCTCGAGCATGGCGATCCCCGCCGCCACCAGGGCTGCACGGAGATTGCCGTGGTGGTGCGGCTGCTTGTCCTCGGCGGTTGACACGCGAACCCCTTTCCCTAAAGTTGACGGTGAACACTTTACGGGACGGACCCGTGGTGGTGGCAACGCGGCGCGCGGAGGCGCACCCGGCGTCGTCGTCCCAGGGTCGTCAGGGGAAAGGAACGCGCATGACCGAGGTGCTTTTCGTCGTCACCGCCGCCACCGGCTGGACGCTCAAGGACGGCACGGTGCACCCCACCGGCTACTGGGCGGAGGAGCTGGCGGAACCGCACCGGCTGTTCACCGAGGCGGGCTGGAGCATCACCGTGGCCACGCCCGGGGGAGTGGCACCCACGCTCGACGAGCTCAGCCTGGGCGTCGCGGGCGGGTTGCCGAAGCGGCGCAAGGAGGTCCGCGCATACCTGGACTCCATCCAGGAGCAGCTGGATCACCCGGTCCCCCTGGACGAGGTGGACGAGGCCGACTACGACCTCGTGTTCTACCCCGGCGGCCACGGCCCCATGGAGGACCTCGCCTTCGATCCCGTCTCCGGCGAGCTGCTCCGGCGCCGCGTGGAGGCCCGCCGCCCGCTCGCGCTGCTGTGCCACGCGCCCGTCGCCGTCCTGGCCGCGACGAACGAGGACGGCACCAACGCCTTCGCCGGGCGCCGCATGACGGGCCTGTCCACGGTGGAGGAGAAGCTCAACCCGTTCGGGTGGAAGGCCAAGTGGTACCTCCAGGAGGCACTCGAAGAGGCTGGGATCGAGTACCGCAAGGGACTTCTCCCGCTGCGGCCGTTCGTGGAGGTGGACGGGATGCTCTACACAGGGCAGAACCCGCAGTCCGCGACGGCGCTCGCCGAGCGGATCCTCGCGGACTTCTCCTGAGGGGCGGGCAGGGGCGAGCGTGTGGTCCGGCCTGTTCGTGCGGTGGGGTGAGGGTAGGCGACGACGCCGCGGTGGGCCCACCGCGGCGTCGTCCCCCTCTCAGCCCAGCGCCTCCCGCAGCGGCGCCTCGGCGATCTGCTCCGCGAGCCACGGGCTGAACGCGAAGGGGGCGTTCTCGACGGCGCTCACGAGCTGCGCCGGGGCCAGCCACGCGTACTCGGCGACCTCCGAGGCCGCCGGCCGCGGTTCGGCCTCCGCCCGGGCCACGTAGACCGGGCAGAACTCGTTCTCCACGATCCCGGAGGCGTCCGTGGCACGGTAGCGGAACTCCGGGAGCACCTCGGTGATGCCGTGGATGCTCAGCCCGAGCTCCTGGCGGGCGCGCCGCGCGATGGCGGCCTCGAAGGACTCGCCCGGGCCGGGGTGGCCGCAGAAGCTGTTGGTCCACACGCCGGGCCATGTGCGCTTCTCGAGGGCGCGGCGGGTGACGAGGACCTCGCCGTCCCGGTTGAGCACGTGGCACGAGAACGCCAGGTGCAGCGGCGTGTCCTCCGTGTGGACCTGCGACTTCAGCGCCGTGCCCGTGGGGCGGTGCTGCTCGTCCAGGAGCACCACGTGCTCGGGGCTGTTCTGCTCGTTCACGAGGCCGCCTCACGGTCGTGTGTTAGGTTCCAGCCCATGGTATCGGCAGGGGGACGGCGCTCGGGGAGACGCCGGGTGGTTCCGCCACTGCCCACGGTCCGCGGCGTGGGTGCCACGCGGGTGCGGATGCCGGGGCCCGGTGCCCCGGACCCCGTTCTGGAGACCTCCGGGATGCCTGCCACCGCGGCGGAGTACGTGGCCGCGCGCTTCCCGGACGACGCCGCCTGGTTCGCCGAGCAGGTGGCGGCCGGTCGGGTGCTGGGGGACGACGGCGTCGTCGTGACCCCGCAGACCCCCTACGCCCCGGGACTCTCCGTGTGGTTCCACCGCCCCGTGCCGGACGAGGGCGCCCCGGCCGTGCCGCTCGATGTCCTCTACGAGGACGACTGGCTGGTCGCCGTGGACAAGCCCCATGGCCTGTGCAGCACGCCCAAGGGCGCGAACGTGCGGCGCTCGGTGGTCGTGGCCGCGCGGTGCCAGTTCCACAACGACGAGATCGCCGCGCTGCACCGCCTGGACCGCTCCACCGGAGGGGTGCTGCTGCTGTGCAAGAACGCGCAGGACCGCGGGGACTTCCACCGCATGTTCCAGGAGCGCACGGTGACCAAGACGTACTGGGCCGTGGCCGGCCTCGGGGACCGCGTGGGGGAGCGGACGGTGCGGGTCGAGTCGCGGATCCGCAAGATCCAGGGCGTGCTGCAGGCCTTCGAGGAACCGGGTGAGGTCAACGCCGTCACGGACGTGCGGCTCGTGGAGCGCTTCGCGGACGACGACGGCGCCTGGGGCCTCTACGAGGTCGCGCCCCTGACCGGTCGCACCCACCAGATCAGGCTCCACATGACGTCCCTGGGACTGCCCCTGCGCGGGGACAAGCTGTACCCGGAACCGCGCGAGGACTTCGACGTGGAAGACCCGGACAACCCTCTGCAGTTGATCGCCCGCTCCCTGTCCTTCACCCACCCGCACACGGGGGAGCGCTTGCGGATCGAGTCCCGGCTGACGCCGAGCAGCCACGCGGCCTGGGTGCGCCACACCCCGGGAGCCGTCCGGTAGGCAGCGCGCACCACCCCGGAGGCAGCGCGGATCCCGCGAACAGCCGGCGCCTCGGAGCGTGAAACGGTGCTACGAAAAAACTGCCGTAATTTTTTCGTTATTTTTCTGTGAAACGTCACACACATGGGGTTTCCGCAGGGTAGCCTTACCGGCGGGTCTTCCCCCCTTCACTGGGCCCAGCACCGGATCCGCTGTACCCCTTCAGCGCCGGTCGGCGCGCTTCGGCCGCCGGAACCTCCTCACCGTGCACGCCTTTCGCCATGCCTCGCGACCGATCGTCGCGGTGTGGTCCCGGGCGGTCACCCTGTCGAAATGGGCCCCCATGCCGTTCCCCCGCACCTCACTCGCCCGAGCCCGCAACCCGCTCGGCGCCGTTGTCACCAGTCTTCTCACGGCCGTGGTCACGGCCGTGGCGCTGCTGATCGCGAGCCTGCCCACCGCAGCACCGGCGCACGCGGCGGCGTCGGACATCGTGTCCATGAACGCGGCCACCCGCGCGAGCGACGCCCAGAACCTGCTGTCCCAGATCAACGCGCACCGCGCCTCCAAGGGGCTCAAGGCCGTCAAGTACTCGGCGACCCTGTCCGGGATCTCGCAGGGGCAGTCGGATCGCCTGGTGCAGCAGGAGGTCATCAACCACTCGAACACGTTCCTCACGGACCGCCGAGCGGGTGCCTACACCGCGGTGGGGGAGATCCACGCGCTGTCGTGGCAGCACTCGGTGACCGACCTGGTGACCTGGTGGAAGGGCTCCACCGCGCACAACAAGGTGCTCACCGATCCCAAGATGCAGGTCATCGGCATCGGGCTCACGTACGTGGACGGCGGGCTCGCCGGCAACGGCCAGGGCTGGCGGCTCGTGGGCACCGTGGACTCCTACGGCTACGCCAACGGCGGTGGTCCGGCGGATGCGCGCACCACGGTGACCGCCGCTGCGGCGCAGGCCACGAAGGTCGCTCCGGCGACACCCGCCAAGGCCTCGTACACGGTCCGCGGCGGCATCAAGACGCGCTACACGGCCCTCGGCGGCGCCGCAGTGTTCGGCGTGCCCACCACCAACGAGCGCGGTGGGCTGGTCAACGGGGGCGTCTACCAGAACTTCCGCACCTCCCCCGGCGCGGTGTTCAAGTTCCTCTGGTCCCCGGCCAGCGGCGCGCACGCCGTCAAGGAGACCGGCGCCATCGGCCGCGCCTGGAAGTCGGCCGGCTACGAGCGCGGCTGGGGCTACCCCACCACCGAGGAGTACGGCGCGGGCAGCGAGGTCCGGCAGCGCTTCTCCAACGGCTACACCGCGCACTGGTCCCGCGTGAACGGCAGGACCTGGGTCACGCGCTGACCCTTTACGTCCTTCTCACGACGACGCCGCCCCGCGGCCCCGGTGCCCACGCACCCGGGTCTCGGGGCGGCTCTGTCAGCCCGCCGCCTGGCAGCGGGGGCACCACGCGATCGTGCGCAGGTGCTGCACCGCGGTACGGGAGAGCTCGGGGCCCACGGTGAGCAGGGCGTCGTCGATCTCCCCACGCTTCAGAGTCGTGCCGCAGCGGCGGCAGGGCTGACCGTCCCGGCCGTAGGCCCACATCAGGGGGCGACCGCGGGGTGCCTCACCCGTGGTGGAGCGGATCGAGCGGTCCTTGTTGAGGTGCAGCAGCTTGTGCGCGAGGACCACGATCTCGCGCAGCTTCCCGTCGGGCAGTGAGGCCACGCGGGCCCACGGGTTCGTGCGGGTCATGAACAGGGTCTCCACGCGGTACACGTTGCCGATGCCCGCGAGGTTGCGCTGGTCCATGATGGCCGTGCCGATCGCGCGGTCCGGCTGCGCGCTCAGACGGCCCAGGGCCTTCTCCAGGTCCCAGTCCGGGCCGAGGATGTCCGGGCCCAGGTGGCCCACGAGCTCCTGGCCCTCCAGACGGGTCGGCACCAGGCGCACGTCCTTGACGTCGAAGCCCACCGCCTCCACGTCCTTCGTGCGCAGGATCGCGCGGATCGTGTGCGAGCCCTGCCCGATGGCCGCGTCCCCGCTGATCCGGGTCCGGGCCTCCGCGGCGGAGCGCACGCTGCCGCCGCGGCGGGCGCGCGGCCGGTAGGGGCCCGCGCCGGGACGGCTGCTCCGTCGTCCGCCGGGGCGCCCGGCGTCGTCGTTCTGGGCCCTGTCGAAGACCCGCCAGGTGCCGTCCATCATCAGGTGGGAGTGCAGGGTCAGGGGCTCGGCGCCGGAGCGCATCTGTGCGGCGTCGGGGGCGGCGGAGAGACGGATGAGGATGTGCTTGCCGCGCGGCACCACCGCCACCACGGTCCGCCCCGAGACGTCCGAGGTGGCGAGCGAGGGCACCCGGAAGTCCGAGCTCTCGACCACGGCACCCTCCAGCGCCTCGCGCAGCATCTTGCACTGGCGGTAGACGGAATCACCTTCGGGCACGGGGGCCTCCTGGGTTGTGGTCGGTGCTCCGAGGGTGGGTGTCGAGCAGGGCGGGTGAACAGTCCACAGTAGGAGGCGCTATCGCCTGCGGCCGGGGTGGCGGAACCACCCGATCACGAGCAGCACCACCCCGATCTCGATCAGAGCGAGACCGGGGCTCACGATGCGTGCCCGAGGATCGAGGACGAAGAAGAGGACCGCCACCACCGCACCGATCCCGATGAAGAACTTCCCCGCCTGGTACGTGGGCGACGTGTTCTTGAAAGGGGCCATGGGGGTCATCCTGTCAGATCCGACCTTCCGGCCGGGCACTCCGGTGCCCGGTGCGTCCGGCCGCGGCCTCGGGGGTGACGCGGCCGGTGTCAGTGCCAGCGTCCCAGCATCTCGGCGCTGTGCTGGAGGGTGCTCCGACCGCTCGCCACGGCGATCACGAGGTCGTAGGCGTCGTCGTCCGGGGCCTCGATCCACACCCCGTTGAGGTCGAGGAACACCACCGTGGCGAGCCAGCCGAGGCGCTTGTTCCCGTCAACCAGTGGGCGGTGACGAACGACTGACTCCAGCAGCGCGGCGGCCTTCTCATCCAGCGAGGGGTACGCCTCGCGGCCCCACAGCGCGGTGGTGGGTCGATGGGCGGCGGCGTCCAGCAGGCCCAGATCGCGTACCGGGCCGACACGGAGGTCCTCGACCAGCCCCAGGAGATCCTCCGTGGTGAGGTACTCGATCACCGGCCGAGCCGGTCCAGCACGTCGGCGTACCGCGCGCGGGCGCGGGCGGACGAGTCGTTCACACGGCGCTCGTGGCCGCGACGGGCGGCCACCTCCCGGATGGCTCGGATCGTGGCCTCCTGACGGCTGATGCCGTCCGCCTGGGCGAGGTCTGCGAGGACGCGCTCGTCCTCTTCTGTCAGTCGCAGTGTCATGGCCATGCGGCCCATGGTATCAAGGTGGTATCAATCGGGCGCGGTGGCCGCCCCCTCTGACGCGGGATACGCCTCGCGGCCCCATAGCGCGGTTGCGGTCGGCCGCGTCCAGCACGCCCAGATCGCGCCCGCGGCCGTCAGGACCTGCTTCCACCCACCGGCGCCCGCATCCGCACGCCCTTCGGAGTCTGGTAGAAGCCGCCGTCCAGCAGCCCCTCCCGCACCGCGGTGACGAGTTCCTCCGAGGAGAGCACCGACTCCCCGTTGACCTTCTCCACCACGAGCGAGTCCACCGCCCGGCGCTGCACGAGACCGGCCACGGCCTCGGCGGCGAGGTGCAACGGTCCGGGGTCGGAGACGAACGCGAGAGCCGTCTTGCCGCCGCGCTCCAGGTACAGGGCGAGTGCCCCGTCCACCAGGACCACGACCGCCCCCGCCTTGCGCCCCGGCCGGTGCTTCGTACTGGACTCCAGCACCACCGCCTCCGGCCACTCCAGCGCGGCGCCGTACGGGTTGGCGGGGTCCGTGGCCGCGAGCGCGAGGACCTGCGGCTCGGCCTGGCGGGCGTCGTCGTCGTCCGTGAAGCTGCGCAGCACGTCAACCGTTGCCGGTTGCGCGAACTGCGCCGCCCCGAGACCCTCGATGAAGTAGCCGCGCCGCGCCCGCCCGGCGTCCTCGAGCGCACGCAGCACCTTGTAGACCGTGGCGAAACCGCCGGGGACGTCCTCCACGACCACCGGACCCCGCGTGAGCACGCCGTAGCGGTCCAGCAGCAGCTCCGCCTGCGCCTGGGCGCGCACGGTGGGGTTGAGCGGTTCGGGGCGCAGCACGGACCAGCGCCCCGCGGTCGCTCGCTCCTCGCCACCCCCGGCGGCGCGCACCACGCGTGAACCGGCGGCGTCGTCCCCGGTGGAGAAGCCGGGGTCGGAACCAGCGGCACCGGAAGAGAACCCCGCGGCACCCCGGCCGACGGCGCGCAGCCGAGCCGCTCCCCGGCGCCCCGCCGCGCGGGACCGCCCCGGGCGCTTGGGCGTCTTGTGCGCCGAGTGCCCGCCGGAGATCAGCGCGCGCACGGGCGCGTACGTGTCGTTGGTGATCAGTCCGGCCCACAGCAGGTTCCACAGCGCCGTGCGCAGCGCGGGCATGTCCGCGGCGAGGCCGGACTCCGCGAGCGGCTGCACGAGCTGCCACGCGAAGTACGCCCCGCCCCGGCGCAGCACGGCCAGCAGCTCCCGTTCGAGCGCCGAGTCCAGCGCCTCCGCCGCGGCCTCCAGCTGCCCGACCGGCGGCAGGGACAGCTCCGCCGCCTCGGCCAGGTGGAACGCCACCCAGCCGTCCTCGCCGCCGAGTGATCCCGCGCCGGAGAAGAGCACCTCGCCGGTGGCCATGAGCTCGTCGAGCATGGCCGGGCGGTAGTCCACCACGCGCTGCGCGAGCACGAGCGGCTCCCACGCGGACGCCGGCACGGGCACCCCGGCGAGCTGGTCCACCACGGTCAGCACGCCGTCGAGCCCGCGCAGCTGGTGCCCCTTCACCGCGTGCTGCCACGCCGGTAGGAAGGATGCGTAGGCCTGCGGGTCCACGGGCTCCACGTCGGAGCGCAGGGCGGCGAGCGAACGGCGCCGCAGTGTCCGCAGCACCTCGATCTCGCACCACTCGGACTCCGCCGCCGCCGGGTCTTCGCTCGGGCGGAACGCCCCCTCGCTCACGCGGCGCTGCTTGGCGAGCCCCCGCAGCGCGGACTCGACCACGGCGGGTCCCAGCCCCAGGGCCTGCGCCGCCTCGGCCACGCTGAACGGCCCGTGCGTGCGCGCGTACCGGGAGACGAGGTCGCCCACCGGATCCGCGACGGGCTCCAGGAACGCGAGCGGCACCCCCATGGGCAGCGGCTGCCCGAGGGCGTCCCGCATCCGGGCGGCGTCCTCGACCGCGCAGTACACCTCGCGCCCGCCCATGCGCAGCACGATCGCGCGGTTGCTCGCCACGAGCTCGTCCAGCAGCGCGCGGGCCGCGGCCGGGGAGATGACGCGGTAGGCCGGGTCCGTGTCCGCCTCCCCCGCAGGACCGGACGACGACGCCGCCTCGCCGGGGTGCCCCTCGGTCCCCTCCGCGGCGGCGGCCGTGGCGCTCGCGGCGCTCGCGGCGTCCGCGGCGTGCGCCGGGGCGAGCGCGGAGACCGCGCCGGTGACGGTTCCCGGCGCCGCGCCGTCAGCACCCTGGGCGGGTGAAGCCTCCGGAACGGGCCCCTCCGCGCGCAGGCGCAGCGCGGCGTCGTCGGCGGTCATGGGTCCGAGCAGGCGCAGCAGGTCCGCCGCGCCCTCCACCCCGCGCAGCCTGCGGTCCGGGGCGAGGCGCTGCAGCTGCAGCGCCGTGGTCTCGACGACCTGGGGATCCAGCAGCTCGCGCAGCTCGGCGCGGCCCAGCAGCTCGTTGAGCAGCGCGGGATCCAGGGACAGCGCGGCGGCCTTGCGCTCGGCCAGGGGGGAGTCGCCCTCGTAGAGGAACTGGGCCACGTACCCGAAGAGCAGGGTGCGCGCGAAGGGGGAGGGGGAGTCCGTGGTGGTCTCGACCATCCGCAGCTTCCGGCCGGCCAGGTCACGCTGCAGCTGGAGCAGAGCGGGCACGTCGTAGACGTCCTGCAGACACTCGCGCACGGTCTCGAGGATCACGGGGAACTGCGGGTACTTCCGGGCCACGTCCAGCAGCTGGGCCGAGCGCTGGCGCTGCTGCCACAGGGGTGTGCGCTTGCCGGGGTCCGCTCGCGGGAGCAGCAGGGCGCGCGCCGCGTTCTCCCGGAACCGCGAGGCGAACAGCGCGGAACCGCCCACCTCCTCGGTCACGGTGCGCTCGAGCTCGTCCGGGTCGAAGAGGAACAGCTCAGCTCCCGGGGGCTCCTCGTCCGTGGCGGGCACGCGCAGCACGATGCCGTCGTCCGCCGCCTGGGCGGAGGCGTCCAGGCCCCAGCGCTCGTCCAGCCGGGCCCGCACGGCCAGCGCCCACGGGCCGTGGACCGGGGTGCCGAACGGGCTGTGCAGCACCACGCGCCAGTCCCCGAGCTCGTCCCGGAACCGTTCGACCATCAGGGTGCGGTCGTCCGGCACGTGCTCCGTGGCCTCGCGCTGCTCCCCGAGGTAGGCCAGCAGGTTGTCCTGCGCCCACTCGTCCAGCCCGGCGACGGCCAGGCGCTCGCGGGCCTCGCCGTCCGGGGCGCCGGCGAGCTCGCGCGTGAAGCGGCCCACGGCGCGCCCGAGCTCCACGGGCCGGCCCAGCCCGTCCCCGTGCCAGAACGGCAGCTTGCCGGGAACGCCGGGGGCCGGTGCCACGACCACGCGGTCGTGCGTGATGTCCTCGATCCGCCAGCTGGAGGCACCCAGCGCGATCACGTCCCCCACGCGGGACTCGTAGACCATCTCCTCGTCCAGTTCCCCCACGCGCTTGGGAGAGCTGCTCTCCTGCCCGCCCACGAGGAACACGGGGAACAGGCCGCGGTCCGGGATGGTGCCGCCGCTCGTCACGGCGAGCCGCAGGGCGCCCGGGCGGGCCTGCAGGGTCCCGGTCTCGCGGTCCCACACGAGCCGCGGGCGCAGCTGGGCGAACTCGTCCGAGGGGTAGCGCCCGGCGAGCAGGTCCAGCACGGCGTCGTACGCTGAGCGCGGCAGGGACCGGAAGGGGGCGCTGCGACGCACGGTGTCGTACCAGGCCTCCACATCGACGTCCTCCGCGGCCACGGCGGAGACCGTCTGCTGGGCCAGGATGTCCAGGGGGTTCGCGGGCACGGACAGCGGCTCCAGGCGCCCGGCGAGCATCTGCTCCGCGATCACCGCGGCGTCCCGCACGTCCCCGCGGTGCTTGGGGTAGATCCGGCCCACGGAGACCTCGCCCACCTGGTGCCCGGCGCGGCCCACGCGCTGCAGCCCGGACGACGCCGAGAACGGCGCCTCGATCTGCACCACCAGGTCCACGTGGCCCATGTCGATGCCGAGCTCCAGCGAGGAGGTCGCCACCACGCACCGCAGCCGCCCGGTCTTGAGGTCCTCCTCGATCAGGCTGCGCTGGTCCTTGGACACCGAGCCGTGGTGGGCGCGCGCGAGCACGGGGGAGGTGCCCTCGTAGCGGTTGGTCTGCCGCGCGATCCCGGCGGGCTTGGCGATGCCCGCGCGGTCCTGGTCCCGGTCCTCACCGTCCGCGGCACCGCGCGTGAGGAACTCGCCCAGGGCGTCGCCCACCGCGATGGGCTCCCGGTCCCCGCCGGGCCCGGGCTGGGCGTTCTCCGTGCGGAACTCGTGGATCTCGTTGAGCCGGGCCGTCAGCTTCTCCGCGAGACCGCGCGAGTTGGCGAAGACGATCGTGGAGCGGTGCGCCTCCACGAGGTCCACGATCCGCTCCTCCACGTGCGGCCAGATGGACGCGGTGGCCTGGTAGTCGGAGGCGTCCAGGTTCCCGTCCAGCGTCCCGGAGCCGTCCGACGACGGCGACGCCGCCGCCCCGCCCAGCACGGTCATGTCCGGGATGGGCACGGAGACGGTCAGGTCCCACGTCTTCTCGGAGGGTGGGCGCACGACGTCCACGGGCTGCGAGCCGCCCAGGAACCCGGCCACGGTGTCCACCGGCTCCACGGTCGCGGAGAGCCCGATCCGCTGGGCGGGCTCCGGCAGCAGGTCGTCGAGGCGCTCGAGGCTCACGGCCAGGTGCGCGCCGCGCTTGGTCCCGGCCACCGCGTGGACCTCGTCGATGATCACGGTCTTCACGTGCCGCAGCGTCTCCCGCGCCTTGGACGTGAGCATGAGGTACAGGGATTCCGGGGTGGTGATGAGGATGTCCGGTGGGTGGGCCAGCAGCGCACGGCGGATCGCCTGCGGGGTGTCGCCGGAGCGGACCCCCACGGAGATCTCCGGAGGGTTGCCTCCCGCCGCTTTCACCGCCTGGGTGATGCCGATCAGCGGGGCGCGCAGGTTGCGCTCGACGTCCACGCCGAGCGCCTTGAGGGGGGAGATGTAGAGGACGGTGGTGCGGTCCTCGTCCGGGAGGGCGTCGTCGTCCCCCTCAGCGGGAACGGCACCCTTGGCGGAGAGCAGCCGGTCGATCGACCACAGGAACGCCGCGAGGGTCTTGCCGGACCCCGTGGGGGCCACCACGAGCGCGTGGCGGCCCGCCGAGACGGCCTCCCACGCGCCGCGCTGGGCGGCCGTGGGAGCGCCGAACGCGGCGTCGAACCACTGCGCGGTCGCGGGGGAGAAGAGCCCCAGGACGGGATCAGGCGCCAAACGCCGTGACCTGCAGCTGGGAGACCTTGGGGTTGCCGCACGCCTGCACGGGGTAGGAGACCACCAGCGAGTCGTAGCTGCCCGGCGGGTACACGCGCAGCCCCGTGACGGCCTGCGGGTTGCAGACCTGCCCGATCACGCCGGGCTGGGTGATGCTCAGTCCCGCACTCGCGGAGGCGCCCGGCTGCAGCGTCACCGCACCGGGGCCCGCGCCCTCGCGGGAGGCCGGGGCGCCCACGGGCGCGCCGTTGGCGTCCGTGAAGGAGACGCCCGCGTAGCCGTCGAGCGTGCAGGGGGTGGAACCGGTGTTGGTCAGGGTCAGGGAGACGATGGTGTGCCCGGCCGCGCCCTGCTCGGGGGCCGCAGAGCCGCTGAGCTGGGACGGGTTGCACACGCCTGCGGCCTGGGCGTCCGCCTTCTCCTTGTCGAACGGGCTCGCCGAGGGCATGCCCGCCTCCGGTGCGGAGGCCTTGCGGGTCTCCTTCGGCTCGGCCTTGGAGGCCTCGGCGGCCTGCGCGGTCTTCTCGGACGAGGACGGAGTGGGGGAGGCCGAGGTCGCGGACGAGCTCGGGGAGGCGGACGACGACGCCGACGGCGAACCGGACGCCGTCCCGCTCGCTTCGTCGTTCGCCGTGTCGTCCGAGGAGCCGCAGGCCGAGAGCAGCAGCAGGGCGCTCAGCGCGGCGGCGGTGAGCAGCGGACGGGTGGCGGTTCGGGTGCCCCTGGGGGTGGGCGAGGTGGTGTTCATGGCAACAGTGTCCTACTTTTCGGCCCGCAATGCGGCGCGCATCACCTGTGCCAGGTGAACTCCTTCCGCGTCCGTGCCCTGCGCGATCTGCGTGCGGCACGAGAAACCGTCCGCGAGCACGATCGTCCCGGGCTGCGCCGAGCGGATCATGGGGAACAGGTTGCGCTCGCCGAGGCGTTGCGAGACCTCGTAGTGCCCCGGCTCGAAGCCCCAGTTCCCGGCCAGCCCGCAGCACCCGCCACCCACCACGGCGGTGTCCACGCCGAGCTCGCCGAGCACCTTCAGCGCGGGATCGTAGTTGCCCTGCGCCTTCTCGTGGCAGTGCACCTGGCACACCGCCGTCCCGGGCCCGGACTGCGTCTCGAGCGTGTCGAACGGCCAGTCGCCGCCGGCCTCCAAGTGCTTCGCGGCGAACTCGCCCAGGGTCACCGTGAGTCCGCGCACCGCGTGGGCCCGGGGGTCCTCCGGCAGCAGCTCGGTGATCTCGTGCTGCAGCATGACCGTGCACGAGGGCTCCAGCCCGATGATCGGGTACCCCGCCTCGATTAGCGGCGCCATCACGTCCAGGGTCTGCCGCAGGGTTCGGCGGGTCATGTCCAGCTGGCCCGTGGAGTGCCAGGTCAGCCCGCAGCACACGCTGCCCATGGGCATCAGCACACGGTAGCCCATGGCCTCCAGCACCTCCACGGCGGCCTTGCCGGGCCCGTCCGCGGAGAAGTTGGTGAACGTGTCCGGCCACAGCACCACGGAGGGCCGCTGCTTCGCCGACGACGACGATGCCGCCCGCTCGCCTTCGCGCGCAGCCCCCGTGGCCGCGCGGAGACCGCGGCGCAGGGCGCGTCCCGCCGCGAGGCCGCGCTGCCCGAGACCGCGGGAGCCGGATCCGGGGGAGCCGGGGAGGTCGGACGCGGGGCGCGGACCGGCCGCGGCGTCGTCGTACCCGGGGCGGGAACGGAACCACGAGGTCAGGGGGATGTCGTTGAAGCGGATCATGCTGCGGCGCGGCTCGATCCCGCCGAGCTTCTTGGTCAGGGCCTCCACCGGGCCGAAGCGCTCCAGGAAGTTCACCGCGCGCAGCGAGCCGGGCACCGCGGTGGCGATCCGCATGAGCAGCGGCATCCACCCCATGGTCAGGTGCGCCATGGGCCGGCGGTCGCGGCCCACGAAGGAGGTCAGGCCCTGCCGGAAGTGGTGGTGCAGGAACTCGGCCTTGTAGGTGGCCATGTCCACGTTCACGGGGCACTCGGTGGCGCACGCCTTGCAGGACAGGCACAGGTCCAGGGCCTCGTAGGTCTCCTTGGACTTCCAGCCGTCCGTGATGTGCTCCCCGCGCAGCATCTCCGCGAGGGAGCGCATGCGGCCGCGGGTCGAGTGCACCTCGTCCCCGGTCGCGTGGAAGGAGGGGCACATGGCACCGGTGTCCGAGCGGCACGCGCCCACGCCCACGCAGCGGTTGACGGCCTGGCCGAACGAGCCGCCGTCGCCGGAGAACGCGTGCACGGGCGTGAGGTCGAAGGTCCGGGCACCCGGTCCGGGGCGGATGCCACGGTCCAGGGGCTCCGGGTCCACGAGCACGCCCGGGTTGAAGACGTCGCCCGGGTCGAAGATCCGCTTGAAGCGGGCGAAGGCCTCCAGTGCCTCCGGGGTGTAGATGGTGCCCAGCAGCTCGGAGCGGGCACGGCCGTCCCCGTGCTCGCCGGAGACGGAGCCGCCGTAGCGGTGCACGAGTTCCGCGGCGCGCTCGATGAACTCCCGGTACTGCGCGACCCCCGCCTCCGTGTTGAAGTCGAAGGAGATGCGGATGTGCACGCAGCCCTCGCCGAAGTGCCCGAAGGGAATGCCGCGCAGCCCCATCTCGTCCAGCAGGGCGTAGAGGTCGCCCAGGTACTCGCCGAGCCGCGCCGGGGGAACCGCTGAGTCTTCCCAGCCGGGCCACGCCTCGCCACCGTCCGGCAGCCGGGTCACGATGCCCGCGCCGGCCTCGCGGATGTGCCACAGGGCGCGGGCCTGCACGGGGTCGCCCACCACCACCGCATCCACCACTGCGTCCCGGGCCAGGGCGGGAAGCTCGCGGGCGGCCTCGAACGCGGCCTCGGGAGTGTCCCCGGCGACCTCGCAGTAGAGCCAGCCGCCACCGCGGGGCAGCTCCCCTCCGGCGTTCTCCTGCCCGGGGCGGGTGCGCAGGGCCTCCAGCAGGTCCGAGCCCATGCCCTCGATGGTCGTGACGCCGGGGACCCGGAACGTCGGGGCAGCGGTGGCCGCTGCGATGGCGTCCTCGAAGCCCATCACAGCCAGCGCAGTGTGCGCGGGCCTGGGGACGAGCTTCACGGTGAGCTCGGTGATGATCCCGCACGTGCCCTCGGAGCCGGCGAACGCCTTGGCGGTGTCGAAGCCGTTCTCGCGCAGCAGGTAGTGCAGTCCGTAGCCGGAGACCTGGCGCGGGAACTGGCCCAGCTCGGTGCGCAGCATGGCCAGGTGGGAGTCGCGCAGCTGCTCCAGCTGCGAGGTGAGTGCGGGGTCGGAGGTGCCGCCGGCGTCGAGGGTGACCAGGCGCCCGTCGGCGAGCATGACGGTGAGCGAGACGAGGTTCGCGGCACTCGTGCCCCACGCCACCGAGTGCGAACCGCACGCGTTGTTCGCGACCATGCCGCCCACGGTGCAGCGGGAGTGCGTGGAGGGGTCCGGGCCGTAGGTCAGGCCGAACTCGGCGGCGGCGTCCCGGAGCTGGTCGCAGATCACCCCCGGCTCGATCCGCGCGGTGCGGGCCTGCGGGTCGATCTCCAGAATGCGGTGGAAGTACCGGGAGGTGTCGATCACCAGTCCCTCGCCGATCGCGTTGCCGGCCACGGACGTGCCACCCCCGCGGGAGATCACGGGCCAGCCGTGCTCCCGCGCGGTCGCGAGCAGCTCACGGACCTCCTCCACGGAGCGTGGCTCGGCCACGGCCTCCGGCAGCCTGCGATAGATCGAGGCGTCCGAGACGTAGGCCGCGCGGGTGGTGAGATCGTCCCGGAGAGTCGTCATGCTCCCACTTTCGCCCAGGGGCTGCGCCGTGTCCAAGTGCGTCTCAGTGGACGGGCGTCACCACTCGGGTGCGATCTCGATCTCCGCGCCCTCGAGGTCCTCGGACCACTCCACCTGGCAGGTCAGGCGGGAGTTGTCGTGGCGGGTGTCGTCCAGCATCTCCAGGAGGTCCTCCTCCTCCTCGTTGGTGCCGCCCGTCTTCACGAAGGACTCCTGGTCCAGGTACGAGTGGCACGTGGAGCAGGACGCGTTGCCGCCGCACGTGGCGAGGATCGGGAACTTGTGGCGGGTGAGGCACTCCATGAGCGACTCGTGGTCCTTCCACTCCACGCCCTCGGTGCGTTCGCCCTCGCGGTCAATCACATTGATCAGGATGCTGCTCACGTGCTGGGACCTCCTGGGGTGCTTCCCCGTCCGGAATCTTGTGGGATCTAGCGGCCATTCTAGGGTTGGCCGTCCATTCCGGCCCCATCGCGAGACGAAGTGTGATGAGCCCCGCAGCGGCGGTTCAGCCCATGCGGCGCACGGTCAGCGCCTGCGCCACCCGGCCGATCGGGCCCTGCTCGTCGAAGAGCTGGGAGTGCGTGAGACCCACCCCGTCCGGGCCGAACTCCACGTTCACGTCCAGGCCCACCCAGTCGGAGACCGGGGCGCGGAACATGTGGATGCTCAGGTCCACGTTGGGGAACGCCCACGGGCCGATCTCCGCGCGCGGGGCGATCCCGTTGGCGGAGTCCACGGCGCTGAGGAAGCGCGCGGTGTTCGAGGACTCCTCGCCCTCCACCACGGCGTTGGTGATCCGCAGCCAGCCCGCACCGCTGCCCGGGCGCGGCGTGCCGGCCACACGGCCCTCCAGCGAGGCGATGAACCCGCCGTTCCAGACCTCGGACATGTCCAGCGGGTCGCAGTCCTCTAGGGGCGTCATGGGCTCGATCTCGCCGCCGGCCACGTCGCTCGTGTCGGACGTCGTCAGCCGCCACATGCTCAGCCGGATGCAGTCCCGGCCGCCGCTGCTCATGGTCGCCTCGACCAGTTCGATGGTCTTGCCGGGGCGCAGCACGCGGGTGTGCACCTCGATGTCCCCGCCCGCGATGAACCCCAGGATGTCGTAGGAGAAGCGCACGGGCAGCATGTCCTCGCGGGGGTGGTTGCGCTCGATCTCGTGCACCAGCAGCCCGGACGACGCCGCCATGTGCTGCTCCAGCGGGCTCCACGCCCCCTGCGTGTGCACGGTGGTGCGGAAGCTGTGCTCGCCCGTGCGCACGTAGTGCGCCGCCGGGACGTCCTCGCCGTTGATCCCCAGGTGGCCTGCGGGCTGCTGCTCGTCGCTCATGTGGTGCTCCTCGTCTCGTCGGTGCCCGCCCGGTCGCAGGGCCCGGGTTCGGCCGTGCGCATGAGCGCGTGCGCCCCCGGGCGCGGAGGACCGCGCGGGAAAATGTGGTCCGCGCAACATCCTAGGGCGCACCGGCGTCGTTCCTACCGCCGGGTATCCCCGGGCGGGGACGACGCCGTGATGCAGGTCCACCTCTCCGTGACCGAAGCGCCGGGTATCCCTGGGCCGGGACGACGCCGCTCAGCCGAGCAGCTCGCCCGCCTTCTCCGCCAGGATCCCGAGCGCCACCACGAGCATCATGACCCCGGCGAGCCGGGTCATCACCGTGCTGGCCCCGGGGTGCGAACCCAGCAGCCTGCGGGACAGCAGGGCCACCGCGAAGTACACGACCGCGCAGTTGAGGACGTGGAGTCCGCCGAGCACCAGCATCTGCCCGGTGGAGAGCCACCCGTGCGGGCTCACGAACTGGGGGAGGAGGGCCATGAGGAGCAGCAGGCCCTTGGGGTTGAGCGTGCTCACGCCCATGCCCTTGAAGAACTCGGCGGAGCCGCCGCCACTGCCCACGGGTGCCTCCGTCGCGATGGCCCCGATGCCGCTGCTGGCCCGGGTCCTGAGGGTCGTGGCGCCCAGGTACAGCAGGTACGCGGCTCCCACGAGGGACATGGTGGTCAGTGCCACCGGGTACTCGGTCACCAGGGCGCCCAGGCCCACGGCCACCACGGAGACCACGACCACGTAGCCGGAGAGCATCCCCAGCACGGACGGGGTGGCCGAGCGCGCCCGCAGCCCCGCACCGATCGCACAGGCCCAGTCCGGCCCCGGTATCAGCACCAGCAGGAAGCCCAGCACCCAGAACTGCAGCATCAGCGTCACATCCATGTGAATCCCCTTTCCGGGCGAAACACTATGCGGCATCGGACGAAATGTGCTTGCGTCTTTCGGGGAAAATCGGGTCATCAGTGCAAAAATTTCAGCCATGGATGCACTGGACAGGAAAATTCTTTCGCTGCTGCAGGGCGACGGTCGGATCAGCACCACGGACCTCGCCCAGCGGGTGGGGCTGAGCCTGTCCTCGTGCCACCGGAGGCTCAAGGAGCTGGAGCGTTCCGGGGCAATTCAGCGCTACCGCGCGGTGGTGGATCCGGAGGCCGTGGGACTGGGCTTCGAGGCCCTCGTGTTCGTGCGCATGGAGCACACCGGCCCCGCCGTCATTGCCCGCTTCGAGGCCATGGTGGAGCAGACGCCCAGCATCATCGAGGCGGAGCGGCTCTTCGGCGAACCGGACTTCATGCTGCGGGTGCTGGTCCCGGACCTGGTGGCGTACCAGAAGTTCTACGACACTGTGCTCAGCGGCCTGCCCGGGGTGCAGCGGCTGAACTCCACGCTGGTGATGAAGCGGATCGGCCCGGACCGGGAGATCCCCGTGTGAGAGTCGCCCGCCGCTCGTGAGGTTCCAGGAGGGGCGAACCCGGAGCGCCCCCGGCAGCGGGAACATCTCAGGCGCGTTCTGACCGCGGAACGGCCCCCTCCGCAGTCAGATCGCGCCTCAGATGTCACACGGGAGATGCGAGGCAGCGGCGGGCATGACGAAGGCCCCCGCGCTCCGGGTTTCCGGATCATCGGGGGCCTCAGCCGCTGGCGGTGACGGTGGGATTTGAACCCACGTTGGCTTTGACACCAAACATCATTTCGAGTGATGCACCTTCGGCCGCTCGGACACGTCACCAGCACCCAGCACTTTACAGGCCGGGGTGCAACCCTTCCAAACCGGCTCGCGCGTCGCGGGGAGCCGTCAGCACCGGGCTGTCCCGCCGCAGGTCGCGGTGATGACGTCGTGCGAGCCGACCCAGCGCGGCCCGTCCCTCGGCGCGGGCGGCCCGGCAGGACGTCGTGCGAGAAGCCCCGGCACGACGTCGTGCGCGGAGTCCGCGCGCCGCGTCAGGCCCGCGGGCGGTGGGCCCGGAAGAAGTCGTGCAGCAGCGCCGCGCACTCCTCCTCGCGCACCCCGCCGGTGACGTCCACCCAGTGGTTGAGCCGCGGGTCGCGCACGATGTCGAACACGGATCCGCACGCTCCCGCCTTGGGGTCCCACGCGCCGAAGACCACCGTGGGGATGCGGGAGAGCACGACCGCCCCGGCACACATGGCGCACGGCTCCAGCGTCACCACCAGGGTGCACCCTTCCAGTCGCCACTCGCCGAGCGTCGCGGCGGCCTCGCGCAGGGCCAGGACCTCGGCGTGGGCGGTGGGATCGCCGTCGGCCTCCCGACGGTTGTACCCGCGCCCGATCACCCGACCCTCGGCATCGAGGACGACGGCACCGATGGGCACGTCCCCGGCGTCCACCGTTCGCCGGGCCTCGGAAAGAGCCAGGTCCATCCAGCCCGAGAGCTGGATGGACCTGGCGGTGTGCGGAAGCGCCATGTGGCTCAGCGCTGGACCTGGTTCTGCTTGAACCAGGCGGTGTTGGGAGCCTTGAACGCGGTGACGATCCAGATGATGTCCACGACGATCTTCACGACCACCAGCAGGATCATGATGATGTTCCACGGCGCGGGGTAGATGAACGAGCCGAAGAGGCCGAACAGACCGCCCACGATGGAGATGGCGGCGAAGACCGTGCCCAGGATGCGGGCCCAGTTCTTGCCCTTCTTCAGGTTGCTCCAGACGAGCACGTAGAACGCAATGCCGATGACCAGCGAGACGATCGAGCCGAGGGTGCTGCTCAGACCACTGGTCTGGCTCGCAGCGGCCTGGTCGGCCATCTCGGTGCTGAGCCCCATGTCGCGGTAGAGCTGGTGGAAGTCGATGCTGTTGACCGCGATCAGCCCCACGATGCCACTGAGCACGTAGACGCCCAGCGAGATCATGGTCAGCCTCAGCAACCGGTCGAGCAGCGAAGGCCGCTCCACGGCTCCGGTGTACTGCCCGGGGTTGTACTCCGCGGTGCCGTACTTGCCGCCGGCCTGGCCGTACTGCTGACCGGGAGCAGCGGGGGCGTCCACGGCGTGGGGCTCTGCCGGACGGGGCTCACCGGAGGTGGGCTGGCCGGAGACCTCGGGGCGAGGGTCCTGGGGTTCGTTGGGGGGTGTGCTCATGACGGTCGTCCTTTCTGTGGGTGCTGCAGGGGGTGGTGCATGACTGGGGGGTGACTACTCGTAGCGGAGGGCGTTGATGGGGTCCTGGCGTGCGGCGCGCATCGCGGGGATGGTGCCGGCCAGGAACGCGATGAACATCACCGCGAGAATGATGATCAAGGTCTTGAGGGGGTCGAAGAGGAACAGGCTCAGCCCGGGCAGCCCGGAGAGCAGGCCGTTGGACAGTGCGGCGCTGATGATGCTGCCGGCGGCCACGCCCACGGCCGCACCGATCGCGGAGCCCAGGAACCCGATGAAGATGGCCTCGAGCGAGAACAGACCGAAGACCTTCCCACCGCTCATCCCCAGGGCCTTCATGAGCCCGATCTCCCGGGTGCGCTCCTGCACGGACATCAGCAGCGTGTTGACGATGCCGAAGCCGGCGGCCAGCAGCGCGATGATCGCGAAGGAGTTGAGGATCCACACGATGCCGTTGATGACGGTGCGGAACATGCCGAGCTGGTCCTCCACGGTCACCCCCGACATGTTCTCGTCCGCGAGCTGGGACTTGATGGCCCCCATCTTGGAGGTGTCCCCCACGTTCGCGGTGGCGGTGAAGTACGAGTTGGGGACCTCCCGGGGGCTGCCGGAGGTCTGGTACTCGTAGAGCTTCTTGTTCAGGTCCGGGGAGGGCACGGGGTTGGAGGCGGAACCGGCCAGGGAGGCCTGCGAGACGCCCGCGATGGTCACGGGGAAGGACTTCTCCTGGTCCGCGGCGTTGCGCATCACGACCGTCAGCTTCTTGCCCACGGCGTCCTGCGCGGAGCCCAGCCCCAGCGGCTCCACCCAGGAGGCGGGCAGCAGGATCTCGTCAGCGGTGCGCGCGGGGGTCTTCCCGGCGTCGAGCTGCAGCCCGTCCGCCTGGGAGGGGGAGCCCAGACTGAGCTGGTACTTCTTCCCGTTGCCGGCCTTGAGGTAGGAGGGCGTGACCATGTACATGGGGTCCACGGAGTCCACGCCGTCGATCTTCTCGATCTTGGCGATGTCCGCGTCCGTGAGCCCGCTGATCGAGCCGAAGCCCGTCTGCACGTTGGCCTGGTCCGGGTCGTACTCCGTGGGGCCGTCGCCCTGCCCGGTGCCGGAGCCGGACTGCTCGGAGACCTTCTGCACGAACAGGGAGTCCTGGTTGCCGAACGCGGCCACGGTCTTGTCGATGTAGTTGTTGACACCGGTGCCGATGCCGCTGGTCAGGGTGAGCGTGAAGGCGCCGATGAAGATCGCGATCACGGTCAGCACGGTGCGCGCCTTGGACCGGAACGTGTTGCCCATCGCCGTGCGCAGCAGATCGATGAATTTCACGCGGTGGCTCCTGGCTGCTCGGGGGTGTGGGGGTCGGCGGCGGCGTGCTTGCCGGTGTGCGGCGGCCGCTGGGCACCGCGCGCGAGCTCCGCGAGGTCCGCCTGGCTCAGCGTGACGATCGCGCCCGTCTCGGGCTCCTTCACCGTGACGCCGCCGCGGTCGGCGGTCTCACGGGCCTCGGGCCGGGCGGGGGTGTCGACGACGTCGCCCGCCTCCTCCTCGGGGTTCGGCACGATCTGCCCGTCCACCAGGTAGATCTGACGCTGGCAACGGCGGGCGAGGTCCGTGTCGTGCGTGACGATGACCAGGGTGATGCCCTTCTCGCGGTTCAGCCCGAACAGGATGTCCTCCACCACGCGGGAGGTCGCGGAGTCCAGGTTGCCCGTGGGCTCGTCCGCGAAGATGACCGAGGGATTGTTGATCAGTGCACGGGCAATCACCACGCGCTGCTTCTGTCCGCCGGAAAGATCAGTGGCCTTGTTCTGCGCCTTGTCCGCCATTTCCAGCTGGTCCAGCGCCTCGAGACCGCGGCGTTTGCGTTCCGCCGCCGGAACACCCGCGATCTTCAGGGGCAGGGTGACGTTCTCCAGAACCGTCTGCCCAGGGGTGAGAAAGAACTGCTGGAACACGAACCCGAACGCGGAATTGCGCAGCTCGTTGAGCTCCTTGGCACCGAGGTCGTTGGTGGGCCTGCCCTCCAGCGCCACTACGCCGTGCGTGGGCCCGTCCAGCAGGGCGAGGAGGTGCATCAGGGTGGATTTTCCCGACCCCGACTTCCCCACGATGGCGAGGGATTCGCCCTTGCCGATTTCCAGGTTGATGCCCTTGAGCGCGTCGAACCTGGTTTCTCCCCGGCCGTAGATCTTGACCAGGTTCTCCGTCTCGAGAACCGGAACTGTCATGCGATGTGTTCCTTCCGCGTGTTTGGGGGGGGGCACAGAACGCCGTCGGCGTGACTCTATGACCATAAGGTATGCGCGCCGCCGGGGGCCTGAGCTTTTCCGGCGTGTGATGAATTCGTGATCTCGCCGCGGCGGAAGGAGAGGGGCGCGCGGGGCCGGGTGGGCGGCGTGGTCCCCGGTGCTGACGGCCCGGGCCCCGAGGGCCGCGGGCGGCGGCCCGGCACGGCGGGTGACTGCTAGATTCTGGGGTATGCGAGTCACCGTCTTGGACCATCCCCTCGTCGCCCACAAGCTCAGCGTGCTGCGCGAGAAGACCACCCCGTCCCCCGTGTTCCGGCAGCTGGTGGAGGAGCTCGTCACGCTCCTCGCCTACGAGGCCACGCGGGACGTCCGGGTGGAGACCGTCACCGTGCAGACCCCGGTCGCGCAGACGCAGGGCGTGGCGCTGGCCCGCCCGCGTCCGCTCGTGGTGCCGATCCTGCGCGCCGGGCTCGGCATGCTCGAGGGCATGACCCGCCTGATCCCCACGGCGGAGGTCGGTTTCCTGGGCATGGCGCGGGACGACGCCACCCTGGACATCATCACCTACGCCGAGCGGCTGCCGGAGGACCTCACCGGGCGCCAGGTCTACGTGCTGGACCCCATGCTCGCCACCGGCGGCACGCTGAGCGAGGCCATCAAGTTCCTCTACCGCCGTGGCGCGGAGCAGATCACGTGCGTGTGCCTGCTCGCCGCCCCGGAGGGCCTCGACCGCCTGAACCGCGAGCTGGAGGACGCCGAGGTCAACGTGGTGCTGGCTTCCGTGGACGAACGCCTGGACGAGAACGCCTACATCATCCCGGGCCTCGGGGACGCAGGTGACCGCCTGTACGGCGTGGTCGACTGACCGCTCGCTCCTGCGCCCAGCGTGAACGGTGTGAGCTGCGCCGCCTTTTTGGTTGACATTCACTTCCAGATGTGATTTTTCTGTCGCTCACATGAGTTCCGCGGAATCCCGCGGAATCTTGGCACGGATTCATCCTCTCCGGGGCCGGGAAAGCAACCATTTCCGACCGATCGGTCGCTGACCCGGTGTTCTGTCTCACATTGTGAGAAAAAAGTGCATATATTACTTGCCAGTCCCGGCGTGCGTCGTCAACCATGAGGTAACGCCGTTTTCCAGGGAACTCTCGGGAACGGGGCTTCACGAGGCAGGAGTTCTAATGTCAGGCGCACCGGGGTACGTCCACATCTCGCAGCGGCACCGTGCGGGGGCTGCCCAGGCCACCACGCTCCAGCGAGGGGCCCACGCCATGTCCGGCACGCCCGAGAAGTACCGGCACCTCCGGTCCGTCTCCGCCGAGTTCGGCCAGGAGGTGCGCGCCGAGGCCCACCCCGCCGTGGAGCAGCAGCCCACGGAGGCGCGTGGCTTCGTGCTCTACGTGGGCGTGGACGAGCAGGCCGCCGCGGACCGGGGGATCAACCTGGTGCAGCTCGTGCAGGACATCCGGCAGTACATCAGTGCCACGGTGCCCGAGTCGGACTCCTACGCGGCCGTGGCCCTCGCCCCGATCAACGCCGAGGGCACGGACCTGGAGGTCGTGCGCAGCGCCCTGGGTGATCCCACCTTCACGGACCCCGTGATCGAGCCGATCGCACCCCTCCCCGCCAGCGGCGGTGGCAGCGCGATCGACCACCAGTGCGTGGGTGTGCTGATCGACCTCTCCCGCCGCGAGGTCTTCCTGGACGGGGAGCTGCTCAACCTCACGCACCGCGAGTTCGAGCTGCTGAACTACCTCGTGGAGAACGGCACCCGCACCGTGGGCCGCACCGAGCTGCTCGACAACCTCTGGGAGGATGCGGACGAGGTCCCGTCCGAGCGCACCATCGACGTCCACGTGCGCCGGCTGCGCTCCAAGCTCGGCCGTCTGGCCAACACGGTGCGCACCGTGCGCGGTCAGGGCTACCGGTTCTACGACCACCCGGAAGTGGTGGTCTGGGCCGCCCCCGAGTACTCCATCTGACACCCTCGGTCCCCCTGGGCCGACCTACGACGACGCCGGGTCCCCGACCCGGCGTCGTCGTCGTTCCCGGTGCGTGACAGACTGGCGGGCATGACGCGCCACGACCTCAAGCACCTGGTGATCATGCGGCACGGCGAGGCAGACTTCCCGCGGGGCGTGCCGGACCACGACCGCCCGCTCATGCCGCGCGGCGCACGGCAGGCCGCCGCGGTGGGCCGGTGGCTCGCGGAGCACGCCGGTCCGGACATGATCCTCACGTCCCCCGCGCTACGCACGCGCCAGACGGTCACGTGGGTGTGCCACGAGCTCGGGGAGAAGGCGCCCACGCCGCAGCTGTGGGACGGGCTCTACAACGGCACGGACGCGCAGCTGGTCGGGGCCGTGAACCACGTTCCGGAGACGGTGCGCACTCTTCTGATGGTCGCGCACATGCCCGGTGTGCTGGACGCCGTCCTGCGGCTCGCGTCTCGGGACTCGGAGCAGGACGCCATGATGGACGTGGCCGGGGGGTTCCCCACGGCGGGCACCGTGGTGCTCGAGGTGCCGGGGGAGTGGGCATTGCTCGACGGTGCGGACGCCCGGCTCACGCAGTTCTACGCGCCGGAGGTGTGACCCGGACGGCTCCGCCCTGCGCGGGCCCGGCTGAGGAGCGCGAACCCTGCGGCGGCCGCCGCGCACAGCAGGCCCAGCACGAGCAGGTAGATGCCGACGAACGCGGTGCCCAGACCGTCGTCGTCCGGCAGCAGGAGGATGCCCAGGGCCGCGGTGCCCCAGAGCACGGCGGTCAGGCCGGCCAGCATGGCGGCGGTGGTCCACAGTGCGGTGATCGTGCGTCGGAAAGGTCTCACGGGTGATCCACTCCTCCGGTGATCAGTTCTTGGCCTCACAGGCTGCGCCGTCACCGTCCCCGTCCAGGCCGGTGCGGTACCCGGGCGAGCCGGCGTACAGGGGTGCGGCACCCGCGGCGCGCGCCTCGGCGCAGCGCGCGTAGTAGACGTCCGTGCCCTGCCCCGCGGCCGGGGCCTGGGCGCTGCCGGGGGCGTTCCCTGCCCCGCCCGCCGCGGGAGCCTGCTCGGCAGGTGCCTGCGCGCCCGGTTCCTGCGCCGCACTCTCCGCGGGGGCGTCCACCGGAGCGGGGACCGCGCGGGCCCCGGGAACGGTCTGCTCCGGGCACGTGTCCAGGACCTTCACCATGGCCTGCTTCTCGGCGTCCGTGACCCACAGCTCGTAGCGCTGCTTCACGGCGATCTGCGTGGCCACGTACTCGCAGCGCTCGCCGGCGGCCGGCGGCAGCCAGGTGGCGGCGTCCCCGTCCGACTTCCGGTTGTTGGCGGGCCCGTCCACGGCCAGCAGGTTCAGGGGGTCGTTGGCGAGCGCCGTGCGCCGGGCGGCGTCGAGCTGCTGGGCGCCCTTCTGCCACGCGTCGGACAGCGCCACCACGTGGTCGATCTGCACCTGGGAACTCGTGTCCTGGCCCGCGAGGAAGTCCACGGTGCCGCCGGAGTAGGGGCTGAGCAGCGTCCCGGTGCGCACCTTGCAGCCGTGCGTGCCGGGGGTCACCGTGATGCCCGTGAGGTCCCGGCGCAGCACGTCGTTGCGGGTGTCGCAGCCGTTGTGGTCCGTGTCCGCCCAGCGCGGCCCGAACTCGTCCCGCGAGTAGCCGGTCTTGGGGGCCCTGCCCTTCACGGGCAGGGTGCCCAGGGCCGCGAGGGCGGTGCCGTCGGCGGCATTGCGCACGGCGTCATCCGTGGCCTGCGCCGACGACGCCGCGGGGCTGGGCGACGCGGTGGCGCTCGGCGACGCCGTGCCCCCGCTGGAGGTGGGAGCGGTGGCGGACGGCGGCGCGCTCGCCGCGGGCGGCGTCGTCGGCCCGTCGGCCGGTGCGGAGCACCCGGACAGCACGAGTGCCAGGGCGAGGGCCCCGAGGGTGATGCTGCGGGCGGGGACGGTGCGGGGGGAAGACAGGGTGGGGCCTCGATCCTGGTGGCGCCGGCGGCGCGGTGAACGACAAAGGGCCCCACATCCAGCTGGATGTGGGGCCCTTCTGCGGTGCGCCCGATAGGATTCGAACCTACAACCTTCTGATCCGTAGTCAGATGCTCTATCCGTTGAGCTACAGGCGCCCTTGCTGCAGCGACCGTGGCCGTTGCAACGGGTAACAACTTACACCCGCGTTCCCCCGGCGACAAATCCTCTGCCGCGGCACGGTTTGCCGGTGTGGTGTAACTCTCGGGCCCGCGGGGTCCGCCGCGATAGACTGCCCGCACACCCACGCGCAACCCTGGCGGTCCTGGTGTCCTGGAACCCTCCCACGGCGACGTGGTGAGCCACCCGAGCGACATCCGGATCCGCAGGGGCGCGGAACGCACGACGGCCTCAATGAGGAGACATGTCAATGGCTGACAACACCACGGCAACCACCGGCACCCGCGAACTGGCCCCAGAGGTCCAGGAGACGCTCGAGAATCCCCCCACGGACTACCGCGCACTGACGGACTGGGTGCGTGAGATCGCCGAGCTGGCCACGCCGGACCGCATCCACTGGACGGACGGCTCGGAGGCGGAGTGGACGCAGCTGACGGACCAGATGGTCGAGGCGGGCACTCTCGTGCGGCTCTCCGAGGACAAGTTCCCCAACTCCTTCGCCGCGTTCTCGAACCCCGAGGACGTCGCCCGCGTTGAGGAGCGCACCTTCATCTGCACCAAGACGGAGAAGGGCGCGGGCCCCACGAACAACTGGGAGGACCCGCGGGTCATGAAGGAGACGCTCGAGAAGCGCTTCTCCGGGGCCATGCGCGGTCGCACCATGTACGTCATCCCGTTCGTGATGGGCTCCCTGGACGCCACGAAGCCCCAGTACGGCGTGGAGATCACCGACTCCCCGTACGTGGTGTGCTCCATGCGCATCATGGCGACCATCGGCACGCCGGTGCTCGAGAAGATGTCTCGGGACCAGGCACCGTTCGTGGAGTGCGTGCACTCCCTGGGCGCCCCGCTGCAGCCGGGCGAGGAGGACGTCCCCTGGCCGTGCAACCCGGCCAAGTACATCGTCCAGTTCCCCGAGGACCGCGCTATCTGGTCCTTCGGCTCCGGCTACGGCGGCAACGCCCTGCTGGGCAAGAAGTGCTACGCGCTGCGCATCGCCTCCGCGATCGCCCACGACGAGGGCTGGCTGGCCGAGCACATGCTGATCCTCAAGGTCACGGACCCGGAGGGCGACTCCCGCTTCATCGCCGCGGCGTTCCCCTCCGCGTGCGGCAAGACCAACTTCGCGATGCTCGAACCCACCGTGCCCGGTTGGAAGGCCGAGATGGTCGGGGACGACATCGCCTGGATCCGTTTCGGCAAGGACCACACCCCGCGCGTGGTCAACCCGGAGGCCGGCCTGTTCGGTGTGGCTCCCGGCACCGGCTGGTCCACCAACCCGAACGCGATGCATGCGATCGCCCGCGGCAACACGATCTTCACGAACGTGGCGCTGACCGACGACGGCGGCGTGTGGTGGGAGGGTATGACCGACGAGGTCCCCGAGCACCTCACGGACTGGAAGGGCAACGACTGGACCCCGGAGTCCGGGCGTCCTGCCGCGCACCCGAACTCGCGCTTCTGCACCCCCATCAAGCAGGTGGAGATCCTCGCGCCGGAGTACGACGACCCCGAGGGCGTGCCGCTGTCGGCCATCATCTTCGGCGGCCGCCGCAAGACCACGGTCCCGCTGGTCTCCGAGTCCTTCGGCTGGGAGCACGGTGTCTTCCAGGGCGCCACGCTCTCCTCGGAGACCACCGCCGCCGCCAAGGGCGCGGTGGGCGTGGTGCGCCGCGACCCCATGGCCATGCTCCCGTTCATCGGCTACAACGCGAACGACTACCTGGAGCACTGGCTGGACACCGGCGCCCGCATGGGCGAGGAGAACATGCCGCGGATCTACTACGTGAACTGGTTCCGGCGTACGCCGGACGGCGGCTTCGCGTGGCCCGGTTTCGGTGAGAACTCGCGCGTGGTCAAGTGGATCGTGGAGCGCCTCAAGGGCACCGCGGGCGGCCACGAGACCCCGGTGGGCATCCTTCCGAGCAAGGAGGACCTGGACCTCACGGGTCTGGAGATCTCGGACGAGGAGCTCGACGCCGCCCTGAAGGTGGACGCGGACGAGTGGCTCCACGAGCTGCCCGGGATCGACGAGTGGTTCGCCCGCCTCAAGGACGTCCCGGAGGTCATCCTCGAGCAGCGCGCCGGCCTCGAGGAGCGTCTGCGCAACGGCTGAGTCCACGGCCGGCGGCCCGGTCCGTTACGGAGCACGGAGTCGTCACCGGTATGATCGCGCCGCGCGGCCAAACAGGCCGCGCGGCGTCGCCATCCGTGGAAGAGGGCGGCCCGTCATGAAGGGACGACTGTGCGGCTGACGGCTTTTTCGGACATCGCGCTGCGGGTGCTGCTGCTCATGGGCGGCCTGGACCCGGAGACGATGCTGTCCACCCAGCGCATCGCGGACGGGGTGGGCGCCCCGTACAACCACGTGGCGAAGACGGTGGCGAGGTTGCGGAGCATGGGCCTGCTGTGCTCGCAGCGCGGGCGCTCCGGCGGCGTGATGCTCACGGAGGAGGGGCGCGAGGCACGGGTGGGGCAGGTGCTGCGCGTGCTGGAGGCGGACACCGCCATCGTGGAGTGTGAGGCGGACGAGGCGGCGTGCCCCCTGAACCACGGGTGCCGGCTGCGCAGGGCGCTCGCGAACGCCCGCGAGGCCTTCTACCGCGAGCTGGACACGGTGAGCATCGCCGAACTCGTGAACCCGCGCCAGGTGGGACCGATCGCCGTGCAGCTCGGGCTGCGTCCCCCCACGCAGGGGCCGGGTTCGGGAACGTCGCCTTTCGCTATTTAAGTAGCATTCCGAATGCTAGATTGGCTTCCGTCACGTCTCGACGAGAGGAAGCCACCATGCTGTCCGAGAAGTCACGCCCGGTCATCGAAGCGACCATCGGCACCATTGCCGAGCGCATCCCCGACATCACCCCGGTGTTCTACCGGTCCATGTTCGAGGCCCGCCCGGACCTCCTGGACGGCATGTTCAGCCGTGCGAACCAGAAGAACGGGACGCAGCCGCAGGCCCTGGCCGGCTCCATCGCGATGTTCGCCTCCCACCTGCTCAACCACCCGGACTCGTACCCGGACGAGGTGCTCTCCCGCGTGGCCCACAAGCACACGTCCCTGGGGCTGCTGCCGGACGAGTACCCCACGGTGCACGAGCACCTGTTCGGTGCGATCGCCGCGGACCTGGGGGACGCCGCCACCCCCGAGGTCGTGGCGGCATGGGACGAGGTCTACTGGCTCATGGCGGACGCCCTCATCAAGATCGAGAAGGGGCTCTACGCGCAGCAGGCCAACGACGTCATGTTCGCGCCCTTCCGCCTGATCTCCAAGGAGCAGGTCGCAGAGGGTGTTCTCGCCTTCGAGTTCGAACCGGCGGACGAGACCCCCATGACCCCGTCCGTGGCGGGGCAGTACGTCTCCATCCAGGTGGTGGTGGAGGACGGACTGCGCCAGCCGCGCCAGTTCACGCTCGTGCCGAGCGATCCCGGCCACCGCCGGATCGTGGTGCGCGAGGATCCCCAGGGCGAGGTCACGCCCATCCTGCACCGGGACATTGCCGTGGGAGACGTCCTGGAGATCTCCAACCCGTACGGGGACGTCACCCTGGACCCGCAGTTCCACGGCCCGCTCGTGCTCGTCTCCGCAGGCATCGGCATCACGCCCGTGATCGCGTTCCTGGACCAGCTCGTGCGCGAGGACCCCGAGCGCGAGGTGCTCGTGCTCCACGCGGACCGCTCCGAGGCCGCCTGGCCGGGGCGGGAGATCGTGCGGGACTACGTCTCGAAGCTCCCGAACGCCCGGCTCGTCTCGTGGCTCGGTGTCCCGGGCGAGGGCGACTTCGACGGCCACATGGACGTCTCCCAGGTCGAGATCCCGCAGGGCGCGGAGGTCTTCATGTGCGGGCCCCTGGCCTTCATGCAGTCGGTGCGCTCCCAGCTCGTCGCCGGCGGGATGCCCGGCCGTGCGATCCACTATGAGATCTTCGGCCCGGACCTGTGGATGCTCCACGACGAGGCACGCACCGCGGACGCCTGAGCCGCATCCGCCGGGCCGCACAGGACGACGCCGCGCAACCGGAACCGGTTGCGCGGCGTCGTCGTACCCGCTGGGTCTCTCTGGAACGGGGCTCAGCCCTCGCGCACGAGGCCCAGGACGGTGTTCCGCACGGCCTCCATGGCGGCGGCGTCCGGGGCCTCGACGTTCAGGCGCAGGAACGGCTCGGTGTTGGACGGGCGCAGGTTGAACCACCAGCCCTGCTGCGGGTGGGTGAACGTGGTGCCGTCCATGTCCTCGACCGTGACGGCCGGGTCCGTGGCGGCGAAGTGCGCGCGGACGCGGTCCACGGCGGCGGCCTTGTCCTCGATCTGCGAGTTGATCTCCCCGGAGGCCACGTACGGGTCGTAGCGGTCCATCAGCTCGCTCAGGGGCTTCTCCTGCTCGCCCAGGGCGGCCAGCACGTGCATGGCGGCGAGCATCCCGGTGTCCGCGTTGAAGAAGTCCTTGAAGTAGTAGTGCGCCGAGTGCTCGCCCCCGAAGACGGCGTGCTCGGAGGCCATGACGGCCTTGATGAAGGAGTGGCCCACGCGGGTGCGCACGGCACGCCCGCCGTTGGCCTCGATCAGCTCGGGCACCGCCCTGGAGGTGATGAGGTTGTGGATCACCACGGGGTGCTCCTCGCCGGAGGCCTGGGCGCGGGCGATCTCGCGCTCCGCGACGATGGCCGCCACGGCGGAGGGCGAGACCGGGTCGCCGTTCTGGTCCACCACGAAGCAGCGGTCCGCGTCCCCGTCGAACGCGAGGCCGATATCCGCGCCGTGCTCGCGGACGGCGGTCTGCAGGTCCACCAGGTTGGCCGGCTCGAGCGGGTTGGCCGGGTGGTTGGGGAACGTGCCGTCCAGCTCGAAGTACAGGGGCTCGATCTCCAGGGGCAGCGCCTCCAGCAGGGTGTTGCCGAGCACCGCGGGGGTGGTCAGGCCGGCCATGCCGTTGCCGGCGTCCACCACGACCTTCAGGTGACGGATTCCGGAGAGGTCCACGAGGGAGCGCAGGTAGCGGGCGTAGTCGCCGAGCACGTCCTTCTCGGACACGGTGCCCTGTCGGTCCGCCGCGGGGATCTCGCCGGCGTCCAGGTAGCCCTGGGCGGTGTCACGGATCTCGTAGAGCCCGGTGTCCGAGGAGACCGGGACGGCACCGGCCTTGGCCATCTTGATGCCGTTGTACTCGGCGGGGTTGTGGCTGGCCGTGAAGGTGGCCCCCGCGCAGTCCAGGACGCCGCACGCGAAGTACAGCTCGTCCGTGGAGATGTTCCCGATCACGGTGACGTCCGCGCCGCGCCGCGTGGCACCCTCGGCGAAGGCCGCCACGAACTCGGGGGACGAGGGGCGCATGTCCCCGCCGACCACCACGCCCGAGCCCGTCAGGCCCAGGATGTCCACGAACGCCGCGCCCGTGGCGCGCACGCTCTCGGTCGTGATGCTCTCGCCCACGATCCCGCGGACGTCGTATGCCTTGAATGATGATGAAAGATCTGTGGTCACCGTTCGGATTCTACGGGAGGCGCTCCCTGGAACCGCCCAGGTGGGGCGTCCCCACTTGGGCCCCGGTGCCGCCGGGGCGCCCGGGTTTTCCCGGGGTGCTGTGGTTACATGTGCGACATGGCCGAGTTCCTGAGGATGAGCAATCCGATCCAGCACTACGCGTGGGGCTCCTGCTCGGTGCTCGCGACCATGCAGGGGCGCTCCACCCCCACCTCCGATCCCGAGGCGGAGCTGTGGATGGGGGCCCACCCGAGCGCACCGTCCCACGTGGAAGTGGGCGGCTCCTCCCGCGGGCTGCACGAGGTGGCCCCGCACCTTCCCTTCCTGCTGAAGATCCTGGCCATCGCCGCGCCGCTGTCCATCCAGGTCCACCCCTCCACCGAGCAGGCGCGCGAGGGGTACGCGCGGGAGGACCGCGCGGGGGTGCCGCTGGACTCGCCGCGCCGCAACTACAAGGACGAGCGCGCCAAGCCCGAGACCGTCGTCGCCCTCTCCGAGATGTGGCTGCTCGTGGGGCAGCGGCAGCGCAGGGACCTCGCCCGGCTGGCCGAGCGGCTTCAGCTGCCGTGGCTCGCGGAGGCGGCGGCCGCCGACTGTCCCGTGCAGCACGCCCTCGAGCTGCCCGACGACGACGCCGCGGCGGCCGTCCGCGCGACCGTCACCGCCGCCGCGCGGCTGGCGGACGCGGAGGGCGTCCCCCGGGAACTGTCCCCGCACGGGGACCCCGTGCAGCGCGCCGCCGCCCTCACCAGCCTGCTCTCCCACCATTACCCCGGCGACCGCGGTCTGCTCGTAGCGCTGTGCATGAACGTGGTGCACCTGGATCCCGGACAGGCGCTGTTCACCCCCGCGCAGCAGGTGCACGCGTACCTCAGCGGCACGGCGGTGGAGATCATGGCCTGCTCGGACAACGTGCTGCGCGCGGGCCTCACGCCCAAGCACGTGGACGTGCCCGAGCTGCTGCGGATCATGTCCCGGACCGCCGAGCCGGTGGAGGTGTTCGAACCCCGGCCCGAGTCCGACGGCGTGGTCCACTACCCCCTGTGGGACCCCGCCGTCACGCTCACCGCCGCGCGGGTGGCCCCCGGCGCTCCGGTGCGCCGGGAGCTCGCGGGCACGTGCATGGTGCTCGTGACGGAGGGCGAGGTCACGGTGGCCCCGGGCGGGCTCCGGGCCGCCGCGGGCGAGTCCCTGATCTGCCTGGACGGCCCCACCACCGTGACGGTCGAGGGCTCCGGACAGGTCTTCCTCGTGGCGGCGGCACCCGCCCGCGAGGGGTGAACCGCCGCCGCGATCTCACCCTTTAGGCTGTCGCGGCGCTCGCGCGGGACGCGTTGAATGGCGGGGTCAAGAATTCAGGCCTCGTCACGGGAGGACGCATGGACCGGCGGATCGAACGGACCCGCGCAGCGGTGGTCGAGGCCGCGGTGGCACTGGCATCGCGCGGTGGGCCCGCCATGGGCATGACCGAGATCGCCACGGCCGCCGGCGTGAGCCGCAAGGCCGTCTACGAGAACTTCGGCTCGCGGGACGAGGTGATGCGCAGCGCCACGCAGTGGCTGCTGCGCGACGCGGTGCCCGTGCCCGGTCCCGCGGCTCCTGCCGGTTCCGGCTCCGCACCGGAGGACAGTGCATGGCACACCGTTCTCGTCCCGATCGTCGCCCACATGACGCACCACCGGCAGTACTACCGCAGCGTGCTCTCCGCTCCCGCGAGCGCCGCCGCCCGGGACGCCGTGGTGGACCACGCCGTGAGCGAGCTGCACCAGGAGCGGCGGCGCCGCGCGGAGCCGGTGGGGGACCCCTCGGGCAGCGCGGACGGGCCGCGGGACCGGTTCGTGGCCCACGGGCTGGTCGGGATGATCGCGGACGCGCTGCGGCTGCGGCCGGACGTGGACCTGCGGTGCCTGCTGCGGGAGCTGGCCGAGGGCCTCACGGCCCCGACGCCGGGCTGGTGACGTGCCGGCGTCGTCGGAATAATCCGGCGCGGCAGGGCGCTGTACCGGATCCGAGACGCACCGTTCACCGGCGCATCGTCGCGACAGGAAGGACCAGCAATGTCTGAGATCACGATCATCGGCGGCCACGGCAAGGTGGCGCTGCAGCTGAACCGACTGCTCTCCAGCCAGGGCGAGACCGTCAACTCCGTGATCCGCAAGGAGGAGCAGAGCCAGGACATCGAGGACACCGGCGCCAAGCCCGTGGTCGCGGACGTCCAGCAGATGGACGTGGCCGCTCTGACCGAGCTGTTCTCCGGGCAGGACGCCGTCGTGTGGTCCGCCGGTGCCGGCGGGGGGTCCGCCGAGCGCACCTACGCCGTGGACCGCGACGCCGCCATCCGCTCCATGGACGCCGCGGAGGCCGCGGGCGTCAAGCACTACGTGATGGTGTCCTACATGGGCGCTGGCCAGGACCACGGTGTCCCGGAGGACGACGACTTCTACGCCTACGCCCAGTCCAAGGCGGACGCGGACGACCACCTGCGCGCCAGCTCCCTGAACTGGACCATCCTCGGCCCGGGCGTGCTCACCAGCGACGACGCCTCCGGCAAGATCACCCTGGGCCGTGCGAGCGGGGACGGCAACCGCAACACCTCCCGCGGCAACGTGGCCCTCGTGGCCGCCCGCGTCCTCACGGACCCCGAGGGCACCATCGGGAAGTTCATCGAGTTCGCGGACGGTGACACCCCCATCGCGGAGGCCATCGACGGCCTCGCCTGAGGCACCCGCTCCTGAGGTGCGGCCCGGCCCGCGCGACGTCCTCCCCGGACGCGCGCGGGCCGGGCCTTCTTCTATCCTGGAAGCATGCAGATGCCCTCTATCCACCCGCAGCCCGCGTCCGGGCGGGCCCCCGAGCCCATGGACCTCAACGAGACCATCGGCCTGAGCGCCGTGGTCCACGGCACCGTGCAGGGCGTGGGCTTCCGCCACTGGTGCTGGTGGCAGGCCCAGGAGCTCGGGCTCGTGGGCAGCGCCACCAACAACGACGACGGCACGGTGAGCGTGATTGCCGAAGGCCCCCGGTGGGCGACGGGCAAGTTCCTGCAGGCGCTGATCTCCCGGGACACTCCCGGTGCCGTGATCACCGTGGACGAGCACTTCGGCCCCGCGAGCAACGCGTTCACGGAGTTCAGCACGCACTGACCGGCGAGGTGCCCGGGGACCTGCCGGGGCATCTCGTGCGCTGAGGGAAAACACCCCGGGGAAAGCTCAGCGCACTGTGGAATAGTGATCGTGATGAGTCCGGTGGGATCCGCCGGAGCAGAGCTACCCGTGTCGAGGAGTGGACGTCGATGGCCCCCAACCCCCTGAACAAGGCATTTGACGAGAGCGGCAAGCCCAAGCCCGGGGTGAACAAGTTCTTGGACCACGCGCTGCGCATCCAGCAGCCCTGGGTGGTCAAGATGATCAAGCATGAACGCCGGGCGCACCCGGACGAGACCCCCGAGCAGATCGCCCGCCGTGCCCAGAAGCTCTACGTGCGCTTCGTGACGGTGGGCGGCGGCGCAGTGGGCGCCACCGCGGCGGTCCCCGGCATCGGCACCATCGCCTCCCTGGGCCTGTCCACCGTGGCAGTGGCCGGCTACCTCGAGGCCACCGCGCTCTACGCGCAGGCGGTCGCGGAGCTGCACGGCGTGGAGCCGGAGGACGAGCAGCAGAACCGGACCATGGTCATGGCCCTGATGCTCGGCGAGGACGGCAACGCCCTGATGGGCCAGCTGCTCGCCAACTCGTCCACGAGCAAGAACCTCGGGGGCAAGTGGGGTCTGCTGCTCGGGAAGTCCGGAGCGGACTCCAAGAAGTTCGACATCGGCCACACCATCCGCAGCATGTTCGTCAAGCGCTTCCTCGCCCGCCAGACCGGTGCGGTGCTGGGCCGCGCCCTGCCCTTCGGCATCGGTGCCGTGGTGGGTGGCGGCGCCAACCTCGCCATGGCCCGCCAGGTCATCAAGGCCTCGCGCGATGCCTTCGGCGACTTCCCCGCGCAGTTCCCTGCCGGGCTGACCGCCGGGGACCGGGCCGGGAAGATCGACGGCGGCACCACCGTGGCCCAGGACCCCGCCGTGGAGTCCGGCAAGGACCAGAAGGACTGACACGACGAGCAGTCCTCCGCTGCGCCCCGGGACGGCTCAGGCCTCTCGGGGCGCGGTGCTGTCCGGGCCGCGGCCCGTGGCCCGGGCAGACACGGCAGGCCCGTGGCTCGTACCCTGGACGGGTGGCTCTCCCCGTGCGTTCCCATCCGTCACCCCCGCTCGTCTACGCGCACCGGGGTTCCTCCGCGAGCTTCCCGGAGCTGACCCGGGCCGCGTTCGTCGAGGCCCTGGCGGACGGTGCGGACGGCGTGGAGTGCGACGTCCACCTCTCGAGCGACGGTCACCTGGTGCTGCACCACGACGCCCAGCTGGGCCGCACCTCCGACGGCCTCGGCGCGCTGGCGGACCACACGCTCGCCCAGCTGCGCAACGTCGACTACTCCTCCTGGAAGGGCGTGGCCGTTCCGGACACGCACGGCGCCGCGGGGGAGCAGTTCATGACCCTGGATGAGCTCCTGGACCTGCTGCTCGCCGCCGGCCGCCCCGTGGGGCTCGCGGTGGAGATGAAGCACCCGAGCCCGCGCGGTCGGGGACTCGAGGACGCGCTGCTCGCACTGCTCGAGCGCCGGGGGTGGGATCCGCGCACCGGCAGGCTCGGGACGGTGCTCGTGTCCCTCATGAGCTTCGACGCCGACGCCGTGAGCCACCTCCTCGAACGCGCGGCACCCGCCGTGGTGTGCCAGCTGGTGGACGAGAACTCCGGTGAACGGGAGCGGGAGAACCTCTCGGGGAGGGCGGCGTCGACGTCCTCGCCCGTGCCTGCCGCCCAGCTGCCGCTCGCCGGCCCGGGCATTGGATTCGTGCGGGCCCACATCACGGAGTGGGCCTCCGTGATTCGAACGTCCGAGGATCAGACCCCGTAGCCGTCCACGAGCTGCTCGGCCAGGCCCGTGTAGCCGCCGGGAGTGAGCTCGCTCAGGCGCCGAGCGGCGTCGTCCGAGAGACCCAGACCGGCGATGAACTCGCGCATGCGCGCGGCATCCACGCGGTGCCCGCGGGTCAGCTCCTTGAGCCGCTCGTAGGGGTTGTCCATGCCCTCGCGCCCGGCGATCGCCTCCGCGCGCATGGCGGTCTGCACGGCCTCGCCGAGCACCTCCCAGTTGGCGTCGAGGTCCGCGGCGAGCGTCTCCTCGGCCACGTCCAGGCGGTCGAGGCCCTTGACCACGTTGGAGATCGCGAGCAGGGAGTGCCCGAAGGCCACCCCGATGTTGCGCTGCGAGGAGGAGTCCGTGAGGTCTCGCTGCCAGCGCGAGGTCACGAGCGTGGTGGCGAGGGTGTCCAGCAGGGAGCACGAGATCTCCGCGTTGGCCTCCGCGTTCTCGAAGCGGATGGGGTTGACCTTGTGCGGCATGGTGGAGGAACCGGTGGCGCCCTCCACGGGGATCTGCTGGAAGTAGCCGATCGAGATGTAGGACCACACGTCCGTGCAGAGGTTGTGCAGGATCCGGTTGAACCGGGAGACGTCCGAGTACAGCTCGGCCTGCCAGTCGTGGGACTCGATCTGCGTGGTCAGCGGGTTCCAGGTGAGCCCCAGACCGGTCACGAAGGAGCGGGAGATCTCCGGCCAGTCGGTCCCCGGGGCCGCGGCGGCGTGCGCCGCGAACGTGCCGGTGGCCCCGTTGATCTTGCCCAGGAACTCGGTCCCCGCCACTCGGCGCACCTGGCGCTCGAGCCGGTGCGCGAAGACCGCGAGCTCCTTGCCGAGCGTGGTGGGCGTGGCCGGCTGGCCGTGCGTGTGGGAGAGCATGGGGGTGGCCTTGGACTCGCGTGCCATGGCGGAGACGGCCTCCACGAGACCGCGGGCGGCGGGCAGCCACGCCTGCTCCACGGCGTCCTTCACGCCCAGGGCGTAGGAGAGGTTGTTGATGTCCTCCGAGGTGCACGCGAAGTGCACGAGCGGGGTCAGGTGCTCGAGGCCCAGCTCGGGCAGCCGGCGTCCGATGTAGTACTCCACCGCCTTGACGTCGTGCACCGTGACGGCCTCCAGCCCGGCGAGCTCGGCCACGGCGGCGGCGTCGAACGAGGTCACGAGCGCGCGCAGCCCGGACTTCTCCCGCTCACCCAGGGGCTCGAGACCCGGCAGCGCGCGCTGCTCGCACAGGTGGATGAACCACTCGACCTCCACGTGCACGCGCTCGCGGTTCAGCGCCGCCTCCGAGAGGAAGTCCACCAGCACGGCGGTCTGGGGACGGTAGCGGCCGTCCAGCGGCCCGAGCGCGATGGCGGGCTCCTGCTGGCCCAGGGCCACTCGTCCGGAGGGAAGGGTCTGCGGGGTGTTCGACATGGCCCTCATTCTTCCACGGCGGCTCCGCGTCCCACCGCGGCGAGCGCACTGCACACCCGCTGCCGTCCCACCCCGCTCGAAGCACCCGCGCACACCTGTGGTCCGATCCCGTCACGGCGCTCGCGGCGCCTTCTAGCGTGAGCCCGTGGCACCCCCGCACCCGCCGGAGGGCCAGGAAAGGACACGGCCATGATCCCCACCGCGAGCGCCGCTGCGCCGGTCACGATGCCGCTGGGCACGGCACCCTGGGCGCTCGCCTCCCAGGTGGAGGAGCGGCTGCACGGACTCGCCGCCCGGTACGACGCCGCGGCGCAGCAGCTCGAGGACCTCGCCTCCCGTCTGGCCGTCGTGGCGCGCCAGGAGGGCTGGACGGGTCCGGGCTCGCGGGCCTTCGAGGCCCGGGCGCAGCGGCACGGGACGGACACCAGGCAAGGTGCGGAGACGCTGCGACAGGCCGCCGAGCTCGTGAGGCTCGCCGCCGCGGGGCTGGGAGAGCGCATCCGGGCGGTCGAAGCGCTGGCCGAGCTCGGCGGGGGACTCGCCGGTGCCCTCGCCTCCGCGCTGGGCACCGCCGCTCTGGGAGCAGCTGCGCCGGGAGCCGCCGCACGGGGAGCCACCGCGCCGGGGCTGGCCGTCGCCCCCGCTGCCGCGGGCGGCGTCGTCGGGAATGGGACGGAGGCCGCCGCGTGAGCGGCGCGAGGGGGACCGCCCCGGACGTCACGGAGGTCGAGGGGCGCGCCGAGGACCTCCAGGACCTCCTCTACGGCGGTGACGGCGCTGCGCGTCCCGCGGCGGAGGGTTTCGAGGACCCTGCAACGGTCGCCGCGGCGGTGGAGGGTGCCACCGAGAGCATGGAGGTCTACGGCGGGTCCGCGGGCCCGACCGCTGCACCCGGTTCCGCCGGGGAGGAGGCGGGGGCCGTCCGCGTGGACACCGCGGTGATCCACGAGGCGGCAGTGGTGCTGGCCCGGGTGGTCGAGGACATGGGAGCCACGACGGCCGGGCTCGTGCCCGTCACCGCGGAGCTCGAACTGTGGTCGCTGAGCGGTCAGCCGCAGATCGACGGTGCCGTGACCCTGGGCCTTGTCGCGGGCCGGGACCTGCTGGGCGTGGTCGAGGGGACGCTCGGCACCGCCGGGCGCCTCGGTCTGGCCTTGAGCCGCTACGAGCTGACCGAGAACGCCCTCACCGGGTCCTTCTCGTCGGCCCTGCTGGACTCGCCGCTCGGTGCGGCCGGCGCTGCGGTGGCGCGGGAGGCCTCGCGCACCGTGGAGGACCTGGACGTCGCGTTCGCCCGGGCCGGCGTGGACTCGGTGGCGGAGTTCGGTGAGCGCGTGAGCATCTCCGGCTTCGGCATCCTCGTGCGGGGCGGCGGGCCGCGCGGCACGGATGCGATCATCCGCCCCCTGGGGCTCGACGACATCCTGGACGCGGGGCTGCAGCTGCGGCTGTCCACGCCGGACGGTGCGGAGGGTGTGGACGCTGCCGGGGCCGCTGGGAGCACGACGGCGCCGGAAGGGGCGGGCGCCCCGACCGCGGGGCCCGGCGCGGCGTCGTCGTCGGGCGTGACGCTGGGAGAGTTCCTGCGCTGGAAGGCCGTGGACCTGCTGACCGACTACGGCGCGGAGCTCGACGCGTCCGCGGAGCCTGCCGACTGGTCCACGTCGAGTTTTCCCGTCAAGGCCACGGCCTCCGCCCAGTGTGTTCTCTTCCCCCTCGCGGGCCTGACGGGTGCGGCCGCGGGGCTCCTGCCGACCTGGTTCTCCACGCGCAGCACCGGCCGGCTGCTGAGCGCGGCGGAGAAGATGTCCCACACCGGGAAGGACGCTCTGCGGCCGTGGCTCATGCCGATGGGGCTGCGAACGGCGAAGCGCGAGGTCTTCACCGGCCTGAGCCCGGCCAACGCGGCGGCGCACCGCATGACCGCCGCGCCGGGGCGGGCGCTGCCCTCCGGGGTGGCCTCGACCGGGACCGTGCCCACCACCCTGGCGGGCACGGCGGCCACGCTCAAGGACGCCAAGAACATCGTCTCCGGAGCGGGACCGGACGGCGAACCGTTCGAGAACAGCACCGTGATGGTGCAGAAGGCCACGGACGCCCAGGGCCACAGCGCGTACTCCGTGGTCCTCACCGGCACGGAGGCGTGGGTGGACGGGCTGGGCGTCCACGATCTCAAGGGCATTGCGGACGGCATGACCGCCACGCGCGACGCTGCGCTCGCGGACCTCCCGCAGGCCCAGCGGATGGCGGTGCAGGCCCTGCGGGACGCCGGCATCCGGCAGGGGGACAGCGTCGTGCTCTCCGGCCACAGCCTGGGCGGGATCGACGCCGCGGGGCTCGCGGCGAACAGCGCGTTCCGCGGTCTCTACGACGTGCAGGCGGTCACCACCTACGGCGCGCCCGTGGGGGACTTCGCCATCCCGGAGGAGACGTCCGTGATGGCGGTGGAGCACGTGGACGACCTCGTCCCCACGCTGGACGGCGTGCCCAACCCGGACGGCGCGCACCGCTCCACGGTGCGGGTGAACACCCCCTACGAGGGCGCCACCACCAAGGACGGTCTCCGGGGCGTGAAGGCGCACGAGATGAACCTGTACACGCTGGGGGCCCAGGGGATCTCGCGGTCCCACCACCCCGCGGTCGCGGAGCACGAACGGCGACTCGCGGAGGCGATCCCCCACGGAGCGGGCACGCGCACCGAGACCTACGTCTACGAAGGGTGGGAGCAGCGCTGACGCACCGTTCTTCCGGGCATCCCGGGCGCTAGCATGGCACCTATGGAGAATTCGGCGACCGCCTCCGGACCGGCCACCCCCGGGGAGCCCGTCACCCCCGACGGGCCGGGTGCCTCGGCGGTTTCAGGCTCCGCAACGGGGACCGAGGCATCGGAGGGCTCGGACGGGACGCAGAGCACGAGGTGCATCACACCGCGCGCCGCCCTGGGCAGGCTCCCGGCCTACGCGGCCGGCAAGCCCGCGAGCGAGGTGCCGGGGCTGGTGGCCTACAAGCTCGCCTCCAACGAGAACCCGTTCGGCGCCGTCCCTGCGGTGCGCGAGGCACTGGCCTCCTTCGACGCCTTCAACCGCTACCCGGACCCGGCGGCCACCGCCGTGCGCGAGGCGCTCTCCGCGCACCTGGGGGTTCCCGCCGAGGACATCGTGGCCGGGGCGGGCAGCCTCGGTGCACTCAACCAGCTCCTCGCCGCGTTCGCGGGGACGGGGGAGGACGGCCGCCCGGACGAGGTGGTCTACGCGTGGCGCTCCTTCGAGGCCTACCCCATCTCCGTGGGCTTGGCCGGGGCCACGAGCGTGCAGGTGCCCAACCTCCCGGACGGCTCCCACGACCTCGACGCCATGGCCGCCGCCGTCACGGACCGCACCCGCGTGGTCCTGCTGTGCACCCCCAACAACCCCACGGGCCCCAGCCTGCGCGACGACGCCGTGCGGGAGTTCCTGGGGAAGGTTCCGTCCCACGTGGTGGTCGTCGTGGACGAGGCGTACACCGAGTTCCAGCGCCTCGATGGGCTGGCGGACGGCATCGAGCTCTACCGGGAGCACCCGAACGTGGTCTCGCTGCGCACCTTCTCCAAGGCCCACGGGCTGGCGGGGCTGCGGGTGGGATACACCGTGGCCCAGCAGGAGGTCACCCGGTACCTGCGCCGGAGCGCGCCCGCCTTTGGAGTGACCGAGGTCGCGCAGCTGGCCGCCGTGGCGTCGATCGAGAACATCGACCAGGTGCAGGAGCGCGTGCAGCGCGTGGTGGACGAGCGCGACAGGGTGCTGCGGAGCCTCACGGAACTGGGCTGGCAGTACCCTGAGACCCAGGCCAACTTCGTGTGGTTGCCGCTCGGGGAGCACAGCGAGGCGTTCGCCCGGGTGTGCGACGAGCACGCGCTGTCCGTCCGGCGCTTCGGTGCGGAGGGCGTGCGCGTCAGCATCGGGGAGCCGGAGGCGAACACGCGTTTCCTGGAGGTGTGCGCCGAGTTCCCGCACCCCAGCACCATGCCCGTCGTGGGCGGGTGAGACCGGGACCGTGAAGAACACAGGACCCCGAGCACCGAGGCCCGCCAGCACCCCGGAGCCCTCGTCCGCGGAAGCGGCGGGCGGCACCACTGCGGAAGGATCGAGACCCCACATGACAGCACCCAGCCACCACGACGCCGCGGCCGGCACGCTCCCGCGGCACCAGCTCCTGGACGAGCGCGGTGAGGTGCGGGAGGACCCGGCACTGTCCCCGTACGTCGAGGACCTCACCCTGGAGGACCTCCAGCACCTCTACCGCTCCATGACGGCCGCGCGCCGGGTGGACAAGGAAGGCACGTCCCTGCAGCGCCAGGGGCAGCTGGTGCTGTGGGTCCCCCTGCGTGGCCAGGAGGCGGCCCAGGTGGGCTCGGCGTGGCCCACGCGGCCCACCGACCGGCTCTTCCCGTCCTACCGTGAGCACGCCGTGGCGTTCGAGCGCGGTGTCCGCCCGGCGGAGCTCATGCAGCTGTTCCGCGGGATCACCGCCGGGGGGTGGGATCCCGAGGAGCACCAGATGAACCTGTACACCATGGTGCTCGCCTCCCAGGTGCCGCACGCCGTCGGCTACGCCATGGGCACCGCCCTGGACCGGCGCGCCGCGGAGAGCGAGGGCACGCCGCCGGAGACGGAGCCGGAGGCCGTCGTGGCGTACTTCGGAGACGGTGCGAGCACCGAGGGTGAGATCCACGAGTCGATGGTCTTCGCGGCCTCCTACGACGCGCCCGTGCTGTTCTTCATCCAGAACAACCAGTGGGCCATCTCCGTGCCGTTCGCCACGCAGTCCCGCGTGCCTCTGGCCACCCGCGCCGCGGGCTACGGCTTCGAGGGGCTGCGCGTGGACGGCAACGACGTCCTGGGCGTCGTCGCCGCGACCCGCTACGCGCTCGAGAAGCTGCGCGCGGGGGAGGGGCCCGTGCTGATCGAGGCCGAGACCTACCGCATGGGCGCCCACACCACGGCGGACGACCCCACCAAGTACCGCGAGCGGGACGAGGAGGACGAGTGGGGCCACCTGGACCCCATCGAGCGGCTGCGGGTGCACCTGCGCACCCACCACGACGTCGACGACGAGTTCTTCGAGACCGTGGCCCGCGAGAACGACGAGCTGGCGCACGAGCTGCGCGCGGAGGTCCTCGCGATGACCCCGCCCGCGTTCGAGGAGTCCTTCGCCAAGGCCTACGCCGAGCCCCACTCGCTCGTCGAGGCGGAGCGCGCCGAGTACCTGGACTACCAGGCCGGCTTCACCACGCAGGACGACCCGCGGGACACCGAGACCGGAGGGACCGGCGCATGACACAGATGACCGTGGCCAAGGCCATCAACGCCGGCCTCGCGCGGGCCATGGAGGAGAACCCCAAGGTCATGCTCATGGGGGAGGACATCGGCTCGCTGGGCGGCGTGTACCGCGTGACGGAGGGGCTCAAGAGCCGGTTCGGCGCGCACCGCGTGCTCGACACCCCGCTCGGTGAAGCCGGGATCGTGGGCACCGCGGTGGGCCTCGCGGAACGCGGCTACCGGCCCGTGTGCGAGATCCAGTTCGACGGCTTCACGTTCCCCGCCTTCAACCAGATCACCACCCAGCTCGCCAAGATCCACGCGCGCTCGGACGGGCGGCTCACCGTGCCCGTGACCATCCGCATCCCCTACGGCGGGGTCATCGGCTCGGTCGAGCACCACTCGGAGTCCCCGGAGGCGCTGTTCGCCCACACCGCGGGGCTGCGCATCCTGGCGCCCTCCAACGCGCAGGACGCCTACTGGATGTCCCAGCAGGCCATCGCGTGCGACGACCCCGTGATCATCTTCGAGCCCAAGCGCCGCTACTGGCTCAAGGGGGACGTGGACGAGACGACCTCCCCGGGGGACCCGTTCAGCGCGTCCGTGATCCGGGAGGGCCACGAGGCCACCGTCGTCGCGTGGGGCCCGCTGGTCCCGGTGGCGCTCGCCGCCGCGCAGGCCGCCCAGGAGGACGGCCGCAGCGTGGAGGTGATCGACCTGCGCAGTCTCTCGCCGGTGGACTTCGACACCGTCACGGCCTCCGTGCGCAAGACGGGCCGCCTGGTGATCGCGCACGAGGCCCCGACGTTCGGGGGCCTGGGCGGGGAGATCGCCGCGCGCGTCACCGAGCGGGCCTTCTACTCGCTCGAGGCACCCGTGCTGCGGGTGGGCGCGTACCACCTGCCGTATCCTCCCGCAGCCGTGGAGGACCACTACGTCCCGGACCTGGACCGCGTGCTCGAAGCACTCGACCGGTCCTTCGCCTACTAGAGCAGCCACGCCGCGACCCCCACCCGGGGCCACGGTGTACGAGGGAGACGACATGTCACAGGTTTTCACGCTTCCGGACGTGGGCGAGGGGCTGACCGAGGCCGACATCCTCGCCTGGAAGGTGTCCGAGGGGGACACCGTCACGGTCAACCAGGTGCTGGTGGAGATCGAGACCGCCAAGTCGGTCGTGGAGCTGCCCTCCCCGTTCGCGGGGACCGTGCAGGAGATCATGGTGGCCGAGGGCCGGACCGTGGAGGTGGGCACCCCGATCATCGCGGTCAGCACGGCCGACGACGCCCCCGCCGGCGCCACGGACCCCGGCTACACGGGCTCCGCACCGGAGAACGGCCTGGCGGCCGAGCCGGTGGCTCCCGTGGAACGGGCGGAGGAGGACATCACCTCCGGGACCGGCACGAGCATGGACTCCTCCGAGGGCAAGGCCCTCGTGGGCTCCGGGCCCAAGGCGGACCCGGTGCGGCGGCGGCGTCGTACCCGCGTGGGCATGCGCACCGACGCCGAGGCGCCCCAGGGCCTCAGCGGCGGCGGGACCACGCCGGAGCCGGATCCGGACCCGGAGGCGGCCCGGAAGCAGGGCTGGGCGGACCGGCTCTCGGGGATCGGCACGGCGGCCGCGGACCTCGCGGAGAAGGCGGGCAAGATCCGCGACCGCAGTGAGACGTGGTGGAAGTCCCGGGAGGAGCCGGCGGAGCAGACCCCTGCCTCGGCCTCGATCCCGCGCCGCCCGAACCTCGCCAAGCCGCCGGTGCGCAAGGCCGCGAAGGAGATGGGCATCGACCTCGCGGACGTCCGCGCCACGGGCGACGGCGGTCAGGTCACCAAGCGCGACCTGCTCGCCTACGCGGCGCACGCGCGGGAGGTCGAGGACGGGCCGGACACCTTCTGGAGCTCCACGGACCGGGCCCGCGACGCCCGCGAGGAGCGCATCCCGGTGAAGGGCGTCCGCAAGGCCACGGCCCGCAACATGGTGAAGTCCGCGTTCAGTGCGCCGCACGTGTCGATCTTCGTGGACGTGGACGCCAGCCGGACCATGGAGTTCGTCAAGCGGCTGAAGCAGTCCCCGCACTTCGAGGGCGTGAAGGTCACGCCGCTGCTGATCCTCGCGAAGGCCGTGATCTGGGCGGCCGCGCGCAACCCGCAGGTCAACGCCACGTGGACCGACAGCGAGATCGTCATCAAGCGGTACATGAACCTCGGCATCGCCGCCGCCACCCCGCGCGGTCTGCTGGTGCCCAACATCAAGGACGCCCAGGACCTGAGCCTGCGCGAACTGGCGATCGCGCTGCACGAGCTGACCCAGACCGCCCGGGCCGGACGTACCCAGCCCGGGGACATGCAGGGCGGGACGCTGTCGATCACGAACATCGGTGCCCTGGGCATCGACTCCGGCACACCCATCATCAACCCCGGTGAAGCGGCCATCGTGGCGTTCGGGACCATCAAGCAGAAGCCGTGGGTCGTGGACGGGGACGTGATCCCGCGCTGGATCACCACGCTGGCCGGGTCCTTCGACCACCGCGTGGTGGACGGGGACCTCTCCGCCCGGTTCATGGCGGACGTCGCCCGGATCCTCGAGGAGCCGGCGCTGCTGCTCGACTGACGCGTGGCGGCCCCGCGGCACCGCGGCACTCGAAGCACGGGGCCGCGGTGCAGCGGTGTTGCGGGCTCAGGAGGTCAACTCCGGGTCCGGGGCCTGGCGGAAGCAGCCGCGCACGTGCCCCGGGGCGCGTCCGATCCGCTGGAGCCACCGGTGCGCCGTGACCGGTCCCACCAGCCCGAACCCGCTGGCGCGCAGCACGAGAGCGAGCCTGCGGGAGGCCTCGGTGCTGTCGGGCAGGTCCCGCGAGGTCTCCGGGGGCGGGCCGGGCGGCGGCACCTCCGCGTCCGTGAGGAGCGTTTCCCAGTCGGCGACCTCCCAGTCCTCGCAGGCCCGCGCGTTGCGGACCACGGCCTCGATCTTCGACCGGTTGCGGATCAGCTCCGGGACGTCGAGGAGGTCGTCCACGTCGTCGTCGTCGAGGAGGGCCACGCGCGCCGGATCCAGACCGGCCATGTGCAGGAACCAGGCGTCGTGCCGCGCTGACTGGGACCAGCGCGCGAGTCCCGAGTCCACGAGCTCCAGCGTGAGCGCCGCGAAGTAGCCGTGCGCGCTCGTGGGCCGCGCGCCCCAGTCCAGGTCGTGGTCCGCGAGCGCCCCCGGAGTGGCCGGCGCCCAGGGGCAGCGGTCCAGCCCGTCCCCGCACCGGACCGCGCGGAAGGCGGCACGGGAGGGGGCAGCGGCAGTTTCGACGTCGGACGGTGCGGAGGGTGGCGTGCCCGGGGCAGACGCCACGGCTCCGCTGGACGGGCGGGCCTCCGGCGCGCTGTGTGAGGCCGGGGCCGGCGATGCGCGGGGGACTCTCGGCGTGCGGCCGGTGGCCTCGTCCGGGACGGTGGGCGCGGCGTCGTGGGCGGGGGCGAGCGCAGTGGCGGTGTCGGTGGCGGTGCTGGGCCGCGGGGCCGTCGTCATGCCAGCACGCTAGGGGCGGCGCTCCGCCGTTCCCCCGGCGAGCGGCCCGCCTGGGGATCCGCGGCCCGCCGACGACGCCGAGCGGTCGCCTGTGCAGTGCGCTCGGCTCAGAAGACGGAGACGGCGCCCGTGCCGTCCTCGATCTCGATGGCCACCGGGTCCGCGTCCGGGTCCTGGCAGTCGTGGACGATGAACACCGCGGCAGCGTCCCCCTCGGGCAGAGCGCGCACCGTGATGATGCCGGTCTCCGCCTGGGCGATGACCTCCGCGAGCTGCTGCGCCGTGGCCTCCAGGACGGCCTCGGACGGCGCGCTGCCCCGATCGTCGAGGATGTCCACCGTGAGCCCGCGGGCCCGGGCAGCGCGAGTCATCTCGAGGACGTGCGGAGTGGCGATGGAGCGCCCTCGGATGCTGTCGCGCAGCTGCGCCTCGGTGAGCCGGAACTGCTGCGCGTCGTAGTCGGTGACGGGGGAGGTGTCGTGGGCGATCCGTTCCAGCAGACCGCCCGCGAGGCGTCGCACCTCGTCCACGCGCCGGCTCGAGGCCTCGCGCATGTCCTTCTCGGCCTCGTCGCTGCTGCGCGCCGCCTCCAGGATCTTCCGGGTGTCCTCCTGCCGGGCCATGAAGCTGTTGTACTGCCGCTCGACCATCCAGGTGACGAGCAGAACCGCGGCCCCGACCACGTGGTACGCCTCGATGGGGCGCAGGACGCCGTCCACGGTGGGCCAGCGCATGATGGACAGGGCGGAGACCCCGAGCCACACGGCGCACGCCCACCCCGGGCGCAGCCGCATTCCCAGGGCGAAGAGCAGCGCGATGAAGCCCAGGTGGAACCAAGGGGTCTGACCGGCGTCCAGGGTGACCGGTGTGGCGGCGTAGCCCTGCTGCGCGGCAACGAGGAAGAGGACGGTCACCACCACCGTGGGGAGCAGGGGGAAGCGGTAGCCGTCCCACGCGGGCAGGGACACCATCAGCCCGGCCAGCGCGTAGGCGATCATCGAGACGATGAACTCCTCCTGCCTGCCGGAGGCGGAGCGCAGGTGTCCCAGGGCGTCCACGAACGGGGCGGCGAACGCCGGGAGCACGATCACCCGCAGGTAGCGGTGCGCGAAGACCTCGTGGGGCACGCCCTTCTTCCGGCGCTTCACGCGGCGGCGTCCCTGGGCCACAGCAGCGTGAGCTTGGTGCCCCGGCCGAGGGCGGTGTCCAGGTCCACGCTGCCCCCGATGGCCTCGATGTTCTCCATGATGGACACGCGCACGCCCAGCCGGCGGCCGGGGATGTCGTGGTAGTTGAAGCCGCGGCCGTCGTCGCTGATCGTGAAGCGCAGGTAGAACCCCTCGGGGTTGATCCGGGTGGGGGCGCACAGCTCGCCCTCCATGGAGACCGTGGTGACCTCGCTGCCCGAGTGGCGGGCGCTGTTCGAGACCGCCTCCGTGACGGCCTGGGTCAGTCCGTGGGCCACGTAGCCCGGCACGAACACGCGGGGCTCGCCCACGGGTCGCATGGGCGCCCGCAGGTTGGTGAAGCGCACGCGGGTGCGCCACGGGGCGAGGGCGTCCATGAGCTCGTCCATGAGCACGTGCACCATCACGGTGTGGGAGCCCGTGGCGCGGCTGGACTCCTCCGAGAGGACATCGAGCGCGCGGGACGCGAACTGCCGGGTCTGGCGCGAGAGCGCGCCCTGCGAGCGGGAGGCGTCCAGCAGCGCGGCCATCACGTTGTCGTGGATGAGCCGGTCGATCCGCTCCTGGTCCGCGGTCTCCGAGCGGTTGCGGTGCATGGCCAGCGTCCGGGCGAGGGCGTCCGCGTAGTTGCTGTCCAGCCGCTCCACGCCGCGCTTGCCGAACGTCAGGATCATGACGAGCACGGAACCGAAGAGCATGCGGGCCAGCCCGGCGCCGAACCACGACTCCGCACTCGCGTTCACGCTGACCACGTGGGTGGCGATCACCGCATATACGGCTTCAAGCATGAACATGTACAGCAGGGCGGCCCGGGCGCTCCACAGCACGGCGGCGGCCCCGACCGCGAGGATGATGAACCCGGAGATCCACGGATTCTGCGGCATGGACTCGCCGGTCCAGGCGAGGGGAAGGGCGATGATCGCCGCCGCCACCACCGTGGTGTAGGCGACGAAGACCCACGGGCTCACGGAGTGCCGCAGCCCGTAGAAGAGGGTCAGCCCGGTGAGCACCGCCAGCGCCACGAGGAACAGCACGTACCACCCCTGCAGCATGTGCTGCTGCTGGGCGTAGATGGGCAGCACCTCGATCAGGTGGGCCACTCCGAAGATCCCGAAGCCGATCATGGCCATGTAGTGGGCCCTGTAGGTGTACAGGCCCAGCTCACCCGGTGCGGTGGTGGCGAAGAAACGCTTCCACCGCAACCGGATGTTGACCCGCCGGTACGAGCGGGCCCTGTCGTTGGCCGCCCCGGTATGGAGGGTCACACGGTGTGCTGCGCCGGGGTCACAGCTTCTTCTCGGCGCTGATCACGTCGTCCTCGGGGTCCACCAGACCGTCCTCGATCGCGCGGATGCGCAGGTCGATCTTCGTGGGCGCGGGGCGTCCGATGCGGGCGTACTTCTCCCGGATGCGGTCGATGTTCGTCTTCACCGTGGACTGCTTGATCCCCATGCGCCGGGCCACCTGGACCTGTGCGAAGCCGGAGGCGTAGAGCCGCAGGGTCTCCCGCTCCCGCGGTGAGAGCGCGGCGCGCGAGAACTCGGTGTCGCCGTCGATGGCCGCGGCCAGTTCCTTGGTGATGACGGGCTTGCCGTCCGCGATGGCGCGCGCTTCCTCGATGGCGTGCTCCAGGGGGTCCGACTTGCGGACCAGACCGAGCGCACCGGCGCGCAGGGCCTCGCGGATCAGGCCCGCGTTCTCCCCGATGCTGAAGATCAGCACCTTCATGCCCGCGCTGCGCAACCGCTCCACGTTGCTCGCGGGACGCGACTTGTCCGCGAGCGAGAGGTCCAGCAGCACGACGTCGCACTCGATGCGCTTGGCACCCTGCGCCGTGAGCGCGGGATTCTCCGGATCCCGCCCCAGCTGGTCCAGCAGCGTGGACACGGAGTCGGAAGACCCCACGAGTTTCACGTCCGCGAGCGATGTCATGGACACCAGTCGAACACCCTCACGGACCACTTCATGATCGTCGACAACTGCGACGAGTGTTGAAGGCATAACGAGTTCCTCCGTACTCCCCTGTGAGGTCCCAGCCCAGGTCCTCGACAGGCAAAGTCTACTCGCTCAGTGCATGCGAAACCGTCCAGGCGTCCACTTTGCGGTGGTAGCGCATTCCCCAGGTTCCACCGAGGATCGCGGCGAGGAGACCGAGCACGAGCAGCCCCGCGAGAGCGACGAGTCCGACCCCGGGATTCCCGCCGACCACCTGCTGCACGACCCACCGGGGCCCGCCCAGCTCAGTGGCGTCGGCCCACAGCAGGACCGCCCCGGAGGCCACCGCGTGGGCGAGCAGGGACCACAGCCACACGCTGAGCCCCTGCGCAGGCCCGGAGAACCTGCCCATGCGCCCGGCCACGTATCCGCCCGCGAGCATGGAGAGGAACTCGACCACGCCGAGCGCGGCCACCGCGCCCCACAGCGCGGTGGCCCCGGGCTGCTGCCACGCGCGCTCCAGGACGTCCCCGGCGCTGCCCGCGGTGTCGACGCCGAACTGCGGCGCCACGAGCGCGAGCACCCCGGACAGCAGGGCACCCAGCGCCATCGCGGCCAGGAGGCCCATGAGGCCGGGCAGGGCCTGCAGGCCCCCGAAGCGCCGCTTCTGACGGGCGCGCAGCTCCTCGGCGGTGGGCCGCCGCACGGCGGACGCACCGTCCGGGCGCACGTCGGGACGCATGGTGTCCCAGGCGGCCTCGGCGGTGATGCGGTCCTGCGCGGGGGTGAGGTGGTCGTCGCCCACCGGGCCGGCGTAGCGGGACGCACCGTCCCTCGGGTGCAGCCGGCCCGAGGCCACGCCGGTCCGCCCGCTCTGGGGCGCGGCGGCGGGAGAGGTGCCACGGGCGTCGTCGTCCGTGAGGGCGGGCATGGCCGCCGTGGCGGCGGGGGAATCATGCATCGTGTCCGGATCCCGACGGTCCCCGGGGGTCCCGACGCCGCGCGCACCGCTGCCGACGCCGCCCGGTTCCGGGAGGGGGCGCGTGGTCTCGCCGTCCGCGGGACCGGCCGCCGCCGGGGTCCGCTCCGTCCAGGGCGCCTCGCCGTTGTCGAACGGGTCGCGGGCGGACGGGAGGGCGGAGGAGGGGGACATGGGTGGCCTCGTTTCGGCGGGAGATCCGGTGCGGTCCCCGAAGTCTACCGAGGTCGGGGCGGGTGGAGGCGCGGAGAGCGGGACGGTGCGGGAGGTCTCGCCGGACGACGGGAGCGCGACGGTACGGGGGTTCCCATGCGCGGGAACGGACGGGCGGGTAACCTCGCACACATGGCTGAGGCGAATTCCCGAGACTTCCTGGCGGCGCGACCCTGGACGGCGAGCTACGACCCCGGGGTGCCGCGCGACCTGGACCTCCCCGAGACCTCTCTCGTGCACATGCTGGAGAAGTCGGTCGCGCGCCACGGCGGGAAGACGGCCGTGGAGTTCTTCGGGGCCGGGATGACCTACGCGCGCCTGGGCGACCAGGTGCAGCGTGCGGCCGAGGGGCTGCGGATCATGGGGGTGCAGGCGGGGGACCGCGTGGCCATCGTGCTGCCCAACTGCCCGCAGCACATCGTCGCCTTCTACGCGGTGCTGCGCCTCGGGGCCATCGTGGTGGAGCACAACCCCCTCTACACGGCTCCGGAGCTGCGCCACCAGTTCGAGGACCACGGGGCGCGCGTGGTGATCGCGTGGGACAAGATCGCGACCTCCATCCTCCAGATGCCCGAGGACCTCGCGGTGGAGCACGTGGTGGCCGTGGACATCACCGAGGGCATGTCGCCGCTGATGCGCCTCGGGCTGCGGCTGCCGGTCAAGAAGCTCAGGGAGCAGCGCCGCGAGCTCACGCAGTCCGCGCCGGGGGCCATCGCGTGGAAGACCCTCGTGGCCCACGAGCCGCTGCGCACGGACCACCCCCGCCCCACCGCGCACGACATCGCCCTGCTGCAGTACACCTCCGGCACCACCGGCAACCCCAAGGGTGCGATGCTGAGTCACCGCAACCTCGAGTCCAACGCCCTCATGGGCCGGCACTGGCTCGACAGCTCCTCGGACGAGGTGGTCTACGGAGTGCTTCCCCTCTTCCACGCGTTCGGCCTCACCCTGGGGCTCACGTTCGCCATGTCCCTGGGCGCCAAGCTCGTGCTGTTCCCCACCGTGCGCGGTGACCTCATCCTGCGGGCCATGAAGAAGAGCATGCCCACCGTGCTGCCCGCCGTTCCGCCGGTCTACCAGAAGGTGCTCGACACCGCCGAGGAGACGGGCGTGGAGCTGTCAGGCATCCGCGTGGCCGTCTCCGGTGCCATGACGCTGCCCGTCCCCCTCGTCGGGACATGGGAAGATGCCACGGGAGGCATGCTGATCGAGGGCTACGGGCTCACCGAGTGCTCGCCGCTGGTGGCGTGCAACCCGCTCAACGAGCACCGCCGCGCGGGCTCGATCGGCATCCCGTTCCCCAGTACGGACATCCGCATGGTGGAGCCGGGCACGGACGACGACGTCCCCGTGGACGCCGAGGGCGAGCTGCTGGTCAAGGGTCCGCAGGTAACCCGCGGGTACTGGAAGCGCCCGGAGGAGACCGCGGAGCTGTTCACGGAGGACGGCTGGCTGCGCACCGGTGACGTGGTCACGGTGGACGAGGACGGCTTCCTGCGCGTGGTGGACCGGATCAAGGAAGTGATCATCACCGGCGGGTTCAACGTGGCGCCCACGGAGGTGGAGACCGCGCTGAAGCTCCACGACAGCGTCGCGGACGCCGCCGTGGTGGGCATCCCCAACGCGGACGGCAACGAGACCGTGGTCGCGGCGGTGGTCCTGGAGCCCGGCACCACCCTCGACGAGGCCGCCCTGCGGCAGCACTGCTACGACAAGGTCACCCGCTACAAGGTCCCGCGCCGCATCGTGGCCATGGCGGACCTGCCCCGCACCATGCTCGGCAAGACCCTGCGGCGCGCGGTCAAGGAGGAGATCCTGGAGCGCAAGCTCCTGGACTCCTGAGGCCTGGCATCCGTGGAGCTGCGACACCTCACCCAGTTCATCGCCGTGGCCGAGGAGCGGCACTTCGGCCGTGCGGCCAAGCGGCTGCACATGGCGCAGCCGCCGCTGTCGCAGCAGATCCGGCAGCTGGAGGAGCAGCTGGGGGTACGGCTGCTGGACCGCACGACGCGCCGCGTGGACCTCACGCCCGCGGGCCAGGAGCTGCTGGACCGTGGGCGCAAGGTCGTCGAGGAGCTCGAGGCCCTCGAGGCGGACGTGCGTCGGCTCGGCAGCGGCACCACGGGGGACGCCCGGCTCGGCTTCGCGGGCAGCGCGACCTACGACCTGATGCCGGCGGTCGTGCGCCGGATCGAGGAGCGGCTGCCCGGGGTGGGTGCGCTGGCCCGGGGCGAGCTGCTGACGCCCACCATGGAGAGCGGGCTGCGGGACGGCTCGTTGGACATCGCCTTCCTCCGCCCGCCGGTGGCCTCCCCGGAGGTCGAGTTCCGGGTGCTCCGTCGGGATCCCCTGGTGGTCGCGGTCCCCGCCGGGAGCTCCTTCGCCGCCGGCCGGGCCCCGGAGGTGGCCGAGCTGCGGGAACAGGCGTTCGTCGCGCACCCGCCGATGTCCGTGGTCCACCGTGCGCTGCGCGAGCTGTGCCGGCGCCACGGGTTCGAGCCGCGCACCGCCCGGGTCGCGCAGGGCACCGCCGAGATGCTCTCCTTCGTCGCCGCGGGCAGCGGGATCGCCGCGGTCCCGGCCTCGGTGCGGGCCCTGCGGCTCGACGGCGTGGCCTACGTGGACCTGGTGGACGCGCCGGAGGTGGAGCTGGCGCTCGCGTGGCGCCGTGACGAGCGCTCCGCGCTCGTGCGCTCCCTGCTGGACGTGGTGGTGGACCTCACGGACGGCGGGACCGGGGTGGCGGCGCCGCAGCGGGCGGAGGGTGTGGTTCTTCCGGGGGACAACGACGTCGCCCTGCCGTAGTTCTCGTGGTGAGGGAACCCTCACCTATATGACGGTGTGACGGAATGTTGCGCCCTGCCACCGGCCCAAAAGACGATGCGAAATGATATTTTGTGCGCAATGCGCCCCATTACTTGCGTCTCGATGGAGTTGCCACATAAAGTGTTGATGTCGGCCGAAGTGGCCCGGGCGCATCCCCCCAAATGAGCGCACGGACGTTCCCCCGGTTGGCCGGCGTCCCGATCTCCCCCAGATTCGGGATGTCCGACGGGTCCTGCCGATCCCCCAAGTGGCAGGACCCGTCCCCTGTTAACAGGACTTTTTCCCGGACCGCCCGGCACGGATCCCTCGGGGGCGACCCCTCAGCGGTGGCCCATCTCCTCGAGCCGGGGGAGCACCTTCTCCGCGATGCCCAGCAGGGCGGAGCTCTCCTCCTCGTCCAGCAGGTCCATGAAGGCCTCCCGCACGAGTACCAGGTGCCCGGGGGCCGCGTTCTCGATGACTTCCCGGCCGTGGGCGGTGATCCCCACGACGAGCCCGCGGGCGTCCGTGGGGCTGGGGGAGCGGGAGATCATGCCGCGGCGCTCCATCCGCGAGAGCATGTGGGACAGCCGCGAGCGCTCCCAGCCCAGAAGCCGCAGTAGCTCCCGCGAGGGCAACCCCTCGGAGGGCGCCTCGGAGAGCGGCACCAGGATTTCGTACTCGGAGCTGGAGAGGTCGCTGTCGCGCTGCAGCTGCCGGTCCACGGCCCGTTCCATGCCGCGGCTGAGCTGGAGGAAGCCGCGCCAGACGTCCTGCTCGGTCTCGCTGAGCCATCTGACGTTCCGGGCGCTGGGTGGGGTGTCCATGGGGCGGGGCTTTCTGCGGTGCGCCGGGGGCTGCGGCGGTGCGGGCGGGTGGTCAGTCACGGGGGTCGCGCGTGATCCAGTCGGAGTCGTAGTGGCCGCCGGTGTTCTCTCGGCGGTCCCGTTCGCGCACGCGCTGCGCGTAGTCGGTGGGGCGCAGGGGTGAGTCGTCGTCGTCCGGGCGGGTGAGCCGCGCGACGGCGACGAGGCCGAAGCCGAGGCCCGCGCCCACCACGAGGGTCATGCCGCCCACGACGAACGCCAGGACGTAGTCGTCCAGCAGGTCCGGGTCCACCACGGGCCCGAGCCACGAGGGCACCACGAAGGCCGTGGCGAAGCACCCCAGGCCCAGCACCAGCAGCACGGCGGGGATGAGCCACAGCTTGGACCATGCGCGGCGCGGGGGCTCGTGCGGGTCGCGGAATGCGGGCAGCGCACGCGTCTGCACGAGCACATAGCCGCCCAGGCCCACGAGAACCAGCAGCCCCCCGACGACCCATCCGAGCCACGAGCCCCCGGCCAGCAGGCCGAGGCCCACGAGCACACCCAGCAGGATCGCGGTGAAGGAGAGGCCGCGGCCCATGCGGCGGGTGGCCTGCGGGGACGCCGCGCGCACGTCGCCGGACTCGCGCGGCTGCCGTGCCCCGACGGGCTCCTCGGAGGGCTCCCGGCGGATGCCGTAGCGCGGCGGCTCGTCCCGGTCCGGGACGTGCGTGTCCCCGGACCGTGCCGCGGGGGAGGGCGTCTCCCGGGCGCGGGGTTCGGACGGACCGTGCGGGTCGCGGGGGTGCTGGGCGGAAGTCATGGTGGTCCAGGGTGGGTGATCGGCGGTGCCGCGCGGCTGGTTGCCGCGAGCGGCCTCATCATGGCCACTGTATCCCGCCGCGGTGACGCGGTGACCGGTGCGTCCGGGGGTCGTGCGTGGGAGGGTGGGGAACGACACGCACAGACGTCGACAGGAGGCGGGACATGTCGGAGACGGCGGCCGGAGGCACCGGCCAGGACCACGAGAAGTACTCCACGGTGGGCTCCTACGTCCACGAGGGCGAGGAGTACGACCGCGACACCACCTACATCGAGGACCGGATCGTGGCGGACCCCGCGCACGCCGAGCTCTCACCCGGCGCGCAGGCGTGGCCCGTGGAACCCGGGCGGTACCGCCTGGTCCCGGCCCGCGCGTGCCCCTGGGCGAACCGCACGCTGATCGTGCGCCGTCTGCTGGGCCTGGAGGACGCCCTCTCCCTGGGTCTCGCGGGGCCCACCCACGACTCCCGTTCCTGGCAGTTCGACCTGGACCCGGACGGGCGTGACCCCGTGCTGGGCACCCAGCGGCTGCAGGAGAACTACTTCACATGGTTCCCCGACTACCCGCGCGGCATCACGGTGCCGGCCGTCGTGGACGTCCCCACCGGGCAGGTCGTGACCAACGACTTCCCGCAGATGACCGAGGACTTCGCGACCCAGTGGGGCCCGTACCAGCGGGAGGGCGCGCCGGACCTGTGGCCCGCCGAGCTGCTCGACGAGATGCGCCCGGTGATGCGCCGGATCTACACGGAGGTCAACAACGGCGTGTACCGCTGCGGCTTCGCGGGCTCGCAGGAGGCCTACGACGCCGCCTACGACCGGCTGTGGGCCGGGCTCGACTGGCTCGAGGAGCGCCTCGCGACCCGCCGCTACCTGATGGGCGAGCACATCACGGAGGCGGACGTGCGGCTGTTCACCACACTGGTCCGCTTCGACCCCGTGTACGTGAGCCACTTCAAGGCCTCCCGGAACAAGCTCGTCGAGATGCCGAACCTGTGGGGCTACGCCCGCGACCTGTTCCAGACGCCCGGCTTCGGGGACACGGTGGACTTCCAGCAGATCAAGGAGCACTACTTCGTGGTGCACCGGGACATCAACCCGTCCGGGATCGTGCCGCTGGGCCCGGACCTCTCCACCTGGACGACGCCGCACGGGCGCGAGTCGCTCGGCGGATCACCGTTCGCTCCCGGGGCCACGGCTCCCGGACCGGTGCGCCCGGAGGAGCGCGTGCCCGCGGCGCACACGCCGCTCGCCGGCTGAGGGGCGCGCGGGGGCGTCGTTCCTCGTGGGATCCCCACAAAGCGGGGCGGGGGGCCTTTGCGCGTCACGCGGGGAGCGGCACCGGTGCCCGGGTACTAGGGTTTATGTGGTTTCGGGTCCGGAACCGAGCTCCCGCCGCGCCCTCGCGCCGGGGTGCAGCGGCAGCGCGCCGCCGGATCCGCAGCCGTTCCGTCCGTTCCCCGGACGCCGCCCGACCACTCCCGGAGGAGATCCATGGCCCCGTACCGCAATCAGCGTGCAGCAACACTTCCCGCACGGCTCTCCCGTTCCTGGCTGCTTACGTCCGCGGCGGACCCCTCCCTCTTCGCGCCGGCCATGGCCTCCGAGGCGGACTCCGTGGTCCTGGACATCGAGGACGCCGTGCCGGAGGAGGACAAGGACCGTGCGCGGGCCCAGATGGTCGAGGCCATGCAGGACGGCGTGAGCGCGTGGGTGCGCGTCAACGACATCAGCACCCCGCACTGGGAGAAGGACCTCGCGGCGCTGAGCGAGGTGCGCAACCTGCGGGGCATCGTGCTCGCCAAGACCGAGCACCCGGACCACATCACCAAGACCGCCATGATGAGCCGCGCGGGAACGCCCGTGGTCGCGCTCATCGAGTCCGCCGTGGGCCTGATGAACGCGTACGACATCGCGCGCGCACCCGGCGTCTTCCGCCTCGCGTTCGGCGTGGGGGACTTCCGCAAGGACACCGGCGCCTCCGGCGATCCCATGGCGCTCGCGTTCGCACGCTCGACCCTGGTCACGGCGTCCCGCGTGGGCGAGCTGCCCGGGCCCATCGACGGCCCCAGCAACGGCATGTTCGGGGAGGATCTCGCGGCGGCGTGCAAGGTCACCCAGTCCATGGGCATGACCGGCAAGCTGTGCCTGGACCCCGCCCAGACGGACGGCATCAACCACGCGCTGGCGCCGAGCGAGCAGGAGATCAGCTGGGCCCGCGAGATGATCGAGCAGGCGAACTCCGGCCACGCCGGCGCGGACGGCTCCTACCTGCCGCGCCTCGCGCGCGCCAAGAAGGTCTCCGAGCTGGCCGAGACCTACGGCCTCTGGAACAGCTGAGCGGACAGCACCCGCTGCCCTCGGGGCCCGTGTCCTCCACCGCGGTGGGGACGCGGGCCCTCGTCGTCGGGGCAGGTCCGGGGGTGTGGCCCTCTGCGGTCCGCATAGGGCGCGGGCTCCGCGCCGCCCGCGCGGCGGTTCAGCGCTCGACGCCCCACCCGCGCAGCAGCTCGACGAGGGCGGGATCGTCCAGGGAGCCCACCAGCCAGTGGCTGCGCAGCGGCTCGTCGTGGCCGCGGGGGACGCCCAGGACGGCCATCCCTGCGGCCTCCGCGGCGGTGGTGCCCGCCGGCGAGTCCTCCACGGCGAGCGCGTCCGCCGGTGCCACCCCGAGCCGGCGCACGGCCTCCTCGTAGATGTCGGGGGAGGGCTTGCCGTCGGCCACGTCGTCGGCGCTGACCCACGTCTGCAGCACGCCCTCCAGCCCCACGGCCTTCATCTTGCGGTCCAGGATCGGGCCGGTCGAGTTGCTGGCCACGGCCACCGGCACGTGCCGCGCGAAGGCACGGACGGTCTCCAGGGCGCCGGGCAGCGGCTCGATCACCGATCCGACGACCTCGTCCTCGGTGCGCAGCAGGTGGGCGGAGACCTCGTCGAAGGACGGCGCCGCGCTCCCGCGCACCTCCGCCAGCTTCTGGGCCTCGCGCGTGATGTGCCGGGCCACGTCCCGGGCGGAGAGGCCCATCAGGTCCTTCTCGGTGCGCTCGTCGATCGCCACGCCGAAGTCCTCGGCGACGTCGCGCTGCACGTGGGCCCACGCGCTCTCGGTGTCCATGAGCACCCCGTCGCAGTCGAAGACGACGGCGTGCGGGCGCCACTGCGGGTCCGGTGCGGGGAGGGTGGGTTCCATGGTCCCAGTCAACCACGCGCGGTGGGGCGGCCCGCGCGCCGGGAGCGGGCGTCGTCGTCGGCGCGGGGCGGCTGCCAGGGCGGCGAGCGCGCGTCGCCCCGCTGGCTAGAGTGGGACCATGCCGGAGAACGCGAGACATTCAGGGGACACCACGCTGCAGCGCCTGGCCACGGAGTACGGGGTGGCCACGCAGTACGAGGGATTCGATGGGTCCGAGGTCACGGTGCCGGAGCAGACGTTGCGCAGCGTCCTCACGGCCCTGGGCGCGGACGTCGCGGACGACGACGCCGCGCAGCGCACCCTGCGCGAGCGCGAGGACGCCCCGTGGCTGCGGCTGCTGCCGCCCCTGCTCGTGACCGAGGAGGGCGCCGAGGCCTCGGTGCCCGTGACCGTTGCGGACGGTGACACCGTGCGCGTGCGGCTGTGGCCCGAGGACGCGCCGGACGAGGTTCAGGAGCTCGAACCCGCCCGGGGAGCCAACCCGCAGACGCGGGACGTCGGGGGCGAGGCCCGACGGCGTGTGGACCACGCCCTGCCGAGCGGGCTGTCCCTGGGCTGGTACCGCCTCGAGGCGAGCACCGGTTCCGGCGAGACCGAGCAGATCGACGTGGCGGTCACGCCCCGTCGGCTCAGCACCACCGACCGGCTGCGCGGGCAGCGGCGCTGGGGCTACATGGCCCAGCTCTACTCGGTGGCCTCCTCGCGCTCGTGGGGCGTGGGCGACCTCTCCGACCTCGCGTCCCTCGCCGCGGTGAGCGGCGTCCAGGGCGCGGACTACGTGCTCATCAACCCGCTGCACGCCGCGGAGCCCGAACCCCCGGTGGAGCCCTCGCCCTACCTGCCGTCCAGCCGCCGGTTCTTCAACCCCCTGTACCTGCGCGTGGCGGACGTGGCCGAGTTCCCATACCTGCGTCCGGCGGACCGGGAGGTCGTGGACCGGCTCGCGGCGATCCAGCGCAAGGCGGTGCTGGACCCCGCCACGATCGACCGCGACTCCGCGTTCGCGGCCAAGCTCAAGACCCTGGAGCTGCTCTACACGGTGCGCCGCTCGCCCTACCGCCAGCAGCAGCTGGAGGCCTTCGTGGCCCAGGGCGGCCAGCCCCTGCAGGACTTCGCCCTGTGGTGCGCGCTGCGCGAGGAGCTCGGGGAGGACTCGCCGCTGTGGCAGGACGAGGCCGCCTCGCCCGAGTCCCCGTACGCCCAGGAGGCGCGCTCGCGGCTGCGCCACCGCATCAACTTCCACGTGTGGCTGCAGTGGCTGCTGGACAACCAGCTCGAGGCCGCCCAGCGCGCGGCGCACCGGGCGGGCATGGACATCGGCGTGGTGCACGACCTCGCCGTGGGCGTGCACAAGCACGGCGCGGACGCCTGGGCCCTGCAGGACGTCATGGCGCAGGGCGTGAGCGTGGGTGCCCCGGCGGACATGTACAACCAGCTGGGCCAGGACTGGAGCCAGCCGCCGTGGCACCCCGAGAAGCTCGCGGCCGTGGGGTACCGGCCGTGGCGCCAGATGATGCGCACGATCTTCCGCCACTCCGGCGGCGTGCGGATCGACCACGTGGCCGGGCTGTTCCGGCTCTGGTGGATCCCGGACGGCAACAAGGCCTCGGACGGCACGTACGTCTACTACGACCACGAGGCCATGGTGGGCGTCCTCGCCCTGGAGGCCGAGCTGGCCGGTGTGCTCGTGGTGGGCGAGGACCTGGGGACCGTGGAACCCGGTGTGCGCGACTACCTGGAGAGCAAGGGCGTGCTGGGCACGTCCATCCTGTGGTTCGAGATGGACGGGGACGTCCCCCTGGACCCCTCCCGCTACCGCGAGCTGTGCATGGCCTCGGTCAACACCCACGACCTCCCGCCCACCGCGGGCTACCTGGAGGGCGTGCAGCTGGAGCTGCGCGAGAAGCTGGACCTGCTCGCCCGCTCCCCGGAGGAGGAGCGCGCGGAGGCGCAGCGCCAGCTGGACACCTTCTTCACCGCGGTGGCCGAGGCCGGCTACCTCCCGGACGGGGAGGATGCCGGGCCGGAGGAGAAGATCGAGGCGCTGTACCGCTACCTGTGCGACGCCCCGTCCCTGCTGCTCAACGTGTCCCTGGTGGACGCCGTGGGGGAGAAGCGGATCCAGAACCAACCCGGCACGAGTGACGAGTACCCCAACTGGCGGGTGCCCCTGGCGGACTCCGACGGCCGTCCCGTGATGCTCGAGAACCTGCCTCGCATCGAACGCGTGAACCGGCTCGTGGACGTGGTCAACGAGGCGCTGGGCACGCACCGGAGGGATCCCAAGGTCACCTCACGGGCTCCCACGCAGCCCGAGCGGCGGGACATCGCGGACCCGTTCCGCACGGCGTCCTCGGGCTCCTGAGCGGGTGTTCCGAGGACTCCGCTGCCGGTTCGCGGCGGGGGTTGCCGCGCCGGAAGAATTAGGTAAGATAAGTCTTACCTAATCTCCTGGGTGAGGAGATGGGGCCGAAGAAAGCGTGTTGGGGTGGCGAGCCGGGTCATGGACGGGTCGCCACCCCTGCTCGTGTCTGCATCCCGATGCGTCGGGGCCCGTCCGGTGCCGCGTCCCGCGAGTGCCGACGGCGACCCGGCCCGCCGTCGCGGGCCCGGGAATTGGCGCATCGCGGCTCACCGGCTAGGATCGAGGGGCGCTCAATCGCACCGTTTCCGTTTCAAATTTGCGAGAGAGTCCGTAGAAGCCTAGAATCTAAGGCTGTCGTGTGGTGGAGTCCATCTACCGGCGCCTAGATCTTCACCGTCTTCGTCGTAGCGAGTGCCCTGACCGGTACTGCCGCGGGGTAAGAGAACATCACGCCCGGCGCGCGAACGGTGGCATTTTCTTGAGGTGACGGACCACTCGTGGCCACGGCCGCTGGCGGAACACCGCCCGGCGGCCGCCATGCGTGCCGTCATTTCGTCGACATTGGACATTGGAGGAGAACACTATGGCAGCGCACTGCCAGGTGACCGGGGCCCAGCCGGGCTTTGGCCACAGCATCTCGCACTCGCACCGCCGCACCAAGCGCCGGTGGAACCCGAACATCCAGAAGAAGCGTTACTGGGTGCCCTCGTTGCGGCGCAACGTCACGCTCAACCTGAGCGCCAAGGGCATCAAGGTCATCGATGCCCGCGGCATCGACGCCGTGGTCAACGAGCTCATCGCACGTGGGGAGAAGATCTGAGATGGCCAAGGACAAGGACGTACGTCCCATCATCAAGCTGAAGTCCACGGCCGGTACCGGGTTCACCTACGTCACCCGCAAGAACCGCCGGAACAACCCCGACCGCCTCGTCATGAAGAAGTACGACCCGGTGGTCCGCAAGCACGTCGATTTCCGCGAGGAGCGCTGAAACCATGGCCAAGAAGTCCAAGATCGCCAAGAACGAGCAGCGCAAGGTCATCGTCGAGCGCTACGCGGCCAAGCGTGCTGAGCTGAAGAAGACCCTCGTGGACGAGAACGCGTCCCCCGAGGCACGCGAGGAGGCCCGCCTGGGCCTGCAGAAGCTGCCCCGTGACGCCTCCCCGATCCGCGTGCGCAACCGCGACCAGATCGACGGCCGTCCCCGCGGCACTTTCCAGCGTTTCGGGATCTCCCGCGTGCGCTTCCGCAACATGGCTCACCGCGGCGAATTGCCCGGTATCTACAAGTCCAGCTGGTAATTTCTCCACCGGAGGGGCCCTAGCCCCCCGGTCATCCCTTCCGAGAGAATGCCGACCCAGTCCAGGAGGACACGTACATGGCTATGAACCGCAGCGAACTCGTCGCCGAGGTTGCCGAGAAGTCCGGCAACACCCAGGCCGCCGTCAACGGCGTGCTGGATTCCCTCTTCGAGGTCTTCGAGAGCTCCGTCTCCAAGGGCGAGAAGATCACCATCCCGGGCTGGCTCTCCGTGGAGCGCACCGACCGTGCCGCTCGTCAGGGCCGCAACCCGCAGACCGGTGAGGCCATCCAGATTCCCGCCGGCCACGGTGTGAAGCTCACCGCCGGCTCCAAGCTGAAGGCTGCCGTCTCCTCCAAGTGAGACAGCTCTGAACGGGTCCCGGACCCGTGAGCGCCCCAGGGACCGTTCGCGCACTCGCGCGAACGGTCCCTTTGCATGTGGGAGGTGTGCGCGTGGCGAGGTTCTTGCAGGGCCACTGGAACGCGCATAATGGGACTCGACTGTCGTGCCCACTCATCAGCCTCGGAGGTGTTCGGTGTCCCCTCGCGCGCGCCGGCTTGCCCGGGGCTGGGTGGCGGCCTTCACCGCCACAGCGCTCGCGGCCGGTTCCCACGCCGCTCTCGACGGGACGTGGCCGTCACCCCTGATCATGGCGCTCTCGCTGTGCCTCGCGGCCCCCGTGTGCATGCTCCTCTCCGGCCGGAGGATCTCCCGGCTGGGCACTGCCGCGAGCGTGGTGGTGAGCCAGGCGTTGCTGCACACCCTGTTCGCGCAGTCCGCGGGCGCCGCCCGCGTGCTCGACCACGGTCACCACCACGGTGCTGCCGCAACGGCCGACGGCGCTCAGGTGCTGATCTCCGCCGTGCCGCCCATGGCCCACCACGGCCTCCCGATGGTGGTGGGGCACGTGGTCGCCGCCCTCGCCACGTACGCCCTGCTGCGCCACGGTGAAGTGGCGGTGCTGCGCCTGGTCGACGCCGTCTCGCTGCGGGTCCTGGGCCTGCTCACCCTTCATCCGCGGCCGGTGGCCGTGCCCGTGCGGCGGCGGACCGCATGGGCCTCTCCCCGGGCGCTGGCGGACCAGCTCCTGCTCTCGTGCCTGTGCGGGTACCGTGGGCCGCCGGTGGCCGCGTAGGCATCGCCCCCGGCACCCGCCGCGGCGTCGATGCCCTCCTCGGCATCCACCGTCCACCCGCCGCTCCGTGCGGCACACCGCGCGCACCGCGCAGGAGAGTCATTCCATGTCACGCACATCATCACGTTCCATCCTCCCCGCACTGTGGGCGGGCCTCGTGGCCCTTGCCCTGGTGCTGGTCACTGCAGGCCCCGCAAGGGCGCACGACGAGCTCGTGAGCACGAACCCGGAGGCCGGGTCGAGCATTGCGAAGGCACCGACGACGCTCGAGCTCACCTTCTCCGGCAACATTCAGGACATCGGCAGCGAGGTCCGGGTCACGGACTCCCACGGCACGGACATCACGCGCGGGACCCTGGCCGTGCAGAAGACCAAGGTCTCCCAGCCGCTGCGCGAGGGTGGGGACACGGACGAGACCTACACGGTCACGTGGCGCGTGGTCTCCCAGGACGGCCACCCGATCGAGGGCACCTTCACGTACAACGTGGGCGAGGGTGCGGGGTCCACGGCGTCCCCGGCTCCCGTGGCGTCCGGGTCCGAGAGTCCCGCGCGCAACGACGGCTCCCAGCAGGTCAACGGCTCGGGCATCCCGGGCTGGGTGCTGCCGGTGATCGGCGGCGGCGTCGCGCTCGTGCTGCTGCTCGTGGTGCTGGCCTTCGCCACCCGCCCGCGCCAGCGCTGACCCACCCCGCGGACACGAACCACATCCCTGACACCCGGTCCGTATGCGCGGAGCGGCATATGGGCAGAGCCGCGGAGAGAGCAACGGTCTGGCGCGGAACCCTCCGCGCACTCCGGTCAACCCCCTCGCGCCGCCGGCGGCCCGCCACGCTCCCAGCGGCCCGGCGCGCAGCCACCGGCTCGAACCCGCCGCGACTCCCGGCGACATGCCCCGCGCGCAGCGGACCACACACTTCACAAGGACACACACCATGAACCAGCACACCACCGCCCCGACCACCACCGACCGTCCGCTGACCACGCGGCCCGCGGCACACCGTGCCCTGGCCACGGTCGTCGCGCTCGGCCTGGGGCTCGCGGCCGTGACCGGCTGCTCCGCGCAGCAGGGGGACGAAGCGTCGTCGTCGGCGCAGAGCCCGACCAGCGCGTCCGCATCCGCGGCGCCTCTCACCCTCGACAACGGGTGGGCCAAGGCCGCCGACTCCGGCATGACCGCCGCGTTCGGCACCCTGACCAACACGTCGGACAAGGACGTGACACTCACGGGCGCCACCGCCCAGGGCACCGCCGAGTCCGTGCAGCTGCACGAGACCGTCACGGACGGCTCGAACGGGTCCTCCACGATGAAGGAGAAGGACGGCGGCTTCACGATCCCGGCGGGCAAGAGCATCACCCTGGAGCCCGGAGGGAACCACATCATGCTCATGGGTCTGACGTGCTCGCTCAAGGCGGGCGCGGACCTCACGCTGCAGCTGCGCACGGACGCCGGGACGCAGGACGTCACCGTCCCCGTGCGTGACTACTCCGGGGCCAAGGAGGAGTACGCCCCGGGTGAGGGGGCGAGCGGTTCCGCGGACCCGCACGCCTCGCATTCCGGCATGGACATGTCTTCCTCGGCGGCGACGGGTGCACCGTCGGACGAGCACGCGGGCCACGACCACTCCGGGCACGGCGATGCGTCAGCCGCGGCGTCGGGATCCTCCGAGCACGCGGGGCACGAGGGCATGGCCATGAGCTCGCCGTCCTCCTCCGCCCTGCCGGAGTGCCATGCCCACTGACCCGGCATCGACCGACCCGGCACCGCCTGACCCCGCGCCGAGGGGCCGGGCGGCCGCTGAGACAGACCTCTCTGGTCCGGCCCCCAGCGACGCGGCCCCCACGGACCGCCCGGCCTGGAACCGGCGGTCGCTGCTCACGGGCGCGGTCGCCGGGGCCGGGGTCACCGGCCTCGGGGCCGTGTCCGCCGCGGCACTCGGGGGACAGGCCCCGTGGTCCGGCGCCGCCACGGACGAGACCCGTCCCGGGCAGCGCACGGAACCGTTCCACGGGGCCCGGCAGGCCGGCGTGGCCACGCTGCCGCAGGCGTTCTGCGCGTTCGTCGGTCTGAAGCTCGACGCCGCGGCCACCCGCGACTCGCTGCGGCGGCTGCTGCGCGTGCTGACGGACGACGCCGCGGCGCTGACCAGTGGGCAGGCGCCCGTCAACGACCAGGAACCGTGGCTCGCGGAGAACCCGTCGCGGCTGACCGTGACGGTGGGCTTCGGCCCGCGCACGGTGAAGCTGATCGCCCCGTCCCGCGTGCCGCAGTGGCTGCGTCCGCTGCCCGCGTTCGGTGTGGACCGGCTGCAGGAGGCCTGGGGACAGGCGGACCTGCTGCTGCAGCTGTGCTGCGACGACAAGCTCACGCTCGCCCACGCGCAGCGCGTGCTGCTCAAGGACGTCCGCTCGTTCGCGAGCGTGCAGTGGGTGCAGGACGGCTTCCGCAACACGGTGGGCGCCACCCCGGACGGGCAGACCATGCGCAACCTCTTCGGTCAGGTGGACGGCACCTCCAACCCCTACCCGGGGGAGGCGGACCACGAGAAGGTCGTCTACGGGCAGAGCGGCTTCACCCCGTGGGTGCAGGACGGCACCTCCCTGGTGCTGCGGCGCATCCACATGAACCTGGACACGTGGGACGAGGCCGACACTCCGGCCCGCGAGGACGCCGTGGGGCGCAGGCTCTCGGACGGCGCCCCCCTCACGGGGCAGCAGGAGCACGACGAGCCGGACCTGGACGCCGTGGGACCGCTGGGCTTCCCGGTGATCTCCTCCTACAGCCACGTGCGGCGCTCGCGCAGCCCGAACCCGGACGAGAAGATCTTCCGTAGGGTGTACAACTACGACCTGGCGGTGCACGACGCGTCCGGTCGCAGCCGTTCCGGGGACGTCTCCGGAGGGGTGTCCACCACGGGGCTGATCTTCGCGTCCTACCAGGCGGACCCGGTGAAGCAGTTCGTGCCCATCCAGCGGCGGCTGGACGAGCTGGACATGCTGAACACGTGGACCGTTCCGATCGGCTCGGCGGTCTTCGCGATCCCGCCGGGGTGCCGCGAGGGCGGGTTCGTCGGGGACGTGCTGTTCACGTGAGCGGCACCGCGGGCAGCGTGAGATCGAACCACCAACGGGCCGGAGGGTCACGAGCATGAGCAGCACCGCACGCACGACGGGCAGGGGAACCGGCGGAAAGGACCGCGCCCGACCCACGGGCGGGGCCGACGCCGCCCGGGCCGGCCGCGCGCCGTCGTCCGGCGGGAGCGGCGGTTCCGGGGCAGCCGGTGTGAGCGTGAGCCCCTGGACCATTGCGGCGGTGCTCGTGGCGGCCATGATCGGCATGACGGCCGCGCTCCTCTACGGGGGCGCGGCCGCGCCGCGGCAGGTGGCCGATCCGGGCACGCTCGTGCGCTGGGGCCTGCCCACCGTGAAGGTGGTCCACAACATCGCGATGACCGTGGTGATGGGCGGGCTGCTGTTCGCCATCGGGGTCGTGCCCCGCTTCGAGGACCGTTCCCGCACCCGCCCGCCGCGCAACAGCAGGGAGCAGGCGGGGCAGCCGGAGCACCCGGTCTTCCGCGCGGTGCTGCAGCTCGTGTCCGCGGCGTCCGTGGTGTGGACCGTGGCGGCCGTGGCGGTGCTGGTGTTCACGTACTCGGACGTCTCCGGCTCCGCGATCGGCGGCGGGGACAACTACACGCAGCAGCTGCTGCACTACGTCACCGGGATCTCCACCGGGCAGGCGCAGGCGACGATCGTGATGGTCGCGGCGGTCGTGACGACCCTCGTGTTCGGCGTGCGCGCCCTGCTGGGACTGTTCTGCACGCTCGCGCTGTCCTTCGTGGCGCTCGTGGCCATGGCGCTGAACGGCCACGCCTCCGGCGGCGCGGACCACATGGGCGCCGTCAACTCCCTGGGGCTGCACCTGCTGGGCGTGTGCCTGTGGGTGGGCGGGATCCTGGTGCTCGTGTGGGCAGGCCCCCTGCTCGCGCGGGAGTCCTCGGTGACCAGCCGGCGCGGCAGGAGCACCCGCACCGAGCCCCTGCTCGCGGTGGTGCTGCGGCGCTACTCCGTGGTGGCCCTGGGCTGCTACGTGCTCGTGCTGCTCTCGGGCGTGATCAACGCCGCGGTGCGCATCGGCACGTGGGAGCAGCTCGCCTCCCCGTACGGGACGCTCGCCCTGACGAAGCTCGTGCTGACCCTGCTGCTCGCGGTGGCCGGCTTCGCCCACCGGCAGTGGCTGATCCCGGGCGTCGAGGACGGCTCGCGCTCCCGCACGGCCACGCTGTGGCGGGTGGTCCTGGGGGAGGTGGTGCTCATGGGCCTGCTCATGGGGATCGCCACGGCGCTGGGCCGCACCGCCCCGCCGGTGCCGGAGGAGCTGCAGCCGGACGCCTCGCCCGCGCGCATCCTCACGTGGTACGAGCTGCCCCCGGAGCCCACCGTGGCCAGCTGGTTCACCACGTGGCGGCTGGACTGGTTCTGGGTGGCCGTGGTGGTCTTCATGGCCGTGGTCTACCTGTGGGCCGCGCTCAAGGTGTGGCGCCGCGGGGACACCTGGTCCCCGGTGCGCACCGGCTCCTGGTTGGTGGGCCTCGTGGCCCTGCTCTACGCCACGAGCGGCGGCGTGTCCGTGTACGCCCGCGTGCTGTTCTCCGCGCACATGGTGGAGCACATGAGCCTGACCATGATCGTCCCGCTGTTCCTCGTCTCCGGGGCACCGGTCACGGTGGTCCTCAAGGCGCTCGAACCCCGCCGGGACGGCACCCGCGGTCCGCGCGAGTGGATCCTGCGCCTCGTGCACTCCACGTGGGGCAAGGTGGTGACCAACCCCATCTTCGCGGCGGCGAACTTCGCGTTCTCGATCGTGCTGTTCTACTTCACGGACCTCTTCCGCTTCACCCTGCGATACCACGTGGGCCACGAGTTCATGATGGTGCACTTCCTGTTCACCGGGTACATGTTCGCGCTCGTGCTGATCGGCATCGACCCGATCCCGCACCGTCCCGCCTACCCCATGCGCCTGCTGCTGCTGCTCGCCACGATGGCCGCCCACGCGTTCATCGGGATCAGCATCATGAGCATGACCACGGTCCTGCAGGCCTCCTGGTTCGGGAACATGGGGCGCCCGTGGGGGCCGAGTGCGCTGGAGGACCAGGAGCTCGGCGGCATGCTGATGTGGGGGATCGGCGAGTTCCCCACGTTCCTGCTCGCCGTGATCGTCGCCGTCCTGTGGGCCATGGAGGGCTCCAAGGAGAACCGGCGCGTGGACCGGCAGGCGGACCGCACGGACGACGCCGAGCTGCGCGCCTACAACGAGATGATGGCCCGGCTCGCGGAGGGCGACGACACCCGCC
>NZ_BJNW01000001.1 GCF_006539885.1 Kocuria varians | reverse complement strand
GGGCGGGAGCGCGGTTCGTCGCGCTCCCGCCCGCTTCGTCGTGCCGGGGGAGGGCCGGGTGACGACGACGCCGCCCGCGCACCCGGGTGCCTCCGTCCGCGTGCGCGCGTAGCGGCCCGGGGCCGCCCCGAGCGGATCCGAGCGGTGCTCGGGGAACCCGGGCGTCGCGGCGTCCTCGTCGGTGGGCACCCGGCTGTGACGTGGGAGGACACCGGCTGTGTGACGTGAATGTGACGGTGAATAGGGGGCGCGGCGGGGCGGTCGGTACGTTAGAGCGACTCGCCTCCCTCTCACCCAAGGAGCAGCCATGACCACCTCCGCAGACACCGAGAAAGCGCCGCCGCAGGCCGCTTCCGGGCGCGTGCGCGGACCCCGCAAGGGCACCGATCTGGGCCAGTGGAAGGTCAGCGGCCGGGCCCCCCTGAACCACAACGAGGAGTTCAAGGCGGAGGAGAACTCCCTGGACGTCCGGCAGCGGATCATCGACACGTACTCGAAGACGGGCTACGCCTCGATCCCCACGGACGACGTCCACGGCCGCTTCCGCTGGCTGGGCCTCTACACGCAGCGCAAGCAGGGCGTGGCGGGCGCGAACACCTCCAAGCTGGACGCCGAGTCCCTCTCGGACGAGTACTTCATGCAGCGCATCCGCCTGGACGGCGGGCAGCTGAGCACCGAGCAGGCGCGCGTGCTGGGCGGGATCTCCAACGACTTCGCCCGCGGGACCGCGGACGTCTCGGACCGGCAGAACATCCAGCTGCACTGGCTGCGCATCGAGGACGTCCCCGAAATGTGGGACCGCCTGGACCGGGCGGGTCTGACCACCCTGGAGGCGTGCGGCGACACCCCCCGCGTGTTCCTGGGCAGCCCCGTGGCCGGCGTGGAGAAGAACGCGATCATCGACCCCAGCGAGGACCTCGCCGCACTGCGCGAGGAGTTCATCGGCAACCCCGAGTACGTGAACCTCCCGCGCAAGTTCAAGACCGCGATCACCGGCAGCCCCACGCTGGACGTGGTGCACGAGATCAACGACGTCAGCTTCGTGGGTGTCAACCACCCGGAGCTCGGCCCCGGCTACGACCTGTGGGTGGGCGGTGCACTGTCCGTGTCCCCGCGCCTGGGGGAGCGGCTCGGTGCCTTCGTCTCCCGCGAGAACGTGGTCCCGGTGTGGGCCGGGGTCTGCGGGATCTTCCGCGACTACGGCTACCGCAAGCAGCGCACCAAGGCCCGCCTGAAGTTCCTGCTCGCGGAGTGGGGCACCGAAAAGTTCCGCCAGGTGCTGCAGGACGAGTACCTGGGCTTCGAGCTGCCCGACGGCCCCGCACCCGAGCGCGCGGTGGGCCATTCGGACCACGTGGGCGTCCACGAGCAGGTGGACGGCAAGCGCTTCGTGGGCTTCGCGCTCACCGCCGGCCGCCTCAGCGGCGACGCCCTGCTGGCGCTCGCGGACGCCGCGGAGGCCGCCGGTTCCTCGCGGATCCGGCTCACCCCGCACCAGAAGGTCCTGGTCCTGGACGTCCCCGAGGAGAACGTGGACGGGCTGATCGAGGCACTGGCCCCGTACGGCATGGACGCCAAGCCCAGCCCCTTCCGCCGCTCGACCATCGCGTGCACGGGCATCGAGTTCTGCAAGCTCGCGTTCGTGGAGACCAAGGGTCTCGCCGCGCGCGTGATCGACGACATGGAGCAGCGCCTGGCGGACGTGGAGATCCCCACACCCATCTCGCTGCACGTCAACGGCTGCCCCAACTCGTGCGCCCGCATCCAGACCGCGGACATCGGGCTCAAGGGCCAGTACATCGGCGAGGAGTACGTGTTCCAGGTGCACCTGGGCGGCGGACTCGCCTCCCCGGACCGCGAGGAGGGCGGTCTGGGCCGCACCGTGCGCGGCCTGAAGGTCACCTCGGACGATCTGTCCGACTACGTGGAGCGTGTCACCCGCACCTTCCTGGCCGAGCGCGAGAGCGACCAGAGCTTCGCCGAGTGGGCCCTGAGTGCAGAGGAGGATTCGCTGCGATGAGCACCACCGATGTGACGATCACCCCCGGCCGTCCCGCCGGGGACGCCATTACGGCGCCGGACGGGCGCGCGGAGGTGGCGCGCGCGGCGTCGTCGTCCGCGCCCACCGCCGGGGCCACGGGTACGACGCCGCCCGCAGGCTCCGTGGGCGACGTCGCCGCCCCGGGCCGCGAGCGCTCCACCGAGGAGCTGAAGGCCCTCGTGGAGGAAGCGCAGCAGCGCTTCGGGCTGCGGGACGCGGACCCGGACGAGGTGCTCGCGTGGGCCGCCGAGACCTTCGGCAAAAAGCTGGCCGTGGCGTGCTCGATGGCCTCGGACACCGTGGTGCCCGCGCTCGTGAGCACGCACCTGAAGGGCGTGGACGTCCTGTTCCTGGAGACCGGCTACCACTTTCCGGAGACGCTGGAGACCCGCGACCAGTTCGCGAGCGACTGGCCCGTGAACGTGCGCACCCTGCTGCCGGAGCTCACCGTGACCGAGCAGGACGAGAAGTACGGCGCCAAGCTGCACGACCGCGACCCCGGGCTGTGCTGCGGGATCCGCAAGGTCGCACCGCTCGACAACGCCCTGGCCGGCTACGAGGCCTGGGTCACCGGGTTGCGCCGCGAGGAGACGCCGCACCGGGCCAACGCCGCGCCCGTGGAGTGGGACGAGCACCACCAGATGGTGAAGATCAACGCCATCGTGGACTGGAGCTTCGACCACGTGGTCGAGTACGCCGAACAGAACCTCGTGGTGGTGAACCCGCTGCTGAGCCAGGGCTACCCGTCCATCGGGTGCGCCCCGTGCACGCGCAAGGTCGCCCCCGGAGAAGATCCCCGCGCCGGCCGCTGGTCGGGCGTGGGCAAGACAGAATGCGGAATCCATCTATGAGCACCCCCACAGCACTGACCCAGCTGCAGCGCCTGGAGGCCGAGTCCATCCACATCTTCCGCGAGACGGCGTCCGAGGGCGAGCGCCCCGTGCTGCTGTTCTCCGGCGGCAAGGACTCGGTGGTCATGCTGCACCTGGCCGCCAAGGCCTTCTGGCCGGCCCCCATCCCGTTCCCCGTGCTGCACGTGGACACCGGGCACAACTTCCCGGAGGTCCTGGAGTTCCGGGACCGCACGGTGAGGGACCTCCACATTCGCCTGGAGGTGGCCTCCGTCCAGGACTACATCGACGACGGCCGCCTGGCCGAGCGCCCGGACGGCACCCGCAACCAGCTGCAGACCGTGCCCCTGCTGGACGCGATCACCGAGGGCCGCCACGACGTCGTCTACGGCGGCGCCCGGCGCGACGAGGAGAAGGCCCGCGCCAAGGAGCGCATCATCAGCCTGCGGGACGAGTTCGGCCAGTGGGACCCGCGCAACCAGCGACCTGAGCTGTGGAGCCTGTACAACACGCGCCACCGCCCCGGCGAGCACGTGCGGGTGTTCCCGCTGTCCAACTGGACCGAGCTGGACATCTGGTCCTACATCACGGAGAAGGGCATCGACCTGCCCGCCCTGTACTACGCGCACGAGCGGGAGGTCATCAGCCGCGACGGCATGTGGTTGGCCGTGGGCGAGCACGTGAGCCCGCGCGAGGGCGAGAGCGTGGAGCGGCGCACCGTGCGCTACCGCACCGTGGGGGACATGAGCTGCACGGGGGCCGTGGAGTCCCCGGCGGCCACCGCGCAGGAGGTCCTGGCCGAGGTCATGACCAGCACGCTCACCGAGCGCGGCGCCACCCGCGCGGACGACCGCGTGTCCGAGGCCGCCATGGAGGACCGCAAACGAGAGGGCTACTTCTAGAGATGAGCACCGAGAACACGGCAAGCCTGCTGCGGATCGCCACGGCCGGCAGCGTGGACGACGGCAAGTCCACCCTGGTGGGGCGGCTGCTGCACGACACCAAGAACATCCTGGTGGACCAGCTGGAGGCCATCGAGCGGGTCAGCCAGTCCCGCGGCCTGGACTCCGCGGACCTCGCGCTGCTCACGGACGGTCTGCGGGCCGAGCGCGAGCAGGGCATCACGATCGACGTGGCCTACCGCTACTTCGCGACCCCCGCGCGCAGCTTCATCCTCGCGGACTGCCCGGGCCACGTGCAGTACACGCGCAACACGGTCACCGGCGCCTCCACCGCGGACGCGCTGATCGTGCTCGTGGACGTGGTGCACGGGATCGTGGAGCAGACCCGGCGCCACCTGGCCGTGGCCGCGCTGCTGGGTGTCCCGCACCTGATCGTGGCGGTCAACAAGATCGACCTCGTGCCGGACGCCCGCCAGGCCTTCGAGGACCTGGACCGGGACCTGCACGCCCTCGCGGACGAGCTGGGCGTGCTGGACCTGCGCACCATCCCCGTCTCCGCGCTGCGCGGGGACAACGTGGTGGAGCCGTCCGAGCACACCCCCTGGTACGGCGGGCCGTCCCTGCTGGGCTGGCTGGAGAGCCTTCCGGACTCCTCCCAGCTCACCCGGGACGAGCGCTTCGCCCTGCCCGTGCAGACCGTCATCCGGCCGCAGTCCGCGGCGGTCTCGCCCGAGTTCGTGGACTACCGCGGCTACGCGGGCCAAGTGGCCTCCGGCAGCCTCGCGGTGGGCGACGAGATCCTCGTGCAGCCGGCGGGCCGGCGCACCACGGTGGAGCGAATCGACGTCGCCGGGGAACCGGCCGAGCGCGCCGTCGCCGGCCAGTCCGTGACGGTGAGTCTCGCGGACCAGATCGACATCACGCGCGGGGACCTGATCGCGGCACCCGCCGGGGCGCCGTCGGGCAGCAAGACCGTGGAGGCCGTGGTCTGCTGGCTCGACGACGAGAAGCCCCTGCGCGAGGGCCAGCGCGTGCTGCTCAAGCACACCACGCGGGTGGTCCGCGGGATCGTCGGCTCCCTGGACGGGCGGCTGAACCTGGAGAGCCTCGCCGCGGAGTCGGTGGACGCGTTCGAGCTCAACGACATCGGCCGCGTGACGGTGCGCGTCGCGGAGCCGTTGTTCACCGCCGCGTACACGCGTTCGCACGCGCTCGGCTCGTTCCTGCTGATCGACCCCCAGTCCGGGCGCACCCAGGCCGCCGGGATGATCCAGGACGACAGCGTGGCCACCCCCGGCGTGCTCGGCAACCTGCGCGCGGACGCGGGGGAGTGGGCCATCTGAGACCGCGCCCGGGGGAGCGCACCGCGCGCGTCCCCCCGGGGGTCGAACGGCACCCGGTGGTGCGCACCGTGTCGCCGCGAGTGGGTACGCTCTCAGGGATGACCTCCCCCAGCCTTCTCTCGGCCACCACGGTCCTGCGCGCCCTGGTGCGGCGCGGGATGCGGCACCTGGTGGTGGCACCCGGTTCGCGCTCCGCGCCGCTCGCCTACGCCGCGGCCGCCGCGCACGCGAGCGGTGCGCTGAGCGTGCACGTGCGGATCGACGAGCGCGACGCCGCCTTCACCGCCCTCGGCATCGCCCGCTCCACCGGGGCCCCGACGGCCGTGGTCACCACGAGCGGCACGGCCGTGGGCGAGCTCGTGCCCGCCGTGATGGAGGCCTCCCACACGGGCGCCCCCGTGGTGGTGCTCAGTGCGGACCGGCCCCCGGAGCTGCGCGGCACCGGGGCCAACCAGACCACCCGCCAGCCGGGGATCTTCGCCAACTTCGTGCGCTCCGCCGTGGACCTGCTGCCCGTCGCGGACCCCGGCCTGGGGGAGGACGCGCAGCGCGAGGAGATCGAGTCCTTCCTCACCCCCGTGCTGGATGCCCTGCACGGCACCGATGAGACCCCCTCCGGCCCGGTGCACGTGAACGTCGCCCTGCGCGACCCCCTCTACCCCGCCTCCGACGACGACCACCGCCACCTGCGCTCGTGGGCCGACGCCCTCGTGCGGGACGCGGAGGACGCCGCATCCGGTCAGCTCGTGTGGCCCCGGGCGCACCCGTGGTCGGTGGCCGACGAGCCGCTGCTGCCAGAAGACGCCGCGGCACACCGTCCTCCCGAGGCCCGCCCCGTCTCCCCTCGGCCCGGCACCGCCCACCCCGTGGTGCTCGCCGGCGACGGCGCCGGGGCCGTCACCGCGCGCTTCGCCCACGAGCACGGCCTGCCGCTGCTCGCCGAGCCGTCCTCCAACGCCCGCACCGGCGAGGTGGCGATCGCGTCCTACGAGAGCCTGCTGGCGTCGTCGTTGGGCGCTCGCGTGGACGCCGTGATCCTGGTGGGTCGCCCCACGCTGAGCCGCCGGGTCTCGGCGCTGCTGCGCCGCCCGGACGTGCGCGTGGTCGCGGTGCGGCCCGATCCGGTGCCGTGGCTCGACCCGGGCCGGGGCAGCGAGACCGAGGTGCGGAGCTTCGCAGAGGCGCTGGCCGTCGTCGGCACGCCCGATGCCGAGTGGCTGCCCACGTGGCAGGAGTCCGGTGCGGTGGCGGACGCCGCGGTGCTGCGCCACGCGGACGCCCACTCCGGCCTCACGCGGCTGCACGTGGCCCGCGCCGTGTGGGACGCGAGCTGCCAGGACGGCTCCGCGCTCGTGGTGGGCTCGTCCAACATCGTGCGGGACCTGGACCTCGTGGCCCGCGCGCAGGACCCCCTGCCCGTGGTCGCGAACCGCGGCGTGGCCGGGATCGACGGCACGATCGCCACCGCGCACGGCGTGGCGCTCGGCACCGGGCGGCCCGTGCGCGCCGTCATGGGCGACCTCACCTTCCTGCACGACGCCGGGGGACTGCTGCTCGGCACGGGCGAGCAGGTCCCGGACGTGCACGTCGTGGTCGTCAACGACGCCGGTGGCGGCATCTTCCAGACGCTCGAGCACGGGGCGGTGGGCCAGGACCAGCGGTACGCGGCCGCCGTCGAACGGTTCTTCGGCACCCCGCACGAGGCGTCCATCGCGGAGCTGTGCGCGGCCTACGGTCTCGAGTACGGCCGGGCGGACAGCGCGATCGAACTGACCGCGGCGCTCGCCGCACCCGTGGTGGGCCGCCGCGTGGTGGAGGTGCCGCTGGAGCGGGAGACCCTGCGGGAGTTCAACCTCGCCGCGCACGAGGTCGGGGCGCGGGCCGTGGAGGAATTCTTGGCGGGGCAGTGAGGTCCGGCCCGCTCGATAGCATGGCCGCATGAGCGATCAGAGCACCCAGGAAGCAGCCGTCCGCACCGCACTCGTCACCGGTGCCACCCGCGGCATCGGTCGGGCCGTTGCCCAGGACCTCGCGAAGGACCACGTCGTCTTCATCGGCGGGCGCTCCGCCGAGGACGTCGAGCGGGTCCGCGCCGAACTGGCGGGCGTCGGGCCCGGCACCCGGCCGTTCGTGGCGGACGTCAGCTCGGACGAGCAGGTGGCCGCCGCGTGGGCACCCCTGCGCGAGGAGTTCCCGGAGCTGAACGTGCTCGTCCACTCGGCGGGCATCGCCCCGCAGTCCCCGGTCGCGGACGCACCACGGGAGATGTGGGAGAAGATCTTCGACGTCAACGTGATCTCCGTGGCCCAGCTGACCCGCCTCGTCCTGCCGCAGCTGCGCGCCGCGGGCGGTGACGTGGTGGCCGTGAACTCGGGTTCCGGGTTCACCGCGAACCCGTCCGGCGCGCTGTACTCGGGCTCCAAGTTCGCGCTACGGGCGCTGACGGACGCCCTGCGCGAGGAGGAGCGCGGCAACGGCGTGCGGGTCACGTCCGTGCACCCGGGCCGCGTGGCCACGGACATGCAGCGCGAGCTGCACGACTACATGGGCCGCGAGTACCGCGCGGAGGAGTGGATCCGGCCCGAGCAGATCGCCGCGGCGGTCCGGCTGGCCGTCGACGCCACGCGGGACGCGGAGGTCGAGGTCGTCACCGTGCGGCCCTCCGGGATGGTCTGAGGGGCCCGTCCGCTCAGTCCGTGAGGTCGCCCGCCGGGGGCGCCGCGTCGGCGTCGTCGGCCTGCTCGGGCGCAGCCACGGCGGTGGGGTCCAGCACGCGCGAGAGGAACGCGCGGGTGCGGTGGTGCTGCGGTGCGCCGATCACGTCGCGCGCGGGGCCCTGCTCCACGACCACGCCGCCGTCCATGAAGACCACGCGGTCGGCGACGTCGCGCGCGAAGGACATCTCGTGGGTCACCACGAGCATCGTCATGCCGTCCGCGGCGAGCCCGCGCATGATCGCGAGGACGTCCCCCACGGTCTCCGGGTCCAGCGCGGAGGTGGGCTCGTCGAAGAGCATCAGCTCCGGGTCCATGGACAGGGCACGGGCGATCGCCACGCGCTGCTGCTGACCGCCGGAGAGCTGGGCGGGGCGCTGGGAGGCCTTTTCGTTGAGCCCCACGCGCTCGAGGTTGGCGAGCGCGACCCGCTTCGCCTCCGCCGCGGGGCGCTTGAGCACCTTGACCTGGGCGACCGTGCAGTTCTCCAGCACGCTCAGGTGCGGGAAGAGGTTGAACTGCTGGAAGACCATGCCCACGCGGCGGCGCATGGCGTCCACGTCCAGCTCCGGGTCGGTCACCGTGTAGCCGCCCACGGAGATGGTGCCGCGCTGGGGCGTCTCCAGCAGGTTGAGGCAGCGCAGCAGGGTGGACTTGCCGGACCCGGACGGCCCGATGAGGCACACGACCTCGCCGGGGGCCACATCCAGGTCGATGCCGCGCAGGACCTCGAGGTCGCCGTAGCACTTGTGCAGGTCCTGGACGTGCACGGCGCTCTCGGAGGCCCCGTGTGCGTCGGAGTGGTGGGATTCGCCGGTGGACGGCGTGGGGGATGCTGCGGAAGTGGACACGGGAGCTCCTAGGACTTCTTGACCCGGTCGGTCTTGTTCTCGAAGTGGCGGGAGAGGATTCCCAGCGGCACGGTGATGATGAGGTAGCAGACGCCCGCGACCATGAGCGGGGTCAGCCCGGCGCCGGCGCTGGAGATGCCCTCGCGGCCGAACTTGGTGAGATCGTACTGCTGCACGCCCATGCCCAGCAGGTAGACCAGGGAGGAGTCCTTGGTGAGCAGGATGACCTCGTTGGTCAGGGGCGGCAGCACGATCCGCAGCGCCTGCGGGATCACGATGGTGACCATGGCGCGCGTGTGGGACATGCCCAGGGACCGGGCGGCCTCGTACTGGCCCGGGGGCACGGCCTGCAGCCCGGCGCGCAGCGACTCCGCGATGTACGCCGCGGCCACCACGCCGAGGGCGATCATCACGGTCACGTAGTGGTTGAAGCGGAACCCGAAGGCCAGCGGGATGCCGTAGCCCAGGGCCAGGAAGACGAGCAGGGCGGGGACGCCGCGGAAGAACTCGATGTAGAGCGTGGCGAGCCAGCGGTAGGGCGCCACGGAGGAGAGCTTCATGAGCGCGAGCACCACGCCCAGGGTGAGGCCCACCACGAAGCCCAGGACCGTGTAGATCAGGGTGTTCTTCAGGGCCACCGTGATGATCCCGGGGAACTGGTCCATCGCCACCTGCGGGTTGAGGACCCGCTGGAAGAGGATGTCCCAGTCCGCGAGGAGCACGAGCGCGACGAGCACGACCGCGAGGACGGCGTACTGGATGCCCCGCGACAGCCTGGCGCGCTGCCGGGTGGTCATGGCCATGGGTTTCTCCCTGTCTGTGGGTGGGCGCCGGTGGCCCACATGTGGGTGCCGGGCGGTGGGTCACCGCCCGGCACCGTGTGTCGTGCTGCCGCGGAGGGGGGAGGGCCTAGAGGCCCATCCACTCCTTCTTCATCTTGTCCATGGTGCCGTCGCTGGTGATGCGGTCCAGGGTCTTGTTGACGGAGTCGAGCAGCTCCTTGTTGCCCTTCTTCACGGCCACGCCCAGGTTCTCGTTGGTGTCCACGGTCTGCACGACCTCCAGGTCCGGGTTGGACTCGGCGCGCTTGGACAGCGTGGAGATGTTGCCGGACACGGCCTGCACGCCGCCGGACTCCAGGGACTGGAACATCAGCTCCACGTCCTCGAACTGCTGCGTGTTCAGCTTCTTGTCCTTGGCGTAGTCCTCGCCGGAGGTGGCCTGCTGCACGCCCACGGTCTTGTCGCCCACGCTGTCGAAGCCCTTGATCCCGGAGTCCTTCTTGGTCAGCAGCGCGATCTGGTCGTTGAAGTACGGCTTGGAGAAGTCCACGGACTTCTTGCGCGCGTCCGTGATGGAGATCCCGGAGATGGCGGCGTCGCACTGGCCGGTGTCCAGGGCGGCACCGGACTCGAGGGTCTCGAAGTTCGCCTGCACGAACTGCTTCTCCTTGCCCAGGTCCTTGGCGATCTCGTCCCCCAGGGACATGTCGAAGCCCACGACTTTGCCGTCCTTCTCGAACTCGAACGGCGGGTAGGGGGAGTTCGCGCACACGGTGAACGTTCCGGAGCCGCCGCTGGCCTGCGCGTCACCGCCCGAGGTCGATTCGCAACCGGTCAGCGCCAGGGCCGCGGCGGAGAGGACGGCGAGCGCGGGAACGAGTCGGCGCAGGTGGGACATGGTTTCTCCTCGGTGAAGGGTGCGCTCCGGGCGGAGCTGGTGGCGATTTTACTATGTGGGCCCCGGGCGGTCGCGAGCCGCGGTCCGGGCCCGTGGGACGACGACGCCGCGGCGCCGGTCCGCGCGGTCCCTCGCCCGGGCGCGATGGGCCGGGAGAGAAGGCGGCGAGCGCCCGTCGGCCGCCTGACAGGACCGCCGCCCGGTTCCACGTCCACGACGCCGCCGCGGGGCCGGCCGCGCGCGGCGGGTGCGCCGCGGCGTCGTCGGGCAGTGACACAATGGCGCACGAACGTCCGGCGGGAGAACCGCGGGGCGCGGGGTGCCGGAACGGTGCCCGACCCGAGTAGGCGGAGGTCTGCGGCGCAGTGAAGGTTCTGATCAGCGGGGGTGGCCCCGCGGGTGCCACGGCGGCGTACTGGCTCGCGAGCCAGGGGATTCCCGTGACGGTGCTCGAGAAGACCTCCTACCCGCGCGAGAAGGTGTGCGGGGACGGTCTCACGCCGCGCGCGGTCCGTCAGATGCAGCTCATGGGCCTGCCGCATGGGCCGGAGCAGGGCTACCGCGAGAACCGCGGGCTGCGGCTCGTGGCCGGTGGTCGCACCGTGGAGTTCCCGTGGCCGGAGCTCACCGACTTCCCGTCCTACGGGCTGGTGCGCACGCGCTCCGGCTTCGACGAGGACCTCGCCCGCCACGCGCGCACCGCCGGGGCGCAGATCGTGGAGAACCGTTCCGTGCAGGACGTCCTGCGGGACGACACCGGGCGGATCGTGGGGCTGCGCGCCGCCGTGGTGGACCCGCAGACCGGGCGGCGCACCCAGCAGATCGAGGAGCACACGGCGGACGTGGTGCTCGCCGCGGACGGCAACTCCACGCGCACCGCCGTGGCCGCCGGACTGCACCGGCGCCAGGACCGGCCCATGGGCGTGGCCGTGCGCACCTACTACCGCTCGCCGCGCTCGGAGCTGGACTGGATGGAGGGCTGGCTGGAGCTCGCGGACGGCACGGACCCGCACGGCTCGCTGCTGCCCGGCTACGGGTGGGTCTTCGGCGTGGGGGACGGCACCGCGAACGTGGGCCTCGGCATCCTGGACACCTCACCCGCCTTCGGCACGCTGGACTACCGCGCGGTGCTGCGGGACTGGGCCGCGTCCATGCCCGCCGAGTGGACCTTCGACCCCGAGCACCAGGTGGGCCGGATCGGCTCGGCGGCACTGCCCATGGCCGGAAACCGCACCCCCCACTACGTTCCGGGGCTGATGCTGCTCGGCGACTCCGCCGGGCTCGTCTCCCCGTTCAACGGCGAGGGCATCTCCAACGCCATGGAGTCCGCGCTGTTTGCGGCCTCGTGCATCGTGGACGCCGCCGGGGCCAACGGACCCCAGCAGAGGGAGAACGCGCTGGCCCGCTACCCGCGGCTCGTGCGCGACGAGTGGGGCGCCCACTTCACCCAGGGCAGGGCGCTCGCCGAACTCATCGGCCACCCCGCGATCCTCTCCGCGGCCGTGCGCTCGGGCATGCGCGTGCCCGCCCTGATGCGCTTCGCGGTGCAGCTCATGACGGAGCTCTCCGACCGCCCGGCCAGGACTGTGACGGATCGCGCCATTACCGTGCTGGATGCGCTGACCCCCGCGAGCTGAATTGTCGCTAGAGTGGTGGACCGTGACCGATCCCAGCAGCACCGACGGCTCCTTGCGCCTGCCCGCAGGCTTCGAGCTCATCGCCCAGGACCCGCACCTGGGTCCTCTCATGCTGCGTTCGCTCGAGCGCGTGGAGCAGCGTCTCGCTGAGGCCGTCCAGGCCACCGACCAGCTCGCGAACATCACCGCCCGCCACCTGCTGGACGCCGGTGGCAAACGGGTCCGCCCCCTGCTCACACTGCTCGCGGCGGAGGTCGCAGGCCACGTCACGGACGAGGTCATCGAGGCCGCCGTGGTCGTGGAGCTCACGCACCTGGCCTCCCTCTACCACGACGACGTCATGGACTCCGCCCCCATGCGCCGCGGTGTGGAGACCGCGCACACCGTGTGGGGCAACACCGTGGCCATCCTCACCGGGGACATGATCTTCGCCCGGGCCTCCGCCATGGTCTCCGCACTCGGCCAGGAACCCCTGATGATCCAGGCCACCACGTTCGAGCGGCTCGTGATCGGGCAGCTGCAGGAGACCACCGGCCCCGCCGACGGCGAGGACCCCGTGGACCACTACCTCCGCGTGCTCTCCGGCAAGACCGGCTCCCTGATCGCCGCGAGCGGGCAGTACGGTGCGCTGCTCGGCGGCGCGCCCCGTGACGTCGTCGACCTCATGGTCGTCTACGGCGAGAAGGTGGGCCTCGCGTTCCAGCTCGCGGACGACATCATCGACCTCACCGGCCACCCGGACGTCTCCGGCAAGACCCGCGGCACGGACCTGCGCGAGGGCGTGGACACCCTGCCCGTCCTGCTGCTGCGCCGCGACGCCGCCGGCACGGACCCCGCCGCCGCGGCGTCCGCACAGGAAGTGCTCCGTCTGATCGACGGTGACCTCACGGACGACGACGCCCTGGCCACCGCCGTGGCGGCCGTCTCCGCCCAACCCGCCGCCGCCGAGGCCTGGCAGATCGCCAACCGGTGGGCCGACGAAGCCATTGCGGCGCTGGAGCCCCTGCAGGACTCCGTCGCCAAGGCCGCGCTGATCGACTTCGCGCACGCGGTGGTCCACCGCAGGGGCTGAGCTCTTAGTAGGCTTGACCCGTTCACCAGTCACTCCCGCCGGCGAGGTCGCCGCACCACGCGCGGGGGACGTCCCGTTCCGTGTGAGGTTCATCCATGTCCACAGACAAGACGCGTGGTGGCGCCGCCAAGGAAGCATTTTCCGGGCGCACCATGTTCATCTTCGCCGCGATCGGCTCCGCCGTCGGTCTCGGCAACATCTGGCGCTTCCCGTACGTCGCGTTCGACAACGGCGGCGGCGCCTTCATCATCCCCTACCTGGTCGCGCTGCTGACCGCGGGCATCCCGCTGCTCATGCTCGACTACGCGATCGGGCACCGCTACCGCGGCTCCGCACCGCTGTCCTTCCGCCGGCTGCACCCCAAGCTCGAGACCATCGGGTGGTGGCAGCTGATGATCTGCGTGGTCATCGCCATCTACTACGCGCTGATCATCGGCTGGGCCATGCAGTACACCGTCTTCTCCTTCAGCAAGGCGTGGGGCTCCGATCCCGCGACCTTCTTCATGAAGGACTACATGCACGTCTCGGACCAGGTGACCATCGGCTTCGACTTCATCTGGCCCGTGTTCATCGCCACCGCCATCGCGTGGCTCGTGCTGCTCGTGGTGCTGATGCTGGGCGTGCAGAACGGCATCGGCAAGCTCAACGTGGTACTGATCCCGCTGCTCGTGGTGATGTTCCTGATCATGGTGGGCATGGCCCTGACCCTGCCCGGTGCGGGCGCGGGTCTGAACGCGCTGTTCACGCCGTCGTGGGAGGCCCTCGGGGACTCCTCCGTGTGGGTGGCCGCGTACGGCCAGATCTTCTTCTCGCTGTCCGTGGGCTTCGGCATCATGGTCACCTACGCGTCCTACCTCAAGCCTCGTTCTGACCTCAGCGGTTCCGCGCTCGTGGTGGGCTTCGCCAACTCGTCCTTCGAGATCCTCGCGGGCATCGGGGTGTTCGCCGCACTGGGCTTCATGGCGAACGCGTCCGGCACGTCCGTCTCGGACGTCGCGACCTCCGGGATCGGGCTCGCGTTCATCGCGTTCCCGGCGATCATCTCCCAGGCGCCGTTCGGCACCCTGATCGGTGTGCTGTTCTTCGGTGCGCTGGCCTTCGCGGGCTTCACGTCCCTGATCTCCATCGTGGAGGTCATCGTGGCCGGCGTGCGCGACAAGCTGGGCCTGTCCCGCCCCGCGGCGGTTGCCACCGTGGTGCTGCCGCTGGCCGCGATCTCCCTGCTGTTCTTCCCCACGACCACGGGCCTGAACCTGCTGGACGTGGTGGACGCGTTCGTGAACAACTTCGGCATCGTCGCGGCGGCCCTCGTCTCCGTGATGCTGCTGACGGCCGGGTTCACCGCGCTGCCCACGCTGCGCGACCACATCAACTCGGTGTCCTCGTTCAAGCTGGGCCGCACCTGGATGATCATGGCCGGTGGCATCACCCCGATCATCCTGGGCTACATCCTGATCGACCAGCTCACCAAGACCGTGTCCGAGGGCTACAACGACATGCCGCAGTGGTTCGTGAACACGTTCGGCTGGGGCATGGCGGCCGGGATCATCGTGATCGCGTACCTGCTCTCGCGCCTGCCCTGGAGCCGACGCACCGCCGAGGCCTTCACCAGCCCGGCACCGGCCATCCAGGACGCGTACCTGGACCGCAGGGCCATCGCGGAGCAGGACCGTCTGACCCACTACACGGGTACCGAGGTGCGCACCGCGGCCCTGGACCAGGACTTCTCCCTGCGCGCCATCGACCGCGGCACCGTGGTGCAGCGCACCGCCCCGTGGTCGCACGCGGGGACCTCCGTCACGGGTTCCGGCGAGAGCGTCGGCACCACCTCAACCGCGGGCACGGCGTCCCGCCAGTCGGAAGGGGACCTCTCATGAGCGGTGCCGCCATCGTCATGATGATCGTCGCCATTGTCCTGGTGTGGGGCGGCCTGCTCCTCGCCCTGATCAACATCAAGCGCTCCCCAGAGCTGGTGGACGAGCTGGACGATCCCGAGCAGACCCAGGACACCCAGCCGCACCGCGAGCCCTCGGAGGCGACGACGACGCCGCGCGGCGCCGTCGTCCCGGAGCCCGCGGACGGCGTCGCCCCCGAGCCCCGAGGCTGACCGTCGTCGGACGCGGGTCCCGGTGATCCGCGCCCGCCGCACGGCGTCGGGGCATCCCCGGCGCAGACAGCGCAGCCCGCCCCCGAACCACGCGGTCCGGGGGCGGGCTCGTTTCTGCTCTGCCCTCGGGTGGCGCACTCCGGGGTGTAGAAGTGCCCTCACGGCGGCACGCATCCGTGGCACTTCTGCACCTCAGCGTCGTCATCCGCAGCCCGGCGGTGTGCCCGTGGCGGGGGAGGGGCGTTCGACGGCGCCGGGTCAGGCGCGGGTGGCGCGCGGGCGCTTCGGGAGGCGCGGCACCCGGGGTGCGCGGACGGCGTCGAGCACGAGCAGCACCACCGCGATCCACACGAGGCCGAAGCCCACCCAGCGCTCCGGGGGCATGGCCTCGTGGAACAGGGCCACGGCCAGGACGAACTGTCCGATGGGCGCGACGTACTGGATCATCCCCAGGGTGCTCAGGGGCAGCCGCGAGGCCGCCGCGCCGAAGAGCAGCAGCGGCACCGCCGTGATGACGCCGGCGGCGAGCAGCAGCAGGAAGTGTCCGGGGCCCTCGGAGGTCAGCGTGACCTCCCCGCGGACACCGAGCAGGGCCATGGCCACGAGGGCCAGCGGGGTGATCGTGGCGGTCTCCGCGGTCAGGGTGACCAGCGCTGGGTAGCGGGAGCCGATCCGCGACTTCACGAGGCCGTAGAAGCCGAACGAGAACGCGAGCCCCAGGGACAGCCACGGCACGGAACCGTAGAACACGGCCATCACCAGCACGGCGAGGACCCCCACTCCCAGGGCGGCCCACTGCAGCGCCCGCAGCTTCTCGTGCAGCACGACCACCCCCAGCAGGATGGCCACGAGCGGGTTGATGAAGTACCCCAGGGACGCCTCGAGCGTGTGCCCGGTGGTGGTGGCCACGGTGTACAGCAGCCAGTTGGCGGCGATCAGCACACCGGCCACGGACAGCGCCGCCAGGGTGTGACCGTCCCGGAAGACGCGGAGCAACTGCCGCAGCCCGCGCGTGATCGCGAGGATCAGCAGGCAGAACACGAGGGAGAACAGCACCCGCAGGGCCACGATCTCGTAGGGTCCGGCGGGCGCGAGCAGCACGAAGTACAGGGGCAGCAGCCCCCAGATCGCGTACGCGCCGAAGCCGAAACCGACTCCGGCCCGGACCCGACGGTGCTGGTCGGGGTCCGGGCCGGGGTTCGCGGTGGAAGTCACCGATCGATCCTACCGTCGTCCGCCGGGCCGCCTCCCGCGCGTGACGGCCCACGGCGAGCGACCGGCATGGGAGACGACGGAGCACCTGCCGCGAGGGACGGGTGCTCCGCTGGTGCCGGTGACCGGCCGGGGATCAGAGGTCGAAGAACCGGCTGAGGAAGCCGCGCTTCTTCTTGCCCTTGCGCTCGGCCTGCTCGTTGGTCTCCACCTCTTCGCCGTCCACGACGGCGGGGGCGGAGAGGTCGTCCTCCGGGGCGCCCGGACCGGCCACGGTCTCGCGCTCCACGACCTCCTCGTGAGCCTCGTAGGGGAGGCGCTCCTCGCGGGCCACGCGCTCGTCACGGCCGAAGCGGTCCTGGGCGCGGGCACGGTCCGCGGCCACGGGGCGCTCGCGCTCGGGGGTGCGGGTGGTGTCCTCGCGGACCACCACTTCTTCCTCGACCACGGTTTCGCGCTCCACGCGCTCCTCGCCGCGGGCGGGCACGGTGTCCCGGGCGGCGGTGTCCACGCGGTCGGCGTCCTGGGTGCTGGGCTGGCCGGCGGCGAACTCCGGGTCCGGGATGCGGGACATGGCGGTCGTGTCCGGGTTCGGGGACGCGGCGGGACCGGCCGTGAGGGAGTCGCTCTGCGGACCGGGCAGCACCCGGGTCTCCACGCGGCCCGGCGCGGCGGGCTCGTGGGTGGGCTCCTGGTCGAAGGGCTGGTCCGTCTCGCGCAGGGTGCTGGCGGGCACGGCGACGTCGTCCGCGGGCTGCTCGGGCTCCGGCGCCTCGATCTCCTCGGGGCTCAGCTCGCTGGGCAGCGGCTCGGCGTCCTCCGACACGGTCTCCGCAACGGGTGCCGACGCCGCGGCGGCGGCAGCCTCCTCGCGCTCACGGCGCTTGCGCTCGGCGGCGGCCTCGCGCTGCTCGTGGCCCAGCTGCTCGGCGCGGACCTCGGCGGCCCGGCGGTCCTCGAGCAGGGCCTCGCGGCGGGTGCGGGCCTGGCGCTCGAGCTCGCGCAGCTCGTCCTCGCCCACGCTGGGTTCGGCGGGCTCCACACCGGTGATCTGGTGGTCGTCGAACCAGAAGCGCTGGGCGCCGTCGTGCACGGTGACCACGCAGGTGGCGTCCGTGTCCCACTCCACGTGTGCGCCGCGCAGCGCGGCGTAGCTGGCCACGGCCAGGTTGTGGTCCACGGCGGTGTCCGTGGTGAGGGACTCGCCGATGACCTGCATCATGCGCTGCTCGGTGAGGCGGGGCAGCTCGAACTGCGGGCCGTCCAGCAGCAGCCACGCGGTGATGTTGCCGCCGGCGCGCGCGGGGTAGTGGGCGTAGAGACCGGTGACGGCCTTCGCGGCCAGCGTCAGGCGGCGGGCGAGGCCCTCCTGCAGCGGCAGCTCGTCCGTGACGAGCTCGGCAACGTCCTGACGTTTACCGGCCTGCTCGGCCTGCACGGCGGCGGAGACCACGCGCGGGTTGAAGTGCCCGAGCTCGCGCCACGACCACACGAAGGAGCCGCGGGAGGCGGACTCGGTGCCCAGCAGGTAGGGGGTGAGGGTCACGGGCGGCGTGGTTTGCAGGGTGAACGACGGCGCGGAGAAGTCCACGTCCCATTCCGCACCCTGGGACAGCTCGGCCAGCACTGCCTGGTACTCGGTGGAGATGAAGATCGATGCGTCGATCAGCTCCTGCAAAGTTTTTGTCATGGTCCCAGGCTAACAACTGGGGCGGACTCGCACAGCGCCGTCGTGGCGGGTCAGCGCCGGTTCGGGGCAAGCTCTGCGGCACTGCGCTGCCGACGGCGCCGGGGCCCGTTGGTTAGGCTGGAACGGCGCGCGGCCCGGGACCTCCCGGGGACTTCCCGCACCCTCGGACGACCTGACCCGGCACGAGCGGGTCGAAGGGACTGACACGAATGACCTCTGAGCCGCAGCCCGACACCACCTCCGCCGTGCGCGGGGAACGCGAACTCGTCACCCGTGTGGGGGAGTGGGTGATGTCCGTCCTGCGCAGCGAGCCGGGGTGGGACGCCATGCTCGTGGAGTTCAAGCCGCAGGGCGGACGCGTCCACCTGCGGGTGGTAGAGGACCGCGGCGGCGTCGCCACGCCCGGCGCGGCGGGGCCCATCAAGCAGGACAGCGCCGTGCTCGAGACCCTGGCCGAGCTGCAGCGCAGCTGCTACGTGCCCGGGCGCGGCAGCTGGTTCTCGGCGTCCGTGACGATCACCGCCACGGGCTGGCCCGAGCCCAGCTTCGGCACCACGGCGTCCTACCACTTCCACGACCAGCCGCACGTCTACGCCCAGGAGGGCCCGTACACGGCCCAGGACGTCCTGGCCCAGCTGGAGGCGTTCCCCCGCACCCGGCGGCGGACCCCGCAGTGGGCCGTGGCGCTCGCGGAGGAAGCCGGTGTGGCGCTGCCGTTCGCCGAGGACTCGCAGGACGCCTCGGACGGAGACGTGCATCCCCGGCTGCGCGCTGCCGCCGAGGCCTACCTCCAGGATCCCGGGGAGCGCGCCATGGCGGCCGCCCTGCGCGAGGCACTGGCCGGGACCGTGCTGCTGGACGTCTCCGGCTCGGACCTGGTGCCCGGCGAGGACGGCCAGCCCGTGGGTCCGGAGTCGCACATCCGCGTGCAGACCGTGAACCAGCCGGACGGCACGCGCGCCCTGGCCGTCTACACCACCGCGGACCAGGCGCGGGAGATGTTCGAGCGCAGCAACAAGAACCCTGACCTCACCCAGCCGGTGCTGCTGCGCCAGCGCGCGAGCGCGACCCTGGAGATGGTCGCCAAGGATTCGCAGTACGGCGAGATCGTGGTGGACCCGGCCTCCGAGCACGCGCTGCGGATGCCGCGCCAGCAGATTGAGTGGGTCTCCCGCTCGCCGCACAACGAGGCCCTAAAGCAGGCGCTGCTCGACGACAACATGTCCGGGGTGCTCGGCGCCCTGTTCAACCCCGGTGGCCACCTGCTGCTCGGCACGCGCGAAGAGGGGGACAACGCGGTGCCGGTCATGGTCAAGCCCTCCGAGGAGGGTGCCGCTCCGGACACCCTGCTCGTGTTCACGTCCGCGGCGGAGGTCGCGGCCCTGGACCCGGGTCTCACGGTGCGCTCCGCCCCCACACGCCGGATCCTCGACTTCGTCCTGGACTCGGACGCCGAGGCCATCTGCATCAACGCGATCGCCCCGGTCACCACCCTGCCCACCACGCAGCTGCGCGAGATGCTCGAGCTCGTCACGCAGCACGAGAAGGACCTCGCGGCCGAGCAGGGCTCCTCGCAGGACGACGCCCCGCAGCAGTAGGGGCCCACGAAGAAGGCCCCCGCACCCCTCGACGGGGGTGCGGGGGCCTTCTCGGCTCACCGTGGCTCAGATGCCGTAGGCGTCCGAACCGGCGTTGCGGGCCTCGGCCTCGCGGACGCGGCGACCGAGATCGGCGTCGACCTTCTCCCAGTACTGGAAGGCGGCCTCCTTGATCGTCGGATCCGTCACGTCGCCCACGTGCCCGGCGATGTTCTCGACCGTCTCAGCCTTCTCCTCGTCGTTGAAGACCTCGCGGTAGAGGGTGCCGGCCTGGCCGAAGTCGTCGTCCTCGGAGTGCAGGGTCGCGGCGGTGCGCAGCAGGTCCCCGTCCGACTCCCAGCGCAGCTCGTCGGCCTTGGCCGCACCGGCACCGGCGACGGGGCCGCCCTGGGTGTTGGGCGCGTAGACCGGCTGGTTCGGGTGCTTGAACGAGTACCGCATGGGGCCGTCCTGCGAGTACGAGTTCTGCTCGGAACGGTAGGGGAAGTTCACGGGGAGATCCGCGAAGTTCGCCCCGATGCGGTGACGGTGCGTGTCCGGGTAGGAGAACACGCGGGTCATGAGCATCTTGTCCGGGGAGATCTCCACACCCGGCACGGTGTTGCTCGGGGAGAACGCCGCCTGCTCGATCTGGGCGAAGTAGTTCAGCGGGTTCTGGTTCAGCGTGAACTTGCCCACCTTGATGCGGGGGTAGTCCTTCTGGGAGATGATCTTGGTGACGTCGAACGGGTTGAACCGGTACGTCTTGGCGTCCTCGTACGGCATGACCTGCACGTAGACGGTCCAGGAGGGGAAGTCGCCCTTCTCGATCGAGTCGAAGAGGTCGCGGCGGTGCGCATCGGCGTCCTTGCCGGCGATCTCCTCGGCCTCGGGGCCGGTCAGGCCCTCGACGCCCTGGTCGGAGATGAAGTGGTACTTGACCCAGAAGCGCTCGCCGGACTCGTTGCTCCACTGGTAGGTGTGCGAGCCGTAGCCGTTCATGTGGCGGTAGGTCTTCGGGATGCCGCGGGGGCCCATGAGGTAGGTGACCTGGTGGGCGGACTCGGGCGACTGCGTCCAGAAGTCCCACTGCATGGTGTTGTCACGCATGCCGGAGCCCGGCAGACGCTTCTGCGAGTGGATGAAGTCCGGGAACTTGATGCCGTCGCGCACGAAGAAGACCGGGGTGTTGTTGCCCACGATGTCCAGGTTGCCCTCGGTCGTGTAGAACTTCAGGGCGAACCCGCGGGGGTCGCGCCAGGTGTCCGGGGAGCCCTGCTCGCCGGCCACGGTGGAGAAGCGGGCCAGCATGGGGGTCTTGGTGCCCGGCTGGAACACGGCGGCCTTGGTGTACTGCGAGACGTCCTCGGTGATCTCGAGCTCACCGAAGGCGCCGGCGCCCTTGGCGTGCACCACGCGCTCGGGGACGCGCTCGCGGTCGAACGCGGCGAGCTTCTCGACCACGTAGGAGTCGTGCAGGACGATCGGGCCGTCCGCGCCGACGCTCAGCGAGTGTGCGTCCGCGTTGGTGGGGAGGGGCAGGCCCTCCTGGTTCGTGGTGAACGAGCCGGTCTTGCGCAGTCCGTGCTCGTGGGGAGTGGTGTCAGACATGGTTCCTCCTGGGTGATGGATGGGAGCCGACGATAGTGTTGGACGGGTACTGCTGCTGGGCCTAGGGGACAGCCGCCGCGCCTCCGTTCTGGCAGCGCGGGCAGATGCCCCGGAACACCACCTCGGCGGACAGCAGCTGGAAGCCGTGGTCCTCCGAGGGCGTGAGACACGGTGCGTGTCCCACCGCGCACGGCACGTCCTGGATGCTTCCGCAGGAGATGCAGTACACGTGGTGGTGGTTGTCCCCCGTGCGGATCTCGTACCGCGCCGGGGACCCGGGCGGTTCGAGCTTCGACACCATGCCGATGCTCGTGAGGTCCGCGAGGACCACGTAGACCGACTGGACCGAGATGTTGGGCAGGACCGAACGGACCTGCCGCACCGTGTCCTCGGCGGTTGCGTGGGGGACGGCGTCCACGGCGTCGAGCACCGCGAGACGCTGCTTGGTGACCCTGCGCCCGTGCGAGCGCAGGTGCGAGGTCCACGCATCCCGTGAGGGGCGCGCGACGGCCGCAGCAGTGGTCTCCATGGGTCCAACCCTAGTCTTATTCTGAGCCATTCACAATAGTTAGTGTGACCAAAATCCCCGGACGTCGCGTGGTTCCGGGGTTTTCGCGGGGTGCTGCCGCGTGTCGCTGGGCCGTGACGGGGGCCCGGAAAAAAGTTTTCGGATTCCGCGTCACGATTTCCCTCCCCGCCTGTCTACATGGTGGATCCCGCGCGGGCTGCACGGGATCCCGGACGGCCCGATCGCTCTGGGGCCGACGAACCGGTGCCACATCACGTACGGGGACACATCGCGTGGCACACGGTGGGCGAGAGCGTCTCTCGGCCGGGTGGGCTGCCCGGCAAGGGGGGAGAGAGCGGTACTAGGAGACGGGGGTGGGACCGGCGGAGGGGCGCCGGTCCCACCCCCGACCGTCTCCCCGCGGGTGCCGGGGGGGCGTCCCGCGACGCGCTGACACTTCCGGGCCGGGGCTGACACAATGGGGACACCACGATCCACTTCTCCTGCCAGAGGGCGTCATGACACACAGCGCAGCCCCCCGCAGCGGACGTCCCACGGGCCCCGACGATCTCCCGGCCAGTGACGAGACGCTGCTCACCGCCGTCCGCCAGGGCGACTCCAGCGCGTTCGCGGAGCTCTACGAGCGCCACCGCGGCGCGGCACTGGCCGTTGCCCGCATGCACTCCCGCAACGAGTCGGACGCCCAGGACCTCGTCTCCGAGGCCTTCATACGCGTGCTCGGTCTGCTCCAGGAGGGCAGGGGTCCGCGCGAGTTCCTGCGCGCCTACCTGGTCACCGCCGTGTCCCGGCTCGCCGCGGACCGCGCCAACGAGCTCAGCCGCACCCGTCCCGAGGACCCCCAGCCCTACGGCGTCCTGGACCGCGTGGAGCTCTTCGACGACACCGTGGTGCGCCAGGTGGACTCCGCCGTGGTGGCACGCGCTTTCGCCTCCCTGCCCGAGCGCTGGCAGGAGATCCTCTGGTACCTCGAGGTCGAGGGGCGCAGGCCGCGCCAGGTCGCGAGCGTCGTCGGCGCCCAGCCCAACGCGGTCTCGGCACTGGGCAAGCGGGCCCGCGAGGGGTTGCGTGCCGCCTACATGCAGGAGCACGTCTCCGCGCAGGCGCTCGCGAACTGCAGCGAGTTCTCCTCCCAGCTGGGCGCGTTCGCGCGTGGCTCGCTCACGCCGTCGCGCACCAAGGTGGTCCAGGGCCACCTGGACGAGTGTCGCCGCTGCACCGCCGAGTACCTGCAGCTGCAGGACCTCGGTCTCGGTCTGCGCGGCTGGGTGCTCCCCGTGCTCGCGGGCCTTCCCCTGTGGGGCGGTGAGGGCACGCACCTGGCCACCGCGCTCGCGGGTACCCCGCTCGTGGGGACCGGCGGGGCCGCGGTGGTCGCGGCGGAGTCGTCCGTCGGCGCGGGTTCGGTGGGCGCAGGCTCGGCGGGCGCGACGTCGGCCGGAGCAGCCTCGGCCGATGCGACCGCCGCCGGTGTGGCAGGCTCCGGCGCCTCGGGCACGGGCGCTACCGCCGCCTCGGGCGGTGCGGTGGCCGCGACGACGTCGGGCACCGGGTTCGCCATCGCCGCCGCGGCCGTCCTCGTGGCCGCGGTCGCCGCCGCGGGTGTGGTGGTGGCGACCAACACCTCGGAGGACACCTCGGTGTCCTCCGCCGTGGAGCCCACCGGGACTCCGGCGCACGGGTCGGCGGGCGCGACGTCGGCCCTCGCGGGTCCGCGCGCATCCGCCAGTGGAGCGGCACTCGCGGACGGGCCCGCTTTCACCGCCCTGCCGCAGGGGCAGCGGGAGCAGGACGTCCGTCCGGCGCAGCCCAGCGCGGTGCCCTCCCTGCCGATCACCGTCGGCCCGGTGGAGGAGGGGACAGGTCAGCAGGACACCCGGGTGCCGCTGCTTCCCCCGGTCCCCGGCCCGGCCACGGACCCGGCGGTGGATCCCGTGCAGACCGGCGACCCCGTGCCACCGGCGGTGGATCCCACCCCGGAGCCGACGACGCCGCCCGTTCCCACCTCACGGCCCACCGTCACCCAGGAGCCCACCAGCGTTCCCACCCCGGTTGATCCCGGAGGACACGTCACCCCCAGCCCCTGCAGCGCGTCGATCGGGATCGGCGGGGTCACGATCTGCCTGTGAGCGACCCCGGGGCCATGAAGGCGCCGACCCGAGGCGCGAGGACCAGAAATACACCGGCGTGAGCCGCGGAGGAGAACACGCAATGCACCGCCACTACAACGGACTCAAGACCGCCCTGCTGCTCGGCGGGATGTGGGTCGTGCTGCTGGGGATCGGGTGGGTGATCGCCAACGCCACGCGCAGCTCGTTCTTCATCCTGCTCTTCGGGGTGGTCGGACTCGCGGGCACCGCCTACAGCTACTGGAACTCGGACAAGCTCGCCCTGGCGTCCATGCGGGCGGTCGCGGTGACCCCGCAGCAGGCCCCGGCCATGTACCGGATCGTGCACGAGCTCTCGCAGGCGGCGGGTCAGCCCATGCCGCGGCTCTACATCGCGCCCACCATGAGCCCCAACGCGTTCGCCACCGGGCGCAACCCCGAGCACGCCGCGGTGTGCTGCACCGAGGGGATCCTGCAGCTGCTGGACGAGCGGGAGCTGCGCGCCGTCCTGGGCCACGAGCTGATGCACGTCTACAACCGGGACATCCTCACGTCTTCGGTCGCGGCGGCCGTGGCCGGGCTGATCACCTCAGCCGCGCAGATGCTGCAGTTCGCGGCGTTCTTCGGTGGCCGCGGCAACGACGAGCGCGGGGGCGGCGGGGGCAACCTGCTCGTGGGGCTGCTCATGGCGTTCCTGGCGCCCGTGGCCGCGTCCGTAATCCAGCTGGCCATCTCCCGCACCCGCGAGTACGACGCGGACGAGGACGGCTCCACGCTCACCGGCGACCCGCTCGCGCTGGCGTCCGCGCTGCGCAAGATCGAGGGCGGGGCGAACCAGCGCCCCATGAACCCCGAGGACCAGAGGCTCGTCAACACCTCGCACCTGATGATCGCCAACCCGTTCCGCGGCGGCGCGGTCTCCGGGCTGTTCCGCACGCACCCCAGCACCGACGACCGCGTGGCCCGGCTGGAGAACATGGCGCGCACGGGGGACTTCTACCGCCGCGGCTGAGGCGCGCGGCGAGGTCCGGGGACGATGCCGCGGCGCGCGGGCGGCGTCGTCCCCGGCTCCCGCGGACTCAGCGGTAGTTGACGAACTGGAGGTCGACCTCCAGGTCCGAGCCCTTGAGCAGGGAGATGATCTCCTGCAGGTCGTCGCGGGACTTGGAGGAGACGCGCAGCTCGTCACCCTGGATGGTGGCCTTCACGCCCTTGGGGCCCTCGTCGCGGATCAGCTTGGTGATCTTCTTCGCCTGGTCCTGCGCGATGCCCTCCTTGATGGAGGACTCGATCCGGTACTCCTTGCCGGAGGCGTACGGCTCACCGGAGTCCAGCGACTTCAGCGAGATGCCGCGCTTGACGAGCTTCGACTGGAAGACGTCCAGCACGGCCTCGGCGCGCTCCTGCGAGTTGGCCTTGATGAGGATCTTCTCCCCGGAGAAGTCGATGTCAGCGCCCACGCCGCGGAAGTCGTAGCGTTGGGACACCTCCTTCTGGGCCTGGTTCAGGGCGTTGGAGACCTCCTGCTTGTCGACCTTGCTGACCACGTCGAACGACGATTCCGATGCCATGTGCTTCTCCTTGTGCGCTTGCGTGAGTCCGTGTCGACACGAGGGTAGTCGACGCCGCACGCGCCGGTGCGGCCGGGCGTCACGCCCGCGCGGACGAGGACCGGGGCCGGAGCCCGAAACCGACGGCGCCGCGGCGCCCGGTTCCCTGCCGTGACCTGCGGGTTTTGGGCGGCCGGGTCCCGTTGTGTATTGTTGAGGTGCTTCGTCGCGAAGAAGTTCTCTGCGCGTTGGACGTTCCGGCAGGTTACCCGAGCGGCCAAAGGGGGCTGACTGTAAATCAGCTGGCTACGCCTACGGGGGTTCGAATCCCTCACCTGCCACGGACATCCGGTGCTCATTGCACCGGGGCACCACGAAGGGGCCTTCCAGGACCACACGGTCCGGGGAGGCCCTTTCTGCGTGTCCACCCGTGTGGGGACTCCCACGGGGCGGCCCTTCCCCCGCACGCTCCGTGCGCGCGTCCCTCGCCGCCATGCTCTGGGCCGAGATGCTGTCGGTGACCGCGTGCGGGGTCCTTGAGCCAGCAGTGAACGGCCTGGAACGGTTCCCGGGCGGGCCCCTAGGGTGGGACGCATGGCTACTGTTGACATCACCCAGGACACCCTGGGCCAGACCATTTCCGACAACGACATCGTGTTGCTGGACTGGTGGGCCGACTGGTGCGGACCGTGCAAGCAGTTCGCGCCCACCTACGAGGCGGCCTCCGAGACCAACCCGGACATCGTGTTCGGCAAGGTGGACACCGAGGCCGAGCAGGGTCTCGCCGCCGCCGCGCAGATCTCCTCGATCCCCACCCTCATGGCGTTCCGCGAGGGCATCCTTGTCTTCTCGCAGCCCGGTGCGCTTCCCGCGTCCGCGCTGGAGGAGGTCATCGGAGCCGTGAAGAACCTGGACATGGACGAGGTCCGTGCCGAGGTCGCCAAGCAGGCCGCCGAGGGCGGCGCCGACGGCGAGCAGGCACCCCAGAACTGATCCGGTCCCGGGCCGGGCGGCAGCGCCACTGCGGTCCTGGGACCCGGCACGACAGCACGAGGGCGGTTCCCCTGAGGGGGAACCGCCCTCGTGCTGTCGTGTGCCGGTGGGGTCTGCGGTGCCGCTGCCGTCCGCGGGAGTTCTTCGTGGAACGGTCTGCCCCCTGCACCGGTGCTCCGTGCCACCGCCAGGCACGCGCCCGATACCCGGGCGGCTCAGGCCGCGGAGACCCCCAGCAGCGAGCCGATCGCGAACGTGACCGCCAGGGCGATCGCGCCACCCACGACCACGCGCAGCGCAGCCCGCCCCACATGGGGCGTGCCACCGAGCCGGGCGCCGAGCGTGCCGGTCAGGGCCAGCGCGATGAGCACGGCCGCGAACGTCACGGGAATCCGCCACTCCGGCGGCGGCAGCAGGATCGCGAGGACCGGCAGCAGGGATCCCACGAAGAACGCGAGAGCCGAGGAGATCGCGGCGGCCCAGGGGTTCGCGATGTCCTCCGCGTTGATGCCGAGCTCGGCATCCAGATGCGCCTTGAGGGGGTCCTTCGCGGTGAGCTCGAGGGCCACCTGGTGCGCGGTGGCCTGGCTGAGCCCGCGTTCACGGTAGAGGTCCTCGAGCTCCTGCAGCTCGGCCTCGGGCATCTCCCGCAGCTCCCACTTCTCCTTCTCGATCAGCGCCTCCTCCGAGTCCTTCTGGCTCGAGACGGAGACGTACTCGCCGAGGGCCATGGAGAGGGCGCCACCGATCACGGCGGCGGTACCGGCCACGAGGATGGGCCCGGTGGAGGCGGTGGCACCGGCCACGCCCACCACGGTGGCGGCCACGGACACGATGCCGTCGTTCGCGCCGAGCACGCTGGCGCGCAGCTTGTTGAGTTTGTCGCCGGAGGTGTCGGCGTGGGGTTCGGGAATCGTGTGCTGGGACATGCACCGTAGTCTGCGGCATATCCGGGGGCGCTGCCAGCCAGGGGAGGCACACCTGAGCGCGGGCTCGCCCCTCGACACAGATGGCCGTGCTGGTCGGTCAGTGGTGCCTGTGGTCCGCCGGGCTCAGCCGTGGTCCGAACGCGGGCTTGCGGTGCCCGCTGGCCTTGATGAGCCGCACGACGCGCTGGCGGTGGCCACGCCACGGCTCCAGCAGCTCGAGCATGCGGGCGTCCGAGCCGGGGGCGCCGTCGAAGAACCAGCACACGTAGTCCGCCAGGTGGTAGTCGTACACGCTGACGCCGTCCGGGTCCGCGTGGGTGCACTGCGTGATCTCCGCGGCCGTCCAGGGCCCGATCCCGCCGATGGACTGCAGGGCCCGCCGGACCTGTGCGGGGTCCTCCTGGCGGGCGAGGCGCTGCAGCGCGGAGGCCCGGTGCACCACGCGCATCACGGTGGCGGAGCGGGCCGGGTCCACCCCGGCGCGGTGCCACTGCCAGGAGGGGACGCGCCGCCACTGCTCGGCGGTGGGTGGGACGCGCATGCCACTGGGCGCGGGGCCCGGGGCATCCTCGCCGGCCCAGCGCAGCAGTGCCCGGTGGGCGCGCACCGCCTCGAGGGCCGTGACCCGCTGCTCCAGGACGGAGACGACGGCGCGGTCCAGCACCGTGCCCGTGGCGGGAAGCCGGAGCCCGGGGTGCTGGTGCCGTGCCCGGGTGAGAGAAGCGGGGAGCAGGTGGTAGCCGTCCGAGGTCTCGAAAGGTTTCCAGTCGTCCGCGGCGCCGACCCACCGGGGTGCGGTGGGCAGCCAGCCCGGTGCGCCGGGGCCCCAGGCCTCCACCATGACGTCGCGCTCCAGCGGGTTCACGCCCTCCGCCACGGCCTCTCGGGAGAAGCACGCGCTCACGGGCAGTCCCTCCCACCGGGTGGCGATCCACACACGGTCCGGGGAGAGCACGCGGACGGTGGGATCCTCCGCGCCCCGCGCGAGCACGCGCAGGGTCTGCCCCAGGTGCACGGGAAAGGGTGGCGTCCAGCGCAGCCGCACGGGGGAGCCCCCGGGCGGCGTGCGCATCCCCGGGGTCGCCCGGGGCATCACCTGGCTGGTCATGCGTTCAGAGTCGCACCGCGCACCGACACGCACAACGGGGCCGCGCGCGGTACCTTGACTCCTGGAGCGCCGGCCCGCAAGGACCGTGCTCCTCGACGTCCCCCCGGCGTCGCCCCCACCACCTGACGGCCCGCATCGATCCCGGACGGAGAACCGGTGGCACCGCAGCACACGACCCCCCACCCGGTAGCCGCGCCCGAGCCCCACGGCAGCACCGGCCCGGATGACCTCCGCGCACGGCGGGCCGCCCGGCTCCTGCCCCTCCTCGTGGGTCTGCTCGCCACCGCCCTGTACTGCTCGTTCTCGTGGAGCCAGTGGATCCGCTGGGAGGTGCCCTCGTGGGACGACGCGATCTTCACCCAGCTGCTCTGCTCCTACGCCTCCGGCCACGGTCCCGTGGTGGACCTCAAGGGGCACGGCTTCAACCTGCTGGGAGACCACTTCCACCCGCTGCTGATCCTGCTGACACCCCTGTACACGCTCTTCCCGTCCGCCCTGACGCTGATGCTCGCGCAGGACGTGCTGTTCGGCATCTCGGCCGCCGTGGTGACCGGGTGCGCCGTGCGGGCGCTGCGACCGGGTGCGGCGCTGGCCGTGGGGCTTGCATACGCGTTAAGCTTCGGGCTGCAGAACGCCGTATCGGTGCAGTTCCACGAGATCGCGCTGGCGGTGCCCCTGCTCGCGCTGTCCCTGACCGCGTGGCGGGAGCGGCGGGTCACGGCCGCCACGGTGTGGGCCGCACCGGTCGCGCTGGTCAAGGAGGACCTGGGCGTCACGGTCGCGATGATCGGGGTGCTGATGCTCGGCCGCGCGGCGCTGCCGTTCGTGCGGCGCTGGTGGCCTGTGGCACGACGCCGCCTGGCCGGGTTCGTGGCCTCGTACCGGCGCCCGGCGCTCCGCTGTACCGCCGCAGCCCGCGACGCAACCCCCGCCCCCGCCGGGGGAGCGGGCGGCGTCGTCGTCCTCGACCGCGCGCAGTGGCGCAGCGACCTGCGCACCCTGCGCCGCACCCGCGAGCTGTGGTGCGGTGCGGGTCTCGTGCTGTGGGGGCTGCTGGTCACCGCGCTCGCGGTGGGTGTGGTGCTGCCGGCGCTGAACCCGGCGGGAGAGTTCGCCTACGCGGACAAGCTGGACCTCGGCGGGTTCGTGCGGGACCCCGCCGCGGCGGTGGTCCTGCTCGTGGTGCCCGCCGCGAAGCTGGTCACGTGGCTGCTCCTGCTGCTGGCCGGTGCCGTGGTGGCGGTGCGCTCACCGATCGCGCTCGTGGCGCTGCCCACGCTCGCCTGGCGCATGCTCTCGCCCAACGACGGCTACTGGGGCCCCGGCTGGCACTACAGCGCCGTGCTGATGCCGGTGGTCTTCGTGGCCCTGGTGGACGCGCTCGTGCGGCTGCGCGGGGACGCCGCCCGGGCACGACGCCGCGCCGTGGCGGGCCGGCCCGGCGGCCGCGCCTCCGGCTGGGACGCCCCGGTGCTGGGCAGGCTCGCGGCCGGTGCGCCGTGGGCGGCACTCGTCATCGCGCTGGTGCTCGGCACCCAGCAGCCGCTCGCGCAGCTGGCCACCGCGCAGGCGTGGCAGCCGGATCCGCGCGCCCAGGCCAAGACCGCCGCGGTGGAGCGGATCCCCCGCGGGGCGAGCGTGGCCACGGACCTCACCCTCATGAACGCGCTCGTGAGCCGGACGGACGTGCAATGGATCGGCAACGGGGAGGATCCCGCCCCGGAGTACGTGGTCGTGGACCGCGCCGGGGCCACGTGGGGCGGTGCCCCTCCCACGGATGTCGCCGACTACGCGCGCGAGGTCTACGGGCACGACTACACGGTGGTCAGTGACGAGGCGAACATCGCGGTGGCCCGGAAAACGCCCTGAACCGGGGTCGCGGTGCGCTAGGATGGAGGCTAATCATCCCGGTTCTCTGTCCATACGTCACCGTTTCGCCGTCACCGGCACGTCGGTCCTGGACATTCAGCGGAACGTTCCGCTCGCACCGGTGCCAGTCATTCCATTCCACCGAAGCGAGGTTCTTCCATGCCCACTGACAACATCCCCGAAGCCAGCACGACCACCCACACCGTGGCTCCCGCGAGCGAGCCCGGCGAGACCACGGTCGTCGACGTCGACGCCGCTCCCGCCGCCGCGCAGGACGCGCCGGCTGCCGAGCCCGCCGCCGTCGCGGACGAGACCACTCCGGCCCCGGCCGCTGAGAAGGCCGAGGCCCCCGTGCAGCGCAAGACGCGCTCCGAGCCGGAGGCCACCACTGGCGCGTCCGCCGAGAAGTCCTCGGGCTCCTCGGACGAGCCGAACCTGCCCACCTTCGCCGAGCTCGGCGTGGACGGGCGTGTGCTGGCCGCCCTGGACGAGGTCGGCTACGAGTACCCCTCGCCCATCCAGGCGGCGACGATCCCCGCGCTGCTCAGCGGCCGCGACGTCGTCGGCCTCGCCCAGACCGGAACCGGCAAGACCGCCGCGTTCGCGGTGCCGGCGCTGTCCAAGCTCGCGGAGCTCTCGGACCTGCACGGCCCGCAGCGCAGCACCCGCGTGCTCGTGCTGGCCCCCACCCGCGAGCTCGCGCTGCAGGTGGCGGAGGCCTTCGGCTCCTACGCAACCCACCTGGACGACTTCACCGTGCTGCCCGTCTACGGCGGTTCCTCCTACGGTCCCCAGCTCGCCGGCCTCAAGCGCGGCGCTCAGGTGGTCGTGGGCACGCCCGGCCGTGTGATCGACCACCTCAGCAAGGGCTCTCTGAAGCTCGACGACATCGCCTACGTGGTGCTCGACGAGGCGGACGAGATGCTGCGCATGGGCTTCTCCGAGGACGTCGAGAAGATCCTCGCGCAGACCCCCACCGAGAAGCAGGTCGCGCTGTTCTCCGCGACCATGCCCAAGGCCATCCGCCGGATCGCCCAGCAGTACCTGCGCGACCCGCAGGAGATCACGGTCAAGGCCAAGACCACCACGGGAACCAACACCCGCCAGCGGTACATGCAGGTCATGGGCCCCCACAAGCTGGACGCCATGACCCGCGTGCTGGAGGTCGAGGACTACGACGGCGTGATCGTCTTCGTGCGCACCAAGGCCGCCACCGAGGAGATCGCGGACAAGCTCAAGGCCCGCGGCTACACCGCGGCCGCGATCAACGGCGACATCCCCCAGAACCTGCGTGAGCGCACCGTCGACTCCCTGCGCGACGGCAAGATCGACATCCTCGTGGCCACGGACGTCGCCGCCCGCGGCCTGGACGTGGAGCGCATCTCCCTGGTGGTCAACTACGACATTCCCCACGACACCGAGTCCTACGTGCACCGCATCGGCCGCACGGGCCGCGCCGGTCGCAAGGGCGAGGCGATCCTGTTCATGACGCCGCGCGAGAAGTACCTGCTGCGCGCCATCGAGAAAGCAACCCGCCAGCCCGTCGAGCAGATGCGCGTGCCGTCCACGGACGAGGTCAACCAGACCCGCAAGGACAACTTCGCGCAGCAGATCGAGGAGACCATCGAGTCGGAGGACCTCACCCTGTTCCGCGACCTTGTGGAGCGCTACGAGTCCGAGCACGACGTCGACGCCGTGGAGATCGCCGCGGCGCTCGCCGTGATCGCGCAGAACGGGCGTCCGTTCCTCGTGGAGGACCTTCCCGAGCTGCCGCAGCGCAAGCGCGACCGCGACCGCAAGGAGACCGGTGGGCCCCGCAACCGGCGCGCCCCGGGCGAGGAGTCCGGCATGCGAACCTACAAGCTGGCCGTGGGTCACCGCGACCGCGTGCAGCCCGGTTCCGTGGTGGGCGCCCTCACGCACGAGGGCGGGCTGAACGGCTCGCAGATCGGTGCGATCGACATCCGCCCGACCTTCACCCTGGTGGGCCTGCCCGAGAACCTGCCCGCCGGCACGCTGGACAAGCTCTCCCGCACCCAGATCAACGGCACCCCCATCCGCATCCAGGAGGACCGCGGCCCCGGCGGCTCGCGCGGCGGCAACCGTTTCCGCGACGACCGCGGCCCGCGCAACGACCGGCCGCGCTCCGACCGCGGTGACCGTGGTGGCTACCGCGATGACCGTGGCGATCGTGGCGGCTACCGCGACGACCGCGGCGGACGTCCCCGCGGCGGCGGCTCCTCCTACCAGGACCGTCCGCGCAAGAAGAGCTACGGCAAGAACAACGGCGGCTACTCCGGCCGCTGATCCGGCCCACGCCTGAGCGGCCCCTCACCCCGAGCGCGGGGCGAGGGGCCGCTCGCGTCTCCGGGGCTGGGGTGACGGCACGTGCGTCCCGAAACCTGCTGCGTTTGCTCCGTTGTTGCAGATTCCGGGGCCCTGGGCTGCATTCACTCCACTGGGCAGCATCAGCCGCGCCGCGTGGGGGGGGCGGCCCGATCGGGCGGCGGTGGCCTCGGTGCAACCGGGCACGCGCCGTCGACGACGCCGCTCCCGGTCGTCCGCGGCGGCCCTCGGCCACGGCCCCGCCCGCCTGTTTTGTGCGAGGCGGCGGGATGCTGTTAGAGTATCCCGCGTTGCCCCGATAGCTCAGTGGTAGAGCGCCATCTTGGTAAGATGGAGGTCCCGGGATCGATTCCCGGTCGGGGCTCTCATGATGACCACCTGCGATTCCTCGTGAATCGTGGGTTTCATCATTGATGTGGCGGTGTAGCTCAGCTGGTTAGAGCGCACGACTCATAATCGTGAGGTCGACGGATCGAGCCCGTCCACCGCTACCGTTCAGGCGCCGTTCCCCTCGGGGAGCGGCGCCTTTTCCGTTGCCCGGACCCGCCCTCCCGGCGGGCGCCCACCCGATAGGCTGACCTGCGAACGCCCCGTGAGGAATCGAGGAGAGCATGTCCGTATCCGCAGACGTGGTGGGCAGGACCTACCCGTCCATCGCCCCGTACCAGGTGGGCCGCGAGAAGATCCGCGAGTTCGCCGCCGCCGTGAAGGCCACGGATCCCGCACACCACCGCGTCGACGCCGCCCGGACCGCCGGGTACGCGGACCTCGTGGCGCCGCCCACGTTCGCCATCGTGGTCTCCCAGCGCGCGGACGCCGCCCTGGTCAACGACCCCGAGGCCGGCATCGACTTCTCCCGCGTGGTGCACGCGGACCAGCGGTTCACGCACCACCGCCCGATCGTGGCGGGGGACGAGCTGACCGCGGCCGTCACGGTGGACGCGGTGCGTCCCCTGGGCGGCGGCGCCATGGTGACCTCTCGCGTGGAGATCACCACGGTGGACGGCGAGAAGGTGGCGACCACCGTGTCGTCGCTGCTGGTGCGAGGTGAGGAGCAGTGACCGTGGAGTTCGAGACCGTCGAGAAGGGCCAGCCCGTGGGGGAGCGCACCGTGGAGGTCTCCCGTGCGGACCTCGTGGCCTACGCGGGGGCGTCCGGGGACATGAACCCGATCCACTGGAACGAGCCGTTCGCGCGGTCGGTGGGCCTGCCCAACGTAATCGCGCACGGCATGTTCACCATGGGGGCGGCCGTGGGGCTCGTCACCGAGTGGGTCGGCGATCCGGGAGCGGTCGTGGACTACCAGACCCGCTTCACGAAGCCCGTGGTGGTTCCGAACACCTTCGACACCGCCGCCACGCCCAGCACCACGCTCTCCGTGAGCGGCGTGGTGGGTGCCGTGGACCCCGAGGCACGCACCGCGCGCGTGGACCTGACCGTCACCGCCCCGGACCTCTCCGAGCCGGACACGGATCCCGCCGAGGCGAAGGCCCTCAAGGTGCTCGTCAAGGCCCAGGCGGTCGTGAGGTTCCGCGGCTAGAGTGGCGCTCATGAATGCCCTGCGCCTGTCCGAGCTCACGACCACCGCCGTGGGGGGCCCCGCCGCGAAGGTCGTGCGGGCCGAGACTGAGGAGGAGCTGCTGGCCGCGGTCACCGCCGCGGACGACGCCGGCGAGCACGTGCTGCTCGTGGGTGGCGGTTCCAACATCCTCGCCTCGGACGCACCCTACGAGGGAACGGTCGTGCACGTGGCCTCGCGCGGCGTCGTCGTCGCGGAGGCCGAGGACGGCGCGGTGCTCGTGGAGGTGGCCGCGGGCCATCCGTGGGACGACGCCGTGCGCGAGACCGTGGCGCGGGGGCTGGCCGGGCTGGAGACCCTCGCGGGGATCCCGGGCACCGCCGGGGCCACGCCCGTGCAGAACGTGGGCGCCTACGGGGCCGAGGTCTCCCAGACGATCGAGAGCGTGCGCACGTGGGACCGCACCGAGCGGCGCGAGTGCACCTTCACCGCGGGGGAGCTCGCATTCTCCTACCGGGACTCCGCCCTGAAGCGAAGCATGACCGCGGGCTCCCCACGCCACGTCGTGCTGGCGGTGACCTTCCGGCTGCTGCGGCAGGAGGAGTCCCTGCCGGTGCGCTACGCACAGCTCGCCACCGCGCTCGGCGTGGAGGTGGGAGAGACCGCCCCCGCCGCGCTCGTGCGGGAGACCGTGCTGCGGCTGCGTGCGAGCAAGGGCATGGTCCTGGACCCCGCGGACCGGGACACCTGCAGCACTGGCTCGTTCTTCACGAACCCCGTGGTCTCCCACGAGGAGCTGACCGACCGCATCCCCGCGGACGCCCCGCGCTACCCGGTGCTCGACGCGCGGGGCCACGAGCTGCCGGGTGCCGTGAAGTTCTCCGCCGCCTGGCTGATCGACCACGCCGGGTTCGGCAAGGGCTTCGGCCTGCCCGGTACGCGCAACGAGCTCCTGGACCTGGACGGTGAGTCCGTGGCCGGGGGCCGGGCGTCCCTGTCCACGAAGCACACGCTCGCCATGACCAACAGGGGCGGGGCCTCCGGCGAGGACGTCGCCGCGGTGGCCCGCACCGTGCAGCGCGGCGTGGCCGAGGTCTCCGGGGTCGTGCTCGTGCCGGAACCCGTGCTCGTGGGACTGTCCCTGTGAGCCGCGCGGGACACGCATGAGCTCCGAGCTGCACGAGGAGATCGAGCGCGGCGAGCAGGGTGGCAGGGTGCACCAGGCCGTGCTGCGGCTGCGGGCGCTGTCCGAGCGACACCCCGTGCTGCGGATCCTGCACAAGGGCACGGTGATCGTGCTCGGGGGATTCTTCGTCCTCGCCGGGATCGTGATGCTCGTGACCCCCGGCCCGGGCTGGCTGTCCATCTTCCTGGGGCTCGGGATCTGGAGCACCGAGTTCGAGTGGGCGCACCGGCTCACCCAGCGCCTCAAACGGCTCGCGCTGCGCGTGTGGCGCTGGTGGTCGAACCTCGTGGCCGAGCGCCGCTACCGCAGGGCCAGTGAGCGCCCGTGCCGGCAGACGCAGGGGCCCCGGCACCTGCGTGCCGAGGCCCCCGAGGTCTCCTAGCCGCCCGGCCGGTACCGGGCGGCGTCGTGCGCTCCCGACGGGCCGTGAGGCAGGGCCTGCGGTGCTGCCGAGCGGCCCGTGGCTCAGAGCCGGACGACGACGCCTGCGGCCCGCCTCCTCAGGCCACGTCCGCGGTCACAACGTGCCGGTGGCAATCTTCAGCATGCGCCGCACCGGCTCCGCGGCACCCCACAGCAGCTGGTCTCCCACGGTGAACGCGGAGATGTACTGCGGGCCCATGCTCATGGGCCGGATGCGGCCCACGGGGATCTGCAGGGAACCGGAGGCGGCCACGGGCGTCAGCTCCCGCACGGAGTCCTCCTTGGTGTTGGGCACCACGGTGGCCCACTCGTTGTCCGCGTCGAGGATCCGCTCGATCTCCGCCACGGGAATCTCGTCCCGCAGCTTGAGGGTGAGGGCCTGGGAGTGGGAGCGCATGGCGGCGATCCGCACGCACAGTCCGTCCACGGGCACGGGGCTGTCCCCACCGCGGCCCAGGATCTTGTTGGTCTCGGCCTGCGCCTTCCACTCCTCGCGGGACTGCCCGTTGCCCAGGTCCGCGTCGATCCAGGGGATGAGCGATCCGGAGAGCGGCACCCCGAACTGGGTGGTGTCCAGCTCACCGCTGCGCTGCTTCGCGAGCACCGCGCGGTCGATCTCCAGGATCGCCGACGCCGGGTCCGCGAGCTCGTCCGCGACCGCGCCGTACAGGTCCCCGAACTGGGTGAGCACCTCGCGCATGTGGCGCGCACCGCCGCCGGAGGCCGCCTGGTAGGTCATGGACGTGGCCCACTCCACGAGGTCGTTGCGGAACAGCCCGCCCAGGCCCATGAGCATGCACGAGACCGTGCAGTTGCCGCCCACGAAGTCCTTGACGCCGCGTTCCAGGGCGGAGTCGATGACGTCCCGGTTGACGGGGTCGAGCACGATGACGGCGTTGTCGTTCATGCGCAGCGTGGAGGCGGCGTCGATCCACAGGCCGTCCCAGCCGCGGGCGCGCAGGTCTCCGTGCACGGCCTTGGTGTAGTCGCCACCCTGGGTGGTCACGATCACGGGCAGCCGGGATAGGGCGTCGAGGTCGTACGCGTCTTGCAGCGTGCCGGTGTCCCCGGCGCCCTCGATCTCGGGTGCGGCACCGCCGACGTTGGACGTGGAGAAGAAGACGGGGTCCAGCCCCGCGAAGTCGCCCTCCGCGCGCAGCCGGTCCATGAGCACCGAGCCCACCATGCCGCGCCACCCGATGAAACCTACAGCCGTGGGTTGTGAAGTCATGCCCCGAGTCTACCGGCGGGGGCCGTCTCAGCCGCGTGCGCCGGGGAGGAGACGCCCCCTTCGCCGCCGCGGGGGTCGCGAAGGTGTCTCAGCCGCGCGCCCCGGGGGCGGAGGGCTACGCCAGCAGGTCCCGGTAGGCGGGGAAGCGGTCCATGTAGTTCCGGATGTAGCTGCACGTGGGGTGGACCTTGACGCCCTGCTCGCGGTACTCGTCCAGCACGCGGGTCACGAGCGTGCGCGCGTAGCCGCGGCGCGCGAACTTCTCGGAGATGATCGTGTGCTGCAGGTCCACGGTGCCGTCCGGAAGCCGTTCCACGCCCAGGAAGCCGATGTACTGGTCCCCGTCCCAGAGTTCGTAGCGGGAGGCGTCGTGGTTGGGGACCACGCGCAGGGTGGAGCTCTCGTGGAGCTGCGGGGTGTTCTCGCTCGTCACGGTGGGGACCTCCGGATCCTCGGGTGCGTGGCCGCACGTGTGTGGTGGATCACGCTAGCCCACGGGGCGCCCCCGCGCACGGGCCGTCACGGCGTGCGCGGGAGGTCTCGGGCGTCAGCGCACGTACTCGTCGATCCTGAAGCGCGTGCCCTTCGCAGAGCGCTCCCAGTCCCGGACCTCGTGGCGGGTCCACGTGCCGTCGAGGGCCGGGGCCCGGGTATCCCCGGCGACGTCCAGGTCCACGGTGGTCACGAGCACGCGCGTCAGCGGCAGCTCGGCGTGCTCGGCGGCCTCGCGCCACACGCCGGGCCCGCCGATCACCCAGACCTCCCGGACGGGTTCCGTGGGCGCGGGGACGACGGAGCCGCCGTCGTTGTCTGCCCCGGTCACGTGCCCGGGATGCGCGGCGAGCTTCACGGCGAGGCGGAGGGCGGCGTCGTAGGAGTCCACGGCCCACACCCGCTCGCCGTCCGCGGGGATGCTCTCCGGGCGGGAGGTGATCACGATGTTCGCCCGTCCGGGCAGCGGGCGGAAGCGCTCGGGGAACGACTCCCACGTGCGCCGACCCATGACCACGGGGTGGCCGATCGTGGTGCGGGCGAAGAACTTCAGGTCCTCGGGCAGGTGCCACGGGATGCCACCGTCCACGCCGATCACCCCGTCCGGGGACTGCGCCCAGATCCCGCCGACCACGGGGGCGGAGGTGCCGCGGGCGCTCACACCGCCACCGGGGCCTTGATGCCGGGGTGGTGCTTGTAGTCGAGCACCTCGAAGTCCTCGTACTCGTAGTCGAAGATCGACTTCGGCCGCCGGGTCAGGCGGAGCCTCGGGTACGGGTACGGCTCGCGGGAGAGCTGCGTGGCCACCTGCTCCATGTGGTTGGTGTAGATGTGGCAGTCGCCGCCGGTCCACACGAACTCACCGGGCACCAGGTCGCACTGCTGCGCGACCATCACGGTGAGCAGGGCGTAGGACGCGATGTTGAACGGCACCCCCAGGAAGAGGTCAGCGGAGCGCTGGTAGAGCTGGCAGCTCAGGGCGTCCGGGCCGTCCTCGCGCGGCTGCACGTAGAACTGGAACAGGGCGTGGCACGGCGGCAGGGCCATGCGGTCCACCTCCGCGGGGTTCCACGCGGTCACCAGGTGACGGCGGGAGTCCGGGTTCGTGCGGATGGACTCCACCACACGCTCGATCTGGTCGATGGTCTCGCCGTGCCCGGCCGGCCAGCTGCGCCACTGCACGCCGTAGACGGGGCCCAGCTCGCCGTCCTCGTCCGCCCACTCGTCCCAGATGCTCACGCCGCGCTCCTGCAGCCAGCGCACGTTGGAGGAGCCGGAGAGGAACCACAGCAGCTCCAGTGCCACGGACTTGAAGTGCACGCGCTTGGTGGTCAGCAGGGGGAAGGACTCGCCCAGCTCGTAGCGGATCTGGCGGCCGAACACGGACAGGGTTCCCGTGCCGGTGCGGTCCGTCTTGGCGGTGCCGTGCTCGAGCACGTCCCGCAGGAGGTCCTCGTAGGGGGTGGGGATGGTGGCCATGGGTTTCCTCTCTCGACGCCGTTCTCGGTGCAGCGCTCGGTGCCGCGGCCCGCGCTCAGTCGTCGAACGGCGAGATGAGCTCGAAGGCCACGGCTTGGGAGCGCTGGCCGGTGCGAGGCATGTGGAGCACGATCATCTGGCCGGGGCTCAGGTATGGGTCCGTGGCCGGGAGGTTCTCCGCGAGCTCCGGGGGCATGTGCCGGGCGAGCACCTTCAGGACGGTGGGCAGCACCGGGCGGTGGGTGCACAGCACCACGGGCCGCTCCGTCTCGAAGAGCTGCTCGGTGACGTTCGCGGCGCGCTTGGGGTGGCGCTTGTGCGTGTCCTCGGTGAGCTGCGGGCGCTCCTTGACCTTCACGTTGTACTTCTTGGCGTAGGGCACCACGGTGGACATGCAGCGCAGCCACGGGGAGGTCACCACGCGCCGGGGCTGCCACGCGGCGAGCAGCCGGGTCACGGCAAGGGCCTGGCGCTTGCCCGTGGCGGCGAGCGGACGGTCGCCCTCCGCGCGCTGCCACGAGGAGCGCGGCTTGGCCTTGGCGTGGCGGATCACGATCACCGGCCGCGTGGCCAGCTCCCCGCGCGAGTGCCGGCGCACGAGCTCCTCCAGCGGGGCGACGTCGTCCTTGTTGGTCAGCATCTTCCGGGCCCTGCTCGGGGTGACCCACTCCATGCGGTCCACCTCGTCGTCCTCCGGGGCGGGCTTCACGAGCGGGGAGACCTCCGCGGCCCAGTAGCGCACGAGCTTGTCGTGGCCGCGCACCTTGTAGACGGTGTCCGCGAGGTGCACGCCCAGCGTGATCCGCAGCCCCGTCTCCTCGCGCAGCTCGCGCACCGCCGTCTCCGGGAGGGTCTCGCCGTCGTCCTGCTTGCCCTTGGGCCAGGACCAGTCGTCGTAGCGCGGACGGTGGATGACGAGCACCTGCAGCTCGTCGTCCACGACCCGCCAGCAGAGGCAGCCCGCCGCGAGGATGCCGTACCTGCCCGGGGTGGAGTTCTTTGCCATGATCCGTTCTCCGTCGTCCGAGGCGCGTGCCCCGCCCGGGTGAGGAGGGCGGGGAGTCCGGTAATGATGCTAGCCGCGCTCAGCTGCGGTACATGACGTCCGTGTGCCAGCGCTCGAAGCCCAGGGACTCGTAGAGCGCCACGGCCGCGGTGTTCTCCGCGTCCACGTAGAGCATGACCTCGCCCAGGCCCTGCTCGGCCAGGTGGTTGATGCCCGCCGCGGTCAGCGCGCGACCCAGGCCCGAGCCCTGCTGCTCCGGTGCCACACCCACGGCGTAGACCTCGCCCATCTCGGGGGTCTCCCCGACGGCCGGGTGCACCTTGGTCCAGTGGAAGCCGAGCACGGTGTCGGGGTCCTCGGAGGACACGGCCAGCAGGAAGCCGGCGGGGTCGAACCACGGGGCGTTCTCGCGCTCCTGCAGGTCCGAGAGGCTCAGCCGCCCCTGCTCCGGGTGCTGCGCGAAGGCCTGCGAGTTGATCCGCAGCCACGCCTGCTCGTCCCGGCCCACCTCGAACGCGCGGATCGTCACGCCGTCCGGCAGGGAGACGTCCAACGGGACGTCCTGCGCGCCCTTCACGGAGCGCTTGTAGCGGTAGAGGTCGCGCACCGGCGTGAGGCTGTAGAGCTCCGCGAGGCGCTGCGCGGCGGGCGTGTTGCCGTGCGCCCACGCCTCCACGGTGCCGTCCACCATGGCGCGCAGCTGCCCGCCGATTGCGGTGGCGACACCCCGGTTGCGGTGCTCGGGGTCCACCACGAGCTCCACGGTGAAGGTGGACGCGGCGTCCGGCTGCGGCACGACGACGGCGGCGCCCACCAGCGATTCGCCGTCCGTGGCGGTCACGGCCGTGACGCCGGCGCGCCCGGAGCGGATGTCCACGACCGTCTGGTCGGAGAACGGCGGCTCTCCGTCCGCCTGCTCGGCGCGCTGGGCGAGGGCGACGAGCGCCTCCGGATCGGGGACGTTCTCGTACGGGGTCACTGTGACGGCCATGGTGCCTCCTCGTTGTGGTGGGTTCGCGCGGTCAGGGGGTCTGGTCCCGGCCCCCGGCGAAGCTGTATCCCACGTTACGCACCGTGGTGATCAGATGCTCGTGGTCGGAGCCCAGTTTGGCTCGCAGCCGACGGATGTGGACGTCCACGGTGCGCGTTCCCCCGTAATAGTCGTAGCCCCAGACCTCCGAGAGCAGCTGCTGGCGCGTGAACACCCGGCCCATGTGCTGGGCGAGGAACTTCAGCAGCTCGAACTCCTTGAACGTGAGGTTCAGGGCGCGCCCGCCGACCTTCACGGTGTAGGTGTCCTCGTCGATCACCACGGAGCCGGCGCGGATCACGCTCTCGTCCTGGGCCGGGGCGCCCGCGCCCTGGGCCGCGCTCGCGAGCCGCAGCCGCGCCTCCACCTCGGCGGGACCGGCGGTGCTGAGCACGACGTCGTCCACGCACCACGACGCCGCCACGGCAGCCATCCCGCCCTCGGTCACCGCGAGCAGCACGGGCAGCGGGCGGTCGAGCGCGGACAGCGCGAGGGCCGCGTTGCGCGCGGCCACGAGGTTCTGGGTCCCGTCCAGCACGACGACGTCCGGGCGGCGGGCTCCCGTGAGGCCGCCGGTGGCCTCGATGGGGTGCACGTCCACGCGGTGGGAGAGCAGCTCCAGCGCCGGAAGAGCGGTCTCCACGGCACCGGCGGAGGTGATCAGAAGCGCGATGTGGGACACGGTGGGATCCGCTCGGACGGGGGAGGAGCCGCCCGGATGGGCTCGGCCGATGACCGCTCCAGTATAGGACCGGGGGTCAGCGTCCCCGGCCGGGACCGTTACGCTGAGGACAGCAACGATCCCTGCCACCGGCTTCCGAAGGACACCGCACATGACGTACGCGCGCATCATCGTCGCCGCGCTGGTGGCACTCGTCCTCGCCCTGACCGCGGCGCTCGTCGGCTCGTGGGCCCCGCTGGTGGTCTCCGTGGGGATGGCCGTGATGATCGGCGTCGGCTGGCCCGCCGCGGCGGGGATCCGGGCGAGACGTCGTCACAACGTGCTGATCGCCGTGGCGGGCACCCTGGCGTGCGTGCTCGTGCAGCTCTACCCGTCCCAGCGGCTCGTGTGGCTGCCCGCCATCATCGGGGTCTCCTTCATGGCCGCGTGCGCCGCGGAGCTCGTGCGCGGGGAGGGCGCCACGTACCGGCTGGAGTCCGCCCTGGCCTCCGTCACGGGGGTGCTCGCCGCCGTGGCCGCCTCCGGGTGGATCGCGTTCTCCGGGGTGGCCCATGAGCAGGACCTCAGCGGGTGGCTCACCGTGGCCGGGGTGGGCGCACCCCTCACGGCGATCCTCGTGGTGGCCGGTGCCCGGGTGATCTCCGCAGCGCCGCCGAACCTGCCGCGGCGGGGCATGATCACGCTCGGCGTGACCCCCGTGGCGCTGCTCGGGATGGTCGCCGTTTTCACCGGTCAGGTGCTCGCCTCCGTGGTAGCGTGAGGCCATGCTTGGACTCGAAATCTTCTACCTCGTCCTCCTCGGTCTCGCGGGACTGGCCATCCTCGGCATCTCCCTCAAGGTCGTGTTCAGCCTCTTCAAGGGGCAGATGTAAGCCGTGCCCATCGAGATCCCCTCGGACCTGACACCCGAGCTCGTCCCCTTCGCGTGGCTTCTGGGCACGTGGGAGGGCAACGGCTTCATGGGCTACGGCGACGCCGAGCAGCGCGCCTTCCGCCAGCGGGTCACGTTCGAGCAGACGGGCCTGCCGTTCCTGGTCTACCGCGCGTGGACCACGCTCCTCGACGACGAGGGCGAGCCGCAGCGCGAGGCCACCTACGAGCAGGGCTTATGGGAACTCGCACGTCCCCGCGAGGACGGTGACATCGGCCCCGGGATGCTTCCCCCGGATCCCGTCCCCGTGGTCGCCTCCGCGGAGGACGTCGAGAAGCTGCGCAACGCGGACGGCGGCTTCGACATCTCCGTCTCCATCACGCAGCCCGGCGGCGTCGCCGAGCTGTACCTGGGGCAGATCAAGGGCCCGCGCGTGGAGCTGACCACGGACGCCGTGATCCGCGCGCAGGGTGCCAAGGAATATGTCTCCGGCACCCGCCTCTACGGCCTGGTCAACAACCACCTGATGTGGGCCTGGGACATGGCCGCGGAGGGCCACGAGCTGGCCACCCACGCCTCGGCCGAGCTCACCAAGATCGACCCCGCCGAATCCCAGCAATGACGGACGCGGCGCCCCTCTACTCCTCCGTGCTCCTGCGGCACCACGGTGCCGTGGCGGGGCACGGACCGGACGCGGGCGTGGCGGCCCACTACGGCGATCCCGTCCACGAGCAGCGTGCCCTGGCGCGCGGCCGGGCGGTCGTGGACGAGTCCCAGCGCGGCGTCGTGACCGTGAGCGGTCCGGACCGCCTGAGCTGGTTGACCACCCTCTCCTCGCAGGTGCTCACGGGACTGAGTCCCGGACAGAGCAGCGAGACCCTCTTCCTGAGCGTGCAGGGGCGCGTGGAGTACGCGCCGCACGTGCTCGACGACGGCGAGACCACGTGGCTGATCGCGGAGGCCGAGGAGGCCCCCGGTCTGGCGGGCTGGCTGGACTCGATGCGCTTCGCCCTGCGCGTGGAGGTCCGCGACGTCAGTGCACAGTGGGCCGTGCTCGCCGCCACGCGTGACCTGGGCCCCATCCTCACCGACGCTCTGAGCGCCGCGGCCGGTGACGAGAACCGCCCCGTGCTCGTGTGGCACGATCCCTGGCCCGAGGTCTCCGCGGGCGGTCACGCCTACGGCGCGCCGGAGGAGCACCCCGGCCGGGAGCGCTCCTGGTACGAGCACCTGGTCCCCGTGGACGCGCTGGAGACCGCGGTCTCCGCGCTGGGGGAGCGCGGCATCTCCCTGGCCGGGTCCTGGGCCGCGGAGGCCCTGCGGATCGAGGCCTGGCGCCCCCGGTGGGGCATGGAGACGGACGAGAAGACCATCCCGCACGAGCTTGACTGGATGCGCACGGCCGTGCACCTGTCCAAGGGCTGCTACAAGGGCCAGGAGACCGTGGCGCGCGTGCACAACCTAGGGCACCCGCCGCGCCGGCTCACGCTGCTGGACCTGGACGGCTCCCAGCACACGCTGCCCGAGGCCGGCGCCACCGTGGAGCTCGGGGGCAAGGTCGTGGGCCGCGTGACCGCCGCCCAGCTGCACCACGAGGCCGGGCCGGTGGCCCTGGCCGTGCTCAAGCGCTCCGTGGACCCTTCCGCCGTGCTCACCGTGCGCGACGTCGTCCGCGCCGGTGAGGAGACCGGCGGGGCCACCGCCCCCGACGACTCCGCCGCGGCAGAGCTCGCCCGCGAGGAGTGGGCGGCCTCCCAGACGGTGGTCGTCCCGCCGGACGCCGGCTCCGTGGTGGGCCGCGCGCAGGGCCTCATGCGGGGTCCGCGCGGCGGCGGAATGCGCCTCTGACCCAGCGCCGCGGCGTCGTCCCCGGAATGCACCGCGGACCGGCCCTCCCGCGGGAGAACCGGTCCGCGCGCGGGCCGTGGCCGGGTGTCAGCGGCCGAAGAGGACCTTGGCCTCGTCGTAGCGGTCCTGCGGGACGGCCTTGAGGCCGTCCAGGGCCTCCGAGAAGTCCACGCGCACCAGGTCCGTGCCGCGCAGGGCGCACATCTTGCCCCACTGCCGGTCGTTCGCCATGTTGACGGCCCCGATGCCGAGGCGCGTGGCCAGCACACGGTCGAAGCCCGTGGGGGCGCCGCCGCGCTGGATGTGGCCGAGGATCGTGTTGCGGGTCTCGATGCCCGTGAGGTGCTCGATCTCCTGGGTCACGAACTCGCCGATGCCGCCCAGGCGGGGGCGTCCGGAGGCCTCGGTGCCCTTGCCCGCGATGGCCGCCTTGCGGTCGTCCGGGATGAAGCCCTCGGCCACGACCACCAGGGGCGAGCGGCCGCGGTCGTGCACCTCGTTGACCCACTCGGTCACCTGGTCCATATGGACCCGGAACTCGGGGATCAGGATCGCGTGGGCGCCGGCGGCCATGCCGGAGTGCAGCGCGATCCAGCCCACGTGGCGGCCCATGACCTCCGCGACCATGCAGCGGTGGTGGGACTCGCCGGTGGTGCGCAGCCGGTCCATGGCGTCCGTGGCGATGGACACGGCGGTGTCGAAGCCGAACGTGTAGTCCGTGGCCTGGAGGTCGTTGTCGATGGTTTTCGGCACGCCCACGACGGGCAGACCGGCGTCCGCGAGCCGCTTGGCCCCGGCCAGGGTGCCCTCGCCGCCGATGGCGACCACGGCGTCGATGTGGTGCTTCTCGAGCACCTTCGCGATGTTCTCGGGGCCGCCGTTGGGCCCGTCGAAGGGGTTGGTGCGGGAGGTGCCCAGGATCGTGCCGCCCTGGCGCGCGAGACCGCGCACGCTCTGGCGGGGCAGCTCCATGATGTCGCCCTCCACCACACCGCGCCAGCCGTCACGGAAGCCGACGAACTCGTGGCCGAAGGACTTGATGCCGTGCAGCACCGCGCCGCGGATCACCGCGTTGAGTCCGGGGCAGTCCCCGCCGCTGGTCATAAGCCCGATTCGCATGTCTACTCAGTGCTCCTGTGTCTTTGCGGGTGGTACCTGGCCCTTCCCATCCTAGTGACGCCGGGGTCCCCGGGGCGGTTGCCGGGGGGTGTTCGGAGGGTGTTTCCGGTGGCATTTCTCCACCGGGCCGCACCGAGCTGCACCGGGCGGCCCGGGACAGCACACCCGTGCACCGGACCGGGGCGGGGGAGACTCGCGGCTGTCACACGGTCCGGCTTCCGCGCGCGCGGGCAACTAGGATCGAGACCGAGAACGGTGGACGACGTGTCCGCCACCCCAGGTCACGAGGAGGACGCCATGGTCGCCCAGCAGGAACCGGCGCGGGAGAACCTGCGCGAGTTCATCGACAAGCTCGTGGACCAGGGATACACCGTGCGGGACGGGCAGTCCCCGGACCCGGACCTCATCGACCCGGGGGGAAGCGCCGTCGAGACGTGGCGCGAGGGCTACCCCTACGACGAGCGGATGTCCCGCGAGGACTACGAGCTCGAGAAGTACCAGCTGCAGATCGAGCTGCTGAAGTTCCAGTACTGGGGCCAGGACAACGACCTCAAGCACGTGATCGTCTTCGAGGGCCGTGACGCCGCGGGCAAGGGCGGCACCATCAAGCGCTTCACGGAGCACCTGAACCCCCGTGCCGCGCGCGTGGTCGCCCTGAACAAGCCCTCGGACCGCGAGCAGGGCCAGTGGTACTTCCAGCGCTACATCCAGCACCTGCCCACCAACGGGGAGATCGTGCTCTTCGACCGCTCCTGGTACAACCGCGGCAACGTGGAGCGCGTCATGGGCTTCTGCACGGACGAGCAGTACGAGAACTTCATGCTGCAGGCGCCCCTGTTCGAGAAGATGCTCGTGGATGCCGGGATCCACCTGACCAAGTTCTGGTTCTCGGTGACGCAGCACGAGCAGCGCACGCGCTTCGCGATCCGCCAGATCGACCCCGTGCGGCGCTGGAAGCTCTCGCCCATGGACCTGGCCTCCCTGGACCGCTGGGAGGACTACACCGTGGCCAAGGAGGAGACCTTCCGCCGCACGGACACGGAGCACGCCCCGTGGATCACCATCAAGTCCAACGACAAGAAGCGGGCGCGCCTGAACGCCATGCGCTTCTTCCTCAACCAGTTCGACTACGAGGACAAGGACACCTCGGTGGTCTACCCGCCGGACCCCCTGATCGTGCGCCGCGGCCGCGACGCCGTGGACGACTGAGCCCGCCCTCCGGGACCTGCACCCGCATCCACCCGAGGTCTCCCGCATGCACCTGAGCGCGCCCGTGAGCCGCCCGGCCCGGTTCTTCCGGGGCTGGGCGGCCGCTGCCGTCTGCATCCTGTGCGCGGCGACCTCCCACTACTCGGTGCACCCGGACCCGCCCAGCCCCCTGCTGCTCGCCGTCGCGTTCGCGCTCGCGGGCGTGGTGTGCGTGGCGCTCGCCGGACGGCGCATGGGTGCGCTGCGCACGGGCTGCGCCGTGCTGGCGAGCCAGCTGCCGTTCCACCTGGTCTTCTCGGGCGGCGCCGCTGCTGCCGGTGGCGGGTACGACGCCGCGGACCCGGCTCACGCGCACCACGGCCACGCGGAGCTGGTCCAGGCCGTGGCGGCGCCCGGGGATGCCGTGGCAGGCCACGCCGCCATGCCGCAGGGGGCCATGCTCTGGGCGCACCTCGTTGCGGCCGCGGTGACCTTCGTGCTGCTGCGGCACGCGGAGGACGGCTGGTGGCGCCTCGCGGAGGCCACCTCGCGGCTGCTCTTCACCGCCGTTCTCCTGCTGCGCGCGGCCCTGGTGCCGTGCCGCGCCCCGCGCCCGGTGCCCCTGGCATACCTGCTGCCGCCGCGCACGTGGTCACCCGTGCGCGTCATCTCACGACGCGGACCGCCCCTCCTCTCGATCTGAGCGGTTCCTTCCCGACCACCCCGGCCCATCCGGGGCGCCGTCGGTCTGTCATCTGATCGAGAGGTACTTCACCATGCCCACAGCACTGGACGCATCGTCGTCCGAGCGCGCCCGCACGGGTGCGCGCCCGTCCCCCTGGCTGCTGCCGCTGCTGCGCCGGCTGCACTTCTACGTCGCCCTGTTCGTGGGGCCCTTCCTGGTGGTCGCCGCGGTCACCGGCGCCCTGTACGTCTTCACCCCGCAGCTCGAGCGGGTGGTGCACGCGCAGGCCCTGACGGACACCGTGTCCGCCCAGCCCCTGAGCCTGGACCGGCAGGTCGAGGTGGCCCGCGGCGTCGTCGGCACGTCCGAGGCCCCCGTGACCGTGCGCCCGGCCCCGGAGGGCGGGACCACGCGCGTGATGTTCGCGGACCCCGCCCTGGGCCCGGGGGAGTCCCGCGCCGTCTTCGTGGACCCCGGCACGGGCCGCGTGACGGGGGACATGACCGTCTACGGGGCGAGCGGTGCGCTGCCGCTGCGCACGACCGTGGACCGGCTGCACCGCGACCTGCTGCTGGGGGAGCCCGGGCGGCTCTACAGCGAGCTCGCCGCGTCCTGGCTCTGGGTCCTCGCCCTGATCGGCGTGGTGCTCGTGGTCCTGCACCGACGCCGCGTCGCCCACGGTCGGCGCGCCCGGGTCGCCCTGGTGCCGCGGCCGGGGGAGGCCAACCCGTACCGGCGCACCCGCTCGTGGCACACCGCCACCGGGGTGTGGCTCGCCGTGGGGTTCCTCTTCCTCTCCGCGTCCGGGCTCACGTGGTCCGCCTATGCGGGGCAGAACGTCTCCGAGCTGCGCACCGCGCTGAACTGGACCACGCCGAAGGTCTCCACGGACCTCGGCGCAGGCTCGGGCTCCATGTCCGCCGACGAGCACGCGGAGCACCACCACGGCCACCACATGGCCGTGTCCGGCCCGGGCTCCTACGACGCCGTGCTCGCCACGGCCAGGGACGCGGGCCTGGACGCGGGCACCATCGAGATCAAGCCCGCCGCCGCCCCGGGCAGTGCCTGGACCGTGGCGGAGAACGAGCGGAGGTGGCCCGTCCAGCTCGACAGCGTGGCGGTGGACCCGCAGCACCTCACGGTGACGGACCAGCTACGCTTCTCCGACTGGTCGCTGCCCGCCCGGCTGTCCTCGTGGGCCATCGCCGCGCACATGGGCCTGCTCTTCGGGCTCGCCAACCAGCTCGTGCTGCTGGTCCTCGCCGCGGCGATCGTGGTCCTCGTGGTGAGCGGCTACGCCATGTGGTGGCGCCGCCGGCCCACGCGCGCCACGGGGGTGCACTTCGGTCCGCTCCCGCCACGCGGTGCCCTGCGCGCAGTGCCGGTGTGGGTGTGGCCGCTCCTGGTGCTCGGGACCGTCGCGGTCGGGCTGTTCATGCCGGTGCTCGGGGTCTCGCTGCTGGGCTTCCTCGTGGTGGACCTGCTGCTGGGGATCCGGGCACGACGCCGCGGCATCACCCCTCACTCCTGAGGCAGCCGTCCACGCACAACGGCCGGTCCCCTCGCTCGAGGGGACCGGCCGTTGTGCGTGCCGCGAGCGGAGGGCGACCTTCCGCGCAGCGGCGGGCTATGCGGCGTCGGCGCCGAAGTTGTGCCGGTCCACGAGCGCCCACGAGGCCGCGGCGTTGACCGCGGTCACGGCGAGCACGGACGGCCAGGGGCCCATCTTCTTGGCCAGCGGGTGCGAGAGTCCGAAACCCGCGACGTACAGGGTCGAGAGTCCCGCGGTGGTCGCGGGTCCGGCGGAGGCGAGCCAGGTCCGGCCCGCGGCCACGCCGCACGCGAGCAGTGCCACGCCGCCCAGAGCGCGGACCTTGGTCAGCCGCGCCACGCCGTAGCCGCCGACCAGCCCGGCGCTCACGAGAGCGGCGCTGGGCACGGCCACGGGCGAGGGCAGCTGGGCGTCGAGGTCCTTCAGGGTGTTGGTGATGCTCATGTCAGTTCTTTCCTCCCAGGAACTTCTGCAGTCGGGCGAGGCCCTCGGCGAGGTCGTCGTCGCCCAGGGCGTAGGAGAGTCGGAGGTAGCCCGAGGGCCCGAAGGCCTCCCCGGGAACCACGGCCACTTCCGCCTTCTCGAGGATCAGCTCCGCGAGCTCGGCGGAGGTCTCGGGCCGGACGCCGTCGAACTCGCGTCCGAGCAGCCCGGTGACGTCCGGGTACGCGTAGAACGCGCCGGTGGGCACGGGGCAGTTCACGCCGTCGATGGCGTTGAGCCCCTCCACGATGGTGCGGCGGCGCCGGTCGAAGGCCTCCCGCATGGCGTCCACCTGGTCCAGCGGGCCCTCCAGGGCGGCCAGTGCGGCGGCCTGCGCCACGTTGTTCACGTTGGAGGACAGGTGGGACTGCAGGTTGGTCGCGGCCTTCACCACGTCCTGCGGGCCCACGAGCCAGCCCACGCGCCAGCCGGTCATGGCGTAGGTCTTGGCCACGCCGTTGACCAGGATCAGGTTCTCGTGCAGCTCGGGCACCGCCTGGGCCATGGAGACGAACTCCACGCCGTCGTAGGTGAGGTGCTGGTAGATCTCGTCGCTGATGACGAAGATCCCCTTGGCGGCGGCCCACTCGCCGATGGCCCGGGTCTCCTCCGCGGTGTACACGGCACCGGTGGGGTTGGACGGCGAGCAGAACAGCAGGGCCCTGGTGCGCGGCGTCCACGCCGCCTCGAGCTTCTCGGGGGTGACCTTGTAGTCGTCCTCCGCGCCGGCGAAGACCTCCACGGGGTTGCCGCCGGCGAGCCGGATGGCCTCGGGGTAGGTGGTCCAGTAGGGAGCCGGGAGCAGGACGTCGTCGCCGTCGTCGACGACGGTCTGGAACGCCTGGTACACGGCCTGCTTGCCGCCGTTGGTCACCAGCACCTGCGAGTCCGCGACCTCCCAGCCGCTGTCCCGTGCAGTGGCGCGCGCGATCGCCGCGCGCAGCTTCGGCTGACCGGCGGCGGGGGAGTAGCGGAAGTTCGCGGGGTTCTCGAGGGCCTCGGCCGCCGCGGCCACGATGTAGTCCGGGGTCGGGAAGTCCGGCTCGCCGGCCCCGAAGCCGATCACGGGACGTCCCTGGGCCTTCAGCGCCTTGGCCTTGGCGTCCACGGCGAGGGTCGCGGACTCCGCGATCGCCCCGATGCGGCGTGAGATCCGCTGCTGCGATGGTGACATGGTGATGAACTCTCCTGGTTCGCTGGATGCCGGAGCGCCGTCCGGGGCCCGGACGCTGCTTCCACTGTAGGTCGCCCACCACACGCTTTGCACGGATCGTGGCGTACGCGTACGCTGTCTTGGTGGTGCCGCCACCCGAGCGGTCGTTCCTGCGCGGCGAGAGTCGCAGGGGGAGCGGTCCCCGGTGATAGGCTCAGGCACCGTGCTCGAGATCCGCGGCCCGGCCGCGGTGCGGGCAGTGAAGGGCAGTGGCGCAATTGGTAGCGCAGCGGTCTCCAAAACCGCAGGTTGCAGGTTCGAGTCCTGTCTGCCCTGCTTCACGACCTCAACACGGCACGAAGACCACCGCCGAGAAGTTGCTTCACGCAGGGGAGAGCCGATGTCGCACACCGTCACAGGACAGACCCCTGGCCAGCCCACGGAGTCGGACCGCAAGCTCGGATTCTTCGGCCGGATCTGGCTGTTCTTCCGCCAGGTCGTCGGGGAGCTCAAGAAGGTCGTCACGCCCACCCGGCGTGAACTGGTCAACTACGTCCTGGTCGTGCTGGTGTTCGTGGCGTTCATGATGGTGCTGATCTCCCTGCTGGACCTGGGCTTCGGCCAGGTGGCCGTCTGGCTCTTCGGCAACGGCACCCAGGCCCAGTAGCTCCAACCAGCCCTTCACAGCCGTCCACAGAAAGCAGGAATCCCCCGTGACCGATCACGAGCTCGAGAACGACGACACTCAGCCCGCCCAGGCCGACACCCTGTCGGACCAGGCCGCGCAGGACGAGTCGGCGGAGAGCGTGGCGGAGACTGCCGAGACCGTCGAGGTCGGGGAGCCCGCCTCCGGGGATCAGGGCGTCACCGACGAGCACTCCGTCCAGGAGGCGGATCTCGCGGTCGCCGAGGGCGGCGAGGACGCCACGGCGGTGCCCGCGGTGGAGGTCGAGGTCACCGAGGAGGGCGTCGAGGAGGACGTGGACCCCGTGGCCGAGTTCAAGGCCAAGCTGCGCCGCCAGGAGGGCGACTGGTTCGTCATCCACACCTACGCCGGCTACGAGAACCGCGTGAAGACCAACCTCGAGACCCGCATCCAGTCCCTCAACATGGAAGAGGACATCTTCCAGATCGAGGTGCCCATGGAAGAGGTCGTGGAGATCAAGAACTCGCAGCGCAAGACCGTGCGCCGCGTGCGGATCCCCGGCTACGTGCTCGTGCGCATGAACCTCACGGACGCCTCCTGGGGTGCGGTCCGCCACACTCCGGGCGTCACCGGCTTCGTGGGCCAGGACGCCTACAACCCGGCGCCGCTGCGCCTGGACGAGGTCTTCGACATGCTGGCCCCCACGTTCGAGACCCCGGAGAAGGCCAAGGGCCTCGGCGAGTCCGCCGGCTCCGCGGGCGGCGGGCAGGGTGCTGCCGCGCAGCAGATCACCGTGGACTTCGAGGTCGGCGAGTCCGTGATCGTGAAGGAGGGCCCGTTCGAGACGCTGCCCGCCACGATCTCGGAGATCAAGGTGGAATCCCAGCAGCTCGTGGTGCTGGTCTCCATCTTCGAGCGCGAGACCCCCGTGACCCTCGGCTTCGACCAGGTCACCAAGATCTAGTCGCCCACACACTTCGGAGGCCCCCGGATGAGCTTTGGTCCGGTGCGTTTCCGTCCGGTCGCCGCGCCACGGCGGCCACCCGCCGTCGTGCGCTCCTGTGCGGCGGTACGCACAGCTGGAAGAAGGACCATCTCATGGCTCCCAAGAAGAAGAAGGTCGCAGGCCTGATCAAGCTGCAGATCCAGGCAGGTGCCGCCAACCCGGCTCCTCCCGTGGGTCCCGCGCTCGGTCAGCACGGCGTCAACATCATGGAGTTCTGCAAGGCCTACAACGCGGCCACGGAATCCCAGCGCGGCAACATCGTGCCGGTGGAGATCACCGTCTACGAGGACCGCTCGTTCTCCTTCGTCACCAAGACCCCGCCCGCCGCGCAGCTGATCAAGAAGGCCGCCGGCGTGCCCAAGGGCTCGGGTGTTCCCCACACGAACAAGGTCGGCAAGATCACCATGGACCAGGTCCGTGAGATCGCCGAGACCAAGAAGGAAGACCTCAACGCCAACGACATCGACGCCGCCGCGAAGATCATCGCCGGCACCGCCCGTTCCATGGGCATCGAGGTCAACTGAGTCCTTCCGGACTCACCCGCAAGACGACACACGTGGCAGGGCCGAGCGCGGTCCGCAGACCACAACTGCACAAGGAGAAGAAGCAGATGGCACAGCGCAGCAAGGCATACCGGGCAGCTGCCGAGAAGATCGAGGCGGGCAAGCTCTACTCGCCCCTCGAGGCGGTCGCCCTGGCCAAGGAACTGGCCGAAGGCCGCAAGTCCGACCCCACCGTCGAGGTGGCCATGCGCCTGGGCGTGGATCCCCGCAAGGCGGACCAGATGGTCCGCGGCACGGTGAACCTGCCCAACGGCACCGGCAAGACGGCCCGCGTGGTCGTCTTCGCGACCGGTGACAAGGCCGCCGCGGCCGAGGCCGCCGGTGCGGACTTCGTGGGCTCCGACGACCTCATCGCCAAGGTGCAGGGCGGCTGGACCGACTTCGACGCCGCCGTGGCCACCCCGGACATGATGGGCAAGGTGGGCCGCCTGGGCAAGATCCTGGGTCCCCGCAACCTCATGCCGAACCCGAAGACGGGCACCGTGACCATGGACGTCGCGAAGGCCGTCAACGACATCAAGGGCGGCAAGATCGACTTCCGCGTCGACAAGCACTCCAACCTGCACTTCATCATCGGCAAGGCCTCCTTTTCCACGGAGAAGCTCGCCGAGAACTACGGTGCCGCGCTGGAGGAGGTGCTTCGTCTGAAGCCCTCCGCCTCCAAGGGCCGTTACATCACCAAGGCCACCGTGGCCACCACGTTCGGCCCGGGCGTGCCCGTGGACCCGAACGCCACCGAGGTGACCGCTCAGGCGTGATCATCCGGTGACGGTGCGGGCCCAGGCCCGCATCACCGGTCGTGAGCAGTGGGGTCCGTGCCGTCGCAGGCCGGACCCCACTGTCATGTCCGGGGCCCGGCACCCCCTCGGGCTGACATGATGTACTGGAGGCCGGAGCCCGTGGGGTTCCGTTGCCGCGGTGCCGTTCGGGCCGAGAACGGCAGTGAAGGAGAGCACTGTGACACAGCCGTCACCGATCCGCATCGAGCTGTTGCGCATCCCCGAGGACTTCGACGACGACGCCCGCCGCAGCCTCGGTGAGGTGGCGGACCTCGTCCAGTCCTGCCGGGAGTACGTGTGGGGGACGGGTCTGCTCAGCAACGATGCCCACGACATCTTCCGGGACCTCAAGGACCCCTACGAGCGGGTCAACATCCTCTGCGCCTCCCAGGACGAGCGCCTGGTGGGCCGGGCGGAGGTGCGGATGCCGCTGCTCTCGGACACGGACATGGCGCAGATCGTGGTGCACGTGGACCCGGAGGACACGGCCGAGGGGATCGGCCGGGGTCTGCTGGGCGCGGCCGAGCAGCTCGCGCACGGCGAGTCCCGCCGTTTCATCCGGCTCGTGACCGAGCACCCCGCCTCAGAGGCGCGCGACCCCGAGGGGCCGGGCGACGGCAGTGCGGACGGGAGCACCGAGGGAACCGCGGGGCCCGTCCAGTGGCTCGAGGCCGCGGACGGTTCAGGGCGGCTGCCCGCGAGCCACCGCCAGACGCGCTTCGCCCAGCACGCCGGCTACGAGCTGCGCACCGTGAGCAGCTTCGCGCTGCTGCAGGTCCCGCTCTCGGCGGAGCGGTTGCGGCGCCTGCACGACTCCCTGGCCGCGGCCCCGTTCGCGGACCACTACCGCATGCACACGTGGGTGGGCGAGGCTCCGGAGGAGCTGCTGGAGCCGCTCGCCCAGCTGCACGCCAAGATCCCCACGGACTCGTTCGTGCGCCCGCTCGTGGCGGATCCGGACCCATGGGACGGGCAGCGCGTGCGCCGCACCGAGCAGCTGCGCCAGGAGGACGGTGACCGCTCCCTCATGGCCGTGGTCGAGGACCTCCGCACGGGGGAGCTCGTGGGCATGACCGAGCTGATCCTGGCCCAGCACCGGCCCACGCTGGCCCTGCAGGACGAGACCCTGGTGGTGCGCGAGCACCGCGGGCACCGGCTGGGCATGCGGCTGAAGCTCGCCAACCTCGAGCAGCTCGCCGCGGTGGCCCCGGAGGTCACCACGGTCTACTCGTGGACCCACAGCGGCAACGACCGCATGAACTGGGTCAACGCGCGCCTGGGTTTCCGGGACGCCGGCCAGTCGGCCATCTGGGAGCAGGACTTCAGCGTCGTCTGAGCGGTTCCTCCCGGCTCGGGGTGTCAGGGACGACGACGCCGCGCGCTACCAGGGCAGGGGGAGCGCCGTCGTCGGCTGCCCGGCGTGCAGACCGCCGCGTGGGACGCTCAGCAGACCGTCCGCCGCGCTGAGGCCCCGCAGCATGTTGGAGCCCACCGCGCGGCACGGGTACCAGGCGCCGTCCTCCAGGCGTGCGGGAACCAGACGTTCGGCGCGTCCACCGGAGATCTCCGCCCCCGCCACGGCGCGGCGGGGTGCGGCGGGCGGCCGCCCGAGGAACCCGGTGACGAAGGCGCCGCCCAGCACGAGCAGGGCGACCACCGCACCCAGGGGGTTTCCCGGCAGCGCGAGCACGGCGGCGTCGTCGGCCGCGGCCAGGACGGCCGGGTGCCCGGGCTGCATGTCCAGCTGGTCCACGAGCAGCCGTGCGTCCCGTTCCAGCAGGGGCCTCACGAGGTCCGCGCGGGAGCGTGCGGTGCCGCCGGTGGTGACCACGAGGTCGTGCGTGGCGCTCACGGCGCGGACGGCGTCCCGGAGGGTCGCGGCGTCGTCGGCGACGCGGCGGATCTCGCCCACCACTGCGCCCATCCCGGTGACCACGTGCGGCAGGGACATGCCGAACGCGTCCCGCACGCGGCCGGGACCGGGCAAGCCCTCGGTGACCACCTCGGAGCCCGTGAGCACGAGCGCCACCCGGGGTGCGGTGCGCACCGGCAGGGCGTCCACGCCCGCGACGGCCGCGAAGGCCGCATGGGCGGGGGAGACAACGGCGCCGGCCTCGAGCAGGATCTCCCCGGCCGCGCACTCCGTCCCGGTGGGCCGGACGTGCCGCCCGGCGAGCTCCGAGCGCGGGGCCTCCGGCGCGAGCTCCACGGCGTCCCCGCGGCGCAGCGCGTACTCGTCCCGGACCACGGTGGTGGTGCCCTCGGGGATCACGCCGCCGGTCACGACGACGACGCCGGTACCGGGGGCCAGAGCCAGGTCCGACGCCGCGCTCGGCAGGGTGTCCCGCGCGGGGTCCTCCGCGTTCACGAGGCGCCACGGGCCGGGACCGTTCACCGCGTAGCCGTCCATCGCGCTCGACGCGTAGTGCGGCACGGGGCACAGGGCGCGGACGTCCCGCGCCAGCACGCGGCCGGGGGCGTCCTCCAGGGCCACGTCCGTGCTCGACGCCGCGCCGCGGGCCGTCGCGAGCGCCGCACCGGCGCCGTGCGCCAGGCCGGAGGCGTCCTCCCGCGTCGCGTGCCGCAGGGTCTGCAGGGCCCGGGCCCAGTCAGGATCGTTCGCGGCGCTCATGGTGCGGTGTCCCTTCGTCGTGGAGGTCGTGGAGGTCGTGGCGGTCGGGGGCGTCCGTTCCGGGACGCCCCGCCCCGTTGCGGAGGTGGCGGGCGTTGCGGTGAGGCGCTGTCTCCGTGGTCGCTGTCCCGCCCCGGACGTGCCGCACGGCAGGACCCGCCGGGTGGGACGCGTGGGCGCGCACCACGGCTCAGCCTCCCGCGAAGGGCGGCAGCACGTCCACGGTCGCGGCGGGGGAGATGGGCGCCCGCGGGTCACGGGCGGCGACGGCGTCCACGAGCCACGAGCAGCGCGGGAGCACCTGCGCGAGCGAGGGCTCCCCCGGGGGCGGCACCGGGTGGCGGGACACGAGCAGCTGCTGGAGGTCCTCGCGGGTGATGCCGGTGTGCGTGGAGATCTCCTCCTCCGGCACGCCGGCTGCGGCGGCTGCGGCGGCGAAGTAGCGGACGAGCATCCCCTCAGCCCCCGATCGCGCTCATGCTGCGGTCCGGCTGGACGTAGTCCCCGGAGTCCAGCCCGGTGTGGTCCATGCCGTGGGCCCGGGGCTTGATCCACATGGCCTCGCGCCACCGCTGGGCCACGGCGTCGTCGGACGCGCCGTCGCGCAGCAGCTGCATGAGGTCGGTCTCGTGGTGGGAGAACAGGCACGAGCGCACGTGGCCCTCCGCGGTGATCCTGGTGCGGGTGCAGTCCTCGCAGAACGGCTCCGTGACCGAGGCGATGATTCCCACCGTGCCCAGCACGGGACCGCCCCTATGGGCCCGCACGAGGTACTTCTCCGCCGGCGCCCCGGCGCGGGGAACGGTGTCCGGGGAGAGCTCGAACTCCTGGGACAGCGCCTCACGGATCTGCGCCGCGGTGACCATGTTCGTGCGGGTCCAGCCGTGGTCCGCGTCCAGGGGCATCTGCTCGATGAACCGCAGGTCGCACGAGTTCTCGAGCGCCCAGCGCAGCAGCTCGGGGGCCTCGTGGTCGTTGACGCCGCGCATGAGCACGGCGTTGAGCTTCACCGGGCGCATCCCCGCGCGCTGGGCCCCGGCCACGCCGGCCAGTGCCTCCGCGAGCTTGCCGCGGCGTGCGAGCCGGCGGTACGTGTCCGCGCACAGGGTGTCCAGGGAGACGTTCACGCGGCTCATCCCGGCGTCCGCGAGTCCCTGGGCGCGTGCTTCGAGGCCGATGCCGTTGGTCGTCATGGACACCGGGATCCCGGGTAGCCGCTCGTGCAGCGATCCCACGAGCTCCTCGAGGTCCGGGCGGATCAGCGGCTCGCCGCCGGTGAGGCGGATCTCCCGCACCCCGAAATCCCGCACCGCGATCCGCGCGAGCCGCACGACCTCCGGGGCCGTGAGCAGGGCGTCGCGGGAGAGCCACTGCATCCCCTCCGCGGGCATGCAGTAGGTGCAGCGCAGGTTGCACTTGTCGGTCAGGGAGATCCGCAGGTCCGTGGCGGTGCGCCCGAAACGGTCCGTGAGCGGCCCCTGCGTAGGCACCCCGCGCGTGGGGAGGACCTGGGGATTGCCGAGGAAGACGGACATGGCCCCAGTCTAGGTCTCGGCTCCGACGCGCCCCGGCGCCCCCGGCACGGTGGCTACCCTGGAGTCATGTCCCGCAGCATCGCATCGCACCGTCGCGCCCTGGCGGTACTGCTCTGCCGGCGGCGCGGCCCGGCGGACGACGCCGTGGCGCTGCCCCTGGCGCGTGCGGCGGGTCGGGTGCTCGCGGCGGACCTCGTGGCGCCCCTGGACCTGCCCCCGCACACCAACTCCCAGATGGACGGCTTCGCGGTGCGCGTGGCGGACCTCGCGAGGGCGCGGGAGACCGGCGAGGCCGTGACCCTGCCCGTCCGGGGCACGCGCGCCGCGGGTGCCGTCCCCGCGCACCATGCCCCGGGCACCGCGACCGCCGTGATGACCGGCGCCGTGATCCCCGACGGCGCGGACGCCGTGCTCGCCGTGGAACGCGTCTCGCCGTCGCGCTTCGACACGCCCAGCATCACGGTGGACGCCGAGCTGGCCCGCACCACCCCGGAGGGGACGTTCGTGCGCCCGGTGGGCAGCGACGTCGCCCGCGGTGCCGTGGCCCTGCCCGCCGGAACCCTCCTGGGTGCCGCCGCCCTGGGGGCCTGCGCCGCGCTCGGGCTCACGGACACCGCCACGGTGCGCGTGCGCCGAGGACCCCGCGTGCTCGTGGTCACCGGCGGCGACGAGGTCATCCCGGCCGGGACAGAGCTGCGGCCCGGCGCGCTCTACGACGCCAACGGACCGCTGCTCGCGGCCTGGCTGCGCGAGGCGGGTGCCGAGCACGTCATCCGCATGGCCGTCCGCGACGACCCGGCTGCCTTCGTCGCGGCCCTGGCCGCCGCCGTCGACGCCGAACGGCCGGACCTCGTGATCACCAGTGGCGGCATCAGCGCCGGGGCCTTCGAAGTCGTGCGCCAGGGTCTCGAGGCCCACGCCGACGACTCCTGGTTCGGTCACGTGGCCATGCAGCCGGGCGGGCCCCAGGGCACCGCGGTCTTCCACGGCGTGCCGGTGGTGTGCGTCCCCGGCAACCCCGTGAGCACATGGGTGTCGTGTGAAGTGCTGGTGCGCCCTGCGCTGGCCGCGGCGTGGGGTGCGTGCGCACCGCCGCGCTGGGGCACGGCGGTGCTGGACGAACCCGTGGTGCCGCTGGAGGCGCGGACGCAGCTGCGCCGCGGCAGCATCACCGGGTACGACGACGCCGGCGTCCCGCAGGTGGCGCTCGTGGGCGGGGCATCGTCGCACCTCCTGACGGCGGCCGCCCGCGCGGACGTGCTCGTGCAGATCCCCCACGGGGGTCCGCGGCTGCCGTCGGGGGCCACCGTGGCCGTGCTGCCCGTGGTTGGCGGCGTGCTGCCCCCGCTCCACCGTTCGGACGGTGCGCCGACGCAGCGCCCGCCCACGGCCGGCACGGCCACGGACCGGGCTCCAAGCGGCGACCCGGTCGCCGTCGTCCCGTCCACGAACGGGACACGGACCCTCGGCACCACCGCCCTCGACGCCCCACCCCATAATGCCCCCACCGACGACGCACCAGGAGCGACAGCGTGACCCAGCACCGACCCGACGAGCGGCCCGGGACGGCCGCGGTGTCCGAAACACAGACCCCGATTCCCGCACGGGAGCCCCGGCTGACCCACGTCCGTGAGGACGGCACGGCCCACATGGTGGACGTGAGCGAGAAGGCCGTGACGTCCCGCGAGGCCACGGCGCAGGCTGTGCTCGTGACCCGCCCGGACGTCGTCGACCTCCTCAGCTCCGGCGACCTGCCCAAGGGGGACGCGCTTGCCGTGGCGCGGGTGGCCGGAATCATGGCCGCCAAGCGCACCCCGGACCTCGTGCCGCTGTGCCACCCGCTGCCGATCAGCAAGGTCAGCGTGGATCTCGCTCCCGAGCGCGACCGGGTCACGATCCGCGCGACCGTGCGCACGCGCGGCGTGACCGGCGTGGAGATGGAGGCGCTGACCGCGGCGAGCGTGGCGGCCCTGACCCTCTACGACATGATCAAGGCCGTGGACAAGGCGGCCACCATCGAGGAGACCCGTGTGCTCGCCAAGTCCGGCGGCAAGAGCGGGGATTGGAGCAGGCAGTGAGCGAGCGCGAGCACGTGGGGGCGAAGCGCCCGCCGCACCAGCACGAGGACAGCGACTTCCACCTGGAGGGCCGCCGCGCCGTGGTCGTGATCGTCTCGACCTCCGCCGCGAACGGCACCGCCGAGGACCGCTGCGGACCGCTGCTGCGCTCGTGGCTCGAGCGCCGGGGGATGACGGTCTCGGTGCGGACCGTCCCGGACGGACCGCAGGTGCTCTCGCTGCTGCGCGAGCTCACCGCGGGGTCCCACGGGGTGGACGGTCCGCGGTTCGTGATCACCTCCGGCGGCACCGGTCTCAACTCGGACGACGTCACCCCGGAGGCCACCGCGCAGGTGGTCGAGCGGGAGGCCCCCGGGATGATGCACGCCCTGTGGGCCAAGGGGCTCGAGAAAACCCCCACCGCCGTGATGAGCAGGGGAGTGGCGGGCCAGGTGGGCTGCACGTTCGTGGTGAACCTCCCCGGCTCCCGCGGTGGCGTGAAGGACGGCATGGCCGTGCTGGACCCCCTGCTGGACCACATCAGCGCGCAGCTGGAGGACGTCCACGGCCACGGGGAGGACCGCTCGGTCACCCGCACTGCGGACGAGGTGGTTCCCGCTCAGCCGGGTGACGACGCCCCTGCCGGGCTGGTCCTGCACGCGGAACTCACCGAGGACCCGCTGGACCCCGGGACCGCGCGCCGAGCCGTCGCCGATCCCTCGTGCGGGGCCGTGGTGGGCTTCAGCGGCGTGATCCGCGACCACGACGGCGGCCGCACGGGCGTCACGGGCCTGGAGTACACGGCGCACCCCTCGGCGCACGAGGTGCTGTGCGACGTCGTCGCCCGGGCCGCTGCCGATCACCCGGGCACGCGCGTGTGGGCGGCGCACCGGACCGGGGCGCTCGCGGTGGGGGACAGTGCCCTGGAGGTGGCCGTGGCCGCCGCGCACCGCCGCGAGGCCTTCGCCGCGTGCGCGGACGTCGTGGACCGCATCAAGGAGGCGGTGCCCATCTGGAAGCGCGAGGCCTTCCGGGACGGCGGGCACGCGTGGGTGGGACTGGACGCCTGAGATGGCCGCTCGCAGAATCGTGCCCGCCCGGGTCCGCAGCTTCGACGCGCACGGCGAGGTCTCCGCGGGGCCGGACCGGCTCGCGGGGGAGGAGCCCCTGGAGATCCGGCTGGACGGCGAGCAGTTCACCGTGACCATGCGCACGCCCGGGGACGACTTCGAGCTCGTCGCGGGACTGCTGCTCAGCGAGGCCGTGATCACGCGGATCTCGCACGTGGTGAAGATGGACTACCGCTCCGGCGTGGACCAGGACGGGCACCGCACGTACAACGTGGTGGACGTGCGCCTGGCGCCTGACGCCCCCGGGCCGCGGCGGGGCGCGCAGCGGCAGGTGTTCACGTCGTCCTCGTGCGGGGTCTGCGGCACACCGTCCCTGGACAGCGTCCTCAAGCCCTCGGCCTACCCGGTGGCCCTGCCGCATCCGCTGGTGAGCGCCGCCCGCGTGGTGTCGCTGCCGGACGAGCTGCGCAGGCACCAGCGGGTCTTCGACGCCACGGGCGGCGTCCACGCGGCGGCACTGTTCCCTGCGTCCGGCGGTGACGCGCTCGTCGCTCGCGAGGACGTGGGGCGGCACAACGCCGTGGACAAGGTGATCGGGTGGGCGCTGCAGCGGGAGCTGCTGCCCCTGCACGACGTCCTGCTGCAGGTCTCCGCGCGGGCCTCCTTCGAACTCGTGGGCAAGGCCGCCATGGCAGGGATCCCCGTGCTCTCGGCCGTCAGCGCGCCCTCGGCGCTCGCGGTCTCCCACGGGCGGGAACGAGGGGTGACCGTCATCGGCTTCAACCGGCGGGGCACGTGCAACGTCTACACGCACCCGGGGCGGATCAGTTCCCCCGAGGCCTGATTTGGCGCACGCTCGTGGCCTGGGGTACGGTGGGATCACCAAAGACCGCCGGTCATCATGCGTGCCTCGGTACGCGTGGTCGAAGAGGTTCCCGGGAACGGGGACCGTCCAGCGCAGGTGAACCAGCACGAATCCTTCATCCGGACCCACCATGCTCACGCGTGGACGGTCGGACGTGGTCGAGCCCCGGGCATCTGCGCGGGGCTTTTGTCGTGCCACCCCTCGGGGCGCGCGGAGCCGGCATCCACATGTAAGGAAGGAGCACCATGGCGAATCCTGAAAAGGCTGCCGCGGTTGCAGAGTTGAAGACGCTGTTCTCCAACTCGCACGCTGCTGTCCTGACGGAGTACCGCGGGCTCACCGTGGCTCAGCTGAAGACGCTGCGTCGCTCTCTCGGTGAGAACGCCGAATACGCCGTGGTGAAGAACACGCTCACCGCCATCGCGGCGCGCGAATCCGGGATCGACGCGTTCGAGGGCCAGCTCATCGGCCCCTCGGCCATCGCGTTCGTCTCCGGTGACGCCGTCGAGGCAGCCAAGAGCCTGCGTGACTTCGCCAAGGACAACCCCCAGCTGGTCGTCAAGGGCGGTTACCTGGACGGCGTCGCGATGGACGAGACCGAGATCGAGAAGCTCGCGGACCTCGAGTCCCGCGAGGTCCTGCTCGCCAAGGTCGCCGGTGCCGCCAAGGCATCACTGTCCAAGGCTGCCGCGCTGTTCCAGGCCCCGCTGTCCAAGACCGTCCGCACCGCGGACGCGCTGCGCGCCAAGCTGGACGAACAGGGCGAGAACGCCGCCTGATCCCTCCGGGGATCCATCGGGTCCCGGGCACCCCGCCCGGGAAGCACCCGTGTTCTTCTCACCACGCACACCTCGCCGGGGCCACCAGCGCCGGCACCACGTACAAGTAAGGAGCCAACACCATGGCTAAGCTGACCACCGAAGAACTGATCGAGGCCTTCAAGGAACTGTCCCTCATCGAGCTCTCCGAGTTCGTGAAGGCGTTCGAGGAGACCTTCGACGTCACCGCTGCCGCCCCCGTGGCCGTGGCCGGTGCCGCTCCCGCCGCCGGCGATGCCGGTGCCGCCGAGGAGGAGAAGACCGAGTTCGACGTCATCCTCGAGTCCGCCGGTGACAAGAAGATCCAGGTCATCAAGGAAGTTCGCGGCCTGACCTCCCTCGGCCTGAAGGAGGCGAAGGACCTCGTGGACTCCGCCCCCAAGGCTGTGCTGGAAGGCGCGACCAAGGAAGCCGCCGACAAGGCCAAGGAGTCCCTCGAGGGCGCCGGCGCCACCGTCACGGTCAAGTGAATCCCGGCGCCACCGGCGCCGCCCGCGCAGCGTGACCGTCCCTGGATGGCCACGGCGCACCACGCAGAACCCCGCACCGTACGGTGCGGGGTTCTGTCGTACCCGCAGCCGCGTGCCCCGCAACCGACGTGACGGAGGGACGTTCAGGTCGTCGGTGTGATGTGCGAAACTGGCCCTGACCATCTGGCCGTCACAGTGCGGCGGGAGAGCACGACGGTTCGGGGCCTCGGCCGCGGGCGCGTCGTCGCCGAAGGAGCAAACCCTCCCCGGGAACCTCTCAGGCACCCGTACCGCCGCACCAGGCCACTCTGGAGAGTCCGCCGCCCCCGTGGTGGCGGACGCCGTCGGGGCAGGTCGGTGGACGCGCAGCGCGGCGTCCACCGGCGAAAACTCTCAGGTTGTGGAACAGAGCGGGGAGGACACACCGGGCCACCGCGTGCCCACGAGCAGCCCAGGAGACCCTCGTATGTCCTTCCTGTCACGCCACATCGGCCCGGACGCCGATGACCTCGCCACCATGCTCCGCGCCGTGGGTGCGGAGAGCCTCGACCAGCTGATCGACCGCGCCGTGCCGGAGAGCATCCGCTTCCGGGACACCCTGGACCTGCCGGAACCGCTCGACGAGCCGGAGGCGCTCGCGTCACTGCGCCGGATTGCCGCACGCAACACGGTGATGCGCCAGATGATCGGGCAGGGCTACCACGAGACCGTGACTCCGGCCGCGATCCGCCGCAACATCCTGGAGAACCCCGGCTTCTACACCTCGTACACCCCGTACCAGCCGGAGATCTCCCAGGGTCGCCTGGAGCTGCTGCTCACGTTCCAGAACGCGGTCATCGACCTCACCGGCATGGACGTGGCGAACGCCTCCCTGCTCGACGAGTCCTCCGCCGTGGCCGAGGCTGTGCTCATGATGCGCCGCGCGAACCGCCGTTCCAAGAGCACCCGGGTCCTGGTGGACTCCCGCTCCCTGCCGCAGACCCTGGCCGTGGTCACCGGGCGCACGCGCGCCGCGGGGATCGAGCTGGTCACCGCGGACCTGGGTGATCCCCAGGAGATCGCCCGTGCGCTGGCGGACGGCGAGTACTTCGGTGTGGTCGTCGCGCAGATCGGGGCGGACGGGGACGTCGTGGACCCCACGGACGTCGTGGCCGCCGCGCACGAGGCCGGCGCGCTCGTGACCGTGAGCACGGACCTGCTCGCCCTGACGCTGCTGCGCAGCCCGGGGGAGGTCGGCGCGGACATCGCGGTCGGCTCCGCCCAGCGCTTCGGGGTGCCCCTGTTCTTCGGCGGTCCGCACGCGGCGTTCATGGCCTCCCGCAAGGGCACCGAGCGCTCGATGCCCGGGCGCATCGTGGGCGTCTCCACGGACTCCGCGGGCGCTCCCGCCTACCGGCTCGCGCTGCAGACCCGTGAGCAGCACATCCGACGCGAGAAGGCCACCTCCAACATCTGCACCGCCCAGGCGCTGCTGGCCATCGTGGCCGCCGCGTACGCAGTGCACCACGGCCCGGACGCCCTGCGCGCCCTCGCGCTGCGGCTGCACGGCCTCGCCGCGAGCCTGGCCGCCGGGCTGCGGGCGCGGGGGATCGACGTCGTCCACGACCGCTTCTTCGACACCGTCACCTTCTCGGTACCCGGGCGCGCGGACGGCGTGGTCGCCGCCGCCGCGGACCGCGGCATCAACCTGCGCCGCGTGGACCAGGACACCGTGGGTGCGAGCTTCGGCGAGCCCCACACCGAGCGCGACGTCGAGGACGTCCTGACTGCGGTCTCCGAGGCCTGCGGCGCGGCCGATGCCGCCGCGACCGAGGACGTCTCGACCTACGACCTTCCGGCCAAGTGGCTGCGCACGGACGAGTACATGACCCACCCGGTGTTCCACACGCACCGCTCCGAGACCTCACTGATGCGCTGGCTGCGCGAGCTCTCGGACAAGGACCTCGCGCTGGACCGCACCATGATCCCGCTGGGCTCGTGCACCATGAAGCTCAACGCGGCCGCGGAGATGGAGCCCATCTCGTGGCCCGAGTTCGCGAGCATCCACCCCCTCGCGCCCGAGGAGCAGACCCGCGGCTGGAGCGAGCTGATCGAGCAGCTGCAGGGCTGGCTCGCGGAGATCACCGGCTACGCCGCGGTCTCCGTCCAGCCCAACGCCGGGTCCCAGGGCGAGCTCGCGGGCCTGCTCGCGATCCGCCGCTACCAGGTGGACCGCGGTGAGGAGCAGCGCAAGACCATCCTGATCCCGTCCTCGGCGCACGGCACCAACGCGGCCTCCGCGGTGCTCGCGGACCTGAAGGTCGTGGTGGTCGCCACCGCGGCGGACGGCACGATCGACCAGGAGGACCTCGCGGCCAAGATCGAGTCCGTGGGGGACGAGCTCGCGGGCATCATGGTCACCTACCCCTCCACCCACGGCGTGTACGACACGGACATCACGCAGGTGTGCGCGGCGGTGCACGACGCCGGCGGTCAGGTCTACGTGGACGGCGCCAACCTGAACGCGCTGATGGGCCTCGCGCGCCCCGGGCGCTTCGGCGGGGACGTCTCCCATCTGAACCTGCACAAGACGTTCTGCATCCCCCACGGCGGCGGCGGACCCGGAGTGGGCCCCGTGGCCGTGGCCGAGCACCTGGTGCCCTATCTCCCCGGCAACCCGGCGGACGCGGACCTGGACGAGCGCGGTGCAGGCTTCCCCGTGGCCGAGGCACCCCACGGTTCGGCGGGCGTGCTGCCCATCACCTGGATGTACATCGCCATGACCGGGGCGCAGGGGCTCACCGAGTCCTCGCGCACCGCCGTGCTGGGCGCCAACTACATCTCACGGCAGCTCTCGGACGTCTTCCCCACCCTCTACACCGGGGACGGCGGGTTCGTGGCCCACGAGTGCATCCTGGACCTGCGTCCCATGACCAAGGCCTCGGGCGTCACCGCCGAGGACGTCTGCAAGCGGCTCGTCGACTTCGGCTTCCACGCCCCCACCCTGGCGTTCCCGGTGGCGGGCACGCTCATGGTGGAGCCCACCGAGTCGGAGGGCCTCGCGGAGCTGGATCGTTTCATCACGGCCATGCGCACCATCCACGCGGAGATGCAGCAGATCGCGGACGGGGAGATCGCCCTCGAGGACTCCGCAGTCCGCCACGCCCCGCACACCGCTCAGGTGCTCACGGCGGACGAGTGGGAGCGCGCCTACCCGCGCTCGCAGGCCGCCTACCCGGTCCCGTCCCTGCGCCGGGTCAAGTACTGGCCTCCGGTGGGCCGCGTGGACAACGCCGCCGGTGACCGCAACCTCGTGTGCGAGTGCCCGCCCATCGAGGCCTTCGACGCCGCCTACAGCGAGGCAGCGGAACAGGAGAAGTGATGAGCGAGCGACACACCGCACTGCATGAGGCCCACGAGGAGCTGGGGGCCAGGTTCACCGACTTCGGCGGCTGGTCGATGCCCGTGCGCTACGCGAGCGACACCGCCGAGCACCACGCCGTGCGCCGCGGGGCCGGGATCTTCGACCTCTCCCACATGGGGGAGGTGGAGGTCACCGGTCCCCAGACGGGGGAGTTCCTGGACCACGCGCTCGTGGGGGTGCTCTCGGGCATCGGGACCGGCCGGGCCAAGTACTCCCTGATCGTGGACGAGCAGGGCAGGATCCTGGACGACCTGATCACCTACCGGCTGGGGGAGGAGCGGTACCTCGTGGTGCCGAACGCCGGGAACCAGGAGACCGTGGTGCGGGCTCTGCAGGAGCGCGCCGAGGGCTTCGACGTCGTCGTCACTGACCGCGGTCCAGGGACCTCCCTGATCGCGGTCCAGGGCCCGCGCGCTCTGGAGGTGCTCGAGGCCACCGAGCTGACCCCCGCACAGGACGTCGCTGGGCTGAAGTACTACGCGTGCGTCCCGGCCGAGTGCGCGGGGGTGCCTGCGCTCGCCGCCCGTACCGGGTACACCGGTGAGGACGGCTTCGAGCTCTACTGCGACAACGAGCACGCCCCGCAGCTGTGGAGCGCGCTGCTGGCCACCGCGGAGCGGCTGGGCACCGAGGACGCCCCCATCGGTCCCGCGGGTCTCGCCGCGCGGGACTCCCTGCGGCTCGAGGCGGGGATGCCCCTCTACGGCCACGAGCTCTCCACGGAGATCTCCCCGGTGGAGGCCGGGCTCGGCAAGCTCGTGGAGGTTGCTCTGCGGAAGAAGGGCGAGGCGGGCACCGTCACGGTGGGCGGGGATGCGCTCACCGCCATGCTCGGGACCACACCTCAGCGCACCCTGATTGGGCTGCAGGGCCTAGGACGCAAGCCCGTGCGCGCCGGCTACACCGTGGTGGTGGGGGAGCGCACCGTGGGCGAGGTCACCAGCGGACTGCCTTCGCCTACCCTCGGCAGGCCGGTGGCCATGGCGCTGGTTGCCACCGACGCGCTCGAGGAGATCGCGGCCGGAACAGTGGGCGTCGTGGACGTCCGCGGCCGGGCGGTGGACGTGGAGCAGACCCCGCTGCCGTTCTACAAGCGGGGCTGAGCGCAGGGAACGGACCCCCAGGGGTGTGCCAGGAGCGGGTCTGCCGGGAGTAGCCTTCCGGTAGACCCGCTGTCACGTGCCGGCCCGTCCGGGGCTGGCCTGCGGGCCGCGGAGAACATCCGTGCGTCGTCGCGGACGCAGGGAGAAGGAGAACGCCGTGTTCGTACGAGACGTCGCCCCAGGGATCCACATGATCCAGAACCACCACGTCAACTGCTACCTGCTGGAGGACTCCAGCGGTCTGACACTCGTGGACGCGGGGCTGCCGCGCGTCTGGAACGAGCTCGGCCACGCGGTGCGCGAGCTCGGGCACTCACCGCAGCAGATCAGGGCCCTCGTCCTCACCCATGCACACTTCGACCACGTGGGTGTCGCCGCCAGACTCGTGGAGCGGCTCGGCGTCCCCGTGTTCGCCCACCAGAGGGAGCGCCACCTCGCGGCGCACCCCTACAGCTACGCGCACGAGAGCCCCACGGCTCTGTACCCACTGAGGCACCCCCGGGCCATTCCGGTGCTGGTGTCGATGCTCGCCGGGGGAGCAGCGGGTGTGAAGGGAGTGACCGTCACCCGGTCCCTCGCCGTGGGCCAGACGGTTCCCGTTCCAGGCAGTCCACGGGTCGTCCTCACCGCGGGCCACACCTACGGGCACTGCGCCCTGCACGTCCCCGACGCGGACGCCGTGCTCTCCGGGGACGCGCTGGTGACCCTCGACCCCTACACCGGGCTCACCGGGCCCCGGGTCGTGGCCGGCGCGGCCACCGCAGATGCGCAGATGGCTCTCACGTCCCTGGACGCGATCGCGGCCACCCGGGCCACGGTCGTGCTGCCCGGACACGGCGACCCCTGGCGCCTTGGGGCGCAGCGCGCGGCGTACCAGGCCCGCGCCAACGGCGTCGCCTGAGCGGCGGCCGGGCATCTTACGGCCCGGGCGGGCATTCGTCCAGCACGGGTGTGGACAACACGCCGGGAGTGCCCTAAGCTAGTACTTTGCGTTGTCCCTTATGCATGCGTGCCTTCATATAGCGGTGGGCGCCGCAGGGGCGGTTGTCGACAGTCCTCGTCACCGGCCCCTTTTTCTCTCCCCGGGAACCTCGCGTATTCACTGCATGTCTGTGGAAGGATCACATCTTGGTCGCCTCGAGCACCGATACGAACGTCTCCGCCAACCACCCCACGAGCGACAACATTCCTCGCCGGGTCTCCTTCGCGAAGATCCACGAACCACTGGACGTCCCCAACCTGCTCGCGCTGCAGACCGACAGCTTCGACCGCCTGGTGGGCAACGAGCGCTGGCAGGCCCGCGTGGTCGAGGCCCAGGAAACCGGTGACACCAGCGTGTCCACCACGTCCGGGCTCTCGGACATCTTCGAGGAGATCTCCCCGATCGAGGACTTCCAGGGCACCATGTCCCTCTCGTTCTCGGAGCCGGAGTTCTACGACCCGAAGTACACCACGGACGAGTGCAAGGACCGTGACGCCACCTACTCGGCGCCGCTGTACGTCAAGGCCGAGTTCATGAACAACAACACGGGCGAGATCAAGCAGCAGACCGTGTTCATGGGCGACTTCCCGCTCATGACCGACAAGGGCACGTTCGTGATCAACGGGTCCGAACGCGTCGTCGTCTCCCAGCTGGTCCGTTCTCCCGGCGCCTACTTCGAGAAGGGCCAGGACCGCACCTCCGACAAGGACATCTACTCGGCGAAGATCATCCCCTCCCGCGGTGCGTGGTTCGAGCTCGAGATCGACAAGCGCGACCAGGTGGGCGTTCGTCTGGACCGCAAGCGCAAGCAGTCCGTGACCGTGCTGCTCAAGGCGCTCGGCTGGAGCGAGGCCAAGATCCTCGAGGAGTTCGGCGAGTTCGACTCCATCCGCGCGACCCTCGAGAAGGACGCCACGGAGACCCGCGAGGAGGCGCTGCTCGACATCTACCGCAAGCTGCGTCCGGGGGAGCCGCCCACGGTCGACGCCGCCCAGTCGCTGCTCGACAACATGTACTTCAACCCGAAGCGCTACGACCTCGCCAAGGTGGGCCGCTACAAGCTCAACCGCAAGCTCGGTCTCGACAAGCCCTTCACGGACCCGGACGCCTCCGTGCTGTCCCTCGACGACATCGTCGCCATGATCCGCTACCTCGTGACCCTGCACGACGGGCGCTCCACCATGCCCGGAACGCGTGACGGCGAGGCCCGCGAGATCCACGTGGACGTCGACGACATCGACCACTTCGGCAACCGTCGCATCCGCGCGGTGGGCGAGCTGATCGAGAACCAGATCCGCACGGGTCTCTCCCGCATGGAGCGCGTGGTGCGCGAGCGCATGACCACGCAGGACGTCGAGGCGATCACCCCCCAGACCCTGATCAACATCCGCCCCGTGGTGGCCGCGATCAAGGAGTTCTTCGGGACCTCGCAGCTCTCGCAGTTCATGGACCAGAACAACCCGCTCGCGGGTCTGACCCACAAGCGCCGCCTGTCCGCGCTGGGCCCCGGTGGCCTCTCGCGCGACCGCGCGGGCATGGAGGTCCGTGACGTCCACCCCTCGCACTACGGCCGCATGTGCCCGATCGAGACCCCCGAGGGCTCCAACATCGGTCTGATCGGCTCGCTCGCGACCTACGCGCGGATCAACCCGTTCGGGTTCATCGAGACCCCGTACCGCAAGGTCGTGGACGGCACCGTCACGGACGACGTCGTCTACCTCACCGCGGACGACGAGCGCGGTCTGACCATTGCGCAGGCCAACGCGCCGCTGACCGAGGACGGCCACTTCGCCGAGGACGCCGTGCTCTCGCGTGCCTCCGACGGCTCCGGCGAGGCCGTGCTCGTGGCCCCCGAGGACATAGAGTTCATGGACGTCTCCCCGCGCCAGATGGTGTCGGTGGCCACGGCCCTGATCCCGTACCTCGAGCACGACGACGCCAACCGCGCTCTCATGGGTGCCAACATGCAGCGTCAGGCCGTGCCGCTGCTGACCTCCGAGGCGCCGCTCGTGGGCACCGGCATGGAGCGCTACTCCGCGCTCGACGCCGGCGACTCCGTGCTCGCGACCAAGCCGGGCGTGGTCGAGGAGGTCTCCGCGGACCTCGTGACCGTGCTCAACGACGACGGCACCACCAAGCTCTACCCGATCAACAAGTTCGTGCGCTCGAACCCGGGCAACACGTACAACCAGCGCGTGATCGTCTCCGAGGGGCAGCGCGTGGAGCCCCGCACGGTGATCGCGGACGGTCCCTCGACCGACCACGGCGAGCTGGCCCTGGGCAAGAACCTGCTGATCGCGTACATGTCCTGGGAGGGCCTCAACTACGAGGACGCCATCATCCTCTCCCAGCGCATGGTCTCCGAGGACGTCCTGACGTCCATCCACATCGAGGAGCACGAGATCGACGCCCGCGACACCAAGCTCGGTGCCGAGGAGATCACCCGTGACATCCCGAACGTGTCGGAGGAGGTGCTCTCGGCGCTGGACGAGCGCGGCATCATCCACATCGGTGCCGAGGTGCAGGCCGGCGACATCCTGGTGGGCAAGGTGACGCCCAAGGGCGAGACCGAGCTGACCCCGGAGGAGCGGCTGCTGCGCGCGATCTTCGGCGAGAAGTCCCGCGAGGTGCGCGACACCTCCCTGAAGGTGCCCCACGGCGAGTCCGGCACGGTCATCGGCGTGCGCGTCTTCGACCGCGAGGACGAGGACGACGACCTCCCCGCCGGCGTCAACCAGGTGGTGCGCGTCTACGTGGCGCAGAAGCGCAAGATCACGGACGGCGACAAGCTCGCCGGACGCCACGGCAACAAGGGCGTCATCTCCAAGATCCTGCCCATCGAGGACATGCCGTTCATGGAGGACGGCACCCCGGTGGACGTCATCCTGAACCCGCTGGGCGTGCCCGGTCGCATGAACCTGGGCCAGGTGCTCGAGGTCCACACCGGCTGGCTCGCCAAGCAGGGCTGGAACATCGAGGGCGACCCCGAGTGGCTCAAGGGACTGAGCAACTTCCCGAAGAGCACGGGTCCCACCAACGTGGCCACCCCGGTGTTCGACGGCGCCCGCGAGGACGAGATCTTCGACCTGCTCGACCACACCAACCCCACGCGTGACGGCCAGCGCCTGATCGGGCGCTCCGGCAAGGCCAAGCTGTACGACGGCCGCTCCGGTCAGCCGTTCCCGGACCCCGTGTCCGTGGGCTACCAGTACATCTTGAAGCTCCACCACCTGGTGGACGACAAGATCCACGCCCGCTCCACGGGTCCGTACTCCATGATCACCCAGCAGCCGCTGGGCGGTAAGGCGCAGTTCGGCGGTCAGCGTTTCGGCGAGATGGAGGTGTGGGCGCTCGAGGCGTACGGCGCCGCCTACACCCTGCAGGAGCTGCTCACCGTGAAGTCCGACGACGTCCACGGCCGCGTGAAGGTGTACGAGGCCATCGTCAAGGGGGAGAACATCCCGGAACCGGGTGTGCCCGAATCCTTCAAGGTCCTCATCAAGGAGATGCAGTCGCTGTGCCTGAACGTGGAGGTCCTCTCCGCGGACGGCAACACGGTGGAGATGCGCGACTCCGAGGACGACAGCTTCCGGGCCGCGGACGAGCTCGGCATCGACCTCTCCCACTCCGAGCCCAGCTCGGTCGAAGAGGTCTGAGACCCTTCCGTCCACAGCTTCAGCCCGATTCACTTCAGGATTTTTAGAAAGAGGGACAGGACCTTATGTCCAACGATTCTTCACTGGGCCTCATGCGTATCGGCCTCGCCACCGCGGATCAGATCCGCGGCTGGTCCTACGGCGAGGTCAAGAAGCCGGAAACCATCAACTACCGCACGCTCAAGCCCGAGAAGGACGGCTTGTTCTGCGAGAAGATCTTCGGTCCCACCCGGGACTGGGAGTGCTACTGCGGCAAGTACAAGCGCGTGCGCTACAAGGGCATCATCTGCGAGCGCTGCGGCGTGGAGGTCACGCGCGCCAAGGTGCGCCGTGAGCGGATGGGCCACATCGAGCTCGCCGCTCCCGTGACCCACATCTGGTACTTCAAGGGCGTCCCCTCGCGCTTGGGCTACCTGCTGGACCTCGCGCCGAAGGACCTCGAGAAGGTCATCTACTTCGCCGCGTACATGATCACGTCCGTGGACGAGCAGGCGCGTCACGACGACCTGCCCAACCTGCAGGCCGCGATCGACCGCGAGAAGAAGCAGCTGGAGGACACCCGGGACGCGGACATCAACGCGATCGCCCGTGACCTGGAGAACGATCTCGCGCGCGTCGAGGAGGAGGGAGGCAAGGCCGCCGAGAAGCGCAAGCTGCGCGACTCCGCCGACCGTCAGATGGCGAACGTGCGCAAGCGCGCGGACCGCGAGATCGACTACCTGGAGAAGGTCTGGGACCGCTTCAAGAACCTCAAGGTCAACGACCTCGAGGGTGACGAGGCCCTGTACCGCCAGATGGTGGACCGCTACGGCATGTACTTCGAGGGCTCCATGGGCGCCGAGTCCATCAAGAAGCGCCTCGAGAGCTTCGACCTGGAGGCCGAGGCCGAGTCGCTGCGCGAGACCATTGCCACGGGCAAGGGCCAGCGCAAGACCCGTGCGCTGAAGCGCCTGAAGGTGGTCAACGCGTTCCTGACCACCGACAACTCGCCGCTGGGCATGGTGCTCGACGCCGTGCCGGTGATCCCGCCGGAGCTGCGCCCCATGGTGCAGCTGGACGGTGGCCGCTTCGCGACCTCGGACCTCAACGACCTCTACCGTCGTGTGATCAACCGCAACAACCGCCTCAAGCGGCTGCTGGACCTCGGTGCCCCCGAGATCATCGTGAACAACGAGAAGCGCATGCTGCAGGAGGCCGTGGACTCGCTGTTCGACAACGGCCGTCGCGGCCGCCCGGTCACGGGCCCCGGCAACCGTGCGCTGAAGTCGCTGTCCGACATGCTCAAGGGCAAGCAGGGCCGCTTCCGCCAGAACCTGCTCGGCAAGCGCGTGGACTACTCCGGTCGTTCCGTGATCGTGGTCGGTCCGCAGCTGAAGCTGCACCAGTGCGGTCTGCCCAAGCAGATGGCGCTGGAGCTGTTCAAGCCGTTCGTGATGAAGCGCCTGGTGGACCTGAACCACGCGCAGAACATCAAGTCCGCCAAGCGCATGGTCGAGCGCTACCGGCCGCAGGTCTGGGACGTGCTGGAAGAGGTCATCACCGAGCACCCGGTGCTGCTCAACCGTGCGCCCACCCTGCACCGTCTGGGCATCCAGGCGTTCGAGCCGCAGCTCGTGGAGGGCAAGGCCATCCAGCTGCACCCGCTCGTGTGCGGTGCGTTCAACGCGGACTTCGACGGTGACCAGATGGCCGTCCACCTGCCGCTCTCCCCGGAGGCGCAGGCCGAGGCGCGCGTGCTGATGCTGTCCTCGAACAACATCCTCAAGCCCTCGGACGGCAAGCCGATCGCCCTGCCCTCGCAGGACATGATCATCGGCCTGTACCACCTCACCACCGTGCGTGAGGGCTGGGCCGGGGAGGGCAACAGCTACTCCTCGGTGGCCGAGGCGATCATGGCCAACGACTCCGGCGAGCTGCACCTCAACGCGAAGTGCAAGATCGAGCTGGACGACTTCGTGCCGTACGCCGGCTGGGAGGCTCCCGAGGGCTGGGAGCCGGGCCAGCCCGCCGTCGTCGAGACCACGCTGGGGCGTGTGCTCTTCAACGAGACGCTGCCCGAGGACTACCCGTACGACGAGAACGTCGCGGACAAGAAGCACCTGTCCGCGCTCGTGAACGACCTCGCCGAGCGCTACCCGATGACCCGGGTGGCGCGCACGCTGGACAACCTGAAGAACGCGGGCTTCCACTGGGCGTCCCGTTCGGGTGTCACGGTGGCGATCTCGGACATCGCGACCCCGCCGGAGAAGCCCGCCATCATGGAGGGCTACGAGGCGCAGGCCGCGCGCATTCAGGGCCAGTACGACAAGGGCCTGATCGACGACGACGAGCGCCGTTCGGAGCTCATCGACATCTGGTCCAAGGCCACGGACGAGGTCGCGCAGGCCATGCGCGACAACCTCGAGCCCACGAACACCATCAACCGCATGGTGTCCTCGGGCGCCCGTGGTAACTGGATGCAGGTCCGACAGATCGCGGGCATCCGCGGTCTCGTGGCGAACCCGAAGGGCGAGATCATGCCCCGCCCGATCAAGTCCTCCTACCGTGAGGGTCTGTCGGTGCTGGAGTACTTCATCGCGACCCACGGTGCCCGCAAGGGCCTCGCGGACACCGCGCTGCGCACCGCCAACTCGGGCTACCTGACCCGTCGTCTGGTGGACGTGTCGCAGGACGTGATCGTGCGCGAGTCGGACTGCCAGACCGTGCGCGGTCTCACCCTGCCGCTCGCGGACGTCACCGAGACCGGTGTGCGCACCCTGCACGAGGACATCGAGAACACGGTGCACGGCCGCGTGCTGGCCAGCGCCGTGGCGGACGAGAACGGCGAGGTGCTGGCGGAGGCCGGTGCCGACATGTCGGACGCCATGATCAACACCCTCTACAACGCGGGTGTGGACCAGGTGCGCGTGCGCTCGGTGCTCACGTGCGAGTCCGCGGTGGGCGTCTGCGCGGCGTGCTACGGCCGCTCGCTGGCGACCAACCAGCTGGTGGACATCGGCGAGGCCGTGGGCATCGTCGCCGCACAGTCCATCGGCGAGCCGGGTACCCAGCTGACCATGCGTACGTTCCACACCGGTGGTGTGGCGTCCTCGGACGGTGACATCACGCAGGGTCTGCCCCGTATCCAGGAGCTCTTCGAGGCCCGCACCCCCAAGGGTGTGGCCCCGATCTCCGAGGTGGCCGGCCGGATCCGCATCGAGGACACGGACAAGTCCCTGAAGATCGTGGTGGTCCCGGACAACGGCGACGAGGAGTTCGCCTACCCGGTGCTGCGCCGCGCCAAGCTGCTGGTTGCCGACGGCGACCACGTGGCCGTGGGCCAGCAGCTCGTGACCGGTGCGGTGGATCCCAAGGAGGTGCTGCGCATCCGCGGTCCCCGCGAGGCGCAGAAGCACCTCGTGGACGAGGTCCAGGGCGTGTACCGCTCGCAGGGTGTGGGCATCCACGACAAGCACGTGGAGGTCATCGTCCGGCAGATGCTGCGTCGCGTGACCATCATCGAGTCCGGCGACACCGCGCTGCTGCCGGGTGAGCTGGTGGACAACGTGCGCTTCCTCGAGGCCAACCGCGGTGCGGTGGCCGAGGGCAAGCGTCCCGCCGCCGGGCGTCCCGAGCTCATGGGCATCACCAAGGCCTCGCTCGCGACCGACTCGTGGCTCTCCGCTGCGTCCTTCCAGGAGACCACGCGTGTCCTCACGCAGGCCGCCATGGAGGGCAAGTCGGATCCGCTGCTGGGTCTGAAGGAGAACGTGATCATCGGCAAGCTCATCCCCGCCGGCACCGGTCTGGACCGGTACAACAGCGTGGACGTGGAGCCCACCGAGGAGGCCAAGGCTTCGATGTTCACGGATCCCTCCGCGTTCTCGGACTTCAGCTACGCGGAGGAGAACTCCGGTGGCCTGGGTTCCGAGTTCCAGGCGATCCCGCTGGACGACTACGACTTCGGCGGCAACTGAGCCGAGTCGGACGCCGGGCGTCCGCGGCGCGCATGGTGTGCGTGACCCGCGGATGAAGCGCTGACCCAGCCCGGGTGGACCCTTCTCACGAGGGGGCCACCCGGGCTTCGTCGTACCCGGGGCCCCTAGACCGGGGCGTGCGCGGTCCAGCCCGGGGTGCGGCGGGACGAAGGGGGTGCGGCGTGGCGAACTCGTCCTCGGGGGAGTCCCTGATCGAACGCTTCGACCGTGTCCTGAGCGCCTTCGGCCCGGACTCGCCGGAGCTGGGGTTCTCCGGGAGATCTGCCGCTCGACCGGCCTCCCACCGTCCACCGCCCACCGGATCCTGGGGGACGTGAAGCGCGCTGGCTGGCTCGAGACCGGCGCGGCCGGTAGCTACCGGGTGGGCACGCGGCTGTGGGAGCTGGCCTCCCGCTCCTCCTCCGCGGAGAGCCTGGCCGCGGCGGCCATCCCGTTCATGTCGGACGTCCACACGGTGCTGCGCCAGCACGTGCATGTGGGTGTCGTGGAAGGGCACGACGTCCTGTTCGCCGAACGGATCGCCGCGAGCGGGTCCACCGTGCCGCTGCGCTCGAACGTGGCCGGGCGCCTGCCCCTGCGCCGCTCCGCCACGGGCCTCGCCCTGCTGAGCCAGTGCCCGCCGAGGACCGTGGCGCAGTACCACCGTGCCGCGGCCACGCCCGACGCCGCCGGGGGCCCTGCCGCGCTGACGGTCACCGCGGAGCGCTTTGCCGCGGACCTCGCGGTCTTCGCCCAGCGCGGCTACGCGATCCAGCGCGAGCGGATCGACCACGGAACCGGGGGAGTGGCGGTGCCCCTGAGGGCGCCCGCGGGGCACCGGGCGGTGGCACTGGGGACGGTGCTGCCCCTGGAGGAGATGCGCGACGCGGACGTTCCGGCCATCATGCAAACGCTTCGGGTTGCGGGCCACGGCATCTCGCGGGCCCTCGGAGCCCTCTGACAACCGCGCCGGGTTGTTCTGTGTCGGCGATGGGAAGGCAACCTTGGCATTCCCGCACGTTCCGTTCAACGGAACAGATGTGATGCGCGCCATGGCTTGCGCACATACTGGGGGAAACGTGCGCTAGGAGGACACATGCTCGAGGAGCGAACGGTCGTGGAGACCGGTGTGGTGATCGTGGGGGCCGGCCCCGCCGGGCTGATGCTCTCCCACCTGCTGTCGCGGGCCGGGATCGACACCGTGGTGGTGGAGAAGCGCTCCCGCGAGGAGATCGCGAACACCCACCGGGCCGGCATCCTCGAGGCAGGGACCGTGGCGATGCTCACCGGGTCCGGTGTGGACGGCCGGGTGCTGAGCCACGGCCACGAGGGCACGGTGCTGCGCTTCGAGGGCGAGAGTCGTCGCATCGACTTCCAGGAACTCGTGGGCGAGTCCGTGTGGCTGTACCCGCAGAACGAGGTCTTCACGGACCTGGCCGCCGCGCGCGAGCGGGACGGCGGCGTCGTCCACTGGGAGGTCACGGACACCGCGGTGCAGGACCTGACCACGGAGCACCCGGGCGTGCGGTGCACCACCGCGGACGGGCGGCAGCTCGAGATCCGCGCGCGCCTGCTCGTGGGTGCGGACGGTTCCAGGGGCGTGTGCCGGCGCCAGATCCCCGCGGACGTGCGCACCGACAACTTCACCGAGTACCCCTTCGCGTGGTTCGGGATCCTGTGCGAAGCGCCGCCGTCGGCCCCGGAGCTGATCTACGCGCACTCGCGCCACGGCTTCGCGCTGATCTCCCAGCGCAGCGACACCGTGCAGCGCATGTACTTCCAGTGCGACCCGGCCACGGACGTCGCGGACTGGGACGACGAGCGGATCTGGGACGAGCTGCAGCGCCGCGTGGACGGGACCGGACGGGCTCACCCTGCAGCGGGGGCGGATCTTCGACAGGACGGTCCTGCCGTTCCGCTCGTACGTGTGCGAGCCGCTGCGCCACGGGAACATGTTCCTGGTGGGGGACGCCGGGCACACCGTGCCGCCCACCGGGGCCAAGGGCCTGAACCTCGCGTTCTGCGACGTGCGGGTGCTCGCCCCGGCGATCGTCGACTTCTTCGCCACGGGGACGACTCAGGCCTGGCGGGCTACTCCGCCAAGGCCTTGGAGCGGATCTGGAAGGCCCAGAACTTCTCGTACTGGGTCACGAACCTGATGCACGTGGCCCCGGACGAGAACCCGTTCGCCGTGAAGCGCCGCCGCGGCGAGTTCAGGCGCTCACCGGCTCGGTCCACGGCGCGGCCTACTTCGCCGAGTCCTACACCGGGTGGCAGGACCGGGCCTGACCGGCCACGCCCCACTCCTGCCACTCACCACCCGAGGAGATGACCATGACCGCCGGGAACGACGACACCTTCGACCCGCCGTACGTCAAGGGCGCCGACGACGCCGCTGACGCCCAGTCCCAGCTCGACGCCGAGATGGCGCGGAAAGGCGAGGACTACGAGGCCTCCGGCTCGGTCGAGAACCAGCCCCGCCGGGACTACGCCCCGTACCGCAGCTCGATCCTGCGCCACCCCACCAAGGACCCTCGCCACACGGACCCGGAGACCATCGAGCTCTACGCCCCGGCGTTCGGGCAGCGGGACGTGCACGCGCTGGAGTCGGACCTCACCATCCAGGACGGCGGTGAGCCCATCGGCGAGCGCATCCGGATCTTCGGCCGGGTCCTGGACGGGGACGGCCGCCCGGTGCGCAACCAGCTCGTGGAGGTCTGGCAGGCGAACGCGGCCGGGCGCTACATCCACAAGCGGGACCAGCACCCGGCGCCCATCGACCCGAACTTCACGGGGGTGGGCCGGTGCCTGACCGGTGACGACGGCTCGTACTCGTTCGTGACCATCAAGCCCGGGCCGTACCCGTGGAAGAACCACCTCAACGCGTGGCGCCCGGCGCACGTGCACTTCTCCCTGTTCGGGACGGACTCCACGCAGCGGATGGTCACCCAGATGTACTTCCCGGGCGATCCGCTGTTCGCGCTGGACCCGATCTACCAGTCGATCGTGGACCCGAAGGCCCGCGAACGGCTCGTGGCCACGTACGACCACGACGTCTCCGAGCGCGAATGGCTGCTCGGCTACCGCTGGGACATCGTCCTGAGCGGCTCGAACCGCACCTGGACGGAGGATGAGGGCGATGAGTGAGAACACGCAGCGGCTGGTGTCCACACCGGGACAGACCATTGGACCCTTCTACGGCTACGCGCTGCCCTACGAGGGCGGGGAGTTCCTGGTGCCGCTCTCGCACCCGGGCGCGGTGCGGCTGCACGGCACGGTCTACGACGGTCACGGCGCCACGATCCCGGACGCGATGCTGGAGATCTGGCAGGCGGACGAGAACGGGAAGGTCTCGCAGGAGCCCGGTTCGCTGAAGCGGGACGGCTACACGTTCACCGGCTTCGGCCGCGTGGCCGTGGACAACGCGGGCCACTACGACTTCACCACGGTCAACCCCGGGCCCACGGAGCCGGGCAAGGCGCCGTTCATCCTGATGACGGTCTTCGGCCGCGGGCTGCTCAACCGGCTCTTCACGCGGATCTACCTCCCGGAGGACACCGAGGCGCTTGCGAACGACCCGCTGCTGAGCTCCCTGTCCGAGCAGGAGCGCTCCTCGATGATCGCCGAGCGCCTCGAGGACGGCTCGCTGCGCTTCGACGTGCGCCTGCAGGGCGAGGACGAGACCGTGTTCCTCTCCTACCCGGGTCTCGAGTGATCGCGACGGGTCTGCTCCTGCCGGGGAGCCACCGTGCCGCGGCGCTCACCGACGACCGCGCCGTGGCCCGCGCCGCCCTGCGCGTGGAGGCGGCGTGGGTCGCGGCGCAGTCCCGCGCCGGGCTCGCCCCGGACGGGGCGGCGGCCGCGGCGCACGCCGCGGTGGACCGCGTGCCCCTCGACGACGCGGCGCTCACCGAGCTGGCCGTGGCCTCGGAGGGGGGCGGCAACCTCGTGATCCCGCTGCTCGCCGCCTACCGGCGCGCGGTCACGCGGGAGTACGGCCAGCCGCTGGGCGCCGTGCACGCCTCGCTCACGAGCCAGGACGTCATGGACACCGCACTGGCGCTGGTGCTCCGGGACGTCCGCGCCGCGGTGCTGGATGGGCTCGGCCGCACGGGGGACGCCCTCGCCCGACTGGTCTCGCAGCACCGCGCCACGGTCATGGTCGGGCGCACCCTCACGCAGCACGCGCTGCCCACCTCCTTCGGCCTCAAGGCGGCGTCGTGGCTCGCGGGCGTGGACGACGCCGCGGACGACGTCGCCGCGCGGGCGGTCCTGCCCGTCTCGTTCGGCGGTGCGGCGGGGACCCTCGCGGCCACCGTGGCCCGGTGCACCCGACCCGGTGACTCCGAGCGGGAGGCACTGGCCCGCGTGGACGAGCTGCTCGGCCACTGGGCCGAGGAGCTCGGCCTGGACCTGCCGGACGGGGTCTGGCACACGAACCGCGTCCCCGTGCTGCGGGTCGTGGGCAGCCTCGGGGAGACCGCCGCGGCGCTGGCGCGCATGGCGAACGACGTCCTCACGATGTCCCGGCCCGAGGTCGGGGAGCTGCGCGAACCCGCCGCGGAGGGCCGCGGGGTCTCCTCGGCCATGCCGCAGAAGCAGAACCCCGTGCTGAGCGTGCTGCTCAAGCGCACGGGTCTCGCCGCCCCCGGGCTGACGGCGCAGGTGCTCGCGGGCGCGGCCGCCGCGGACGACGAGCGCCCGGACGGCGGGTGGCACGCCGAGTGGCCGCCCCTGCGCGAGCTGGCGGTGCTGGCCGCGGCGGCGTCGTCGCACGCGGCAGAACTCGCCGCGGGGCTCACCGTGCGGGAGGACCGCATGGCCCGCAACCTCGCGGACGCCGGGACCGGCGTGATGGCCGAACGCCTCACCGCGCAGCTCGCACCCGTGCTGGCCCACGGCGAGGGCCCCGGCGCCAAAGAGGCTGTGCAGGAGGCCGTGCGCGCCGCACCGCAGGATCCCGACGCCGTGGCGCGCGCGCTCGCCGCGCGGGTCGAGGCGGCCGGGCCCGAGGCGCTGCCCCGCGGCGTCGACCCCGCGGACGTCGCGGGGTGGATCCGGTCCCTGCTGGACCCCCGCGGATACCTGGGTGCGGCACCGCACCTGTGCGACCGGGCCGCGGCCCGGCACGAGGAGAGGAAGAGATCATGACCGTCCCCGACCTGGGACTCGTGGAGTTCACCCGTTCCGACGACGTGGCGCAGGACGCGCCGCTCGTGGTGCTGGGCCCCGCGCTGGGCACGTCCGTGACACACCTGTACGCGCTGCTCGCCCCGCGGCTCGCGGCGCGCTTCCACGTGGTGGGCTGGGACCTGCCCGGCCACGGCGTGAGCGCCCCGGCGAACGAATTCACGATGGCGGAACTCGCCGAGGGCGTGGAACGGGCGGTCACGGGACGCCTCGGTGCCGGTGCGTGGCACGCCGTGGGCACGTCGATCGGCGGGGCGGTGGTCCAGGAGCAGCTCGCCGCAGGCTCCGAGCGCGTGGCTTCGGCCACCCTGGTCGCCACGACCGACTGGTTCCCGGACCCCGCAGGGTGGGCCGAGCGAGCGGAGCTCGTGGCGAGCGCGGGCACGCCCACGCAGGTGATCGGCTGCGCCAAGGCCTGGTTCGGCGGGGACTTCCTGGGCGCGCACTCCGAGCCGGCCACCCCGCTGCTGCACGACCTGCAGGGCACGGACCGCTTCAGCTACGCGGCGGCGTGCCGTGCGCTCGGCGGATACGACCTGCGCGCGGCGACCCGGCCCACCGAGGTGCCGTGCGCCGTCGTCGCGGGGACCGAGGACGCCATGACGGGTCCGGACGTCGCCCGCCGCCTCGCGGACGGGCTCGGGGCCCGCTGCGAGATCGCCGACGCCGCCGCCCACCTGGTCCCGGTCGAGGCCCCAGAGCTGCTGGAGCGGGTCGTCACCGACCTGGTCACCGCGGCGGGCTGAGGGCCCCGGCTCGGCACCGGGCAGCCGCTGCGTGCGTCGGCCCGGCCCGCTCCCTCCACCGAGAACCCGTCCAGCACCATCCCGGCGGCACCGCCGGAAGAACCGCGGCGCGGCACCCGCCGACAGAGACCGCAGAGAGCAGAGGACCCGTGAACCCCCACCCCGAACGCACCGAGAGCCAGGCCCACGAGGACGGCACGACCGTGCGGCGCGAAGTCCTCACGGACGCCCACGTGGACCGCGCGGAGGCCGGCACGACCGAGTTCACCGAGGACTTCCAGGACTTCATCTCGCGCTACGCGTGGGGCGAGGTCTGGACCCGCCCCGGGCTCGACCGGCGGATGCGCAGCGCGTGCGTGCTCACGGCGCTGATCGCCGGCTCCCACTGGGACGAGTTCGAGATGCACGTCAAGGCGGCGCTGCGCAACGGGCTCACGGTCGAGGAGATCAAGGAGGTTGTGCTGCAGTCCGCGATCTACCTCTCCGTGCCCTCCGCGAACAACGCCTTCAAGCACGCCCAGAAGGCGCTGGACGAGCTGACGGAGTGACCCCTGTTACGTGTTCACCCGGCCGTCCCACCCGGCGCGAAGAAGGGCGTGGAGCTCACCTGCGACGAGACCAGCCGCCGGGCTCCACGCCGGAGTCTCTCGCCGTCGTGCTTGAGAACCAGGTCGCGCGGGACTGAGCCCGCACCCAAGAAACGACGAAAGGCAACCATGCTCACCATCGCAGACACCGCCGCGGCGGCCGTGGAGCCCATCCACGACGGCGCGTGCGTGATGATCGGCGGCTTCGGGGTCGCGGGCCAGCCCGTGGAGCTCATCGACGCGCTGATCGACCACGGGGCCACGGACCTCACCGTGGTCAGCAACAACGCCGGCAACGGGGACGTCGGCCTGGCGACCCTGATCCGGCTGGGGCGCGTGCGGAAGATCATCTGCTCGTTCCCGCGGCAGTCGGACTCGTGGCACTTCGACGAGAAGTACCGGGTCGGGGAGATCGAGCTGGAGGTCGTCCCGCAGGGCAACCTCGCCGAGCGGATCCGCGCCGCCGGTGCGGGGATCGGGGCGTTCTTCACGCCCACCGGCTACGGCACCCCGCTCGCGGAGGGCAAGGAGGTGCGCGTGCTGGACGGCAGGCACCAGGTGCTCGAGCACCCCATCCACGCGGACTTCTCCCTGACCAAGGCCCTGCGCGCGGACACCGCGGGCAACCTGGTCTACCGCAAGACCGCCCGCAACTTCGGGCCGGTCATGGCCGCCGCCGCGAAGCACTCGATCGTGCAGGTCCACGAGATCGTGGAGCGCGGCGGCATCGACCCGGAGGTCGTCGTGACCCCCGGGATCTACGTGGACACCGTGGTCCGTGTGGCGGACCCCCGGCAGCAGGACCCCCGAGAGGAAGGCGCGGCATGAGCGTCCCGCAGAGCAGCGACCACCCCCTGTCCCCGGAGGAGCTCGCGGAGGTGGTCGCGCGCGACATCCCCGCCGGCGCCTACGTGAACCTGGGCATCGGCCAGCCCACGCTGGTGTCCAACTACCTGGGCCCGGAGGACGACGTCACCCTGCACACCGAGAACGGCATGCTCGGGATGGGCGGCGAGGCGCACGGGGACGAGGTGGACCCCGACCTCATCAACGCCGGGAAGATCCCGGTGGTCGAGACCGCGGGCTGCTCCTACTTCCACCACGCGGACTCGTTCGCCATGATGCGCGGCGGGCACGTGGACTGCTGCGTGCTGGGCGCGTTCCAGGTGGACCGCCACGGCAACCTCGCCAACTGGCACACGGGTAAGCCGGACGCCATCCCCGCCGTGGGCGGTGCCATGGACCTCGCCACGGGCGCCAGGCAGACGTTCGTGATGATGACCCTGCTGTCCAAGAAGGGCCAGCCCAAGCTCGTGGAGCGCTGCACCATGCCCCTGACCGGGGTGGGCTGCGTGTCCCGCGTCTACACGGACCTCGGGGTCTTCGAGGTCGGGGACGGAGCCGTCGTGGTGCGGGAGACGTTCGGCATCGGACACGAGGAGCTCGCGGCGGAGCTCGACGTCGAGCTCACCCCGGCGGGCTGATCCGCCGGGCCGCGGCCTCGGGGAACACCGGTTTCCCGTTCGGGGGTCGAAGCTGATACGATGGCTCGGAATTGCTCGATTCCGGGCAGTCTGCAATGAGATGGCACTTTGGACACGGTCCACTGGTACGCACCTTGTACCTAGATGCCATGTTTCGTCATGCACGGACACCGTTCACCAGCCCTCGCGCCCGGTGGCCGTCCGCGCGTGAGGCCCGGAGTCACCGTCCCGTCACCAGCGGGTCCGGCAGTCGCCGGAGTCCGCTCCACCAGGAGGCACTGTGCCAACTATCCAGCAACTGGTCCGCAAGGGCCGGCACTCCAAGGTCGTGAAGACCAAGGCTCCCGCGCTCAAGGGCAACCCCATGAAGCGCGGCGTCTGCACCCGCGTGTTCACCACCACGCCCAAGAAGCCGAACTCGGCGCTGCGCAAGGTCGCCCGCGTGAAGCTCAACGGCGGCGTGGAGGTCACGGCCTACATCCCCGGTGAGGGCCACAACCTGCAGGAGCACTCCATCGTGCTCGTCCGCGGCGGTCGTGTGAAGGACCTCCCCGGTGTCCGCTACAAGATCGTGCGTGGCGCGCTCGACACCCAGGGTGTCAAGGGTCGCCAGCAGGCCCGCTCCCGCTACGGCGCCAAGAAGGAGAAGAAGTAATGCCTCGTAAAGGTCCCGCTCCCAAGCGCCCCCTCGTCGTCGATCCCGTCTACGGCTCGCCCGTGGTCACGCAGCTGATCAACAAGGTCCTGCAGGACGGCAAGAAGTCCACCGCCGAGCGCATCGTCTACGGTGCCCTCGAGGGTGTGCGCAACAAGACCAACTCCGATCCCGTGGCCACCCTGAAGAAGGCCCTCGAGAACGTGAAGCCGGCCCTCGAGGTCCGCTCCCGTCGCGTGGGCGGCGCCACCTACCAGGTGCCGGTCGAGGTCAAGGCCGGCCGCGCCCAGGCGCTGTCCCTGCGCTGGCTCGTCGGCTACTCCAAGGCTCGCCGCGAGAACACCATGACCGAGCGTCTGCAGAACGAGATCCTCGACGCCTCCAACGGTCTCGGTGCCGCTGTGAAGCGCCGCGAGGACACCCACAAGATGGCCGAATCCAACAAGGCCTTCGCCCACTACCGCTGGTAAAATTCGGTAGTCCTGTCGGCCCCGCCCTGTGCGGGGCCGACGTCAGGGCCCGGCACCACCTTTTACGAAGGGAACCATCGTGGCACTCGACGTGCTTACCGACCTCAACAAGGTCCGCAATATCGGCATCATGGCTCACATCGATGCCGGTAAGACCACGACCACCGAACGAATCCTGTTCTACACGGGCATCAACCACAAGCTCGGCGAGACGCACGACGGTGCCTCCACGATGGACTGGATGGCGCAGGAGCAGGAACGCGGCATCACCATCACCTCCGCCGCGACCTCGTGCTACTGGCACGACTACCAGATCAACATCATCGACACCCCGGGCCACGTGGACTTCACGGTCGAGGTCGAGCGCTCCCTGCGCGTGCTCGACGGCGCCGTGGCGGTCTTCGACGGCAAGGAGGGCGTGGAGCCCCAGTCCGAGACCGTGTGGCGTCAGGCGGACAAGTACGAGGTCCCCCGCATCTGCTTCGTCAACAAGATGGACAAGCTGGGCGCGGACTTCTACTTCACCGTGGACACCATCAAGTCCCGTCTCGGTGCCACGCCGCTCGTGCTCCAGCTGCCGATCGGCGCGGAGAACGACTTCGTGGGCGTCATCGACCTCGTGACCATGAAGGCGCTCGTCTGGGAGGGCGACTCCAAGGGCGACGTCTCCCTGGGTGCCAAGTACGAGACCCGCGAGATCCCCGAGGACCTCAAGGACCGCGCGGACGACTACCGCAACCAGCTCGTCGAGGCCGTGGCCGAGGCGGACGACGACCTCATGGAGAAGTACCTCGGCGGCGAGGAGCTCACCGAGGCCGAGATCAAGGCCGGCATCCGCAAGCTCACGATCAACTCGCAGGCGTACCCCGTGCTGTGCGGCTCCGCGTTCAAGAACCGCGGCGTGCAGCCCATGCTCGACGCCGTGGTGGACTACCTGCCCTCCCCGCTCGACGTGGAGGACGTGCAGGGTCACGCGGTCAACGACGAGGAAGAGGTCATGACCCGCACCGCGGACGCCAACGGCCCCTTCGCGGCGCTGGCGTTCAAGGTCGCCTCGCACCCGTTCTACGGCCAGCTCACGTACATCCGCGTGTACTCCGGCAAGGCCAAGGCCGGCGAGCAGGTCATGAACTCGACCAAGGGCAAGCGCGAGCGCATCGGCAAGCTCTTCCAGATGCACTCCAACAAGGAGAACCCGGTGGACGAGATCTCCGCCGGTCACATCTACGCCGCGATCGGTCTGAAGGACACCACCACCGGTGACACCCTCTCGGACCCGAGCAACCAGATCGTGCTGGAGTCCATGAGCTTCCCGGCGCCGGTGATCTTCGTGGCCATCGAGCCCAAGACCAAGGGTGACCAGGAGAAGCTCTCCACGGCCATCCAGAAGCTCTCGGCGGAGGACCCCACCTTCACGGTGTCCCTCAACGACGAGACCGGTCAGACCGAGATCGGCGGCATGGGCGAGCTCCACCTGGACATCCTGGTGGACCGCATGAAGCGCGAGTTCAAGGTCGAGGCCAACGTGGGCAAGCCCCAGGTGGCCTACCGCGAGACGATCAAGAAGGCCGTCGAGAAGGTCGACTACACCCACAAGAAGCAGACCGGTGGTTCCGGCCAGTTCGCGAAGGTGCAGGTCTCCTTCGAGCCGCTGCCGCTCGACGCCGAGGAGCTGTACGAGTTCGACAACGCCGTGACCGGTGGTCGCGTGCCGCGCGAGTACATCCCCTCCGTGGACCACGGCATCCAGGACGCCATGCAGCTCGGCATCCTGGCCGGCTACCCGGTCGTGGGCGTCAAGGCCACCCTGGTGGACGGCGCCTACCACGACGTCGATTCCTCGGAGATGGCGTTCAAGATCGCCGGTTCCATGGTCTTCAAGGAAGGCGCCCGCCGCGCCAACCCGGTCCTGCTCGAGCCGCTGATGGCCGTCGAGGTGCGCACGCCCGAGGAGTACATGGGCGACGTCATCGGCGACCTCAACTCGCGCCGTGGCCAGATCCAGTCCATGGAGGACGTCACGGGCGTCAAGCTCGTCTCGGCACTCGTGCCGCTGTCCGAGATGTTCGGCTACATCGGCGACCTGCGGTCCAAGACCCAGGGCCGCGCCGTGTACTCGATGCAGTTCGACAGCTACTCGGAGGTCCCCAAGGCGGTCGCCGAGGAGATCATCCAGAAGAACCGCGGCGAGTGACCCACCGGGGTCCCACCCCACAATTTCAGTAAGATCACAATCCAGAAGTAGACTTGCACAGGTTTCGACACGCGCAGCGCTTGCCGCGCTGTGGTCACAGGCTCCGTGGCCCGGAGCAGTCGAGCAAGTCTCACCTCAATGTTCTAGGAGGAACACACCATGGCGAAGGCCAAGTTCGAGCGCAACAAGCCGCACCTCAACATCGGCACCATCGGCCACGTTGACCACGGCAAGACCACGCTCACCGCTGCGATCTCCAAGGTCCTGGCGGACAAGTACCCGGACGTCAACGAGCAGCGCGACTTCGGTGCCATCGACTCCGCCCCGGAGGAGAAGCAGCGCGGCATCACGATCAACATCGCGCACATCGAGTACCAGACCGACAAGCGCCACTACGCCCACGTGGACGCCCCGGGCCACGCGGACTACGTGAAGAACATGATCACCGGTGCCGCTCAGATGGACGGCGCGATCCTCGTGGTCGCCGCCACCGACGGCCCCATGGCGCAGACCCGCGAGCACGTGCTGCTCGCCCGCCAGGTGGGCGTGCCCTACCTGCTGGTCGCGCTGAACAAGTCCGACATGGTCGACGACGAAGAGCTGCTCGACCTCGTCGAGATGGAGGTCCGCGAGCTGCTGTCGGACCAGGGCTTCGACGGCGACAACGCTCCCGTCGTGCGCGTCTCCGCGCTGAAGGCCCTCGAGGGTGACCCCCAGTGGGTCAAGTCCGTCGAGGACCTCATGGAGGCCGTGGACGAGAACGTGCCGGACCCGGTCCGCGACACCGACAAGCCCTTCCTGATGCCCATCGAGGACGTCTTCACCATCACCGGTCGTGGCACCGTGGTGACGGGCCGCGCCGAGCGCGGTACCCTGCCGATCAACTCCGAGGTCGAGATCGTGGGCATCCGCCCCGTTCAGAAGACCACGGTCACTGGCATCGAGATGTTCCACAAGCAGATGGACGAGGCCATGGCCGGCGAGAACTGCGGCCTGCTGCTGCGCGGTCTCAAGCGCGACGACGTCGAGCGCGGCCAGGTTGTCTGCAAGCCGGGTTCCATCACCCCGCACACGGACTTCGAGGCCAACGTCTACATCCTGTCCAAGGAAGAGGGCGGGCGTCACAACCCGTTCTACTCGAACTACCGCCCGCAGTTCTACTTCCGCACCACGGACGTCACCGGCGTCATCACGCTGCCCGAGGGCACCGAGATGGTCATGCCCGGTGACAACACCGAGATGACGGTCGAGCTGATCCAGCCGATCGCCATGGAGGAGGGCCTCGGCTTCGCCATCCGTGAGGGTGGCCGCACCGTGGGCTCGGGCCGCGTCACCAAGATCATCAAGTAATGTCGATGATCACCGGGTGAGGCGCTGCGCCTGACCTGTGAAACGCCCCGCACTCCCCTCAGGGGAGTGCGGGGCTTTTCCGTGCCCGGGTTTGCGCACCCCCGCCATTCTCTGGCAGAATGGCCGCTGTTGTTCGCTCAGCGGCGCGAGAAATCGCGCGCTCAGCACGAACGGACGTCATCGCGAGAACCGGGTGCAAGGCAGTTGTGCAACCGAAGCAAACGCAATGCACCGAAGTCCGCGCGACCGCGCCGCGAACAGCCACTTTTCACCGGCACCGGATCAATGTGTGTGGATTCGGCCGCGTCGCTCCCCGCGACACGCCCGAGTTCGGGTGCCGGAGCCCCGACAGGGTGAGGAACCCGGAATCGTCCGGATTCAGTCTGTGCGGGGTGGCGGGAGACACCGCCGAGCACAAGGAGTCCTGGACTCCATACAGGGAAGTACTTGAAGAAAGAGAGTCACGACGCCATGGCGGGACAAAAAATCCGCATCCGGCTGAAGTCCTATGACCACGAGGTCATCGACGTCTCGGCCCGGAAGATCGTTGAGACGGTGACGCGCGCAGGTGCAACGGTGGTGGGACCCGTCCCGCTGCCCACCGAGAAGAACGTGTACTGCGTCATCCGCTCGCCGCACAAGTACAAGGACAGCCGTGAGCACTTCGAGATGCGCACGCACAAGCGGCTGATCGACATCATCGACCCCACGCCCAAGGCCGTCGACTCGCTCATGCGTCTCGACCTGCCCGCTGACGTGAACATCGAAATCAAGCTGTAAAAAGGATCGCACCCCAATGACTACCACTTTCGAACGCCAGGTGAAGGGCCTGCTGGGCACCAAGCTCGGCATGACCCAGGTCTGGGACGAGAACGGGAAGTTCGTGCCGGTGACCGTGGTCAAGGCCGACTCCAACGTCGTGACGCAGCTGCGCAACGAGGACAAGGACGGCTACAACGCCGTCCAGATCGGCTTCGGTGCGATCGATCCCCGCAAGGTGACCAAGCCCCTGGCCGGTCACTTCGCCGCTGCCGGCGTGACGCCCCGCCGCCACGTCGTCGAGCTTCGTACTTCCGACGCCGCCGACTACGAGCTGGGACAGGCACTGTCCGTGGAGCTCTTCGAGTCCGGCGCCAAGGTTGACGTCGTCGGCACCACCAAGGGCAAGGGCACCGCCGGTGTCATGAAGCGTCACGGCTTCTCCGGCGTGGGCGCCTCCCACGGTGCACATAAGAACCACCGCAAGCCGGGTTCCATCGGCGGCGCGTCGTACCCCGCACGCGTGTTCAAGGGCATGCGCATGGCCGGCCGGATGGGCAACGCCCGTCACACGACCATGAACCTGACCGTGCACGCGGTCGACGCCGAGAACTCCCTGCTGCTCATCAAGGGCGCCCTGCCGGGCCCCAAGGGATCGGTCGTCCTCGTCCGTTCCTCCGTGAAGGGAGCTTGATACTCATGGCAACTGAAACCGTCAACGTCGAGCTGCCCGCTGAGATCTTCGACGCGCAGACCAATGTGGCGCTGCTGCACCAGGTCGTCGTCGCCCAGCTGGCCGCCGCCCGCCAGGGCACGCACAAGACCAAGACGCGCGCCGAGGTCTCGGGCGCGGGCCGCAAGCCGTTCAAGCAGAAGGGCACCGGCCGGGCTCGTCAGGGCTCCATCCGCGCTCCTCACATGACCGGCGGTGGCGTGGTGCACGGCCCCACGCCGCGTGACTACTCCCAGCGCACGCCCAAGAAGATGAAGGCCGCCGCCCTGCGCGGTGCCCTCTCGGACCGGGCACGCAACGGCCGCATCCACGTGGTGGCGCAGATCGTGAGCGGCGAGCAGCCGTCCACGAAGGCCGCCAAGGACACTCTGCGTTCGGTCTCCGAGCGCAAGAACCTGCTGGTCGTGCTGGGCCGCGGCGAGGACACCGCCGCGCTGTCCGTGCGCAACCTGGTGGACGTGCACGCCGTGTACGCCGACCAGCTCAACACGTACGACGTGCTCGTCTCGGACGACGTGGTCTTCACCAAGGCCGCCTACGACTCGTTCGTCGCAGCTGCGTCCGGTAGCAAGCAGGAGGACGCGAAGTGAGCGTTATCTACAACAAGGACCCGCGCGACGTCATCATCCGTCCCGTGGTCTCCGAGAAGTCCTACGGCCTGATCGACGAGGGCAAGTACACCTTCCAGGTGGATCCCTCGGCGAACAAGACCGAGATCAAGTTCGCGATCGAGCACATCTTCGGTGTGAAGGTTGCGTCCGTGAACACTCTCAACCGTCCCGGCAAGCGCAAGCGCACGCGCTTCGGCTGGGGACAGCGCAAGGCAACCAAGCGTGCCGTCGTGTCCCTCCGGGAAGGCTCCATCGACATCTTCGGCGGTCCGCTCTCCTGAGCGGAGACCACTTTAACGAGGAACTCAAAACATGGCTATCCGTAAGCACAAGCCGACAACCCCGGGCCGTCGCGGCTCGTCGGTGTCGGACTTCGTAGAAATCACGCGCACCACGCCCGAGAAGTCCCTGGTGCGTCCCCTGCCCAAGAAGGGCGGCCGCAACAACACGGGCCGCATCACCACCCGTCACAAGGGTGGTGGGCACAAGCGCCAGTACCGCGTGATCGACTTCCGTCGTCACGACAAGGACGGCGTGGACGCCAAGGTCGCCCACATCGAGTACGACCCGAACCGCACCGCGCGCATCGCGCTGCTGCACTACGTGGACGGCACGAAGCGCTACATCATCGCGCCGAACCGCCTGAAGCAGGGCGACGTCGTGGAGTCGGGTCCCAACGCGGACATCAAGCCGGGCAACAACCTGCCGCTGCGCAACATCCCCGTGGGCACCGTGATCCACGCCGTGGAGCTGCGTCCGGGTGGGGGAGCCAAGCTCGCCCGTTCCGCCGGTGCCTCCGTGCAGCTCGTCGCCCGTGAGGGCAAGTACGGCCAGCTGCGCCTGCCCTCCGGCGAGATCCGCAACGTGGACGTGCGCTGCCGCGCGACGATCGGCGAGGTCGGCAACGCCGAGCAGTCGAACATCAACTGGGGCAAGGCCGGCCGCAACCGCTGGAAGGGCATCCGCCCGACCGTGCGCGGTGTGGTCATGAACCCCGTGGACCACCCGCACGGTGGTGGCGAGGGCAAGACCTCCGGTGGTCGTCACCCGGTCAACCCGAACGGTAAGCCCGAGGGACGCACCCGTCGCCCCAACAAGGAAAGCGACAAGCTCATCGTGCGTCGTCGTCGTACCGGCAAGAACAAGCGCTAAGGAGCCTGACTAATGCCACGCAGCCTCAAGAAGGGCCCTTTCGTTGATCAGCACCTCTTCGTGAAGGTCGCCAAGGAGAACGAGAAGGGCACCAAGAACGTCATCAAGACGTGGTCCCGCCGCTCGATGATCGTGCCCGACATGCTCGGCCACACGATCGCCGTGCACGACGGACGCAAGCATGTCCCGGTGTTCATCACTGAGTCGATGGTCGGGCACAAGCTCGGCGAATTCGCCCCCACCCGCACGTTCCGCGGCCATGTGAAGGACGACAAGAAGGGCAAGCGTCGCTGACCCCTCGGGGTGAGAACGCTGCACTTCTTCGACAAGACGAGAGAAGGAAAGCAATGGAAGCCAAGGCATCTGCGCGCTACATCCGCGTGACGCCTATGAAGGCCCGGCGCGTCGTCAACCTGATTCGTGGCCAGCAGGCGAATGAGGCATTGGCGATTCTGAAGTTTGCCCCCCAGGCAGCTTCCGAGCCGGTGTTCAAGGTGCTCGAGTCCGCCGTGGCGAATGCCCGGCAGAAGGCCGACCGCGAGGGTCTCGCGTTCAAGCCGGAAGACCTCGTGGTCTCCGCCGCCTTCGTGGACGAGGGTCCGACCATGAAGCGGTTCCAGCCGCGTGCCCAGGGCCGTGCGTACCGCATCAACAAGCGCACGAGCCACGTGACCGTGGTCGTGGCGACCCCGGAGAAGGAGGAGGTCCGCTAAGTGGGACAGAAAATCAACCCCAACGGATTCCGTCTGGGCATCACCACCGACCACGTCTCGCACTGGTACGCGGACTCGAACCAGCCGGGTCAGCGCTACAAGGACTACATCCGCGAGGACGTGAAGATCCGCGAGCTCATGTCCAAGGGCATGGACCGCGCCGGCATCTCCAAGGTCGAGATCGAGCGCACCCGTGACCGTGTCCGCGTGGACATCCACACGGCTCGCCCGGGCATCGTCATCGGCCGCCGCGGCGCCGAGGCGGACCGGATCCGCGGTGAGCTCGAGAAGCTCACGGGCAAGCAGATCCAGCTGAACATCCTCGAGGTCAAGAACCCCGAGATCGATGCTCAGCTCGTGGCCCAGGGCGTTGCCGAGCAGCTCGCCTCGCGTGTCGCGTTCCGTCGCGCCATGAAGAAGGCCATCCAGTCCGCGCAGCGTGCGGGCGCCAAGGGTATCCGTATCCAGTGCGCCGGCCGTCTGGGCGGTGCGGAGATGTCCCGTTCGGAGTTCTACCGCGAAGGCCGTGTGCCCCTGCACACCCTGCGTGCGAACATCGACTACGGGTTCTTCGAGGCCAAGACCACCTTCGGCCGCATCGGCGTGAAGGTCTGGATCTACAAGGGCGACCTCACCGACAAGGAACTGGCTGCCCAGCAGGCCGCTGCTCCGTCCTCGCGCGGACGCAACGACCGCCGCGGCGGCGGTGCCGGCGAGCGTCGTCGTCGTCCCAATGACCGCAACGACCGTGGTGGGCGCCGTGAGCGCGACTCCGCGGCCGCCCCGCAGCAGAACACCGCCGCGGAGGCCAACAACGCAGAGGGTGGTAAGTAATGCTCATCCCACGTCGTGTGAAGTTCCGCAAGCAGCACCGCCCGCGCCGTCGGGGAGAGGCCAAGGGCGGAACGCAGGTCACGTTCGGTGAGTGGGGCATCCAGGCTCTGAGCCCGGCGTACGTCACGAACCGTCAGATCGAGGCCGCGCGTATCGCCATGACCCGCCACATCAAGCGTGGCGGCAAGGTCTGGATCAACATCTACCCGGACCGTCCCCTGACCAAGAAGCCCGCCGAGACCCGCATGGGTTCCGGTAAGGGTTCCCCCGAGTGGTGGATCGCCAACGTCAAGCCCGGACGCGTGATGTTCGAGATCTCCGGTGTGAGCGAGGAAGTGGCCCGTGAGGCGCTGCGCCTGGCAATCCACAAGCTCCCGATGAAGGCACGCATCGTGCGTCGCGAAGGCGGTGAATGATCAATGGCTATTGGGTCCAAGGATCTGAACATGGACAACCTCTCGGCTCTTGACACCGGTGCCCTCACCGATCAGCTGCGCAAGTCCAAGGAAGAGCTGTTCAACCTGCGCTTCCAGGCGGCAACCGGTCAGCTCGAGGGCAACGGTCGGCTGAAGTCCGTCAAGCGTGACATCGCCCGGATCTACACCGTGCTGCGTGAGCGCGAGCTCGGGATCCGCGAGGACGTGGCGCCGGCTGCTGAGAAGACCGAGAAGAAAGCCTCGAAGAAGGCTGCCAAGTCCGAGGGTGATGCCAAGTGAGCGAGCAGGTCAACAACGAAACGGCCGCGGCCGAGCGCGGTGACCGCAAGTCCCGCCGGGGCTACGTGGTTTCCGACAAGATGGACAAGACCGTGGTGGTCCAGGTCGAGGATCGCGTCAAGCACGCGCTCTACGGCAAGGTGCTGCGCAAGTCCAAGCGCGTCAAGGCGCACGACGAGGAGAACGCCTGCGGCGTCGGCGACCTCGTGCGCATCGCCGAGACCCGTCCGCTGTCCGCCGACAAGAACTGGCGGATCGTGGAGATCGTCGAGAAGGCCAAGTAAGTCCTTCGCGATGAGCGATCATTCGTTGGCCCCGTTCCGGTTCGTTCCGGAGCGGGGCCTTCGTCGTACCCAGGGGCGCCGCTACGGCGTCATCGGGAACCTCGACCCACGCATTCGCAAGCGCACCGCTCGGAAGGTCGTGCACCCATGAGTCCTGCATCAGCGCACGAGCCGGGGGCCCGACGCCGCCCGCCCAAGCTGCCGCGGCCGGAGCCGGTACCGCTGGCGGATGGTCCGTCGGTGCTCGCGTGGGAGCGTGCTCTCACGCCCGGTTCCCCTGCGGAGGGCGAGACGGTGCGTCGTGCGATCGCCGAGGCCCTGCGGGCCGGGACCCCGCTGCGCGAGACGGGGCCTGCCGGGGTGGACGGCAGCCGATGCGAGTACGTGACGTTCCTCTACGAGGACGCCCATGCGGACGAGGTGCTGCTGTTCGTCAACCGGCTGACGGACGAGTCCCGTCTCCAGGACTCGTTGATGCGCCGTCTGCCGGGCACCGACGTGTGGCACCTGGGCTACCTCATGGCCGCCACCTGGCGTGCCTCCTACTGCTTCCTGCCCGTCCCGCAGGGTCGTCCCGCGCCGTGGAGCGCGGTCTCCGACCAGGTGGGCGTCCGCGCAGCCCTGGACCGCGGCGTGCCCGATCCCCGCAACCCCGAGCGCTGCCCGGCCCGGGGCGGACGGGAGCTGAGCGTCGTCTCCCTGGCGGAGGCAGGCGTGTCCCCGTGGCCGGTGCGCCCTGACCCCGAGGCCCCCGTGCCGCAGTGGCTCTCGGCACCCGCTGATCACCGGGTGCTCGTGGAGTCCTGCGGTGTGGCACCGGGGGAGGGGGCGAGCACCGCCCCGGTGGTCGTGCTCTTCGACGGCGAGGTCTGGTGGGAGCAGGGGGTGGTGGGTGCCGTGCGTGCAGCGGTCGCGGCCGGTGCACTGGCTCCTGTGCACCTGGTGCTCCTGGACTCCGGCGGCACCAGGAAACGGTGGGTCGAGCTGGACGGAACCGGCGGGATCGAGGACTACCTCGCGGACGAGCTGCTGCCGTGGGTCGCGCAGCGCGCGGGGGTGTGCCTCGAACCGCAGCGAGTGGCCACCGCGGGCCAGAGCCTCGGCGGTCTCTCGGCCATCCTGTGCACCCTGCGCCGGCCGGACGCGGTGGCGGGCGCCGTCGCGCAGTCGTCGTCGCTGTGGCAGCCCTACCCGGAGGACGAGCTGCGGGCCCTCGTCGAGGCGGACGGTGCACGCGCGCTGGAGCGGACCAGGATCGTGATGGAGGTCGGCGAGCAGGAGTGGGTCCTGACCGGTCCCCACGACCACTTCGCCGAGCAGCTGCGACAGACCCCCGCGAGCCTGCGCTACCGGCGCTTCAACGGGGGCCACGACTATGCCTGCTGGCGGGAGGGGCTCGTCCCCGCTCTCGTGGAGCTCTTCCCCGGCCCTCACGGACCGGACCACGCGGCGACGACGCCGCCGGGCCGGCCGGGGACGGCCGTCTCCAGGGCGTCGACCCCGGTTGGTGATCTGCCCCGAACGCGGTAGAGTGGGCCGGTACGCGTGTCGACGCACGTGTGCTCTCACTCTGACTTCGACCCTGCTGAGTCAGAATCACGTCCCGGGTGTGCGCCTCGAGCGCGGGCCGCAGGACGGAAGCAAGCCGCCGTGGCACGCCACGGTGCGGCTCCGCTGCACCGAGGTGCGGCGAAGGCTGCACATCTTGCTCGTTGATTCTGCGCACGGTCGCGAATCCGAGGGGAGCAGCAGGCGGGATCACCCGCCCACCACGTGCGAACGTCCACCGCGTACAACTCTGCACACGCCCCGGGCCCCTCCTACGGCCACGGGGAGCACCGTGACGCGGAGCGTTCACACGACCACCGTTCCGCAAGGCTCGACATTCAGCAGGTTTGGATGAGAACCAGCGCGACGACAGGAGTATTCAGTGATTCAGCAGGAATCGCGGCTGAGGGTGGCCGACAACACGGGTGCGAAGGAAATTCTCACCATCCGTGTGCTCGGTGGATCCGGACGCCGCTACGCAGGCATTGGTGACGTCATCGTCGCCACCGTCAAGGACGCCATCCCCGGCGGCAACGTCAAGAAGGGCGACGTCGTGAAGGCGGTTGTGGTCCGTACCAAGAAGCAGAGGCGCCGTCCCGACGGTTCCTACATCCGTTTCGACGAGAACGCCGCAGTGATCTTGAAGAACGACGGGGACCCCCGCGGCACGCGCATCTTCGGTCCCGTGGGCCGCGAGCTGCGCGACAAGAAGTTCATGAAGATCGTCTCGCTGGCTCCGGAGGTGCTCTGACATGGCGAAATTCAAGATCAAGACCGGCGACCTCGTGCAGGTCATCACCGGCAAGAACAAGGGCGAGCAGGGCAAGGTTCTGCGCGTGAACACCGAGACCTCCCGCGTGGTGGTCGAGGGTGTCAACGTGGTGACCAAGCACAAGCGCGCCAACGCCCAGGGCGAAGCCGGCGGCCTCGTCAAGGTTGAGGCTCCGATCCACATCTCCAACGTGATGCTCGTGGATCCCGAGACCGGCAAGCCGACCCGTGTGGGCTACCGCACCGAGACCGTGGAGCGCGACGGCAAGCAGAAGACCGTCCGCGTTCGCGTGTCCAAGAGCACCGGCAAGGATCTGTGATGAGCGAAACGACCGAAATCAAGTTCACCCCCCGGTTCAAGACCAAGTACCAGGAGACCGTGGCCCCGGCCCTTCAGGAACAGTTCGGCTACTCGAACGTCATGGAGATGCCCCGCGTGGTCAAGGTCGTGGTCAACATGGGTCTGGGCGAGGCGGCCAAGGACTCCAAGCTGGTGGACAACGCCATCAAGGACCTCACCGCCATCACCGGCCAGAAGCCCGTGGTCAACCGTGCCAAGAAGTCCATCGCGCAGTTCAAGCTCCGCGAGGGAATGCCCATCGGCGCGCACGTCACCATGCGTGGCGACCGCATGTGGGAGTTCCTGGACCGTCTGGTCACGCTCGCGCTGCCGCGCATCCGTGACTTCCGTGGCCTGTCGGACCGTCACTTCGACGGCAACGGCAACTACACCTTCGGCTTGACGGAACAGTCCATGTTCCACGAGATCGACCAGGACCGGATCGACCGCGTCCGCGGCATGGACATCACCGTGGTCACCTCCGCCAAGACCGACGACGAGGGTCGCGCGCTGCTCAAGGCGCTCGGCTTCCCGTTCAAGACCAACTGATTCATCGACGTCAGAAGGTCCCTGCGGGCTGTAACCGGCAGGGAAACCCTGACGAGGAAGGGCTGAAGCCCACATGACAATGACAGATCCTGTGGCAGACATGCTGACGCGTCTGCGCAACGCGAACTCCGCCTATCACGACACCGTGAGCATGCCGTACTCCAAGCTGAAGGCTCGGATCGCGGAGATCCTCAAGGCCGAGGGCTACATCGCGGACTGGAGCGAAGAGCCCGCGCGGGTCGGCAAGACGCTGACCCTGTCGCTGAAGTTCGGTTCCAACCGTGAGCGCTCAATCGCCGGTGTTCGCCGCATCTCCAAGCCGGGCCTGCGCGTGTACGCGAAGTCCACCAACCTCCCTCGGGTGTTCGGTGGCCTCGGTATCGCGATCCTGTCCACCTCCTCCGGGTTGCTGACTGACAAGCAGGCCGGCAAGAAGGGCGTGGGCGGGGAAGTCCTCGCGTACGTCTGGTAACCGGTAGCACAGAAGAAGAAAGGAAGAAGACATGTCACGTATTGGACGTCTCCCGATCTCTGTGCCCGCCGGTGTGGAGGTTTCCGTGGACGGTTCCGTGGTGTCGGTGAAGGGCCCCAAGGGCTCCCTCACCCAGACCGTCGCGGCGCCGATCACCGTGGTCGTCGAGGACGGCACCGTTCAGGTGTCCCGCCCCAACGACGAGCGCGAGTCCCGCTCGCTGCACGGTCTCACGCGTTCCCTGATCGCCAACATGATCCAGGGTGTGTCCGAGGGATACACCAAGCAGCTGGAGATCGTGGGCACCGGTTACCGCGTGCAGGCCAAGGGCGCCGACCTCGAGTTCGCCCTGGGCTACAGCCACCCGGTTCCCTTCAGCGCGCCGGAGGGCATCACGCTCTCGGTCGAGGGGAACAACAAGGTCGCCGTGTCCGGCATCGACAAGCAGCAGGTTGGCCAGGTCGCCGCGAAGATCCGCTCCCTGCGTCTGCCCGATCCCTACAAGGGCAAGGGTGTTCGTTACGCCGGCGAGCAGATCCGCCGCAAGGCCGGAAAGGCTGGTAAGTAATCATGGCTCTCGTAATCAAGGGCAAGTCGAAGGCTGCTCAGCGGGCACGGCGTCACCGCCGCGTGCGCAAGAACATCGCCGGAACCGCGCTGCGCCCCCGCCTGGTGGTCACGCGTTCCACGCGCCACATGGTCGCCCAGGTGATCGACGACGACAAGGGCTTCACCCTCGTCTCGGCGTCCACCATGGAGGACGCCCTGCGCGCCTCGTCGGACGACAAGACCGCCAAGGCCAAGCGCATCGGTGAGCTGATCGCCGAGCGCGCCAAGGCCGCGGGGATCGAGACCGTCGTGTTCGACCGCGGCGGCAACAAGTACCACGGCCGTGTGGCCGCGGTGGCCGAGGGTGCCCGTGAAGGAGGTCTGGCGCTGTGAGCGAGCAGAAGAACGAGAAGGAAACTCAGGTGAGTGAAGCCACCACCGGTTCCAACGAGACGACCGAGGCCTCCGCCTCGAGCCGTCAGGGGACCGACGAGAACCGCGGTGGACGCGGCAGCCGCAACGAGCGCGGCGGTCGCGGCAACGACCGTGGCGGTCGCGGCAACGACCGTGGCGGCCGTGGCAACGACCGCGGTGGCCGCGGAGGACGTGGCGGTCGGGACGACGACAAGGACAAGTTCCTCGAGCGCGTCGTGACCATCAACCGCGTGTCCAAGGTCGTCAAGGGTGGTCGTCGCTTCAGCTTCACCGCCCTGGTGGTCGTCGGTGACGGCAACGGCATGGTCGGTGTCGGCTACGGCAAGGCTAAGGAAGTTCCCGCCGCGATCTCCAAGGGTGTCGAGGAGGCCAAGAAGAACTTCTTCCGGGTCCCCCGCATCGAGGACCGCACCATCCCGCACCGTGTGCAGGGTGAGGCGGCGGCCGGTGTCGTCATGCTGCGTCCGGCCACGCCGGGTACCGGTGTGATCGCCGGTGGTCCGGTGCGCGCCGTGCTGGAGTGCGCCGGCATCCACGACGTGCTGTCGAAGTCGCTCGGCTCGTCCAACCAGATCAACATCGTGCACGCGACCATCCAGGCGCTGCGTGAGCTCGAGGAGCCCGCGTCCGTGGCCGCCCGTCGTGGGCTGCCCATGGACGAGGTCGTTCCCGCGCCGCTGTTGCGTGAGATCCAGAAGGCAGGTGCCTGATGAACGGAAAGCGCGTTCAGGCCACCGGCGCGACCCTGCTCGTGAAGCAGGTCCGCTCCGTGGTCGGTCAGAAGCAGAACATGCGCGACACGTTGCGTTCGCTCGGTCTCAAGCGTCCGGGCCAGGTCGTGGAGCGGAAGGCCGATGCGGCCACCGTGGGCATGATCAACACGGTGTCGCATCTCGTAGAGGTTGAGGAGGCTTGAGCATGGCTGAGAACACCGAGAGCAAGCGCCACGCTCTGAAGGTCCACCACCTGCGTCCCGCCCCCGGATCGCACCAGGCCAAGACCCGTCTTGGCCGCGGTGAGGCCTCCAAGGGCAAGACCGCCGGTCGCGGCACCAAGGGCACCAAGGCGCGGTACCAGGTCAAGGCCGGTTTCGCGGGCGGCCAGCTGCCGCTGCAGATGCGTCTGCCCAAACTGCGCGGGTTCAAGAACCCGTTCCGCGTGGAGTACCAGGTCGTGAACCTGGACCGTCTGGGCGAGCTGTTCCCCGAGGGTGGCACCGTCACCGTCGCGGATCTGGTCGCCAAGGGCGCGGTTCGCAAGAACCAGCCCGTCAAGGTGCTGGGCAGCGGAGAGATCTCCGTGGCCCTGAACATCACCGCGGACAAGTTCTCAGCCTCCGCGGCCGAGAAGATCGCCGCGGCTGGCGGGTCCACGCAGAACGCGTGAGCGCAGACCAGCGTCCGGTTGTAGGGTGAATCCCTGAACTGGAGCGGGCCCCGTGCCGGATTGCCGGCGCGGGGCCCGCTGCTTTACCAGGATGTTGTCACGCGGGCCACGCGGCTGCGCGCGCATCCTTGGCTAGACTTGCCCGGGGTCGGAACCGACCGGGCCACCACGCTTCTGAAGGAGGACCTGTGCTCAGTGCTTTCGCGCGGGCGTTCACCACGCCGGAACTGCGCAACAAGCTGCTGTTCACCCTCGGGATCATCGTGATCTACCGGTTGGGAACGTTCATCCCCGCACCCGGTGTGGACTACGGCAACGTCCAGCAGTGCCTGGCGATGGGCAACACCACCGGTGGTGCGTACGACCTGGTCAACCTGTTCAGCGGCGGCGCACTCCTGCAGCTGTCGATCTTCGCGCTGGGCGTGATGCCCTACATCACGGCGAGCATCATCATCCAGCTGCTGCGCGTGGTCATCCCGCGCTTCCAGGAGCTGCACGACGAGGGCGCCCAGGGGCAGACGAAGCTCACGCAGTACACGCGCTACCTCACGATCGGGCTCGCCGCGCTGAACGCGACCACGGTGATCTCCCTGGCCCGCTCCGGCAACCTGCTGGGCAACTGCTCGCTGCCGATCATCCCGGACGACTCGCTGCCCGTGCTGGTCATCATGATCCTCACCATGACCGCGGGCACCACCGTGATCATGTGGCTCGGTGAGCGCATCACGGACCGCGGCGTGGGCAACGGCATGTCGCTGCTGATCTTCACCTCCATCGCCGCCACGTTCCCCAACGCCCTCGGCGAGATCCTTCGGACCCGCGGGTGGGGCATCTTCCTGGGCGTGTGCGCGATCGGCCTGGTGGTCATCACGTGCGTGGTGTTCGTGGAGCAGTCGCAGCGTCGGATCCCGGTGCAGTACGCGAAGCGCATGGTCGGGCGCCGCACCATCGGCGGCACGAGCACGTACATCCCGCTGAAGGTCAACATGGCCGGCGTGACTCCCATCATCTTCGCGTCCTCCATGCTGATGCTGCCCACGATGATCGCCCAGTTCGCCACTCCGGACGACGGCAGCCCCATCCCGGGCTGGGTCACGTGGATCAACACCTACCTCGCCCGCGGCGACCACCCCGTCTACATGACCGTGTACTTCCTGCTGATCGTGGCGTTCACGTACTTCTACGTGTCCATCACGTTCAACCCGGAAGAGGTCTCCAACAACATGAAGCGCTACGGCGGCTTCATCCCCGGCATCCGGGCCGGGCGCCCCACCGAGAACTACCTGCGCTACGTGCTGACCCGCATCACCCTGCCGGGAGCGCTGTACCTGGGCGTCATCTCGATGATCCCGCTCATCGCGCTCGTGGCCTTCGGCGCCAACCAGAACTTCCCGTTCGGCGGTCCCTCGCTGCTGATCATGGTGGGTGTGGGCCTGGACACCGTGAAGCAGATCGACGCCCAGCTGCAGCAGCGTCACCACGAGGGCCTGCTGCGCGCCTGAGCTCGTCGGGCCCGGCGTGCACCCTGGCCCGCACGCCCGGGGGCTGGGACGCGGCCGGTGGACCGCGTCCTCGGGCCGGTAGAATCCGGTAGGAAGTGCACGCTGACGCAAGGAGAGAGCATGACCCGCATGTTGATCATCGGACCGCCCGGCGCGGGCAAGGGTACCCAGGCCGAGCGGATCTGCGACCGCCTGGGCGTGCCCGCCATCTCCACGGGGGATATCTTCCGCGCGAACATCAAGGAGCAGACGGAGCTGGGCCACGAGGCCCAGACCTACACGGACGCCGGCAACCTCGTACCGGACTCCGTGACCAACCGCATGGTCCGGGACCGGTTATCGCAGCAGGACGTCGAGCAGGGCTTCCTGCTGGACGGCTACCCGCGCACGGTCGCGCAGGTCGAGGAGCTGGACCGCATTCTCGAGGCCAACGGCGTCTCGCTGGACGTGGTGCTGCTGCTCACGGCGGACAAGGACGAACTCGTGGCCCGGCTGCTCGGCCGTGCCCGGGAGCAGGGCCGCACGGACGACACCGAGGACGTCATCCGCCACCGCCTGGACGTCTACGACGAGCAGACGGCCCCGGTGGTCGACGTCTACGAGCAGCGCGGCATCGTCTCGCGCGTGGACGGCCTCGGCAGCATCGACGAGGTGACCGAGCGGATCCTCACGGAGCTGCCCAGCTGAGTCCGCCTCACCACCCCGAGCCCCCGGCACCGATGCGCGGCATCGCGCCGGGGGCTCAGCACTGACACCCGCCGGGTCTCGGCACCGAGGCCTCTGTGGGCCCCCTCGAGGAAGGAACGTGGCACCGTGTTCGGACGCCGCAAGATCCAAGTGAAGTCGGACGCCGAGCTGGCCGTCATGGCCCGGGCGGGCGTGGTGACGTCGCGCGCGCTCGACGCCGCCGTGGCAGCGGCCGTGCCCGGTGCCACCACCGCGGACCTGGACCGCGCGTTCCGCGCCGTCCTGGACGAGTACGACGCCGGGTCCAACTTCCTCGGCTACTACGGCTACCCGGCCACGGTGTGCACCTCCGTCAACGACGAGGTGGTCCACGGGATCCCGGGCGAGCGGGAGCTCGTGGACGGAGACATCATCTCGATCGACGGCGGCGCGATCGTCGAGGGCTGGCACGGGGACTCCGCGCGTACAGTGCTCGTGGGGGAGCACCGCGACCCCGCGGACCAGGAGCTCTCGGACGTCACGCGCGCGGCCATGTGGCGCGGTGTCGCGGCCATGGCCACCGGAACCCACGTGGGGGACATCGGCCTGGCCGTGGAGACCTACGTGCGCACCACGGTGGGCTCGCGCCTGGGCATCCTGGAGGACTACGTGGGCCACGGCATCGGCACCGAGATGCACATGGACCCGGACGTCCCGAACTTCGCCGTGGACGGCAGGACCCCCAGGCTCGTCACCGGCATGGCGCTGGCGATCGAGCCCATGCTCGTGCGCGGCGGCATCGAGACCCGTACCCTCGAGGACGACTGGACCGTCGTGACCGTGGACGGTTCGCGCGCGAGCCAGTGGGAGCACACCGTGTGCCGGCACAGCCAGGGCGTGTGGGTGCTGACCGCCGAGGACGGCGGCGCTTCCGAGCTCGAGCCGCTCGGTGTGCACCCCGTTCCCGTCCCCACCGACTGAGTTCACCCGGTGCCATGCCCCGCTGACCGGCCCCGCCTACCGGGCGCCACCGTCTGAGGAGCCTTCACCCGGCCCCGTCACCCCTGAGAACAGGGAGAGGAAAACCATGACTGCCCAGCCCGTAGAGATCACCCCGCGCCCGGAGGCGGGCCAGCTCGTCTTCAAGCCCGCCCGTCGCGGCAAGCCGCCCGTGCACCTGGCGGACCTGGACATGGCGGGCCGCAAGCAGCTGCTGAAGGAGGCGGGCTACCCCGCGTTCCGCGCCTCCCAGCTGTCCAAGCACTACTTCGAGCGCTTCGAGTCGGACCCGGCCGCGATGACGGACCTGCCCGCGGACCAGCGGGAGGACCTGGTGGCCAAGGCCATGCCGCCGCTGCTGAAGACCGTCAAGCAGCTGCGCGCGGACCAGGGCATGACCGTGAAGTCGGTGCACCGCCTGTTCGACAACGCGATGGTCGAGTCCGTGCTGATGCGCTACGACAAGCGGGTGACCATGTGCATCTCCTCGCAGGCCGGCTGCGGCATGAACTGCCCGTTCTGCGCGACGGGACAGTCCGGTTTGACCCGCAACCTCTCTGCTGCGGAGATCGTGGACCAGGTGGTCCAGGGCGTGCGGGCCCTGCGCGACGGCGCCGTGGGGGACCCGGAGGAGGCCCCGCAGCGGGTGTCGAACATCGTCTTCATGGGCATGGGGGAGGCGCTGGCCAACTACCGCGCGACCATGGGTGCGGTGCACCGCATCATCGACCCCTCCCCGGAGGGCCTCGGCATCTCCGCGCGCGGGCTCACGATGTCCACGGTGGGGCTGGTGCCCGGCATCCGGAAGTTCACGCGCGAGAAGCTGCCGATCACCCTGGCCCTGTCCCTGCACGCGCCGGACGACGAGCTGCGCGACGAGCTGATCCCCATCAACACCCGGTGGAAGGTGGACGAGGCCCTCGACGCCGCCCGTGACTACTACGACGTGACGGGCCGGCGCGTGTCCATCGAGTACGCCCTGATCCGGGACATCAACGACCAGGGCTGGCGCGCGGACCTGCTGGGCGAGAAGCTCAACAAGCGAGGCGGCGGCTGGGTGCACGTGAACCCCATCCCGCTGAACCCCACCCCGGGGTCCAAGTGGACCGCCTCGCGCCCCGGCGTGGAGCAGAACTTCGTGGAACGCCTGCGCGCCCACGGCATCCCCACCACGGTGCGCGACACCCGCGGTTCCGACATCGACGGTGCGTGCGGCCAGCTGGCCACGGACGTGTGACGACGCCGCCGCGTCGTCGTCGTCAGCCCTGATCCGCGGTGCGTGCCGCGCAGCCCGAGCCGCGGCAGCCCTGCGGGCTCGGGGCGCGGTTGCGTAGCGCCCCGGAACCACGTAGTATCGTGCGTTGGTTGTTTGTGCTCGCTGACAGAGCCGTGCCCACCCACCTCGACCCCCACTCCCACGCGCGGTGCGGGGTTGTTCGTCTGGGGAGCCGGATCGCTGCGGGCACCGCCGTCCGGATAGACAACCGGACCCCTCGAGAAGTTAGCGGAGGATATGGCCAAGAAAGACGGAGTCATCGAGATCGAAGGCACTGTGGTCGAGGCACTGCCCAATGCGTCGTTTCGTGTTGAGCTGACCAACGGTCACAAGGTGCTCGCCCACATCTCTGGCAAGATGCGCCAGCACTACATCCGGATCCTCCCCGAGGACCGTGTCGTGGTGGAGCTGAGCCCCTATGACCTTTCCCGAGGCCGGATCGTCTACCGCTACAAGTAGCATCCGCGCCCACGGTGGAACGGGCAGGGGAACCTGCGCGAGCACGGTGGTGCGAGTGCATACGCCATTACTAGTACGCGAAGGAATGCGATGAAGGTCCAACCGAGCGTCAAGCAGATCTGCGACAAGTGCAAGGTGATCCGCCGCAACGGCCGGGTCATGGTGATCTGCGAGAACCCCCGGCACAAGCAGCGCCAGGGCTGACGGGAACTCTCCCGCCCACGCAAGTGGATTGACAAGAACGGACACCGCAGCCGCCGCCCCCGGGCGCGGCAACCCCCGGCACGGAGGCCGGAGACCGATCGGCTCTCGATCGGGACGCGGTGTTCAGGACCTCCGGGAAAACAAGGAGAACCGCCACTATGGCTCGTCTCGCAGGCGTCGATCTTCCCCGTGAAAAGCGGCTGGAAGTTGCGCTGACCTACATCTACGGCGTGGGCCGTACCCGTGCACTGGAAACCCTGGAGGCCACTGGCATCTCCGGTGACGTGCGCGTCAAGGATCTCACCGATCCGCAGCTCGTGGAGCTGCGTGACTACATCGAAGGCAACTACAAGGTCGAAGGCGATCTCCGCCGCGAAGTGGCCGCCGACATCCGCCGCAAGGTCGAGATCGGCAGCTACCAGGGCCTGCGCCACCGTCGTGGACTGCCCGTCCACGGCCAGCGCACCAAGACCAACGCCCGTACCCGCAAGGGTCCCAAGCGCACGGTCGCCGGTAAGAAGAAGTAATCGTGGTCGCCACCGAGCGGGTGGCTGATCAACGTCGAAGATCTTTGTAGGAGAATCCATGGCCCAGAAGACCCGCGCGACGGCTGCTCGTAAGCCCCGTCGCAAAGTGAACAAGAATGTGACCCAAGGCCAGGCGCACATCAAGTCCACGTTCAACAACACCATCGTTTCCATCACCGATCCCTCGGGTGCGGTCCTGTCCTGGGCCTCGGCCGGCGGCATGGGCTTCAAGGGCTCGCGCAAGTCCACCCCGTTCGCCGCGCAGCAGGCCGCCGAGGCCGCTGCCAAGGGCGCGCAGGAGCACGGCATGCGCAAGGTGGATGTGTTCGTCAAGGGCCCGGGGTCCGGTCGAGAGACCGCGATCCGCGCCCTACAGGCCACCGGCCTGGAGGTCGGCTCGATCCAGGACGTCACCCCGTCCGCGCACAACGGCTGCCGTCCGCCGAAGCGCCGTCGCGTCTGACACGTCACGCGCGGCCACCACGACCCTGCCGGGCCGGGGTGGCCGCGCATCGACGCGGTGAACTCGCCTGCTCACCGCGGCATCCACCCATTTTGTTTTCCACCACCTGCGTGCGTCATATGGCGGAGGCACGCTGAAAGGAAACATCAGTGCTCATCGCACAGCGCCCCACCCTCACGGAAGAGGCTGTGGCCGAGAACCGTTCCCGGTTCGTGATCGAACCGCTGGAGCCTGGTTTCGGGTACACGCTCGGCAACTCCCTGCGTCGCACGCTGCTCTCGTCCATCCCTGGTGCCTCCGTGACCAGCATCCGCATCGACGGCGTGCTGCACGAGTTCTCCACGGTCGAGGGTGTCAAGGAAGACGTCACCGAGCTGATCCTCAACATCAAGAAGCTCTCCCTGTCCTCGGAGGAGGACGAGCCCGTCACGGCGTGGCTGCGCAAGCAGGGACCGGGTGAGGTCACGGCTGCGGACATCTCCGCACCGGCCGGTGTCGAGGTCCACAACCCCGAGCTGCACATCGCCACGCTGAACTCGAAGGGCCAGCTCGAGATCGAGCTGACCATCGAGCGCGGTCGCGGCTACGTCTCGGCGTCGCAGAACAAGTCGGGTGACGCGGAGGTCGGCCGGATCCCGGTGGACTCCATCTACTCGCCCGTGCTCAAGGTGACCTTCCGCGTGGAGGCCACCCGTGTCGAGCAGCGCACCGACTTCGACAAGCTCGTGCTGGACGTGGAGACCAAGGAGGCCATCTCCCCGCGTTACGCGGTGGCCTCTGCCGGTACCACCCTGGTCGAGCTGTTCGGTCTCGCCCGCGAGCTGAACTCGTCGGCCGAGGGCATCGAGATCGGGCCGTCGCCCACGGACGCCGCTGCGGCCGCGGACATGGCGCTGCCCATCGAGGACCTCGAGCTGTCCGTGCGCTCGTACAACTGCCTCAAGCGCGAAGGCATCCACAGCGTGGGTGAACTGGTGGGGCGTTCGGAGGCGGATCTCATGGACATCCGCAACTTCGGCGCGAAGTCCATCGACGAGGTCAAGGACAAGCTCGGTGAGCTCGGCCTGGCCCTCAAGGATTCCCCTCCGGGCTACGACCTCGCCGCCCACGCGGCGTCCCTCGAGGACGAGGACGACGACAACAACCCGTTCGACGTCGATCTCGACTGACGCCCACTTCACTTCTTGTGCCCCGCGGCCGCTGAGCGGACCGCGAGGGCCCGAACTCCAGGAGACCTACTATGCCTACCCCTACCAAGGGACCCCGTCTCGGCGCCGGGCCGACCCACGAGCGCATGATCCTCTCGAACCTCTCGCAGCAGCTGTTCGAGCACAAGCGCATCACCACCACCGTGACCAAGGCCAAGCGCCTGCGTCCCGTGGCCGAGCGCATGATCACCTTCGCCAAGCGCGGTGACCTCGCGTCCCGCCGTCGCGTCATGCGCCAGCTGACCGACAAGTCCGTGGTGCACGAGCTGTTCACCAGCATCGCCGCCGCCATGGAAGGCCGCGAGGGCGGCTACACCCGCATCACCAAGATCGGCAACCGCAAGGGCGACAACGCCCCCATGGCCGTCATCGAACTGGTGATGGAGCCGGTCGCCAACAAGGAGACCGTCGCCGAGGCCGAGCGCGCCACCGCCAAGGCCGCTCCGGCTCCTGCTGCTCCGGTCGACACCCCGGCGGACACCACCGCTGAGGACGTCAAGGCCAAGGAGATCCCCGCTGACGAGCAGGCTCCCGCCGTCGGCTCGGACGAGGCCGCCGAGGTCGCCGCGGAGAACAAGGACGCCGAGTTTGCCGGCTCCCACGCGCCGCTCGAGTCCGGTGAGGCCCCCGAGGGCTTCGCCATCAAGGGCAACCGCAACTCCATGAAGTACCACGTGCCTGGTTCGCGTTGGTACTCCGGCACCACCGCGGAGATCTGGTTCGACTCCCCGGCCAACGCCGAGGCAGCCGGCTTCCAGCCCGCGGGCGGCGCCGCCGCCCAGAAGATCTCCGAGTAGCTCGGAATTCTTCACCCGGTGAGCACACCGGTCACGACGCCGTCGCAGGTTCCTGCGGCGGCGTCGTCGTACCCGGGGAGCGTGATGGACGGAAGGACGAACGGCATGGACGGTGAGACGGTGCGGCTGCGGATGGGACTGGGCTACGACGGCGCTCCGTTCCGCGGGTGGGCCCGCCAGCCGGGGCTGCCGAGCGTGCAGGCCGCGGTGGAGGACGCCCTCGCACTGGTCTTCCGGATGCCGTACACCACGGTGGTGGCCGGTCGCACGGACACCGGTGTCCACGCGCGGCACCAGACGGTGCACGTGGACGTCCCCGAGCAGGCGTGGCGGCGGGTTGCCGAGGGACGACGCCGCCCGGTGCCCGGTGGCGCGGGGCAAGGTCCGCAGCGCAGCGCTGGTAGGAGTGAGAGGACGTCCCGTGCTGCCGCCGTAGACGAAGAGGCGTCGCGCCCCGGAGGAGCGGGGGAGGATGAGCCCCTCACCGGTGTAGCGCGGGAGCGCGAGACCTGCGCTGGCGGGACGGAGGAGGTTTCCCGTGCCGCCGCACGGAAGCTCAACGGGGCCCTGAACCGCGTGCTCGGCAAGGACCGCGCGGACCGGGGCTGGGAGCCGGCGACCGGTGCGGTGGTGGTGCACGACGTCGCCGTGGCGGCTCCGGGCTTCGACGCGCGCTTCTCGGCGCTGTCCCGCGGCTACTCGTACCGGATCTCCGATGCCGTGGCCGGGCACGACCCCCTGACCCGCGGCCAGTCGTGGTGGCTCGACCGCGAGGTGGACGTGGCCGCGATGGACGAGGCGGTGCGCGGGCTGCTCGGACTCCACGACTTCCTGAGCTTCTGCAAGCCGCGAGAAGGTGCCACCACGGTTCGCGAGCTGCAGGCGGCCTCCGTGCGGCGCGACGAGCGGGGGACGATCACCGTGGCGCTGACCGCGGACGCCTTCTGCCACCACATGGTCCGCTCCGTGGTGGGGGCGGCCGTGCGGGTGGGGGAGGGGCGCCGCCCGTCGGACTGGCCGCACGAACGGCTGCTGGCCAGGGAACGCGACGCGAGCGTGCTCATGGCCCCGGCCCACGGTCTCGTCCTGGAAGTGGTGCACTACCCGGGGCCCGAGGGGCTGCTGGGACGGGCGGAGCTCACGAGGGCGAAGCGGGCGACGTCCTAGCACCCTGGCTCCTGGCCCGTGGCCCCTGGCTCCGTCCCGTCGTCTGGCTGTCCCGCGCCCGCGGCGGTGAGTGGTGAGTGGCGACCCCGGCGGTGATCCGGTAACATGGAATGCTGTTGTGCGTGTTCTGCCCCGGTTCACGTGTACCCGTAACGGTCGCTCATGTTGCAGAGCGCAGGGCCGTGCGGTGCACCGGGTTGTGGACGCACGGATGCCGCCCGGATCTCACCCGGGCCCCGAAGCACAACGGAACCGATCGACACGAGTATTCGTGTCTTCAGCAGACAAACGAAGGCAGATCAACGTGCGTACGTACACTCCGAAGCCCGGTGACGTCCAGCGTCAGTGGCACGTCATCGACGCCACCGACGTCGTCCTGGGTCGTCTTGCCAGCCAGACCGCAACGCTGCTGCGCGGGAAGCACAAGCCGACCTTCGCTCCCCACGTGGACACCGGCGATTTCGTCATCATCATCAACGCGGAGAAGGTGGCCCTGACCGGCGCCAAGCTCCAGAAGAAGCGCGCCTACCGGCACTCCGGCTACCCGGGCGGACTCAAGTCCACCAGCTACGCCGAGCTGCTCGCGAAGAACCCCACGCGCGCCGTGGAGAAGGCCGTCAAGGGCATGCTTCCCAAGAACAAGCTGGCGGCCCAGCAGCTCTCCAAGCTGAAGGTCTACGCCGGTGCCGAGCACCCGCACCAGGCCCAGCAGCCCAAGCCCTACGAATTCACGCAGGTCGCCCAGTAATTCGGGCCAACGAAAACACATAAGGAGAATCGTGGCTCAGAACACTGAAGAGCAGATCAACGAGGACGTGGAGCTCACCAGCTACACCTCCGAGTCCACCGAATCCGCGACCGGCGGCGCCGTCCTGTCCGAGCGTCCCGCGCTGACCGTCCCCGGCCAGGCCGTGGGCCGCCGCAAGCAGGCCATCGCCCGCGTGCGCCTCGTCCCCGGCTCCGGCAAGTGGACCGTCAACGGCCGCAGCCTGGAGGAGTACTTCCCCAACAAGCTGCACCAGCAGGAGGTCAACGACCCCTTCACGCTGCTCGAGCTCCAGGGTGCGTACGACGTCATCGCCCGCATCAGCGGCGGCGGCCCCTCCGGCCAGGCCGGCGCGCTGCGCCTGGGTGTGGCCCGTGCCCTCAACGAGATCGACGCCGAGCACAACCGCCCGGCGCTGAAGAAGGCCGGGTTCCTCACCCGTGACGCCCGCGTCATCGAGCGCAAGAAGGCAGGCCTCAAGAAGGCCCGCAAGGCGCCGCAGTACTCCAAGCGCTAAACGACGCCACCCGGCCCTCGGCCGGAGTTGGTTCTACAGGGTCCCGTTCCCCGGCTTCGGCCGAGGGCCGGGGCCCTGCGTCGTTTTGCGCTTGGCTCCCCTCGCGCTGAACGACGCCGCTCGGGTTTCGGCCGGAGTTGGTTCTACTGGGTCCCGTTCCCCGGCTTCGGCCGAGGGCCGGGGCCCTGCGTCGTTTTGCGCTTGGCAACCCGGCGGCCGACGACGCCCCACGGCGCGGCGCTGTCGAAACCTGGCCGTTCGGCGTCGTGTCGGTGTGGCACGGGTAACAGTGGGGTGACGCGGGCGTAAAATCGTGCCCGGGGGCACCGTCGCTCCCGCCGCACCGTCACGAGAGGGCCCGCATGAGCAAGCAACCGGACCAGAAGCACACCACCGCACCCGCCGGGAAGGCGAAGGACGCAACCCCCGGACCTCATCAGCGCACTGCGGTGGACGACGCCCTCAAGAAGGAGCAGCACCGCGTGGCCGTGGTCGAGGACTACGCGGCGGAGCTGGACGAGATCGCGGAGCTGGGCAAGAAGCTGCACGAGGACCGGGGCATCGAGAGCTCGCAGGCGTGGAAGATCGGCTACCCGTACGATGAGAAGCTCTCCCGCAAGGAGTACGAGCGCACCAAGCGGGCCCTGCAGATCGAGCTGCTGAAGCTGCAGCTGTGGATCAAGGAGACGGGCCAGAAGCTGCTCATCATCTTCGAGGGCCGTGACGCCGCAGGCAAGGGTGGGGCGATCAAGCGCTTCACCGAGCACCTGAACCCCCGTGGCGCGCGGGTCGTGGCACTGGAGAAGCCCACGGACATCGAGCAGACGCAGTGGTACTTCCAGCGCTACGTGAAGCACCTGCCCTCCGGCGGGGAGATCGTGCTCATGGACCGCTCCTGGTACAACCGGGCCGGTGTGGAGCGCGTGATGGGCTACTGCACCTCCCAGCAGTACTACGAGTTCATGCGCCAGGCCCCGGAGTTCGAGCGGATGCTGGTGAACTCCGACACGCACCTCATCAAGTTCTGGTTCTCCGTGACGCGGGCCGAGCAGCTGGCGCGCTTCCAATCCCGGCGCACCGACCCCGTGCGGCAGTGGAAGCTGTCCCCCACGGACGTGGCGTCCCTGGACAAGTGGGACGACTACACGGAGGCCAAGGAGGCCATGTTCTTCTACACGGACACCGGGGACGCACCCTGGACCGTGATCAAGTCCAACGACAAGAAGCGGGCCCGTCTGGAGGCCATGCGCTACGTGCTCGCCCAGTTCGACTACCCCAACAAGGACCGCTCCCTGGTGGGGGACGTGGACACCAAGATCGTGGGCGGGGCCGCGGACCTCGCGGAGGACAACGGCACCAATCCCGACGGCTTCCCGGTGGTCCGCCCCGGGAAGGACTGATCGGCATGGGTCGGGTTTGTCCCCAGAATGGTCGTAGGATGATCTGCGATGTCTAGAATCTTCGGAACGGACGGCGTGCGCGGTCTCGCGAACGGCCTCCTCACAGCTGACCTTGCCATGGAGTTGTCGCAGGCCGCGGCGATCGTCCTGGGACACCGCCACGCGGCCGAGGGGCGGCGCCCCACGGCGGTGGTGGCCAGGGACGGCCGCGCGAGCGGCGAGTTCCTGGGTGCTGCGGTGACCGCGGGTCTCGCGAGCTCGGGCGTGGACGTGTACGACGCCGGTGTGCTTCCCACCCCCGCGGCGGCGTACCTCGTGGGCGACATCGACGCCGACTTCGGCGTGATGATCTCCGCGTCGCACAACCCCGCCCCGGACAACGGGATCAAGTTCCTGGCCCACGGCGGCAAGAAGCTCCCGGACGCCGTGGAGGACGCGATCCAGCAGGTCTACGAGGCCAAGGAGTTCGAGCGGCCCACGGGTGCGGAAGTGGGGCGGGTGCACCGCCTCTCGGACGCCGAGGACCGCTACATCCTGCACCTGGTGGGGGCGATCCCGCGCCGCCTGGACGGGCTGTCCATCGTGCTCGACTGCGCCAACGGTGCGGCCTCGGGCGTCTCCCCGGACGCGTTCCGGGACGCCGGCGCCTCCGTGCACGTGATCGGTGCGGAGCCCGACGGACTGAACATCAACGACGGCGTGGGCTCCACGCACCTGGAGCCCCTCAAGCGCACGGTCCGTGAGATCGGTGCGGACCTGGGCATCGCGCACGACGGCGACGCCGACCGCTGCCTCGCGGTCGACCACACCGGCACCGAGGTGGACGGCGACCAGATCATGTGCATCCTGGCGATGGCCATGAAGGAGGCGGGGCGGCTCGAGCAGGGCACGCTCGTGGCCACCGTCATGAGCAACCTGGGGCTGCAGCTGGCGCTGGACCGGGCCGGGATCAACCTGGTGCGCGCCTCGGTGGGGGACCGCTACGTGCTGGAGTCGATGGTCGCCAACGGGTACAACCTGGGTGGCGAGCAGTCCGGGCACGTGATCATGGCGGACTACGCCACCACCGGCGACGGGTTGCTCACGGGCATGATGCTCGCCTCGCGCGTGGCCCAGACCGGAATGCCCCTGCAGGAGCTGGCCACGGTGATGACCCGCATGCCGCAGGTGATGATCAACGTCAAGAACGTGGACAAGGCCGCCGCGAAGACGGACAGCGCCGTGCTCGCCGCCGTGGCCGAGACCGAGCGTCGTCTGGGGGAGGAGGGCCGCGTGCTGCTGCGCCCCTCCGGCACGGAGCCCGTGGTGCGCGTGATGGTCGAGGCGGCCACCGCCGAGGACGCCCAGCGAGAGGCCGAGGCGCTCGTCGCCGTCGTCGAGGAGCACCTGAGTCTCTGACGGGCGGTGGGCTGGGAGCCCGCAGCGCGAGGTGCCGGGTCAGTCGGCAAGGACCTCCACACGAAATGACCAGGGCCCCGCATCCGTCACGGATGCGGGGCCCTGGTCGTGCGGACGGGTGGTCTGGGTCAGAGCGCGGTGTTCCCGGGAGCCTCGTGGCGACCGGTCTCGGCGCCCGTGGCGGCCGTGCCGATGCGGCCTGCGGTCAGCGCGTCGCGGATCTCGGTGAGCAGGACGGTGTTGGGGTCCGCCTCCTCCTCCGCGGGCTGGATGCCGAGGCGGCGGTTGCGGCGCTCGATCATCTTGTTCATGGGCATCACCAGGCAGAAGTACACGGCCGCGGCGATGAGCAGGAAGTTGACGATCGCGGTCAGCAGGACCCCGAACTTGAGGTCGTTGCCGCGCAGGGTGAGCACGGCAAAGTTGTCGAAGTTGGGCGAGCCCACGATCGCGGAGATCGCCGGCATGAGCACGCTCTCCACGAGAGCGTTGACGATCTTCGCGAAAGCGGCGCCGATGATGACGGCAACCGCGAGATCCATCACGTTGCCCTTCATGATGAATTCTTTGAAACCTTTGATCATGGCGTTCACAGTACTGAGCAACTGCATGGACAATGAAGTTGGCGGGACGAAATATCGTGGACGTCATATACCGCAGCCCCTACCTGCGGGCACTCCGGTCGACCGGGAGTGGACGGTTCAGTTCTTGCGCAGCAGCACCCTGCGGATCTTGTGGTCGTGGTCCTTCGAGAGGATCAGGCGGGCCCGGCCACGGGTGGGCAGCACGTTCTGGACCAGGTTGGGCTCGTTGATGCGGTGCCAGATGTCCGTGGCCACGCCCCGCGCCTCCTCGTCCGTGAGGTTGGCGTAGCGGTGGAAGTAGGACTCCGGGTCCGCGAACGCGGAGGAGCGCAGGGCTCGGAACCGGTCCACGTACCAGCGCTCGATGTCGTCGGTGCGCGCGTCCACGTAGATGCTGAAGTCGAAGAAGTCGCTCAGGGCCAGTGTGGTGCGTCTGCCGGTCTCCAGCTTGGCCGGGGCGAGCACGTTCAGCCCCTCGACGATCACCACGTCCGGGCGGGTCACCACCACCTCCTCGTCCGGGAGGATGTCGTAGGTGACGTGGGAGTACTTGGGGGCACGGACCTCCGGGGCCCCGGATTTGATCTCCGCGACGAAGCGCAGCAGGGCTCGGCGGTCGTAGGACTCCGGGAACCCCTTGCGGTCCATGAGCCCGCGGCGTCGCAGCTCGGCGTTCGGGTAGAGGAAGCCGTCCGTGGTCACGAGCTGCACGTTCGGGGTGGAGGGCCAGCGGGCGAGCATCTCCCGCAGCAGTCGCGCGGTGGTGGACTTGCCGGCGGCCACGGACCCCGCGATGCCGATCACGAACGGGGTGCGCGCGTGGTGCTCGCCCAGGAACGCGTTGGTCGCGGCGTTGAGCTGCGTGGAGGACATGTCGTAGAGCGTGAGCAGCCGGGAGAGGGGGAGGTAGACCTCGCGCACCTCGTCCACGTCCAGGCGGTCGCCCAGCCCACGCAGGTTCTCGATCTCCTGCGCGGTGAGGGGGACGTCGATCTCCGTGGAGAGTCGCGACCAGGTCTGCCGGTCCAACTCCACGAACGGGGAGACGCGCTGGGTGGTGGGCTGTGTGCTCATGCTCGGACCAGTGTAGGCCCGAGAGGTTCTGGACGGTGACGTGAACCGCAGGGCCCGGGGCCGGTTTCCGGTACAGTACTTTTCATGTGTGGAATTGTGGGATATGTGGGCTCGGATCGTGCTGACGGGCGGAAGCACACTGCACTCGACGTGATTCTCGAGGGGCTGCGCCGCCTGGAGTACCGCGGGTACGACTCCGCCGGTGTCGCGGTCATCGCGCACGGTGAGGTGGAGTACCGCAAGAAGGCGGGCAAGCTCAGCAACCTCCTCGAGGAGCTCGAGGAGCATCCGCTGCCCGAGTCGAACATCGGGATCGGGCACACCCGCTGGGCCACCCACGGTGGCCCGTCGGACGTCAACGCCCACCCGCACGTGGTGGACGGCGGCAAGCTCGCCATGATCCACAACGGCATCATCGAGAACTTCAGCGAGATCAAGCGCGAGCTGACCGCCGCGGGTGAGACGTTCGTGTCCGAGACGGACACCGAGGTTGCCGCGGTGCTGCTGGCGCGCATGTACAACGCCCAGGACCCCGCGCACAAGGACCTCACGGTCGCGATGCAGGACACGTCCCGCCGGCTCGAGGGTGCTTTCACGCTGCTCGCCGTGCACGCGGACGTCCGAGACCGCGTGGTCGCCTCCCGCCGCAACTCCCCGCTCGTGATCGGGCTGGGCGACGGCGAGAACTTCCTGGGCTCGGACGTCTCCGGCTTCATCGACTACACCAAGCGTGCGGTGGAGATGGGCCAGGACCAGATCGTGACCATCACCGCGGACGGCTACGAGATCGTCGACTTCGACGGCAACCCGGCGGAGGGCAAGCCCTTCGAGATCGAGTGGGATGCCGCCGCCGCCGAGAAGGACGGCTACCCCTCCTTCATGGAGAAGGAGATCCACGACCAGCCCTCCGCCGTGGGGGACACCCTGCTCGGGCGCCTGGACGAGAACGGCAGCCTCACGCTGGACGAGATCAAGATCGACGAGTCCGTTCTGCGCTCCATCGACAAGATCGTGGTGATCGCTTGCGGCACCGCCGCGTACGCCGGGCAGGTGGCGCGCTACGCCATTGAGCACTGGTGCCGGATCCCCACCGAGGTGGAGCTCGCGCACGAGTTCCGCTACCGGGATCCCATCGTGAACGAGAAGACCCTCGTGGTTGCGGTCTCCCAGTCCGGCGAGACCATGGACACCCTCATGGCGGTGCGTCACGCGCAGGAGCAGGGCGCCAAGGTCGTGGCGATCTGCAACACCAACGGCTCCACGATCCCGCGCGAGGCGGACGCCGTGCTCTACACGCACGCCGGCCCGGAGATTGCCGTGGCCTCCACCAAGGCCTTCCTCGCGCAGATCACCGCCGCCTACCTGCTGGGCCTCTACCTGGCGCAGCTGCGCGGCAACAAGTACAAGGACGAGATCGCCTCGCTGCTCGCGGAGCTCGAGGCCATGCCGGGCAAGATCCAGCGGGTGCTGGACGAGGTCGAGCCACAGGTCAAGGAGCTCGCCTCGAGCATGAAGGACGCCGGTTCGGTGCTCTTCCTGGGCCGTCACGTGGGCTACCCCGTGGCCATGGAGGGCGCGCTCAAGCTCAAGGAGATCGCCTACATCCACGCCGAGGGCTTCGCCGCCGGTGAGCTCAAGCACGGTCCGATCGCGCTGATCGACCAGGGCCAGCCGGTCATCGTGATCGTGCCCTCGCCGCGCGGCCGCGACTCGCTGCACGCCAAGGTGGTCTCCAACATCCAGGAGATCCGCGCCCGCGGCGCCGAGACCATCGTGATCGCGGAGGAGGGGGACGAGGCGGTGCGCGAGTTCGCCAACCACGTGTTCTACGTGCCCGAGTCGCCCACGCTGCTCCAGCCGCTGCTGGCCACCGTGCCGCTGCAGATCTTCGCGGCGGAGCTGGCCGGGGCCAAGGGCTACGACGTGGACCAGCCGCGCAACCTCGCGAAGTCCGTCACGGTCGAGTAGACCGCACGGATCCTGCCACGACGGCGGGTGGCGCTCCTCGCGGGGAGGTGCCACCCGCCGTCGTCGTTCCCGCTGCGTCCCGTGCCGTCCTGCCGGGCCGGGTCTCGCCCCCGGTGTTCCTGCTCCCCCGCCACCACGGACCTGGCAACGTGTTCGAGCGCACCGGAGGCCGGGGCGGCGGTCGAGGACCTCCAGGACGTCCGGGGCCGCCGGTAGGCTGGCGGCATGATCGTGGGCACAGGCGTGGACATCGTGGACATCGTGCGTTTCGAGCGGCAGGTCGCCAGGGCGCCGCGGCTGGTCGAACGGCTGTTCGTGCCCCACGAACGGGAGCTGCCGCTGCGCTCGCTCGCCGCGCGCTTCGCGGTGAAGGAGGCCGCGGCCAAGGCACTGAAGGCGCCGCCGGGGATGATCTGGCAGGACTGCTGGGTCACGAACGACGACGACGGCGCGCCGCACCTGCACACGCGCGGCACCGTGGCCGAGCAGGCGCGGCGCCAGGGCGTGAGCACGTGGCACGTGACGATCTCCCACGACGGCGGCATGGCCGTGGCGTTCGTGGTGGCCGAGGGCCGGGAAGGTGAGGCACATGATTGAGGCGTACTCCGGCGGGAGCATCCGCGCCGCCGAGCAGCCGCTGCTGGACGAGGGCCTGGGGGGCACCCTGATGCGTCGCGCGGCCCACGGACTGTTCCGCGGGTGCGAGGAGCAGCTGCGGCTCACGGAACCCCGGGGAACCGTGGTCGGGAAGACCGCGGTGGTCCTCGTGGGCCCGGGCAACAACGGCGGTGACGGACTGTGGGCGGGGTCCTTCCTGCGGTCCGCGGGGGTGGCCGTGACGGCCATCCTCACCGGGACGAGGGCTCACGAGGCGGGTCTGCGCGCGCTGCTGGCCGCGGGCGGCAGCGCGGTGCGGCTCGTGCCGGACGGATCCGGTGCGGGGGCGCCCGGGCAGGGCACGTCCGAGGCCATGGCGGCGTCGCGGCCGGTGGGGGTCGAGGCGGCCGCGGAGCTGATGGCCTCGGCGGACCTCGTGGTGGACGCGGTGCTCGGCACCGGTGCGCGCGGCGGACTGCGCGGACTGCCCGCCGAGCTCGTGACGGCGTTTCGGGGTGGTCAGCGGGAGCGTCGCGGCACGGCGGAGAACGGAACTCCGCGCATCGTGGCGTGCGACCTGGTCTCGGGGGTCGACGCGGACACCGGTGAGGCTCCCGAACCCCTGCTGCGGGCGGACGCGACCATCACGTTCGGTGCCGCGAAGACGGGGCACGTGGTCTCGCCGGGCGAGCAGGCCGGGGGAGCGCTCACGGTCGTGCCCATCGGGATCGAGGAGAGGCTCGGGGAGGTCGACGTGCACCGGGTGCAGGCCGCGGACGTCCTCGCCGCATGGCCCCGCCCCGGCGCGACCGACACCAAGTACACGCGCGGGGTGCTCGGCATCGTCGCCGGTGCTCCCAGCTATCCGGGTGCGGCGATCATGTGCACGCAGGCAGCGATCCAGGCGGGCGCCGGCATGGTGCGCTTCCTGGGTGACTCCACCACGCGGGCCATGGTGCTCGCGCGCAGCCCGGAGGTCGTGCGCTCGGACGAGCAGCCGTGGGACGTGCACGTGCAGGCGTGGCTCGCCGGGCCCGGCGTGGTCGGGGACGAGTCCCAGGCCGCGCGCGTCCAGGCGATCATCGAGGCCGAGGAGCCCGCCGTGCTGGACGCCGGGGCGCTCGACGCCGCCGCACGCTCGGTCGCGGACGGGCCCCTGGGACCCCACAAGATCCTTACACCGCACGCGGGGGAGCTCTCGCAAATCTTCGAGTGGCTCGCCGGTTTCGGCGTGGCGGACGCCCCCGTGCGGCGCACGGAGATCGAGGCCAGCCCGCTCCACTGGGCCCGCGAGGCGGCCCGGCTCACCGGAGCCACCGTGCTGCTCAAGGGGGCGACGACGGTGATCGCCTCCCCGGTGGCCGTGCCCGGGGGTGAGGCGGGCACCCAGGACACCGCGGCGTCGGAGGCCGGGACCTCGGACGCCGGGACGTCGTCGGCCGGGACCACGGACGCCGGGACGTCGTCGGCCGGGACCACGGGCAACGGCGACGACGCCGCCCCGGGTGCCGCGGCGGCGTCGGCCTCCGAGGGCGGTGGCCGACAGGGCGGGAAGCCTGCTGAGCCGTGCCTGTGCCTGAGCGTGGGGGACGCGAGCCCGTGGCTCGCGACCGCCGGGTCCGGGGACACTCTCGCCGGGGTGCTGGGCACCGTGCTCGCCCACGTGGCCGAGCACCCGGACGCGCTCGCGGAGCTCGGACCGTGGGCGCGCGGCGAGGGCCGCTGGGCCGCCGCGGCTGCGCTCGGCGCGGGACTGCACGCACTCGCGTCGCGGGCCGGGGGCGAGGGGCCCGTGCCGCCGTCGGTGCTCGCGGAGCACGTGAGGGCGGTTCTCACCCGTCCGTAGGCCCCGGGGGGAGCGGCTAGGGTGGGTTGTCGGCCGGTGAGCGGGCACCCGCGCACCGGCCCCACCACACGCTGAGGAGAGAAGTACATGGAAGTTTGGCCAGGACACCCGTACCCGCTGGGCGCCACGTTCGACGGGACGGGGACCAATTTCGCGCTCTTCTCCGAGGTCGCGGACCGCGTGGAGCTGTGCCTGTTCGACGCGGACGGCACGGAGACCCGCGTGGAGGTCACCGCCGTGGACAGCCACGTGTGGCACTGCTACCTGCCGTCCGTGCAGCCCGGTCAGCGCTACGGCTACCGCGTGCACGGTCCGTGGGACCCCTCCCAGGGGCTGCGCTGCAATCCCGACAAGCTGCTGCTGGATCCCTACGCCAAGGCAGTGGAGGGTGGGATCGACTGGGACGAGTCCCTGTTCTCCTACAACTTCGGCGACGAGGACTCCGAGAACCACGAGGACTCCGCCGCGCACATGATGAAGGGCGTGGTGATCAACCCGTTCTTCGACTGGGACGGCGACCGCACTCCCCACACCCCGTACCACAAGTCAGTGGTCTACGAGGCCCACGTCAAGGGGCTCACCGAGCAGCACCCCGAGGTCCCCGAGGAGCAGCGCGGCACCTACGCGGGCGTGTCCCACCCGTCCGTGATCGCCCACCTCAAGAAGCTCGGCGTGACCGCGGTGGAACTCATGCCCGTGCACCAGTTCGTGCAGGACTCCACCCTGCTGGAGAAGGGCCTGCGCAACTACTGGGGCTACAACACCATCGCGTTCTTCGCGCCCCACAACGAGTACAGCGCCGCCTCCCACCTGGGCAGCCAGGTGCAGGAGTTCAAGGCCATGGTCCGCGCGCTGCACCAGGCGGACATCGAGGTCATCCTGGACGTGGTGTACAACCACACCGCCGAGGGCAACCACATGGGCCCCACGCTGTCCATGAAGGGCATCGACAACAACGCCTACTACCGCACCGTGGACGACGACCACAAGTTCTACATGGACTACACGGGCACCGGGAACTCGCTGAACGCGCGCCACCCCCACTCGCTGCAGCTCATCATGGACTCGCTGCGCTACTGGGTGACCGAGATGCACGTGGACGGCTTCCGCTTCGACCTTGCGGCGACCCTGGCCCGTGAGTTCTACGACGTGGACAAGCTCTCCACGTTCTTCGAGCTCGTGCAGCAGGACCCGATCGTCTCGCAGGTCAAGCTCATCGCGGAGCCGTGGGACATCGGCCCCGGCGGCTACCAGGTGGGCAACTTCCCGCCGCAGTGGACCGAGTGGAACGGCAAGTACCGGGACACCGTGCGCGACTTCTGGCGCGGCGAGCCGGCCACCCTGGGCGAGTTCGCGTCCCGTGTGACGGGCTCGGCGGACCTCTACGAGAACAGCGGCCGCCGCCCCTTCGCCTCCGTGAACTTCGTGACGGCCCACGACGGCTTCACGCTGCGGGACCTCGTGTCCTACAACGAGAAGCACAACGAGGCCAACGGCGAGGACAACAACGACGGCGAGTCCCACAACCGCTCCTGGAACTGCGGCGAGGAGGGCCCCACGGACGACGTCGAGGTGCTCGCCCTGCGCGCGCGCCAGCAGCGCAACTTCCTGGCCACCCTGATGCTCTCGCAGGGCACGCCCATGCTGCTGCACGGCGACGAGCTGGGGCGCACCCAGCGCGGCAACAACAACGCGTACTGCCAGGACAACGAGCTCACGTGGATCAACTGGGAGAAGGTGGACGCTCCGCTCGTGGAGTTCACGTCCGCGATCACCCACCTGCGCCACGAGCACCCCACCTTCCGGCGCTCGCAGTTCTTCGACGGCCGCCCGGTGGAGATGGGGGACCACTCCGAGGGCGATCCCATGCCGGACATCGCGTGGCTGAACACGGACGGCACGCCCATGGTGCCCGCCGACTGGGACGAGCCGCTGGCGCGCTCCGTGGGCATGTGGCTCAACGGGCAGGGCATCGCCGGGGTGGACATGCGGGGTCGCCGGATCACGGACGAGAACTTCATCGTGTACTTCAACTCCAACCCGGAGTCCGTGGACGTCACTCTCCCGCCGGCCGAGTACGGCCACCGCTGGGAGGCGATCTTGGACACGGCGGGCAAGCACTCGGGCGGCGCCGTGCGCGAGCACTCGAGCGTGCTGAGCATGGAGGGCAAGTCCACGGTCCTGCTGCGGGCGTGGCACGAGCCGGAGGAGGAGCCGGACGCCTCCGTCGCCGCCTCGGTCGCGGCCTCCGCGGCGGTCTACGCCGCCACCACGGACGAGGTCTGATCCGGCGTACGGGCCGCTGACCCGCGGGTCAGCGGCCCGTGCGCCGTCGCGGGAGGTCACGCCCTGGGCGGACCGACTGGCACGAGCCGTCGCACTCCGCAAGACTGAAAGGGTGCTGACACCCACTTCCACGTACCGGCTGCAAATCACCTCCGAGCAGGACCTCCACCGCGCGGCGGAGCTCGTGCCCTACCTCAAGCGCCTCGGCGCGGACTGGGTCTACCTCTCGCCGATCCTGCGCGCGACCAGTGGCTCGGACCACGGCTACGACGTCGTGGACCCCACGCAGGTGGACCCGCAGCGCGGCGGCTCCGAGGGGCTGACGGCGCTCTCGGAGGCGGCGCACGGGGCGGGGCTGGGCGTCGTCGTCGACATCGTCCCCAACCACCAGGGCGTGGCCGCCCCGGACCAGAACCCGTGGTGGTGGTCGCTGCTGGCCGAGGGCCGGGACAGCCGCTACGCGAGCGCGTTCGACGTGGACTGGGAGGCCGGCGGGGGCAAGGTGCTGATCCCGGTGCTGGGCGACGGTGACGAGGACCTCTCCGTCCTCACGGTCGAGGACGGCACGCTGCACTACTACGACAACGTGTACCCGCTCGCGGAGGGCACATGGAGCGAGGGCGACGACCCCGCCGAGGTGCACTCCCGCCAGCACTACGAGCTGATCAACTGGCGCCGCGGGGACTCCGAGCTGAACTACCGGCGCTTCTTCACCGTGGCCACGCTCGCGGGCGTGCGCGTGGAGGACCGCGAGGTCTTCGACGAGTCCCACGCGGAGGTCTCCCGCTGGTTCGAGGAGGGCCTCGTGGACGGCCTGCGCATCGACCACCCGGACGGCGTGCGGGACCCGCAGGACTACCTGGAGAAGCTCGCGGAGCTCTCGGGCGGGGCGTGGACCGTGGTCGAGAAGATCCTGGAGCCGGGGGAGTACCTGCCGGGCGAGTGGCGCACGGCGGGCACCACCGGCTACGACTCGCTGGGCTGGATCGACCGCGTGCTGACCGATCCGAACGGGCAGTACGAGCTCGCGTCCCTGGACACGAAACTGCGCGGGGGAGACCCTGTGCGCTGGGACGAGGTGATCCGCGGCACCAAGCGGCGCATGGCGGACCACGGGCTGGCGGCGGAGGTGCACCGGCTGGTGCGCGAGCTGCCCGCCGATCTCGGCCACGACGCCGAGCGCTGCTACGACGCCCTGGCCGAGATCCTCTCGAACTTTCCCGTCTACCGCACCTACCTGCCCGAGGGCGCGGATCACCTGCGCGAGGCGGTGGCCGCGGCGCGGCAGTCCCGCCCGGACCTCGCCCCGGTGATCGACGACCTCGCCGCGGTGCTCGGTGCCGACGCCGCGCGCGCCGAGGACCTCGCGGAGGTCGCGCGCCGCTTCCAGCAGACCTCCGGAATGGTCATGGCCAAGGGCGTGGAGGACACCGCGTTCTACCGCTACACCCAGCTGACCTCCCTCACGGAGGTGGGCGGCGACCCGTCGGTCTTCTCCCTGACGCCCGAGCAGTTCCACGCGGAGGCGGCACGGCGGCAGCGGGAGTCCCCGCTGACCATGAACGCCCTCACGACCCACGACACCAAGCGCTCCGCCGCCGTGCGCGCGCGGATCACCGTGCTCGCCGAGGAGCCGCAGGCGTGGTCCGAGACGGTCTCCACCCTGGTCGCCCGCGGTCACGAGGCCGGTCTGAGCCTGCCTGACGGGCCCGCCGCGAACCTCGTGCTGCAGGCCGTGGTGGGTGCCTGGCCCATCGAGCGCGAGCGCGCCGTGGACTACGCCATGAAGGCCGTGCGGGAGGCCTCCGTGTCCACCGCGTGGGTGGACGGGGACGAGGAGTTCGAGGCGGACCTCACCCGGTTCATCGACCTGCTGCTCACGGACCCGGGGGCCCGCGGCGTCGTCGAGGGCTGCGTGGCCCGCCTCGCGGAGCCCGGCTGGCACAACGCCCTGGCCGCCACGGCGCTGCAGCTGACCCTGCCCGGCGTCCCGGACGTCTACCAGGGCCAGGAGCTGTGGGAGCCGTCCCTCGTGGACCCGGACAACCGCCGCCCCGTGGACTTCGCCGCGCGCTCCGGGCTCCTCGACCAGCTCGACGCCGCCGCGCCCGGCAGCGCGGAGGCCACCCCCGCCGTGGACGGTTCCGGTGCCGCGCGGATGCTGCTGACCTCGCGGGTGCTACGCCTGCGCCGCGAGCACCCGGAACTCTTGGCGGACTACACGCCCCTCACGGTGAGCGGCGCGCTCGCCGAGCACGCCCTGGGCTTCGACCGCGGCGGCGTGGCCACCGTGGTCACGCGCTTCCCGGCCGGCCTCGCCGCGGCCGGCGGCTTCACGGACGAGACCGTGGAGCTCGCCGCCGGCACGTGGCAGGACGTCCTCACGCTCCGCGAGGTCACCGCCGCCCCGGGCGAGGGCGTGGCGCTCGCCGACCTGCTGACCCCCTACCCCGTGGCCATCCTGCGCCGGAAAGACGACTGACCCCATGAGCACTGACCACCGCTTCGACGTGTGGGCGCCCCACGCCCGCACCGTGACCGTCCGCATCGAGGGCGAGGACCACCCCATGGTGGGCCTGCCCGGCCGCCCCGGCTGGTTCACGCTGGCCGAGGACGACGCCGCGCCCCAGGGTGTGGTGCGCTACGGCTACATCCTGGGCAAGACCTTCGACGAGGGCACGTCCGAGGAGCGCGAGCAGGTCTCCCCGGTGCTGCCGGACCCCCGCTCGCGCCGCCAGCCCCAGGGCGTCCACGAGCTCTCGTGCACGTTCGACCCGGACGAGTTCGAGTGGCACGACGCCGGGTGGCGGCCGCTGCCGCTGCAGGACTCCGTGCTCTACGAGCTGCACCCCGGGACCTTCACGCCGGAGGGCACACTGGACTCCGCGATCGGGCGGCTGGACCACCTGGTGGAGCTGGGCGTCACCGGGGTGGAGCTGCTACCCGTCAACGGCTTCAACGGGGACCACAACTGGGGCTACGACGGCGTCGCGTGGTACACCGTGGACGAGTCCTATGGTGGCCCGGCCGCGTACCAGCGCTTCGTGGACGCGTGCCACGCGAAGGGCCTGTCCGTCATCCAGGACGTCGTGTACAACCACCTGGGTCCGAGCGGGAACTACCTGCCGCTGTTCGCGGACTACTTCAAGCCCGGAGCCTCGAGCTGGGGCGACCTCATCAACCTGGACGGGTGGGGCGCGGACGGGGTGCGCGAGTACATCCTGGACAACATCACCATGTGGCTGCGCGAGTACCACGTGGACGGCTTCCGCCTGGACGCCGTCCACGCGCTCGCGGACTCCCGGGCGAAGCACATCCTCGAGGAGATCGCCGAGCGCGTGGCCGAGGAGGCGCAGCGCACCGGCAAGGACCTGGTGACCATCGCGGAGTCGGACCTCAACGACCCCCGGATGATCGCGGAGACGGACCGGCACGGGCTCGGCATGGACGCCCAGTGGCTCGACGACGTCCACCACGCCGCGCACACCGCGTTCACCGGGGAGACCCAGGGCTACTACGGGGACTTCTCGTCCCTGCACGCGCTCGAGAAGACCATGCACACGGCGTACTTCCACAACGGCACGTACTCCACGTTCCGGGGGCGCTCGCACGGGCGCGAGATCGACCCGATCGAGCAGCGACCGTACCAGTTCGTGACGTTCCTGCAGAACCACGACCAGGTGGGCAACCGCGCCGCCGGTGACCGCATGAACCAGTCCATGAGCGTGGACCGGGCCGTCGCGGCCGCCACCTGGCTGCTGACCCAGCCTTTCACGCCCATGCTGTTCATGGGCGAGGAGTACGGCGCGAGCACCCCGTGGCAGTTCTTCACGGCGCACCCGGAGCCCGAGCTGGGGGAGGCCGTGGCCAAGGGCCGCAAGGCGGAGTTCGCGCAGATGGCGTGGGACCACGACACCGTGCCGGACCCGCAGGACCCGGCCACGTTCGAGCGCTCCAAGCTGCGCTGGGACGAGGTCCACGAGGGCGATCACGAACGGATCTTCACGGCGTACCGGGACCTGATCCGGCTTCGCCGTGAGACCCCGGAACTCACGAACCAGGACTGGGACGCCGTGGCCACCCAGGCCAGCGACTCCGAGCAGTGGTTCGTGCTCAAGCGCATGAGCGAGCCGGAGTCCGTGCACGGCGTGGTCGTGGCCATCAACCTGGCCCACGAGCCCCGCGAGCTGCCGCTGATGGGCGGGGATGCGCCGCAGCTGCTCTTTGCGAGCGGCGCGCAGCCGGAGCCGGGTGCCGAGGGCACCGTGCGTCTGGCCCCGGAGACGGCGGCGGTGCTGCGCGTCTGATCCCGCGCCCCATTGACGACGACGCCCGCTCCCGGCCGGGGCGGGCGTCGTCCGTGTGCGGGGGCGGGGCGAGAGATGCCCGTGCGGTCCGTGCACGTGCCACCGCGGGTGGTTCGCGGGGTCTCCCCACGCGACGGAGGCGCACACCCCCGAAAGGGGCCGCGCGGCGTCGTCGTCCCCGGTGCGGACGGAGCGCGGGAGGTGCGCGGCGCGGGGTCGGTGGCAGACTGGGACCATGCTGACGTATGGCGACGACACCGTTTGGACACCCGCTGAGGACCGCTACGAGACCATGCCCTACCGGCGCGTGGGGGAGTCGGGGCTGAAGCTGCCGGCCATCTCGCTGGGGCTGTGGCACAACTTCGGCGACGACAAGCCCGTGGCGGGCATGCGGGCCACGCTGCGCCGGGCGTTCGACCTGGGGATCACGCACTTCGACCTGGCCAACAACTACGGTCCGCCCGCCGGCTCCGCGGAGCTGAACGTGGGACGGATCCTGCGCGAGGACTTCGCGCGCCACCGCGAGGAGCTCGTGATCTCCTCGAAGGCCGGGTGGCAGATGTGGCCCGGCCCGTACGGCGGTGTGGGCGGGTCCCGGAAGTACCTCGTGGAGTCCCTGGACCAGTCCCTGCAGCGCATGGGCCTGGACCACGTGGACATCTTCTACCACCACCGCCCGGACCCGGACACTCCCCTCGAGGAGACCATGCGCGCGCTGGACCACATCGTGCGCTCGGGACGGGCGACCTACGTGGGCGTCTCCTCCTACGGCGCGGACCTCACGCTCGAGGCGCAGCGGATCATGCGCGAGCTGGGCACGCCGCTGCTGATCCACCAGCCCTCCTACTCGATGCTCAACCGGTGGATCGAGGAGCCCGTGGATGCGGCGGACGGGAAGAACCTGCTGGCCGCGCTGACCGAGTGCGGCATGGGTTCGATCGCCTTCTCCCCGCTCGCCCAGGGGATGCTCACGGACAAGTACCTGGACGGTGTGCCCGAGGGCTCCCGGGCGGCGGCGGGCTCCTCGCTCAACCCGGACTGGTTGACGGAGGAGACCCTGGACCGCGTCCGCACCCTGAACTCCATGGCCGGTGAGCGAGGGCAGACGCTCGCGCAGATGGCGATTGCCTGGGTGCAGCGCCCGCAGGAGACCGGCCAGGTGACCTCCGCGCTCGTGGGGGCCTCCTCCGCGCGCCAGATCGAGGACTCCGCACGGGCGGTGAAGCACCTCGATTTCACGCAGGACGAGGTGCGCCGCATCGACGAGCTCGTCACGGACGCGGGCATCAACATCTGGGGTGCGGCCACCGCATCCAAGCACGCGTGAGCCCTGGGCAGTACGCGGCACTGCTGGGGGTGTGGATCGCGGGGATCGTGATCCCCGGCCCGGACGTCTTCCTGATCCTGCGCAACGCCTTCCTCTCCACGCGCCGCAACGCGATGCTCACGGCCGTGGGGATCGTGGTGGGCAACGCCGTGTGGATCACGCTGTCCCTGCTGGGCGTGACCGTGCTGATCAGCGGCAACCACGTGCTCAAGCTGCTCGTGCAGATCGCGGGCGCGCTCTTCCTGGCGCGGATGGGCTACGGGTCGCTGCGCGGCGGTCTGGCCACGCGCGCCGCTCGGCCGAGCTCGACGGGGCGGGCGGTGGGCGGCACGGGAGTGCCGGGTGACGACGACGCCGCGCAGCCGGTGTCTGCGGAGCGTCCCCTGTCCGCCGAGCAGCCTTCGCTCGACGAGCAGCCCGGGCTCGCCGGGCAGCCCCTGGCCGCGGAGGACGCCGTGCTGGAGCACGAGATCGCGGAGCAGAGCAGGAGCTCGGGCTTCCTGGGGGCCGCCGGCCTCACCCCGTGGCGTGCCCTGGTTCAGGGCGCGGTCACCAACCTGGCGAATGCCAAGGCCCTCGTGTTCTTCGTGGCGCTCTTCGGCTCGTTCGTCCCCGCGGACGTCTCCTGGGCCGGGGCACTCACGGCGCTGGGCCTGCTGATCGCGGTCGCGCTCGTGTGGTTCCTCTTCGTGGCGTGGGTGGGCTCGATCCCGGCGCTCGCCGCGCGGCTGCGGGACCGCACAGCGGAGGTGGAGATGGTCTCCGGCGTCGTCTTCCTGGCGGTCGCAGCGGGTCTGCTCGTGGAGGCCGCGCTGGCGTTCCGACGCTGCGGCTTTCCGCTGCCCAGGCTTACCGGTACTCCGGTACTTCGGTGTTAAGGCACTCTGGTACGCCGGTGTTGCGGTGCTCCGATGTCCGAGTGCTCCAGGCGGGCGGGGGCGTGCGGCGGCGGAGCCGTCAGGCCCGGTCCTGGCCCGCGAGGCCCGCGCGGGAGATGACGTAGTCCACGAGCGGGTCGTAGAGGTGGGGGGCCACGTTGTCGTCCATGGGCACGACCACGCCGATCTGGTCCTGCGCCTGGGCCACGAAGACCCCGGGATCGTTGCAGTCCCCGATGGCAATGGTCGTCAGGCCCGCGCGGGAGCCGGCGTAGCCCGCCATGCCGTGGTCCGCGACCACCAGGTCCGGCATCTCTCGTCCCTGTTCGCGCAGGTGCTCGAGCACGAGCTTCATGGGTTCGGGGAAGTGGGTGTGGCGCAGCCCGCCGTACTGCTCGGCCATCACGACGTCCTCGACCTGGCGGACGTCGCCGTCCTCGAAGGGCAGGGCCTCGTCGAAGCGGATCACGCGGGCGCCCGCGGCGCGTGCCACGCGGGCGAGCCGGGCGTACACCGGAGCGAGTCCTGCGGGGTGGCCCGTGGCGAAGAGCAGCCGCTTGCGACCCTGGACGGCCTGGCTGAAGACCTCGGCGTAGGCGTCCAGCGCACTCACGCACAGCTGCGCGGAGATGGAGTCCTGGCCCTGCGTGTAGGAGGGGTCGTCGTTGATGCCCACCCGGTCCCGCATGAGCTCGAAGACGGAGTCCCAGGTCCAGTCCTTGCGCCGCTTCACACCCATGTGCTGGTGCTGGTCGCCGTCCAGGAAGCCCTGGATGTTGCGGAGATTGGCCTCGCGGGGGGTGGCGACGGCCCCGGTGATGCGGGAACGGTCCAGGTAGCGGGCGAGGGCGTCACGGCTCAGGTACGCGGTGGTCACACGTGGGAGTGTAGGCGCTGCGGGCGGCACGCGCACAGGCGAGGTACACGTCCGCGTGGTGCGCGGCGACGTCGTCCCAGGTCAGCTCGTCCGCCCGCAGCCGCGCGGCGTGGGACATGGCCCGCCAGGCGCCGGGGTCCCGGGCGGCGCGGTGCATGGCGTTCGCCCACTGTGCCGGGTCCCGGCCGGGCACGAGCCACCCGGTCTCGCCGTGGCGCACGGCGAACCGGAGACCGTCCACGTCCGTGGCCATCACCGGTGTCCCGCAGGCCTGGGCCTCCACGGCCACGAGCCCGAACGTCTCGGAGGAGGACGGCACGGCCACGGCGTCCACGTCACCCATGAGCCGGGCGAGCTGCCGGCGGGGGAGGGAGCCGATGAACTCGACGGCGTCCGCCACACCCTCCTCGGCGGCCGTGGCGTGCAGCTCGGCCAGGAAGGCGGGCGAGCCCACCCCGGCCAGGACCACCCGCACCGGGGTCTCCGGGTGCTCGCGCCGCAGGATGCCCCGCGCGCGCACGAGCACCTGCTGGCCCTTCAAGGGCTGCATGCGCCCGGCGCAGAGCACCGTGAAACCGGGACGGGCCGCGCGGTCGGGGTCCTCGGGCGGGTGGAAGACGGTGGGGTCCACCCCCGGCGGGATCACGGTCACCCGTTGCGGGTCCGCGCCGTAGAGCCGGACCATCTGCTCCTTCTCCACGGGCGTGTTCACCACCGTGCGGCAGGCGCCGGCGACGGCGCTGCGCTCGGCGTCCTCGCGCTCCCGGGGCTCCGGGGTCTCACCGGGACCCGCGCGCAGGTTCTTCGCGGCGGCGGAGGTGTGCAGGGTCAGCACCACCGGGACGTCCAGGTTGCGGGCGGCCTCGAGGGCGGCCACGCCGGAGAGCCAGTAGTGGGCGTGCAGCACACTCGGGCGACGTCCTGTCCGCCCGTAGTGCGTGGCGAGCGCACGTCCGAAGTCCGGGGCGAAGCGCGGCAGGCCCTCCTTGGGGGTCTGCGCCGCACCCGGCAGCGCCACGCCCAGTAGCCGGACGCCGTCCGCCACGCGGGTCTCGCGCACGCCGGGCTCGTGGGAGGGGTTGCGGTCCAGGGTGGCCATGTCCACGCGCCACCCGGCCTGGCCCAGGGCCCGCGCCAGGTGCCACACGTAGACGTTGAGCCCGCCCGCGTCCCCGGAGCCGGGCTGGTCCACCGGAGAGGTGTGCATGCTCAGCAGCAGGACGTGGCGCGGATCGGGGTGGGGCACGGGACCACACTACCGGCGCGCGCTGTCGCGGCGTCGTCGTCGTCCGACTCCTGTGCCGCCCGCCCCGCGCGCAGGGCACAATGGGGTGCGTGAGTGTGATGACGTCGTGGCAGCCCCAGGAACCCAGCGAGCGCAGTGCCGTGGTGGATCTCTCCGCCGTGTGGCACAACGTGGTGAGACTCACGCAGCTCGCCCGCGGCCGGAAGCTGATCGCCGTGGTCAAGGCGGACGCCTACGGCCACGGGGCGCCGGAGGTGGCCCGCACGGCGCTCGCGGCGGGGGCGGCCATGCTCGGCACGGCGCACGTGTCCGAGGCCGTGGCCCTGCGCGAGGCGGGGATCGCCGCGCCGGTGATCGCGTGGCTGCACACCATGTCCACGGACTTCGACGAGGCCCTGCACCAGGACGTGCGGCTGGGCATCAGCGGGTGGGAGTTCGACGCCGTGCTGCAGGCCGCGCGCCGCACCGGCACCACTGCGGTGGTCCACCTCAAGCTCGACTCCGGGCTGGGCCGCAACGGCGCGACCCCCGAGCAGTGGCCCGGGCTCGTGGAGCGCGCGGCCCGTGCCCAGGAGGAGGGCCTGCTGCGGGTGGAGGGCGTGTTCACGCACCTGGCCGTGGCGGACGAACCGGGCCGCGAGGAGACGCAGCAGCAGCTTGACGCCCTCACGGACGCCGTGCGCACCGCGCGCAGGGTCGGCCTCACGCCCTCGCTCGTGCACGCCGCCAACACACCGGGCCTGCTCTCCGCGGACCGGCTGGAGGACCCCGACTCCATGCTGCGCGACGCCGTGCGCGTGGGTCTGGGCATCTACGGTCTGAGCCCCTTCGAGGACCGCACGCCGCAGGACTTCGGCCTGATTCCGGCCATGACGCTGCGCGCCCGCGTGGCCAACGTCAAGGCCGTGCCCCGGGGCAGCGGAGTCTCCTACGGGCTGGGCTACCGCACCGCGCGGGACACCCACCTGGCCCTGATCCCGCTGGGCTACGCGGACGGTGTCCCGCGCGTGGCCACCGGGGCACCCGTGCGCATCGGCGGCCGGGTCTACCCCGTGGTGGGCCGGATCGCGATGGACCAGTGCGTCGTGGACCTCGCCCTGGGCCACACGGTCACGCCCGCGGGCGCTCCCGAGGCCGAGGCGGTCGTGGACGAGGCCGTGGACCCGCTCGTGCACATCGGGGACGAGGCCGTGCTCTTCGGGGCCGGGGACCACCCCTCCGTGACCGAGTGGGCCGACGCCGCCGGGACCATCAACTACGAGGTGGTCACCCGGATCTCCCAGCGCGTGCCCCGCGAGCACACGAGCCACAGCCACCTGACCCTCGGGGACGTCACCGTCTCCCGCAGCGCGAGCGCCCTCGCCGCGCACAGCATGCCGCAGGACCCGCGCCCCACGCGTGCCTCGGAGGGCGAGGCCTTCGAGCAGCCCAACTGGACGCTCACGCTGCACCCCACGAGCCCGGAGCAGACGCGGGGGATCGCCGAGCGCCTGGCCCCTCACCTGCGGGCCGGGGACCTCCTCATGCTCAACGGTGAGCTCGGGGCCGGCAAGACCACCTTCACGCAGGGGCTCGGCCACGGCCTGGGCGTGCGCGAGGGCATCATCTCGCCCACGTTCGTGCTCAGCCGCCGTCACCCCAACCTCCCGGACGGCCCGCGCCCCGGGGGCCCGGACCTCGTGCATGTGGACGCGTACCGCCTGGACACGGCCGCGGACCTGGAGTCCATCGACCTGGAGGACACGCTCGACAGGTGCGTCACGGTGGTCGAGTGGGGCTCCTCGAAGGTCGAGCACCTGAGCGAGTCCCGCCTGGTGGTCGACGTCGTGCGGCCCCAGGGCGTCAGCGCCGTGGGGCCGGAGCACCACGGGCCGCCGACGCTCCAGTACCAGCTGCACCGCGACGACGCCGGCCGCACCGTCTCCCTCGACACCGCCGGTCTGCCCGTGATCACGCAGCCGGCCCCTGTCACCGGGGCCGTCCCGGTGGTGGCCGAACCGGCCACCACGCAGGACCCCGACGCCGGGGAGGCTGGTGACGTGGCGGACGCGATCCGCGCCCTCAACCACGAGTGGGAGGACGAGGATCAGGACGGCGACGAGCCCCGCACGCTGATCATCCGCGGCTACGGGCCCCGCTGGTCGGACCGCCTGGACCTCTGAGGGGGCGGCGTCGACGAGCATGGTCGGCCCCGGCTCGACAGGCCCGCCCGCCCGCGTGTCGCGGGGGCCCGCGTGGCAGAATGCGGGTGAGCCTGCACGTCACGCCCGGCGGCACGGCCCCGGGGGTCTCGACGTCGCAGTCGGCCCGCGGGCGGTCTGCAGACTTTGCGAACCGACCCGAGGAGAAGGCAATGCCCGCGACAGGGACATCGACACCGCACATCAAGCCCGACGGGGCGCCCATCGCCGAGACGATCCTGCTGCCCGGGGACCCGCTGCGCGCCAAGTTCATCGCCGAGACGTTCCTCGAGGACGCCGTGCAGTTCAACTCCGTGCGCAACATGTACGGCTACACCGGCACCTACCGCGGCCGGGAGCTGTCCGTGATGGGCACGGGCATGGGCATCCCCTCGATCGCGCTCTACAGCTGGGAGCTGATCCACGTGTTCGGGTGCACCAAGCTGGTGCGCGTGGGCTCGTGCGGCGGTCTCTCCGGGGACCTTGACCTGGGTGACCTGGTGCTCGCCCAGGCGGCGTCCACGGACTCCAACTACCTGGCGCAGTTCGACCTGCCCGGCACGTGGGCACCCACCGGGTCCTTCCGGCTGCTGGACCACGTGTACCGCGCAGCCGGTGAGCGTGGCCTCACCGCCCACGCCGGCAACGTGTTCTCCTCGGACACCTTCTACCACGCGCAGGAGGACACCGCGCAGCGCTGGGCGAAGATGGGAGTGCTCGCGGTGGAGATGGAGACCGTGGGGCTGTACGCGAACGCAGCTGCGGCGGGGGTGGAGGCGCTGGCCGTGTTCACGGTCTCGGACAACCTCGTGACCCACGCGCAGATGACCCCGGAGGAGCGCCAGACGGGGTTCGCGAACATGATCGAGCTGGCCGCAACCGTGACGGAGCTGTGAGCGAGATGACGCACCCAGACCAGAACCCGGACCGCGGCGCGGGCGACGCGAGCGCGGGACCCGTCAGCGCGGCCTCGACCCCGGCAGCGGCGGTCCCGGCCACCGGGGCGGGCACGGCGGCGCCGGCTGCCCGCCCTCGCACGGGTGGCGTGGACCCCCGCCGGGCCGTGCCTGTGCTGCTGTTCCTGTTCATCTTCTGCCTGGTGGTGGACCAGGGCTTCAAGTTCACGTCCCAGCCCATGGCGCGGGCGCTGAACCTCAGCGAGTCCACGGTGAGCCTGCAGGCCACGCTCACCGGCGTGCTGATCGGCATCGGCGCCGTGGTGTACTCCGCGCTCGCGGACTCGATCGCCATCCGCAAGCTGCTCTACCTCAGCGTGGGGCTCGTGGTGGTGGGCTCGGTGATCGGCTTCGTGGGCAGCGCGTCCTTCGGGGTGGTGCTCGTGGGGCGCATCGTCCAGACGGCGGGCCTCGCCGCGGCGGAGACCCTCTACGTGGTCTACGTGACCAAGCACTTCCAGGGCGTGGAGCTGAAGAAGTACCTGGGCTTCTCCAACATGTCCTTCCAGCTGGCGTCTCTGATCGGCACGCTGATCTCGGGCTTCCTGGCCACGTACGTGTCCTGGACCTGGATGTTCCTGGTGCCCCTGCTCATGGTGCTCTCCCTGCCGTTCATCAAGAAGCGCGTGCCGGACGACGTGGCGCACACCAGCTCCGGCGTGGACGTCTACGGGCTGTTCCTCGTGGCGGTGATCGCGACCGGCGTGATTATGTTCATGCAGGCGTTCACCTGGTGGTGGTGGATCCCGGTGCTGATCGCGGGTGCCCTGTTCATCCGCCACGTGCGCACCAACCCGAACGCGCTCGTGGACTGGTCCTTCTTCACCAACCGCCCCTACATGAGCGCCCTGGTGATCGTGTTCATCATCTACTCGGTCAACCTGGCGTTCGTGTTCCTGTTCCCGTTCGCGATCCACGGCGTCCACGGCATGGCCATGGACAAGGTCTCGATGCTCACCATCCCCGGCTACGTGCTGGGAGCGTCCACGGCGGCGCTGTCCGGCGTGGTCAGCAAGCGGCTGGACTCGAAGCAGGCGGTCACGCTGGCGCTGTGCCTGCTCGCGGCGGCCCTGGCGGTCGCGGGGATCTTCGTCAACGTCTCCGTGGTGGCGATGGTGGTGGCCATGGCCATGTTCTCGGTGGGCTTCGGGCTGCTCTACGCGCCGCTGCTGTCCAGCGCGCTGCTGCTCATGCCGGCCGCGAAGTCCGGCGTGGCCGTGGGCTTCTACAACCTGGTGATCAACGTGGCCTCTCCCATCGGCGTGGCCTACACGGCCATGCTGATGTCCGGGAAGCCCACGTGGTTCAGCGGGCTGAGCGTGGGCGGCACCCCGGAGGGCGACTACTTCGGGACCATACTGTGGCTGCTCGTGGGCATCACCCTGGTGGGCCTGCTGGCCTACCGCGTGCTGTTCGGGATGATCGAGCGCAGCGACGCCCGCGCGGCGCAGCGCCTGGCGACCCAGGAGTAGGCGACCACCGCACGGAGCCCCTCCGAGCCTCCCACCGGGAGTGCCCGGAGGGGCTCCGTGCGTGCGGGACTAGACTGTCCGGGTGCTTGTGCTGAGTCTGGATTCCTCGTCGATCGCGTCCGTGGCGCTGTCCCGGGACGGTGAGGTGCTCGAACGCTTCGACACCACCGACACCCGCTCCCACGCGGAGGCCCTGGCTCCCGCCGTGCAGGAGCTGATGGCCCGCGCGGGACTCACCGGCGCGGACCTGGACGCGGTGCTCGTGGGCACCGGCCCGGGGCCCTTCACGGGTCTTCGCGCCGGGCTCGTGACCGCGCGCACGCTCGGCTTCGCCTGGGACCTGCCCGTCCACGGGCTGTGCTCGCTCGACGCCGTGGCCCACCGCGTGGGGCCCCTCGCGCTCGCCGCGGGGCACCCCGAGTTCGCCGTGGCGATCGACGCGCGGCGCAAGGAGCTGTACTGGCGCCGCTACCGCGTGGCGGAGGAGGGCGGCGTCGTCGTCCTGCCCGCGGGCGATCCTCAGGTCTCGGCCCCCGAGCAGCTGCCGGACGTCCCCTGCTACGGCTCCGGAACGGCGCTGTACCCGGACCGCGTGCCCCGCCCGGCCGTGGAGGGCACGGACGTGGCCCCGAGCGCGGCAGACCTGGCCCGCGCGGCGTGGTCCGTCACGAGCCGCGGCGGTGAGCTGAGCACCGACACCTCGCCCCTCTACCTGCGCGAGTCGGACGCCAAGGTCCCGGGGGCACCCAAGCGGGCGACCTCGTGAGCGGGCACGGCGCGGCGAGCGCGGCCGTGGCCGGCCTGCCCCGCGGCTACGCGCTGCGGCCCATGCAGCCGGAGGACCTGGAGGTCGTCCACGCGCTGGAGACCGAGCTGTTCCCCGAGGACGCCTGGCCCGCGCAGATGTTCCACGAGGAGCTCGCGCACCCCACGCGGCGCTACTGGGTGGTGACCCGGGACCGGGAGGTCGTGGGCTACGCGGGGATGATGTGCATCCCGCCGGTCGCGGACGTGCAGACCATTGCCGTGGCCCGGGAGCACGAGGGCAGGGGACTGGGGGCCACGCTGCTGCGCGTGCTCCACGAGGAGGCCCTGCGCGGCGGCGCGCACGAGATGATGCTCGAGGTCCGCGCGGACAACCCACGGGCCCAGGCGCTCTACCGCCGCTTCGGCTACGACCACATCCACACCCGCGCCGACTACTACGGCCCGGGCCACGACGCCCTGATCATGCGCTGCGAGCTGGAGCCCGCCGGCCGGCAGGAGCGTAGCGCGGACGGAAGGACCGTCCATGAACACCGCTGACCCCCTCGTGATGGGCATCGAGTCCTCGTGCGACGAGACCGGCGTGGGCATCGTGCGCGGCACCGAGCTGCTGACCAACACGGTCTCCTCCTCGATGGCCGAGCACGTGCGCTTCGGGGGAGTCATCCCGGAGATCGCCTCCCGCGCGCACCTCGAGGCCTTCGTCCCCACCGTGCGCACCGCGCTTGCGGACGCCGGCGTGAGGATGGCTGAGATCGACGCGATCGCGGTGACCTCCGGGCCCGGGCTCGCCGGAGCGCTCATGGTGGGCGTTGCCGCGGCCAAGGCGCTCGCGGTGGCCACCGGGAAGCCCCTCTACGCCATCAACCACCTCGTGGCCCACGTGGGGGTGGGTCTGCTGGGCGACGGCGGCGAGCTGCCCCCGCACCTGGGCGCGCTGCTCGTCTCCGGCGGGCACACGGAGATCCTGGCGGTCCAGGACATCACGAGCGACGTCCGCCTGCTCGGCTCCACGATCGACGACGCCGCCGGCGAGGCCTACGACAAGGTCGCCCGGCTGCTCGGCCTGTCCTACCCCGGTGGCCCGGCGATCGACCGGGCGGCGGCGGAGGGGGACCCCGAGGCGTTCTCGTTCCCGCGGGGACTCACCGCGGGCAAGTACATGGGCTCGGCGGAGAATCCGGGACCGCACCGCTACGACATGTCCTTCTCCGGGCTGAAGACCGCGGTGGCGCGCGTGGTCGAGACGTTCCACGCCGCCCGCCGGCCCATTCCGGTGGCGGACGTGGCCGCGAGCTTCCAGGAGTCCGTGGTGGACGTGATCTCGCGCAAGACCGTGCTGGCCTGCACCGAGCACGGCATCACCACGCTGCTCATGGGCGGCGGCGTGGCCGCGAACTCCCGACTGCGGGAGGTCGTCACGCAGCGCTGCGCCCGCCACGGGATCACGGTGGTCGTGCCGCCGCTGTCCCTGTGCACGGACAACGGCGCGATGGTCGCGGCCCTCGGTTCCCGGCTGGTCGCGCAGGGGGTGGCTCCCACGGGGATCGCGTTCACCGCGGACCCCGGGCTGCCGGTGACCACGGTGGCCATGCCCGCCGCGGTCTGAACCGGAGACCTCAGCGCGTGGTGCGGTTCTGCTCCACGATGTCACGGACCACGGCGCGCAGGTCCCCGCCGTTCTGCACGGCCACGCGCCGCTGGCGCTGGTAGCCGGTGGCGCCGGTCATCATGTCCTCCACGTGCGCGAGCTCGGTGGCGCAGTCCAGCTCGCGGGCGATCGGGTCCAGCTTCTCGAGCAGCTCGGTGAGGTCCTCGGTGACGAGCCGCTCGTGGTTCTGTGCGTCCTGGATCACGATCGCCTCCAGTCCGTAGCGCGCCGCGCGCCACTTGTTCTCCTGGTGGTGCCACGGGGGCATCACGGGGATCGCCTCGCCGCGGTCCAGGGAGCGCGAGAAGGACTCCACGAGACACTGGGTCAGGGCCGTGAGCGCCCCGACCTCGCGCAGCGTGGAGGGCCCGTCGCACGCGCGCATCTCCACGGTGCCGAAACGGGGCACGGGGCGGATGTCCCAGCGGTTCTCGGAGATCTCCTCGATCACGCCGGTGCTCATGAGGTCCCCCACGTAGGACTCGTACTCCTCCCACGTGTCGAAGTGGAAGGGCAGCCCCGCGGTGGAGAGCTGCTGGAAGATCAGGGCGCGGTGGGAGGCGTAGCCGGTGTCGTGGCCGCACCAGTACGGGGAGTTCGCGGACAGGGCCAGCAGGTGCGGGTAGTAGTTGAGCAGGCCGTCCAGGATGGGCAGGGCCTTGTCCCGGTGGTTGATCCCCACGTGCACGTGCATCCCGAAGATCACCATCTGGCGGCCCCAGTACTGGGCGCGGTCCAGCACCTTGTAGTAGCGCTCCTTGTCCACCACGGGCTGCTCGGTCCAGTCGGAGAACGGGTGGGTGCCCGCACCGAAGATCTCCAGCGAGCGGGGGTCGGTGATCTCCCGGATCCGGTCCTGGGTCTGGGCGAGGTCCTCGACGGCCTCGGCCACGGTGTCGCTGACGCCGGTGACCATCTCCACGGTGTTCTGCAGGAACTCGCCGGTGACCCGGGGGTGGTCCCCCTCCTCGCCGAGCTCCGGGTGCTGCGCCACGACGGCCTCGAGGACCTCTTCCGCGCGCGGGGCGAGCTCGCCGGTGGAGCGTTCCACCAGGGCCACTTCCCACTCCACGCCGAGGGTGGAACGTTCTGAGCTGCGGAAATCAATGTGCACGGCGTGGTCCTCTCGTGGGTGCGCCGGGGGTGGTGGTCGTGGCCCTGAGCGGAGATCGTCCTCCGGGACCCGGCCCCTCACCGCGGCACAGGGAGCATCAGCTTACGGGGTCCACCGCCAGCACCACACGTCGTTGACGTTGCGAGTTCTGCACGCGCGTCATCACCAGGGTCGCGCGTGCGGAACCGCGCGGGGCGAGCTGTTTGCGCAGCTGCTCGGGGGTGACGTCCGTGCCGCGCTTCTTGATCTCCAGGGTCCCCACGTCGTGCTCGCGCACCCACTTCTTCAGCACCTTCACCGTGTGGGGGAGCACCTCCCGGACCTCGTAGGCCCGCGCCAGCGGCGTCCGCACGAGCTCGTCGGAGCTCAGGTAGGCGATGGTGGGGTGCACGAGGTGCGCGCCCATCCGCTGGGCGAGGTCCGTGACGAGCCCGGCGCGGATCACGGCGCCGTCGGGCTCGTACAGGTAGCGCCCCACGGGACCGAGCAGCTCGCCCTCGGGTGCCGGGGAGTGCCACGAGTCGGAGGTCAGCTCCGCGGCCGCCCCGGCGGCGTCGTGGTCCTCCGCGGGCTCCGACGACGACGCCGCGGGGCCCGGGCCGCGCCCCAGGACCAGTGCCGCGCGGGCGACGTCCGGGCGGCGCACGGTGTTGAACCACAGCACCGCCTCGACCACGTCCCCGTGGTCGGAGACCCACTGCGCCTCCGCGGTGGCCGGGACGTGCTCGTGGGGCAGCCCGGGGCCGAGCTTGGCGCCCACCGCCAGGCCCGTGTCCGCGAGGGCGGTCACGAAGGACAGCGGGGGAGAGAAGGCCTCGGGGTCGAAGATCCGGCGCGTGCGGCCGTCCGCGGACGCCCGGCGCGCGGGGTCCAGCCACACGCCGTCCGCGGGGCCGGCCTCGAGTCCGTCCAGGTCCAGCGTCTCGGCGTCCGCGCACACGACCCGGGCGTCCGGCCAGCCCGTGAGGTTGACCGTGGCGACCGCCGCCGTCAGGGGATCGAGCTCCACGGCCGTGACCGTGCGGTCCAGGGCGGCCAGGGCGAGGGAGTCCGCACCCACCCCGCAGCCGAGGTCCACCACGTGCCGGACCCCCGCCTGGGCGAAGCGCTGCGCGTGCAGGGCCGCCACGGACCAGCGCGTGGCCTGTTCCACGCCGTCCTGCGTGAAGACCATGTGCTGCGCGAACTCCCCGAACTTGGTGCGCGCCCGGTCGCGCAGCCGCGACTGCGTCAGGGCGGCGGAGACCAGCTCGGGGGAGTGCCCTCGCGCCCGCAGGGACTCCGAGAGGGCGAGCGTGGCCGAGGGGTCGTAGGGGCCGAGCTCGTCGAGCAGGCGCATGCCCTCGGGGGTGAGCAGGTGGGCCAGGCCGGCGGCCTCGGGGTCGGCGGGGGCGGGAGAGGTGTTCACCGCTCCATCACACCACGGGTGGGGCGTCGCGCGCGGAGCCCCGCCGCGGCGTCGTCGTCGACCCGTATTCAGCCCACAGGGGAGCGCCGCGAAGCCGCCTTGACCGGGCGCGGGCGGCCTCCCTACAGTAATTCTTGGCACTCTCCTGGTGAGGGTGCTAAAGGCCAGGCGCTCAATCGGCACCGCGACGACGGTTGGCACGCCAACTGGCCTGTGGCGCCCGCGGTCACGGGACCCCGTGACACCGCGCGGACGCACACCGTCTCACACGCCTAGAAGAAAGGGAGAGATCGTGTCGGTCTCCATCAAGCCCCTCGAGGATCGCATCGTGGTTCAGCCGCTGGCCGCTGAACAGACCACCGCCTCCGGTCTGGTCATCCCGGACACCGCCAAGGAGAAGCCCCAGGAGGGCACCGTCCTGGCCGTGGGCCCGGGCCGCGTGGACGACAAGGGCAACCGCATCCCCGTGGACGTCAAGGAGGGTGACGTCGTCATCTTCTCCAAGTACGGCGGAACCGAGGTCAAGTACAACGGCGAGGAGTACCTCGTGCTCCCGGCGCGCGACGTGCTGGCCGTCATCGAGAAGTAACCACCCCACGTCTTTTGAGCGCGGTGCCCGCCGTCCGCCCGCACGGGCAGCGTGGGCACCGCGCCGTCATTTCCTCTTCTCGTAAGGAGCACACATGCCCAAGCAGTTGGTGTTCAACGACACCGCCCGCAAAGCACTCGAGGCCGGTGTCAACCGCCTCGCGGACACCGTCAAGGTCACCCTCGGGCCCCGGGGACGCAACGTCGTCCTCGACAAGACGTGGGGCGCCCCCACGATCACCAACGACGGCGTGACCATCGCGCGCGAGGTCGAGCTCGAGGACCCGTACGAGAACCTCGGTGCGCAGCTCGCCAAGGAGGTCGCCACCAAGACGAACGACGTTGCCGGTGACGGCACCACCACCGCGACCGTCCTCGCCCAGGCCATCGTCAAGGAAGGCCTGCGCAACGTCGCCGCCGGTGCCGCACCCGGTGACATCAAGCGCGGTGTCGAGGCCGCCGTGGCCGCCGTGTCCCAGCGCCTGCTCGACAACGCCCGCCCGGTCGAGGGCCAGGACGTGGCCCACGTGGCCGCGATCTCCGCGCAGTCCACGGAGATCGGCGAGCTGATCGCCCGCGCCTTCGAGACCGTGGGCACGGACGGCGTCATCACCATCGAGGACGGCTCCTCCACCGAGGTCGAGCTGGACGTCACCGAGGGCATGCAGTTCGACAAGGGCTACCTGTCCCCGTCCTTCATCACGGACCAGGAGCGTCAGGAAGCCGTCCTGGACGACACCTACGTGCTGCTGTACCAGGGCAAGATCTCCTCGATCCAGGACCTGATGCCCGTGCTCGAGAAGGTGCTGCAGGCCAAGAAGCCGCTGACCATCATCGCGGAGGACGTCGAGGGCGAGGCCCTGTCCACCCTGGTGGTCAACAAGCTGCGCGGCACGCTGGACGTCGTGGCCCTGAAGGCCCCCGGCTTCGGCGACCGCCGCAAGGCGATCATGCAGGACCTGGCGGTGCTCACGGACGCCACCGTGATCACCCCGGAGCTCGGCATCTCGCTCGACGGCGTGGACCTCTCCCAGCTGGGCACCGCCCGGCGCATCACCGTGACCAAGAACCAGACCACCCTGGTGGACGGCGCCGGATCCTCCGACGCCGTCGCCGAGCGCGTGGCCGAGATCAAGGCGGAGATCGCCCGCACGGACTCCGAGTGGGACCGCGAGAAGCTGCAGGAGCGCCTCGCGCGCCTGGCCGGTGGCATCTCCGTGATCAAGGTCGGCGCCGCCACCGAGGTCGAGCAGAAGGAGCGCAAGCACCGCATCGAGGACGCCGTGTCCTCCACGCGTGCGGCGCTCGAGGAGGGCATCGTGGCCGGCGGCGGTTCCGCCCTGGTGCACGCCTCCAAGACGCTCGACGGCACGGACCTGGGACTCACCGGGGACGCCGCCACCGCGGTGAACATCGTGCGCCGTGCCCTGGTCCAGCCCCTGCGCTGGATCGCGGAGAACGCGGGCCAGGACGGCAACGTCGTGGCCGCCCGCGTGGCGGACATGGAGCCGGGCAACGGCTACAACGCGCTGACCGGCGAGTACGAGAACCTGCTCTCCGCGGGGATCATCGACCCCGTGAAGGTCACGCGTTCCGCGCTGCAGAACGCGGCGTCCATCGCGGCGCTCGTGCTCACCACCGAGACGCTCGTCGCGGAGAAGAAGGACGAGCCGGAGGACTGAGTCCCCGGCACGGCCCCGGGCTGCGGTCCGGGTCCACCGCACGACCGGCGGCCACCCTGAACGGGGTGGCCGCCGGTCGTCGTCGTAGCAGGTGCGGACCGCGGCGGAGCCGGTCGGTTCCGCCGGGACGCACGCCCACGGCCTGGGTGCCGCCGGTCTAGGCTGTCCTGATGCAGAGCGCACGCCGGTCCTCCTCCGTGGGCCGCCGGTTCCGGGACCCGGTGGTGGGACCGCCCGGTTTCCGCCCCGAGGTGCAGGGACTGCGCGCCGTGGCCGTGCTGCTCGTGGTGCTCTACCACGTGTTCATGGGCCGGGTTGCAGGCGGGGTGGACGTATTCCTGTTCCTCTCCGCGTTCTTCATGACGCTGTCCTTCGTGCGCAGGATCGAGGGCGGACGCCGGCCGACGATCGGCCGCTACTGGCTGCACACGTTCAAGCGTCTGCTGCCCCTGGCCACGCTGGTGGTGCTGGCGACCTTCGTCCTCGTGTGGTGCTTCTACCCCGCCGAGGACGCGAGTGGGCTGCGCTCGCAGGGCGTGGCCTCCGTGCTCTACGCGGAGAACTGGTTGCTGGCCGTGCACGCCGTGGACTACTACGCGGCGGACCGCTCCGCCGCCTCGCCGTTCCAGCACTTCTGGTCCCTGTCCGTGCAGGGGCAGGTCTTCCTGCTCTGGCCCCTGGTCTTCGGGCTGGCCTGGCTCGTGAAGCGGCGGACGGGGCGGCGCAGCGTGCCGGTGCTCGCGGTCTGCTTCGGGGCGGTCTTCGGGGCCTCGCTGGCGTGGTCCGTGATCAGCACGCACACCCAGCAGAACTTCGCGTACTTCGACACCCGGGCCCGGCTGTGGGAGTTCGCGCTCGGATCGCTCCTGGCCCTGGCGGTGCCGTACCTGAGGCTTCCCGTGCGTGCGCGGGTGCCGCTGGGGTGGTGCGGGCTGGTGGGTCTCGTGTCCGTGGGGATCGTCGTGGACGTGGCCGGGGCGTTCCCGGGGTGGATCGCACTGTGGCCCCTTCTCTCCGCGGCCGCGATCGTCGTCGCCGGGCGCAGCGGCTCGCCCGTGGGCGTCGACCGCCTCCTGGCGTGGGGTCCGGTGGTGCGCCTGGGCGACGCCGCCTACGCGCTCTACCTGGTGCACTGGCCGCTGCTGGTCACCTGGCTGGTGGTGCGCGACCGTTCGGCCGCCGGGTGGTGGGCCGGCGCGGGGATCGTGGTGGTCTCCGTGCTGCTCGCCGTGCTGCTGACCCGGTTCGTGGAGACACCGCTGCGGCGCTGGGCGTGGCCGGAGGCGAGGAGGTGGCGGCTCGCGCTGGTGATCGCGGTGTGCCCGGGGCTGGTGCTGGCGACCGCCGGCACGTGGGCCGCGCTGGACGGCCGCCGCGCCTCGCAGCTGGCGGCGCAGGCGGGGAGCAGCAACCCGGGGGCGCAGTCCCTGGCCCCGGGGTACGACCCCACCGGGGACCCCAGCGCACCCGTGGTCCCCGCCACCATGGAGGAGCAGTGGGTGGGCCTTCCCCGTGCCTGCGAGGCCGACTACGCGAGCGCGAACCCGGTGGCCCAGGGATTCTGCCGGCAGGACGAGCCGGTGGAGAACCCCACGCGGGTCGTGGCGGTGGTGGGCAACTCCCATATGGAGCAGTACATGGGCGCGATCATCCCGGTCGCGCGGCAGCGCCACTGGCAGCTGGTCTCCCTGCTCCAGCCTGGCTGCGGCTTCGGCCTGGAGGGCCAGTCGGACACGTGCAGGGCGGGCAACCAGGCCGTGCTCTCCTACCTCGAGGAGCTGCACCCGGACGCCGTGGTGACCACCTCCACCCGCTCCGAGCTGATGGACGCCCGGGCCGAGCACGTGGTCAGCGGTCTCGAGGCCGTGACCCGGGAGCTCACGGCGCAGGGCACCACGGTGCTCGGCCTGCGCGACAACCCGAGGCTGGACGTGGACCCCACGCGCTGCGCCCAGCGCAAGGGCTGGGAGGACTCCTCCTGCCGCGTGCCGCGCACGAGCGTGCTGGGGGAGCGGAACCCTGCTGAGTCCCTGGAGTCGGTCCCCGGGTTCGTGGGGATCGACCCGACCGGGCTGATCTGCCCGGGGGACGCGTGCCCGCCGGAGATCGGCCGGGTGGCCGTGTGGCTCGACTCCCACCACCTCACCGGGGACTACACCCGCAGCATGGCGCCGCTGCTGCGCGAGCGCCTCGTGGCCGCCGTGGAGGCAGGCACCGCCGGCTGAGCCCGCGGCGCGAACGCGTCGGAGCCGCGCCGTAGACTGGTGCGGACATCCTCGTCTGAAAGGGACTATTCGTGACTGAACCCGTGCCCACGGCACTGATGGACGACCCGTTCGGATTCACCGGACTGACCTACGACGACGTGCTGCTGCTGCCCGGCAACACGGACGTGATCCCGTCGGAGGCCTCCACCACCACGCGCTTGTCGCGCAGGATCACGCTCCAGGCCCCGGTGCTCTCGGCGGCCATGGACACCGTGACGGAATCCGCAATGGCGATCTCCATGGCCCGTCAGGGCGGGATCGGCGTGATCCACCGCAACCTGTCCATCCAGGACCAGGCGGACCACGTGGACCGCGTCAAGCGCAGCGAATCCGGGATGATCACCAACCCCGTGACCGTGTCCCCGGACGCCACCCTCGCGGAGCTGGACCGGCTGTGCGGCTACTTCAAGGTCTCCGGCCTGCCCGTGGTGGACGAGAACCAGCGGCTGCTGGGTATCATCACCAACCGGGACACCCGCTACCTGCCGGAGAGCGACTTCGAGACCCGGCTCGTGCGCGACGTCATGACCCCCATGCCGCTCGTCACGGGCAAGGTGGGCATGAGCAAGGACGAGGCCCACAAGCTGCTGGCCACGCACAAGATCGAGAAGCTTCCCCTCGTGGACGAGCAGGACCGGCTGACCGGGCTCATCACGGTCAAGGACTTCACCAAGGCGGAGCAGTACCCGCTGGCCACCAAGGACGACGAGGGCCGGTTGCGCGTCGGTGCGGCCGTCGGGTTCTTCGGTGACGGCTGGGAGCGGGCCATGATGCTCGTGGACGCGGGCGTGGACGCCCTGTTCATCGACACCGCCAACGGCCACTCGCAGGGCGTGCTCGAGATGATCGCCCGGCTGAAGAAGGAGCCCGCGGCGGCCCACGTGGACGTGATTGGCGGTCAGGCCGCCACCCGAACGGGTGCGCAGGCCCTCGTCGACGCCGGCGCGGACGCCGTGAAGGTGGGCGTGGGCCCCGGCTCCATCTGCACCACGCGCATCATCGCCGGTGTGGGCGTCCCGCAGATCACCGCGATCAACGAGGCCGCCCAGGTCACCATCCCCGCCGGCGTGCCGCTGATCGCGGACGGCGGTCTGCAGTTCTCCGGCGACATCGGCAAGGCCCTGGTGGCCGGTGCGGACTCCGTGATGCTCGGCTCGCTGCTCGCCGGCTGCGACGAGTCCCCGGGAGAGCTCGTCTTCGTCGCGGGCAAGCAGTTCAAGGCCTACCGCGGCATGGGCTCCCTGGGTGCCATGCAGTCCCGTGGGAAGAATACGTCCTACTCCAAGGACCGCTACTTCCAGGCGGACGTCTCCGACGACCAGAAGCTCATCCCTGAGGGCATCGAGGGCCAGGTGCCGTACCGGGGCCCGCTGGCCTCCGTGCTGCACCAGCTGGACGGCGGGCTGCGCCAGACCATGTTCTACGTGGGCGCGCACGACGTCACGGAGCTCAAGCAGAAGGGCCGCTTCGTGCGGATCACCCCGGCGGGCCTCAAGGAGTCCCACCCGCACGACATCACCATGACCGTGGAAGCGCCCAACTACAAGCGCTGAGCACGCCGCAGACCCTCCGTGCCTGACGCGCGGTGAAAGGACCTCTCGTGAGTTACGACATGGAAATCGGGCGTTCCAAGCGGGCGCGCCGCACGTTCAGCCTGGACGAGATCGCCCTGGTCCCCTCGCGCCGCACGCGGGACCCCCAGGACGTCAGCACCGCGTGGCAGATCGACGCGTACCAGTTCGACATCCCCGTGGTGGGCGCGCCCATGGACTCGGTGATGTCCCCGGCCACGGCCATCGAGCTGGGACGCGCCGGCGGTCTGGGCGTGATCGACCTCGAAGGTCTGTGGACGCGCTACGAGGATCCGCAGCCCGTGCTGGACGAGATCGCGGACCTCAGCTCGGAGCACCTGCCGCAGGCCACGCGCCGCATGCAGGAGCTCTACTCCGCGCCCATCCAGCCCGAGCTGATCACCGCGCGCCTCGCGGAGATCCGGGAGGCCGGGGTCATCGTCTCCGGTTCCCTGTCCCCGCAGCGCGTGGTGGAGCACTACCGCACGGTGCTGGAGGCCGGGGTGGACCTCTTCGTGATCCGCGGCACCACCGTCTCCGCGGAGCACGTGTCGCGGGCCCAGGAGCCGCTGGACCTCAAGAAGTTCATCTACGACCTCGACGTCCCGGTGATCGTGGGTGGTGCGGCGGGTTACACGCCCGCGCTGCACCTGATGCGCACCGGCGCGGCGGGTGTGCTGGTGGGCTTCGGCGGGGGAGCGTCCCTGCGCACCGAGTCCATCCTCGGCATCCACGCGGCGATGGCCACGGCCATCTCGGACGTGGCGGCCGCGCGTCGCGACTACCTGGACGAGTCCGGTGGGCGCTACGTCCACGTGATCGCCGACGGCGGTCTGGGCACCTCCGGCGACATCGTCAAGGCCATTGCCATGGGTGCGGACGCCGTGATGCTCGGGACCCTGCTGGCCCGCGCGGAGGAGGCACCGGGGCAGGGCTGGCTGTGGGGCGCGGAGGCGCACCACCAGCACTCGCCGCGCGGGGTGCGGACCCACGTGGGAACCGTGGGCCCGCTCGAGAAGCTACTCAACGGGCCCTCCCGGCACGTGGACGGCTCCTCGAACGTCATGGGAGCGTTGCGCCACGCCATGGCCACCACCGGCTACTCGGACCTCAAGGAGTTCCAGCGCGCGGACGTGGTCATCCGCGACTGAGCCCAGTGGCAGGCCGGCCCGGCTCGTTGGGAAACGCCCAGGGCGTGACAGTAGGGTTGAGGCGTGCTCAAAACCGCCCTGCGACCCCGTTCACTGGCCTTCCTGGCGGTAGCCCTGCTCGTGGCGGCTCTCTTCGTGTCCCTGAGCATGTGGCAGCTCAATGCCTCCCTGCGCTCCACCACCGTGGCGGACCCCGCGAAGGACCGTGTGTCCTCGCTGCAGGACGTGACCGCTCCCGGTGAGACGGTCACCTCGCAGCAGGCGGACCACGTGGTCTCGGTCGAGGGGCGCTACCGCGCGGACTCCACCGTGCTCGTCCCCGGGCGGCTGCAGGACGGGGCCACCGGGTACTGGGTGGTCACGGAGCTCGTGATCCCGGACTCCCGGGGGCGCTGGGACGTCGCGGACTCGGACCTCGGTCTTGCCGTGGCGCGCGGCTGGGTGGCCTCACCCGAGAAGGCCCCCGCGGCGCCGTCGGGCGAGGTGCGTGTGATCGGACGCCTGCTGCCCACGGACGCCCCGCTGCCGGACCACAACCTGCCCGCGGGGCAGGTGGGGTCCGTGTCCTCCGCGCAGCTGAGCAACCTGTGGGACGCCCCCGTGTACTCCGGCTACGTGGCCGCGTTCTCCGAGAACCCGGCGGCCGAGCTCGCCCCGGTCACCAAAGACCGCGCGCTCGAGCCGTCGGCAGGTCTGATGAGCGCGGGGCTGGGGCGCCTGCAGATCGACCAGCAGCCCACGGACACCTCCCTGCACGCGCTGAACCTCTTCTACGCCATCGAGTGGGTGGTCTTCGCCGGCTTCGCCTTCTTCATGTGGTGGCGCTTCGTGCGCGACGAGCAGCTGCGGCGGGAGAACCCCGAGCAGTACTTCTACTTCGAGGGCGACTACTTCTGGGACGAGGCCGAGCAGTCCTACTACTACTGGGATGCCGAGGACCGGTGCTACTACTACTTCGACGACCAGCCCGCGGTCGCGCAGCAGGCCCGTGCGGACGCCGCCCGGACCCTGTCGCCGCACGAGAACCAGACCCCGAGATCCGACGACGGAGCAACCGATGACTGACCACACGCCGCAGCCCGATCTGCACCCCCGCCCGGTCCGCCGCACCGATGGGGTGCGCGTCACCGCACCCGAGGATGCGAGCCCCGAGCGCGCCACCGTGCCTGACAGCGTGCGCGCCAAGGCCGCCGCGCTGAAGCCGCGGCGTCGTTTCGGCGGCACCGAGGCCCAGATCCGCACCGCGCTGAACGTCTACAAGGTGTGCGCGTGGGTCTCCGGCACCTTCCTGCTGCTGCTCGTGGTGGAGATGATCACCCGCTACGTGTTCCACTACGACCTGATCGCCGGCGGCACGGACAAGGCCACGGGGGCCACCGTGGCTCTGGGATGGCAGAACCTGGACCTGGAGAACCTGGCCGGCGGCGTCAACATCTCCACGTGGGTGCTGATCATCCACGGCTGGTTCTACGTGGTCTACGTCCTGTCGTGCCTGCGGGTGTGGTCGCTCATGCGGTGGCCCTTCGCGCAGCTGATCGTGATGGCGCTGGGCGGCGTGGTGCCGTTCCTCTCCTTCATCGTGGAGCGCAAGATCCACCGCTCCACGGAGGCCGAGCTGGCGGCCAATCCCAAGGCCGCGAAGCGCTACTGAGACCGTCGGGGCGTGTCGGCGGGGTGTTCTAGACTTGTCCGCGTGACTGAATCCCCTGAGAACCTGAGCGACCTGGAGCAACGCCCGGTACTCGTGGTCGATTACGGTGCGCAGTACGCGCAGCTGATCGCCCGCAGGGTGCGGGAGGCGAACGTGTACTCCGAGATCGTCCCGCACACCTGGTCCACCGAGAAGATCCTCCAGCGCAACCCCGCTGCACTGATCCTCTCCGGCGGCCCCGCGTCCGTGTACGCGCCCGGTGCCCCGCAGCGTGACGCCGAGCTCTTCGAGACCGGCGTGCCCGTCCTGGGCATCTGCTACGGCTTCCAGGTGATGGCCAACGCCCTGGGCGGGAAGGTCGAGCGCACCGGCGTGCGCGAGTACGGCGCCACCACGGCCACCGGCACCGCGGACACCGTGGGCACCGTGCTGGACGGCACCCCGGACGTGCAGACCGTGTGGATGAGCCACGGTGACTCCGTGACGGCGGCGCCCGAGGGCTTCACCACGCTCGCCACCACCGAGGGCGCCCCCGTGGCCGCCTTCGAGAACCGGGAGCGCAAGCTCTACGGCGTGCAGTGGCACCCGGAGGTCAAGCACTCCGCGTACGGCCAGAAGGTCATCGAGAACTTCCTGTTCCAGGGCGCCGGGCTGACCCCCACGTGGTCCACCGGCAACATCATCGAGGAGCAGGTCGCCGCGATCCGCGCCCAGGTGGGCGACGGCAAGGCACTGTGCGGCCTCTCCGGCGGCGTGGACTCCGCCGTGGCCGCCGCCCTCGTGCAGCGTGCCATCGGGGACCGGCTCACGTGCGTGCTCGTGGACCACGGCCTGATGCGCCAGGACGAGGTCGAGCAGGTCGAGAAGGACTACGTGGCCGCCACGGGCATCAAGCTGCACATCGCCCGCGAGCAGGACCGCTTCCTGGACGCGCTCAAGGGCGTCACGGACCCGGAGACCAAGCGCAAGGCCATCGGCCGCGAGTTCATCCGTGCCTTCGAGGCCGCGGAGCACAAGGTGCTCAGCGAGGAGGCGCAGGACGGCGAGCCGGTGCGCTTCCTCGTGCAGGGCACCCTCTACCCGGACGTCGTCGAGTCCGGCGGTGGCGAGGGCGCGGCGAACATCAAGAGCCACCACAACGTGGGCGGGCTGCCCGAGGACCTGCAGTTCGACCTCGTGGAGCCGCTGCGCGCGCTGTTCAAGGACGAGGTCCGCGCGGTGGGCCGCGAGCTGGGCCTGCCGGAGAACATCGTGGGCCGCCAGCCGTTCCCGGGCCCGGGTCTCGGCATCCGCATCATCGGTGAGGTCACCGAGGAACGCCTGGACATCCTGCGCCGCGCGGACGCGATCGCCCGCGAGGAGCTGACCCGCGCCGGCCTGGACGACGAGGTCTGGCAGATGCCGGTCGTGCTGCTCGCGGACGTCCACTCGGTGGGCGTGCAGGGCGACGGCCGCACCTACGGCCACCCCATCGTGCTGCGCCCCGTGAGCTCCGAGGACGCCATGACCGCGGACTGGTCGCGGCTGCCCTCAGAGCTGCTCGCGCGGATCTCCAACCGCATCACCAACGAGGTCGAGGAGATCAACCGGGTGGTGCTGGACGTCACGTCCAAGCCGCCGGGAACCATCGAGTGGGAATGAATCCCCCTTCCTGAGTCATCGTCAGTCCCGGTGCGCCGGTCCGCCCCATCCCCCGTGGCGTGCAGACCGGCGCACTCGTGAGTAGGAGCACCATGTCGACACCCCCAGCCCAGGACCGACCGACCCCCCAGGTCACGGACGGTGCGCGCACCGGGTCCGAGGCCCCGCGCGTGTCCCTGAGGTCCTGGACCCAGCAGATGGACGCTTACACGGGTCCGGACACGCTGCTGGACTTCAACCAGGTGGACAACGTCTGCATCGACCTCACGGAGGCCAACTCCTCGGGGCAGGCGCAGCTGCTCATGCAGCGTCCCACCCGGCTGTCCACGATGATCCACCAGGACACCCCGGCGTACGACCGCGCGGTGCGCTCCGCGCGCGCCCTGCGCACGAAGATCCACGAGCTGTCCGTGATGCACGGCCTGGACGCCGCCTACCTCGCCGCGGGGACGGCGTCGTGGCTCGCGGACCCGGTCGCGGACGGGCTGCGGCGGTTCATCGCCCCGGTGCTGCTCGCCCCGGTGACCATTAAGCTGCGCCCGGACCACAAGGACTTCGAACTGCACATCGTGGGTCCGGCGCGCCTGAACCCGGCGCTGGTGCGTCGACTGCGCGAGGACCACGGCGTGGAGCTGGCCACCGCGGAGATGTCCCGGCTGGCCTACGGCACCCGCAAGCTGGACCCCGCTCCGGTGCTCGAGATCCTGCGTCAGCTCGCCGTGGACGTTCCCGGCATGCACGTGGACCATCAGCTGGTGGTCTCCACGTTCGCGGACCTGCACGAGCGCCCGGCGGATGAGCACGTGGTGGCCCGCACGGAGGTCGTGGAGGCGCTCGCACGGCTGAAGAACCCCGAGGTGGGCAAGCTTCCCGTGGTGCGGCGGCTCGAGAACCGCGCCCCCGCCCTGGACGGCCGCGATCCGGCGCGCGAGCTGCTGCTCACGGACCTGGACGCGAACCAGCAGGAGGTCGTGGACCTCGCGGAGCAGGGCGAGAGCTTCGTGGTGAACACGCCGGTGGGCACCGCGAGCATCGACACCGTGGTCGCCACGGTGGGTGCCCTCGTCCACCGGGGCCGCAGCGTGCTGGTACTGGGGGAGTCCCGCACGACCCTCGCCTCCTTCAACCGCGCGTGGAACCGCACGGGCCTGGACTCGCTCGTGCTCCCCCTGGGCTCGCACCTGAGCCCGGACGACGTCGCCGCGCGGCTCGTGCGCGCCGTCGCCCGCAACGAGCGCGCCCCGGAGCCGGACACCGAGGCCGTCCACGAGGCGCTGCGCCACTCCCGCGACCAGCTGCGGCTGCACGAGGAGTCCCTGCACGCGCGTCGTCCGCGCTGGCAGGCCTCCCCGTACGAGGCCATGCAGTCCCTCGCCGAGCTGACGGCCCGCGATCCCGGCCCGGAGACCACCGTGCGCTTCCGCCGCTCGGTGCTCGACGCCGTCTCCCACCGCAGCGAGGTGCAGCGGCAGCTGCAGCGCGCGGCGGCGCTCGGAGCCTTCGACGAGTCCGCACTGAGCAGCCCGTGGCACGGTGCCCGGCTGGTCAATGACGACGAGGCCCACCAGGCCCACGACCTCGCCAAGTCCCTCCTGCTCGAGCTGACCACGCTCACCACCGCCATGCGCAACGTCCTGGGCGTCTCCGGCCTGCGCGTGGGCACGACCATCGCCGAGTGGGAGCAGCAGCTCGAACTCGTGATCGACGTGGGGCAGTCCCTCGACCACCTGACCCCGGACATCTACGACCGCCCCGTGACGGACCTGATCGCGGCCACGGCATCGGCCGCGTGGCGCCGAGAGCACGAGATCGAACTGAGCGGGTTGCAGCGCTCGCGGCTGCGCAAGGCCGCCAAGGAGTACATCCGCCCGGGTGTGCACCTCTCGGACCTGCACGCAGCGCTGGTGAAGGTGCAGTCCGAGCGCGAGCGCTGGCGGCAGTGGGCCACCACGCTCGAGCAGCCGGCCGTCTCGGACCGTGCGGAGGAGACCCTGCGCACGCACCGGCGCTTCCGCGAGGACCTCGAGGGCCTGGCCATCGCGCTGGAGGGCTCGCCCACGGCTGCGCGCCTGGAGAACGCCACCGTGGACGAGCTCGGCGTGATCCTCGACGAGCTGATCAACGACGAGCCCCACCTGAGCACCTTGCCCGAGCGCACCGTGCTCCTGGACGACCTGCGGGCCCGGGGCCTGGGCGAGTTCCTGCAGGACCTCGAGACCCGGGGTGTGCCCGCGGAGCGCGTGCGCGACGAGCTGGAGCTCGCGTGGTGGCAGTCGGTGCTCGAGGCCATGATCAGCGGCGACGACTTCGTGGCCATGCCGGACGGCGCCGAGCTGCGCCGCACCGAGTCCGCGTTCCGGCGCGCCGACTCCGCCCACGTTGCCGCCGCACCCGCGCGTCTCGAGCACGAGCTCGCCGAGCGGTGGGCCCGCGACACCCGGCGCAACCCCCGCGAGGCGGTCGCGCTGCGCGAGATGCTGCGCAGCGGGCACGTGCGCACGGAGGAGCTGGACCGGGTGCAGCACCTGACCCCGTCTCTCGTCCCCGTGTGGACGGCGAGTCCCCTGGTGCTCACCGCGACCCTGGGCGAGGCCCAGACCGTGGATGCCGTGGTGGTCCTGGACGCCGAGTCCACGCCGCTCGCCGCCGCACTGCCCGCGATCGTCAAGGCGGAGCAGGTCATCGCGTTCGGGGACCGTCACGCGGGCGGGCCGCAGCCCTTCACGGTGGCTCCGCGCCTGGTCTCCCGGGACGAGTCGCGGCCCGTCGCGGAGGTCGACTCCGTCCACGACGCCCTCTCGCGGGTCGTGGACTCTCGCTCCCTGACGTCCGTGCGGCGGCCGCTGGACCCTCGCCTGTTCGCCTACCTCAACGAGGCCTTCTACGACGGCGCCCTGACGCGCGTGCCCTTCGCCTCCGAGCTGATGAGCCCCACCACAGGGCTGTCCGCAGAGTACGTGGAGGACGGCGTGGGTGTGCTCACGGCCGGCAGCGAGGGGGTCCAGGCCCCCGCGGCGGAGGTGCACCGCACCGTGGACCTGGTCTTCGCCCACGCCGCACGGCACCCGGAGCGCTCGCTCGCCGTGGTCACCGCGAGTGCGATGCACGCCTCCCGCGTGGCGCAGGCGGTGCAGCGGCGGCTGCGCGAGACGGGCGAGTCCGAGGAGTTCTTCGCGCCGGGCCACGAGTCCTTCCGCGTGGTGGAGCTCCACCGTGCCGCGGGGATCGAGCGGGACACCGTGATCTTCTCCCTGGGCTTCGGGCGCACGACCTCCGGGCGGAGCACCCCGCAGCTGGGTTCGCTGTCGGAGCGGGACGGCCGGCAGGCCTTCGTACGGGGGATGACCCGTGCGCGCAGGCACACGCACATCGTCACCTCGATCCACCCCAAGGACACCGAGCTGCGACGGCTGCAGTACGGCGCCAAGGACATGTACCACATGCTGGAAATGCTCTTCGGCGAGGGCACCACGTCCGAGCGGGCCGAGACCACCGCGGACGCCACGGGAACCGCGCCGGACGCCCTGGTGGACGACCTCGCGCGCCGGCTGCGTGCCGGCGGCGCCACCGTGCACACCGGCTACGCCCACGCGGTGGACATGGCGGCCCACGCGGACGCGGAGTCGCTGTCCGCGGGTGCCGTGCTGCACCGCGGTCCGGCGGAGGAGCCCGTGCGGATTCCCGTTGCCATGCGCTCCGACGGCTCCGAGTCCAGCCGCGCCCTGAGCGTGCGCGAGCGTTCGCGGCTGATCCCGCAGCAGCTCGAGCGCGCCGGGTGGAACTACGTGAGCCTGTGGTCCGTGGAGGTCTTCACGGATCCGCAGACCGTCGCGTCGCTCGTCCAGCGCTACCTGGGCCTGGGAGCTTCCGAGGCCGCCGAGGGAGGCGCCCCGGGGGCTGCTGCGGGCTCCGGTCACGCCGGCGTGCACGGGCGCTCCGGTCACGACAACGCCGCCCGGCCGGGTGCGCAACGCAACGCCGGTGCGTCGGCGCCGTCAGCCCCGGCGGCGTACGACGGTCCGACCGGGGTGGACCGCGGGAGCCGCACGGGTGGTTTCTGAGGGGACGCCGTCCGAGGGCGGTGCGACGAACGGGCGTCGCCGGGGGAGCCACCGCCGGGCGACCGGCGGCACCGCTCCTCGTCCGGAGCGTGCCCTGGGCGGTCCGGCGTGGGGTGAGCCGTCCGAGACGCTCGGTGCCGACGCCCCGGACCCCCGGGAAAGGCAGAGCGAGGCCGGCCACGAGGAGTGGTTGAGGCGGCAGCGTCCGCCCCACTGGGGCTGACCGCGTAACTCACAAGCTTTGCGGAGGGGACAGCGACGCCCGGATTTTCCCGCACCGGCCCCTCCTGAGACGCAGAGCGAGGTAGCGCACGATGAGCGGTCGTGTCGCGAGAGGCCGCCCCACCGGGGCTGAAACGCCGCACCGGGCAATCCGTCAGGGAGTGCTCTCACGGCGAGACCAGGACGAGGGAGATCTTGCCGGTGCCGTCAAGCGTGGCGAGGTCGGTCGCGGTGTCCCGCGGGGCGGCGAGGACCACGAGACCGGCGTCGTCCTCGGAACCTCCCGAGGACAGGATCGAGGAGCCGCCGCCCGGGTCACTGGTGGCGGCCCACAGCACGGTGACCGAGCGGGCGACCGTCTTCCCCGCCCCGGAGGACGCCTGGTCCGTGTGGTGCACCACGTCCACGAGGTCCCCGGGCCGGATGTGCCGCAGCACGGCGGGATCCGCGACGCGCACTGACGCCGCGGTGGTTCCGGTCGGCTGACCCGTGAGGAGCCCGGGACCGAGGACCGTGGAGGACGTCACCGCCTGACCCTGCGTGAGAGCAACGGTGGTCCGCTGACCGATGGCATCCTGCGGGCTGCTGAATGCCGCGGCCGGGGCGAGAGCGACCGGGAACTGCGAGACCGTGACGTCCTCCGCGGTGAGGGCGTGCCCCGCGGGCAGGTCCGCTGCCACGGTGAGCACCGGGGTGGTGCGGGCGTCCGGGGGAGCGAGGCGAAGGATCACCAGCGTCAGGGCCACGGCGCACAGCGCGGCGGCCACGAGCCGGTGGCGTCGGCGGACCGCGGTGCGCAGCCGCAGACCCAGGGGATAGCGGGGACGGGAGCGTGAACTCATGCCCGGACGCTAACCGCGGGGAATCACCATACGAGAGTGGATCCAGGCGGGGTGCAGTGCGGCATCCTGCGGGCCCCGCAGGAGCGGGGGTGTGCAGTGCGCTCGCCGTGGAGGAGAAGCGTGGTGCTCGGAGAATGATGGCCCGTGGTCCGAAACCAGCAACCAGGGGTCGAGACCTGGGGAGGGATCAGGACGCCGAGGAGGATTTTCCTGCGCTCTTTGAGCCGGCGCTCTGCGAGCCGGAGCTGCTCGACCCGGAACCGCTGCCGGAGCCTGAGGCGCCGGAGTCCTTCCCGGAGGACGAGGACGAGTCGCTGCTCGACGAGTGGTTGTCAGAGGAGCCACCGGACGCCTCCGAGCCGGAGGATGACTTCCCGCCCCCGCCGTTCTTGCCGGCGTCCGCGCGGGAGTCGTTGTGGTAGAAGCCGGAGCCCTTGAAGACCACGCCCACGGAGTTGAACTTCTTGCGCAGGTGACCGCCGCACTCGGGGCAGACCGTCAGTGCGTCGTCGGAGAAGGACTGGCGGATGTCGAATTCATGACCGCAGTCTTTGCAGGCATAGGCGTAAACGGGCACGGTGCGTTCCTTCGAGGGGTGGTGGTGCGGTGGATTGCCGCCGTCACATCCTACTCGCACGGCGTCCTGGACCCGGCCGCCCCACATGCGCGGGGCCGTGCTTCACGATGTCTGGCGGGCCTTGCCGACACCGAACTGTTTTCCCGGTCCCTGCACACCCTTTCCGTCAGGACCCGAGGCGCACCGGTCCGCGCTCCGTGAGCGCCCGCGTCAGCACCGCGTCGTGCGCTTCGCGCGGCACTGTCCCGGCGGGGAGGATCTCGTCCACGTGGCAGCACGCGAAGACCGCGGGCTCGTGCCCTGCGCGTGCGAGGTCGGGGAGGAAGCGGTCGTAGTACCCGCCTCCGAAGCCGAGCCGGACCCCGCCGCGGTCAACGGCCACCACGGGCACGAGCAGGACGGAGACGGTGGCAAAGACCTCGGTGCCGTGGCGGGGGCCCGCGGGTTCGAGCAGCCCGGGCAGGGCGCCGCGCGCCAGGATCGCGTCCGGGCGCCACCGCACCCAGCTCATCCGGTGTCCCGCCTCCACGGCCGGTACCCACACCCGGTGCCCGGCGGCGTCGACCCGGGCCAGGGCGGGCAGCACGGGCGGTTCGCCCGGCAGCGGGAGGAACGCGGCGACGTCGCCGGGACCGTGGTCGGCGAGAATCCGCGCGAGGTGGCGGGCAAAACCTGCGGCGTCCCGCTCGCGCGCGGCGGCGGGGCGGCGTCGACGTCGTTCGAGGACCCGGGTGCGCAGCCGCGCCTTGGCCGCAGCGGGCCCGTCCGTGGCATCCATCCGTTCCCGCCCCTCCGGCCGTGTCCGCTCTTGGGAGTACATTCCCCGGAAAAGCCGGAAATCCGTGCATTTCACGGGATTCACAGCGGTGATACGGGGTGGTGTTCGTCTACCCTAATTCCATGAGTCATCACGAGAACAAGCGCGTCCACAAGGCGGTCATTCCCGCCGCGGGGCTGGGTACCCGTTTCCTTCCCGCGACCAAGGCCATGCCCAAGGAAATGCTGCCGGTCGTGGACCGTCCCGCCATCCAGTACGTGGTCCAGGAAGCGGTCGACGCCGGCCTGGACGACGTCCTGATGATCACCGGCCGCTCCAAGCGTGCCCTGGAGGACCACTTCGACCGCGTCCCGGCACTCGAGGCCCAGCTCAAGGAATCGGGCAAGGACGCCCTGCTCGTGGAGGTCGAGCACGCCTCGGACCTCGGCGAGATCCACTACCTGCGCCAGCAGGATCCCCAGGGTCTGGGGCACGCGGTGCTGCGCGCCAAGACCCACGTGGGGGACGAGCCCTTCGCCGTGCTGCTCGGTGACGACCTCATCGACGAGAAGGAGGACCTGCTCTCGTGGATGATCGAGGTCCAGGAGCGCACCGGCGGTTCCGTGGTGGCCCTCATGGAGGTCCCGCACGAGAGCATCGGCGCCTACGGCTGCGCGGACGTCTCCGCGGTCGAGGGCGAGGACTACGTGCAGGTCAACGGGCTCGTGGAGAAGCCGGCCCCGGACGACGCCCCCTCCGACCTCGCGATCATCGGCCGCTACGTGCTGCACCCGGAGATCTTCGAGATCCTCGAGCAGACCGCCCCGGGCCGCGGCGGCGAGATCCAGCTGACCGACGCCATGCAGACCGTGGCGGACCGCGGGGACGAGGCCAACGGCATGTACGGCGTGGTCTTCAAGGGCCGCCGCTTCGACACCGGGGACAAGCTGTCCTACCTGAAGGCCAACATCGAGCTGGCGTGCGAGCGGGAGGACCTCGGTCCCGGGCTGCGCACCTGGATCAAGGACTACGCCCAGAAACTCGCGGACTGAGGCTCCACCTCTCGTGGATTCGCAGGCCGTGTGGCCGGTCACGGTGCAGTGGGCGCAGCTGGTGCTGCGCCCACTGGCCATGGGGGACCGGGACGAGTGGGACCGGGTCCGCTCGCGGAACCGGGAGTGGCTCGAGCCGTGGGAGGCGAGCAACCCTGACGAGGGTGGCGCGGCGCCGTCTTACCGGGCGTTCGTGCGACTCATGCGTCGGCAGGCACGCAACGGGCAGAGCCTGCCGTGGCTCATCGTCGAGCAGGGGCCCGGTGGCGGCCGGGCTGAGCTCGTGGGGCAGCTGACGGTCTCGAGCATCACCCTCGGCTCGTTCCGCTCCGCCACGCTCGGCTACTGGGTGGACGGCGCGCAGGCGGGCCGCGGCATCGCACCCATGGCGGTCGCGATGGCCACCGACTACTGCTTCCAGCACCTGGGTCTGCACCGCATGGAGATCAACATCCGCCCCGAGAACGCCAAGTCCCTGCGCGTGGTCGAGAAGCTCTGCTTCCGCGACGAGGGGCTGCGCAGGCGTTTCCTGCACATCGCCGGCTCCTGGGCGGACCACCGCAGCTTTGCGCTCACCACGGAGGAGGTCCCGGAGGGCCTCGTGCGGCGCTTCACGGGGGCGGACGAGGACATCACCGTGCGGCACGCGCCGCGCTGACGACGCCGCTCGGGCCGCGTTGCGCCCCACGTCAGGGGCCTGCGGGGCGGTTTCGGCGCAAAAAACACCATCGAATTACATTGATGTAGGCAACACGCGCATTCCACGCGGGGAATCTATCCCTACTGCCCTACCCTGGACCGGTGGGATTGTCATGGGTGAGCAGCTCGGCGGTGTTGGCCGTCGTGATCGTGCTGAGTGTCATGTGGTTCGCACCTCACGTGGTGCGTCGCACGAGCATGCCCGTCCACGCCCAGGTGGAGGCACCGGACCTGCAGATCGGCAGCGCCCTCCACAACCACGAGCGCTCGGCCCCCGCGCCCAGTAGAGTGGTGACGACCACCGCCCCAGCCCAGGTACACGAACGGGAGACCACCGCCATGGAGACATCGGCACACGCGCCGTCCGCCATCACCCTCCAGCGCGGTTCGCTGGCCGGACTGCGGATCAAGTGGGACCGCACCATCGTGTTCCTCACCGGTGCCGTCCTCGTCGCGGCGGCGCTGATCTGCGCGCTGCTCGCCCCCTTCACCTCCATCTCCTGGGCCGTCCCGGTAGTGCTCCTGCTGCTGGGCGCCGGTTGCGTGGCGGGCCTGCGCTACCTCGCGGTCGAGGACCGCCGCCAGCGTGCCGCCCGTTCCACCTCCCGCTCCGTCGCACCCGCCCAGCACGCCATCTTCGACAACGAGGACGAGGTCCGCCAGGACCGGGACCAGGAAAACCGCGTGGCGGAAGCCGCTCTGGACATGCCTGCCGCGGAGGAGCAGCCCCGTGAGGAGCAGCAGACCCCGCAGCGCGCCCCCGAGCGCGTGTACACCGTGGCCGAGTTGCGCGCGGAGGCCATGAAGGTCGCCCGCAGCACGGGGGCGGACACCACCACGTGGGAGCCGGTACCGGTGCCCAAGCCGCTGTACACCCAGGCCCCCGTGGTCCAGCGCAGCGAGCCGGAACCGCTGCAGGTCCCGGCCCGTCCCGCCGCCCGCACCACCACCCTGAAGGACGCCGTGCGCACCGGCGAGCAGGAGAGCACCGCCCTGAACCTCGACGACGTCCTGAAGCGGCGCCGCGCCTGACACCCACCGCATCACCCACCTTGACGACAGCAACGCGCCGCGGGACCCGAACAGGGCCGCGGCGCGTTTCACACTGGGAGAGCCATGGTCACGCAACAGGTTGAGATCGAACGCAAGTACGACGTGCCGGGCCACGACCGGCCCGAGCTCGCGCTGCACGAGCTGGAGGGCTTCACGGTGGGGGAACCCGTGGAGCACGACATGAGCGCCACCTACTACGACACCGCAGACCTGCAGCTCGCGCGTGCGAAGGTGGCGCTGCGGCGTCGTCGTGGGGGATCGGACGACGGCTGGCACGTGAAGTACCAGACAGGCGACGCCCGCGGCGAGATCCACCACGAGCCGTTGAAGACCGCGCCCACCCGGATCCCCGCCGCCCTGCGCAAGGTGCTGCTCGGGCTGACCCTGGGTGAAGAGCTCACGCCGGTGGCCACGATCGACACGCACCGCACCGAGTACCCCGTGCTGGGCGCGCAGGGTCAGGACGCCGAGCTGTGCCTGGACGCCGTGACGGCGCGGGACGAGCGTGCCGGGGTCACCCGCGCGTGGTTCGAGTGCGAGGTGGAGCTCTCTCGGCACGACCTCGGCGATGAGCAGGCACGGACGGTCTTCGACGCCGTGGAGGCGGTGCTGTTCGCGGCGGGTGCGCGGACGTCGTCCTCCGTGGCCAAGATCGCGCGAGCCCTGGGTCAGGACGGCGGGGATGTCGTGCGGGTGGTTGAGGCGCCCGGCGAGGGCAAGGACGAGGACGGCGCGTTGTCGACGTCCGGCACGAGGCTGGCCAAGAACAAGAAGGTGTCCAAGGACAAGGCGAAGAAGAAGGCCAAGGACAAGACCAAGTCTGCGTCCAAGGGCAAGAGCAAGGACAAGAGCGCAGGCAAGGACAAGGGCCGGGCCGCGTCGTCGGGGAAGGGCAAGGATGCCCAGAAGCGCGAGACCTCAGAGCAGCCGAAGCGCACGGGCGCGGACGTGCTGGCGGCCGTACTGGACCGGCTCGTCGGAGAGCTGCAGTCCTGGGACTTCGCGGTGCGTCTGGGCGCGGCCGACTCCGTGCACCAGCTGCGGGTGCGCTCCCGTACGCTGCGCAGCGTACTGCAGGCATCGCGGGGATTCATCTCGCCCGAGGTCGGCTCGGACCTGGAGAAGCGGCTGAAGCTGCTCGCGCGGGTCCTCGGTGACGCCAGGGACCAGGAGGTGGCCCGGGAGCGGCTCGACGCCCTGCTGGACGCGCAGTCGGCGGATCTCGTGAGCGCCACGGCCGCGCGGGAGCTGCGGGAGGCGGCCGAGCACCGGGGTGACGACGCCGCGCGCGCCGTGCGCCGCGAGCTCGACAGCCCCGCCTACCTGCAGCTGCTGCGGGACCTGCGAGAGCTCTCCCGCGGCGAGGGCATCACGGACGAAGCCGCGCAGCTCTCCCCGAAGCGGTTCGCCAAGACCGTCCTGGGCGCCGCGCTGAACCGCGTGCTGAGCACGGCTGCCACGACTGCCACGACTGCCCCGGAGGATCCGGAGGAGGTCACCGTGAGCACCATGGCGGCGGTCGTGGGGGAGCGGGTGAGCATCCCCGGTAAGGACGCCCGTCAGACGGCGGTGGCCTTCGAGGTGCTGCACGAGACCCGCAAGGCCGCCAAGTCCGCGCGCTACGTCTCGGAGGCGCTCGCCCACGCGCACGCCAAGGCCGGGAAGAAGCGGATCAGGGCGGCGGTCGTCGCCAAGGACTACCAGGACGACCTCGGGGTGGTCACGGACGCCGCGGTCATGGAGGAGTGGCTGGCGCGCGTGGCCCGTTCGTTGCAGCGCACCGGCAGGGACCGCTACGCCGTGGGCCTGCTGCACGGCATCGAGCTCTCGGACCTGCGCAACGGACTGCTGGAGGCCCCGGAGATCCTCGAGGACCTCGTGGAGGACCTGCAGGAGACCCTGCCCGAGAAGCACTGACCGCCTCGGCCCTCGGGCACGACGAAGGGGCTGTGCGACCGGTCGGGGATCTCTCCCCGGTCGGTCGCCCAGCCCCTCTCTTGTACGGTCACGCCCCGTGGGCGATCAGGCCCTGTGGCCGGTCACGCCCTGTGCCGCGGAGCCGAGCGACGACGCCGGCGCGAGCGGCCCGCCCGGTGGGTCGGCTCGGACGGTGCGTGCGGTGCCGAGGCCGCGGGCGTCGTCGTGTCGTGCTCGGAGGTCGACGGGTCGTAGCTCTGCCCGGCGCCCGTGGTCGCGGTGGCGACGGCGAGCTGGCCGGTGGTGGCATCGGGCTCCTCGCCCTCCACGACCTCGCGGTCCACGCGGGTGGACAGCGGCTTCTCCACGACGAACGCCAGCATGATGAACGCGGCGACCGCGAGCGGGATCATGTAGAGGAAGATCGGCAGCAGGGCATCGTTGTAGGACTGGATGACCGGGTCGCGGAACATCTCCGGCAGCGCGTGGACGCTCTGCGGCGTGAACGAGTTCGCGTTCATGCCACCTCCGCCCCCGGCACCGGCGGCAGAGGGGACCTTCGGCATGTTCTCGGCCAGCAGGTCCTTCAGGCGGGAGATGAACAGCGAGCCCACGACGGCCGAGCCCACGGTGGCGCCCACCTGGCGGAAGAAGTTGCTCGCCGCCGTGGCGGTGCCCACGATCTTGTTGGGGAACGAGTTCTGGACGATCAGCACCAGGATCTGCATGCTCAGGCCGATGCCCGCGCCGAAGACCGCCAGGTAGGCGCACATCTTGAAGGTGGTGTCGTCCACCTGCAGCGTGGACAGCAGCCACAGCCCCACACCCATGACGACCATGCCGATCAGCGGGAAGAACTTGTAGCGGCCGGTGCGCGAGACGATCTGGCCGGAGGCGATGGAGGTGATCAGCAGCGAGCCCATCATGGGGGTCATCAGCAGACCGGCCTCCGTGGCGTCCACGCCCTTGACCATCTGGATGTAGGTGGGCATGTAGCCGAGCGCGCCGAACATGGCCACGCCCACGGCCAGGCCGGAGACGGTGGTGAGCGTGAAGTTGCGGTCCTTGAACAGGGAGAGCGGGATCACGGGGCTGCTCGCGCGGGTCTCCGCGACCACGAAGGCCACGATGCCGGCGAGCGTGGTGGCGCACAGCCACAGGATCTGCGGGGAGTTCCAGTCGTACTGGGTGCCGCCCCACGTGCACACGAGGATCAGGCACGTGGTGGCCGCGGCCAGCAGGATCATGCCCAGGTAGTCGATGCGCTCGCTCTTGTCGCGCTCGCGCTTGGGGAGGTGCAGGAACGCGATGACGGCGACGATCGCCAGGATGCCCAGCGGGATGTTGAACGAGAACGCCCAGCGCCAGCCGGGACCCTCCGTGATCCAGCCGCCGAGCAGGGGGCCGGCCACGGAGGACACGGCGAACACGGCGCCCATGACGCCCATGTACTTGCCGCGCTCACGTGCCGGGACGACGTCCGCGATGGAGGTCTGGGCGAGGATCATCAGACCGCCGCCGCCCAGGCCCTGCACCACGCGGGCGGTGATGAGCCAGCCCATGGTGCCCGCGGAGGCGCCGATCACGGAGCCCGCGATGAACAGCACGATCGCGCCGAGCAGCACCGGCTTGCGGCCGAAGATGTCCGAGATGCGCCCGTAGACGGGCATCATCACGGTGGAGGCCAGGATGTAGCCGGTGATGACCCAGCTCATGTGGTCCACGCCGCCGAGGTCGCCCACGATGGTGGGCAAGGCGGTCGAGAGGATCGTCTGGCCGAGGGACGCGAGCAGCATGACGACCATGAGGCTCGCGAACAGCCATCCGAGGTGTGTGGGTTTCTCCTCGGTGGCGGGGCTGAACTCAGCCCGGGAAAGGGTGGTTGTCATGAAATCTCCTTGAGGGCGGTGCGGAAGACGCCGATGGCGTGGTCGAGGGCGCGCTGGACGGCGTCGTCGTCGAGGGTGGTCGCCAGGTGGGTGTTGGTGCGGAACGCGAACTTGATGACCGCACCCGCCAGTAGAACGAAAGCGTGCGAGGTCTCCTCGGAACGAGGAGTGGGGCCGTGCGCGGGCTGCTCCATGACCGTGGAGACCACGAGGCTCTCCACGGTGTTGATGTGCATGCCCACGCTGCGTTTGAGTTCGGGGTTGTTCTCCACGAGCTCGTAGCGCTGCGCCGTGAGCTGCGGAGGACCGGTGGCGTCCCGCAGCACGTCCATGAACAGCCGGACGGTGCGGGCGAACTCGTCGCCGGTGCTCGTGTCCAGGAACCGTTCGCGCGCGGCGTCGGAGATCCGCGGTGTGGTGGTTCCCAGGACCGCGGCCTCCTTGCTCGGGTAGTAGTTGAAGAACGTGCGCCGGGAGACCCCGGCGCGTTCTGCGATGGCTTCCACCGCGGTGTCCCCGTAGCCGCACTCGCCCACGAGTTCCAGGGCAGCCTGGTGGATCTCGGCGAGGGTGCGGGTGCGGTGGCGTTCGCGCAGCGAGGGAGTGGATTCGGACACGCGTCAACTTTATGCATGAGTGCAAACTTGCACAAGTGCAGACTTTGCCCGCCCGGCATGATCTCGCTCACTCCTGTGCGTGTCCGAGGCCCTGGATAGGGTGAACGCGTGATAACACCGCTCCTGGCCTGCGTGGGCCCCGCACAGCACGGCGTCCGCATGCACGCCCAGGACCTTGCCTCGCACACGGCGGGCGCGGAGGCCGTGGCCGGCACGTTCGCGGAGCTGCGGCCCACGCTGCTCACCGGCCACGGCCCGGTCCACCTGCACTTCACGGACCGCGTGTTCGGTGCGTCCCCGGAGGCTGCGGCGCGGGCGGTCGAGGAGATCGCTGCCGTCCGCCCGGTCTCGGTGACCCTCCACGACATCCCGCAGCCCTCGGACGGGCACGCCTACGCGGCGCGCCGTGAGGCCTACGCGCGGGTCGTGGCTGGTGCCCGCATGGTCATCGTGTGCAGCGCCTCCGAGCGCGATCAGCTCGCGCGGTCTCTTCCCGGTCCGCCCGCAGTGCCGGTGGACGTCAACCCGCTGCCTGTCGACCCGCCGGAGCCTGGATCGTGGCGAGCCGGACTGGAGCGGTGCCGCGTGGGCGGTGGGCGCCTCGTGGGCGCGGAGGCGGGGCCTTCCCGTGCGGTTGCGGTCCGAGGTGTCTCTCCGGGCGACGACGCCGTGGCCACCGTCGCGGTCCTCGGCTTCCTCTACCCGGGGAAGGGTCACGACCGGGTGGTCGAGGCGCTCGCGGGAGTCGGGGGCGGGCTCGAGGTGCTCGCCCTGGGCAGGCCCTCGGACGGCCACGAGGACCTCGTGCCGCGGCTCGACGCCGCCGCGCGTCGGCACGGGCACAGCTTCCGCGCCACGGGTTTCCTGGACGACGCCGCCCTCACGCGTGCCGCGCAGCGGGTCACGGTCCCGGTGGTTGCGCCCTCCCACGTCTCGGCCTCCGGGTCGATCGGACGGTGGATCTCCGCCGGGCGGGCCCCCATCGTCACGCCGCACCCGTTCTTCGAGGAGCTCGCCGCCCGGGCGCCGTGGGCGCTGACCCTGACCGACGACCTCCCCGGCGCGCTCGCCGCGGCGCTCGCGGATCCGGTGTCCACGTGGATCGATCCCGCCTGCTGGGACGGGGAGGCCCTGCCGTCCACCGCGTCCGCCGCCGCCAGGCAGTGGTCGCTCATCACGGCTCCGTCCGGCGTGGACTCCGCTTTCGCAACGGGTTCTGCAACGACCTCTGTGCCGGGCGCATCGCGGGGCTCGCGAGCCGCGGATGGGACGGACGACGGGCGCGGGGGCGGCGTCGTCGGCTTCTCCGGACCTTCCGAGCGCACCGCGGGAGGCGGGCGGTGACGGGCCCCGTGGTGAGCGTCGTCGTGCCCTACTTCGAGAACCAGCGCGGGCTGGACCGGCTGCTCGCTGCTCTCGCACGACAGGACTTTCCCGCGGCGGACACCCAAGTGGTCGTGAGCGACGACGGCTCCGCGGTGCCCCCGGTCCTCCCGCGGACCCCGTTCGCGTGCCGCGTGGTGCGGCAGGAGGACCGCGGATTCAGGGCGGCCGCCGCGAGGAACCTGGGGGCGCGGGCGTCCTCGGGCGAGGTGGTCCTCTTCCTGGACGGCGACATGATCCCGGAACCGGGCTTCGTCTCGACCATGGTGTCCGGGGTGAGGGAGGCCGACGACGGCCACGGCGCGCTGGTCGTGGGAGCGCGCCACCACGCGGACCTCTCCGGATGCGACCTGTCCGCGGTGCTGGACTGGGTGAGCGCGGGACGTGCCGAGGGTGCCCGGCGACTCGAAGACCCTGCGTGGCTCGCGGACGGCTATGCGCGCACGCAGAACCTCAGGGCGGCGGGGATCGAGGACTTCCGGCTCGTCATCAGCGCGCTGCTCGCGGTGGACCGGCGGCTGCTCGAACGCTGCGACGGTTTCGACGAGACCCTCGTGGGCTACGGCGGGGAGGACTGGGACCTTGCCTACCGCTGCCACCGGCTCGGGGCCGCCCTGCGTCACGTTCCCGCCGCGCGCGCCTGGCACGACGGGCCCGACCTCGCGGGGCGCGGGAGCACGCGCGCGGTCAAGGATGCGGAGACGCTCGCCCTGGCCCGGCGCATTCCGCTGCCCAGCACGAGGGGAGCGGGGGTCGTCTTCGAGCAGCCCTGGGCGGTCGTGCGGGTCCACGGCCACGACGACGACGCCGAGGCGTACCTGAGTGCCGCACATGTGCTCCGGGGAACGGACGCCGGGGTGTGGTTCGTGGACCGTGAGGGCGTTCCGGAGGCGCTCGCCGCGGATCCGCGGGTGCGGGCGGGCCTGCCCCCGGAGGAGATCGTGGACCGAGCGGTCCACCTCGTGGACGTCCACGCCCCGCTCACGGTGGACGGTGCCCTGCGGACCTGGTGCGAGCGGGGCGAGAGTGAGGTGCCCGGGCTGCTCACGGTGCGGGACGTCCGCGCGGTGCACCGGGGCGAGTCGGCGCCCACGCAGCTGTGCCCCGGGGACCCAGAAGTCCCCGTGCACGCCGCGGACACCGGCCGCAGAGTCGAGGACAGGGTGGGACATGCTCGCTGAGACCGATCCGCACGACGCCGGCCGGCGCGCCCACTACGGCGAGTTCTACGGTCTCGTGGAGCCACCCGAGCTGCCGCTGTTCGCCGTGTACGGCAACTGCCAGGCGGAGTCCCTGCGCGTGCTGATGCACGGTGCCCTGGAGGGCCGGTGGCACGGCGTGCGCATGCCACCCGTCCACGAACTCACCGCGCAGGACCTGCCCCACCTGTGCGCTCTGCTGTCCCGGGTGGGGCTGCTCGTCACCCAGCCGGTCGCGGCCGGGTACCGCGGGCTGCCCCTGGGCAACGACGACGTCGCACTCCACCTGCGCGCGGACGTGCGGGTCGTGCGCGTCCCCGTCATGCGCTGGTCCGCGCTGATGCCCACGCTCGCGATCGTGCGGGCCCCGGGGGTGGGTGACCCGCCGGTGGTGCCGTACCACGACCTGAGGGTCCTGACCGCGGCGGCCAGGGGCGAGAGCGCCGTGACGCTGGGCCCGCCCTCGCCCCACGCCGCCCTGGTGGCGCGCGAGGAGTCCCTCGCGCAGCTGTGGACGCGGCAGCGAGCCCACGACACGGTGGACGCCGCCTCGATCCTGGACGCGGCCGGGGCCAACGCGGTGCACGTGATCAACCACCCGGGCAACGAGGTGCTGCGTGCGGTGGCCTCCGCGGTCCTGGACAGGGCGGGCCTCTCGGCGCCGGTGCCGGACCCGGGGCGCGTGCTGCTGGGAGGCATCCGCGCGCCGATCCACGAGAGCACGCTCGAAGCCCTCGGGCACGATCCTGCAGACCTCGAGGGTGGGCCCCGGGAGGACTGGCTGGTCCGCGGGGAGCGGATCACCGAACAGGAGGTGACGTGGGCCCACCTGCGCTGGTACGCGGAGCACCCCTCGGTGGTGGGCGCGGGGCTGACCCGGCACGCGGGCCTGATCGAGCGACTCGGGCTGCGCGGATGACGGCGAACGCCATGACGGAGCACACACGATGACGGAGCACGCGATGACTGAGCACACGCCGGACGGGCACCACGTGGTGGTCAACGGGCGGAAGTGGCGTGCCACGGATCCGGGGATCCCGGAGACGCTGCGCGCGGAACTGGTGAAGGAGCTGATGAGCGCGCGCCGGGCCGTGAAGTCGCGGGACAGTGCGGCACGGGAGCGGGTCCAGGACGCGAAGGTTGCCCTGGGGGAGCGGGGCGAGCCGTGGTGGGAGACGCCGTCCGAGGACGGGCTGCGGGCGCGCGAGGCCGCGACCATCCGGGCCCTGCTGCGCCACCGGGGCGGGTCCACCATCTGCCCCTCGGACGTGGCCCGGTGCCTGGGCGGTGAGGAGTGGCGGGAGCTCATGCCGCAGGTGCGTGAGGTGGCGGGTGAACTCGCCAGGACCGGAGAGACCACGGTGACCCATAAGGGTGAGGCGGTGGATCTCGCGACCGCGCGGGGACCCGTCCGGCTGGCACCGGGCCCCAAACTCGCGGGAGGACCCGAGCAGGGGGACTGACGTCGCCGCGCATGGTGTGCGACACGTCACGTCTGCAGGAAAAAGGTGAGATGGTGGAGCCAGTGACCACTCGCGGGCGTGACGGGCCCGGGCAGGAGCCCGCGAACGCGCCCGGCAGAGCCTGCGTTCATGCCGATGGGCCGACCGGCGGCCCGGCCGACCGCCTGACCGACCGACCGAGACCGAGATCGAAGGAGCCCCCACGTGTTATTCCTGGAGGACGCCCAGCTGCTGCAGCCCGAGCTCGTGGACCTGCGCCGCACCCTGCATGCACACCCTGAACTGGGCAACGACCTCCCGTGGACCCAGGCGCGTGTGATCGAGGCCCTCGAGGGCTGCGACCTGGAAATCACCACCGGGCAGTCGCTGACCTCGTTGGTCGCTGTGCTGCGGGGTGGCCTGCCCGGTCCGGCGGTGCTGCTGCGCGGGGGCATGGACGCTCTGCCCGTCGAGGAGTGCACCGGCCTGGACTTCGCCTCCACCAACGGGGCCATGCACGCGTGCGGCCACGACCTGCACACCGCCGGCCTCGTGGGGGCGGCGCGGCTGCTCAGCGCGCGCCGGGACGAGCTGCCCGGCTCCGTGGTCTTCATGTTCCAGCCGGGCGAGGAGAGTCCCGGCGGGGCGGCCCCGATGATCGAGGAGGGCGTGCTCGACGCCGCGGGAGAGCGCGTCGTCGCCGCGTACGGCATCCACGTGAGCCCGGGGGAGCCCGGCGTGTTCACGTACCGCCCCGGAACACTGATGGCGGGCGCCAACCATCTGAGCGTCACGTTCCACGGCAGGGGCGGGCACGGCTCCCAGCCGTGGACGTCCAAGGATCCGCTGCCCGCGCTCTTCGAGTTCGGCACCGCGCTGCAGAACATGGTCACGCGTCGCTTCAGCGTGTTCGACCCCGTGGTCGCCACCATGACGCAGCTCTGGGCGGGCGAGGCCATGAACGTGGTCCCGGACAGCGCTCGCATGGCCGGCAGCGTCCGCACGCTCTCCCGTGAAACGACCGAGCGCTTCCCGCACCTGGTCCGGGAGCTCGCGGACGGCATCGCCGCCGCGCACGGCCTCCGGGCGCAGGTCGACTGGAACGAGTTCTACCCGGCGACCATCAACGACCCCGAGGAGGCCCGCTTCACCGGCGAGACCCTCACGCGCATGTTCGGCGCCGACCACGTCCGGGTGATGGAGAACCCGCGCATGGGCTCGGAGGACTTCTCCTTCGTGCTCCGCGAGGTCCCCGGCTGCTACATGTTCCTGCAGTGCAGCCCCGCGGACGTGGACGTCGCCACCGCACCGTGGAACCACTCCCCGAACGTGCGGTACGACGATGCCGTCCTGGGCGCCCAGGCCGCGGCGCTCGCCGAGCTCGCGTGGGGGCGGCTGCACCGCGGCTGACGCGCCCAAGGCGCGGTGCGGCGTCGGCGTCCGCGTCAGTCGTGCAGCATCTCGTGCGACTCAGAGTCCATGACCTCCGCGGTCTCGATCTGGAACGTGGAGTGGTGCACCGAGACGTCGAAGTGCTCGGCCACGCAGGTCTTGACGTCCTTGAGCAGGTCCGCGGCGTGGCCGTCCCGGAAGCACTGGTCCTCCACGACCACGTGCGCGCTCACGGTGGGCAGGCCGGTGGCCACGGTCGAGGCATGGACGTCGTGCACGTCCAGCACGTGGTGCAGACCCATGATGTGCTCGCGGAACAGGTCGAGGTCCAGCCCCTGCGGTGTGAACTCCATGAGCACGGCAGCGGTCTCGCGCATGATCCGCAGCGCCCGCGGCAGGATGAGCGCGGCGATGAACAGGGCGGCGAGGGTGTCCGCACGTTCGAAGCCGGTGGTGGCGATGACGACGGCGGCCACGATCACGCCCAGCGACCCGAGGGCGTCGTTGGCAACCTCCAGGAACGCGGCGCGCATGTTGAAGTTGGCGCCGCGGCTCGAGGAGAGCACGAGGATCGCGATCACGTTGCACGCGAGGCCCAGGGCGCCGAACACCAGCAGCTCGGTGGGCGGCACCTCGCGGGGCTCCATGAGGCGCCGGACGCCCTCGACCACGGCGAAGATGCCGACGGCGAGCAGCAGGGAGGCCTGGGCGAGCGCCGCGATCACCTCGACCCGTCGGAAGCCCCACGTGTGCTTGGAGCTCGCGGGTCGGGACATCAGGTGCGCCGCGACGAGAGCGACGAGCAGACCCAGGGCGTCCGTGAGGGCGTGGACGGTGTCCGTGAGCAGGGCGAGGCTTCCCGTGACAATCGAACCGGCCGCCTGGGCCACCACCATGCCCGCGGTGAGTCCGAACGCGACCCACAGGCGCCAGGTGGTGCCCTGCGCGCCGGCGGCGTGGTCGTGGTTGTGACCGTGCGCGTGTCCGGCGCCCATCACCGCTCACCCCCTGCGGTGGCCGGGGTGACGGTGCCCGGTGCGACGACGGCGGCCGGTGCGGCGTCGTCCGTGGGGATCGACGAGGCGTCGGGCGTCGTCCCCGCGGCGAGCGGATGGTGCAGATGGCTGCACAGGGCGGCGTCCGTGCCGGTGGTGTGGAGGACGTGCTCCGCGGCGGTGATGACGCCGGCGAGCTCGTGCGGGTGGGTCAGCGAGTACCACGTGGAGCGGCCCTCCGGCCGTGCCTGCACCAGGTGGCACTGTGCCAGGAACGCCAGGTGTTTGCTCACGGTGGACTGCGCGAGGCCCATGTGCTCCACGAGGTCCCGGACCCGATGCTCGCCGCCCGCGAGGTGCTGGAGTACCGCGAGCCGGGTGGGTTCGCTCAGCGCCTGGAAGAGGTGGGAGTACGCCGCGGTGGCGCGGGCGTCCAGGGTGGGGAGTTCCTGCGGATCAATCGCCATAGAACGATGATATCGCTCTATGGCGTCACAGGACCACAGGAGTGACAGCGGTGCGGCGAGCACGGTGCGCCGTCCGCACTGTCTGGCCCCTCGGGGGGCGGCGAGGTGGCTCCTCCGCACGAGTGCTGCCCGCCCAGTCGGTCGTCTCAGGATGCTTGGGTCCCTGACTCCAGCGTGACGGCGTGCACCACGGCTGCCAGTGCGCGCACGAGGTCGTCGACCCCGAGTGCTGAGTGCGCGGGGGCGCCGTCCGGGTCGGTCTCCGCGCCGATACCTGCGACCCCGCGTGACCTGACCGCCGGTACATGGATGAAAGCGGCGGGAAGGGCCGTCTCGTCCAGTGCCGACCAGAACACGGCGTTGCACAGGAACGCGCCGGCGTCCTCGGAGGTCTCGGCGGGCACACCCGCGTCGCGGATCGCGCGGGTGAGCGCGGTGGGGCTGATGCGGGATTCGAGGCGGTCGGGACCGGGCGCGAGCGGGGTCGGGGCCCGGACCACGCCGTCGTTGTCCGCGGTGCCACCGTGTCCCAGGTTCCGGGCCCAGTGCTCCGGCGTGACGACCGCCCGGCCACCCGCTTCACCCACTGCGACGACGGCGTCCGGCCGGTGGGCCTCGACAGCCCGTAGCAGCGCGGGGCCCGCGCCGGACCACGTCACGGGCAGGATCGCCGTGACGACCTCCAGACCGTCCAGCAGGGCGGTGCCGCAGAGCCTGTCCACGACGACGCCGCTCGCATTCTCGCTCTCGCCCCCGAAAGGCTCGAACCCGGTCACCAGGATCTTCATGAACTCACCGTATCCGCCCCTCCTCGGCGGGGGTTTGACGGAGGAGTAAGGGGCCTCTTGGCGGAGGCAGGTAATTAGGTAGACTGATCTACCTAGTAACATCCCCACACGGTGCCCTTGCCGCACCCGCTGCACCTCCGAGGAGCCACCCATGTCGACCCGCACCCGCGAACCCGCGAAGGACCGGATCCTTGCCGCGGCCTCCCGCCTGTTCTACGCGCGCGGCATGGCGGCCACGGGCATCGACGCCGTGACCGCGGAGGCAGGCGTCGCGAAGATGAGCCTCTACAACAACTTCGCGTCCAAGGAGGACCTGGTGGTCGCGTACATTCACGCGCGCCACGAGGAGTGGCTCGGGCTGTACCGCGCCCGCGCTGAGGGTCTGACTGACCCCGTGAGGAAGGTGCTCGCGGTCTTTGATGCCTACCTGGACCACGCCCACTGCGCCTACGAGCACGGTTTCCGGGGCTGCGGGCTGCTCAACGCGGCCGCGGAGCTTCCCGCCGGTGCCCCCGGCCGGGAGGTGGTGCGCGCGCACAAGGAGCAGGTGCAGGAGATCCTGCGCGATCACCTGGCGGACGCCGGGCTGCCGAATCCCGCGGGCCTCGCCGAGCGCCTCTCCTTCCTGCTGGAAGGGGCGATGACCCGCGCCGGGCTCGAAGGAACGGATGAGCGGCTGCGCACCGCCCGCGCCCTGGCCGCAGACATGCTCGCCACGGTGCCGGCCGGAGCACCGGACCCTACCGGAGCACCGGACCCTCTCGGAGTGCACGCCCCCGCTGGGCCGCATGGTCCTGGCGGGACGGGGGAGCTCGCCGTCGCAAAGACGTCCACCGGCGCAACGATGCATGCCGGAACCGAGGAGAAGGCCGGGCCGAAGGCCCGCACGGGCAACAACCAGGCCGGGCAGTGAACAGGCAGCGCGCGGTGGGCCTCGCCGCGATCACGCTCACCGCCGTGCTGTGGGGAACGACCGGAACCGCGGCCACGTTCGCCCCGGGGGTGGGGCCGCTCGCGATCGGCGCGGCGGCCCTCGGGATCGGCGGTCTGCTGCAGGCCGTGATCGCGCTTCCGTCCCTGCGCCGGGAAGGGCGGTCCTTGCGCTCCAGCGCGGAGACGGTGCTGCTCGGTGCCGTCTCGGTGGCCGTGTACCCGCTCGCGTTCTACAGCTCGATGCACCTGGCCGGGGTCGCGATCGGCTCCGTGATCTCCTTGGCCTCCGCGCCGCTGGCCTCGGGCGTGCTCGATCGGCTCGTGGACAGGGTGCCGCTGGACCGCTGGTGGGCCCTCTCCGCCGTCCTGGGGGTCACCGGCAGCGTCATGCTGTGCCCCGCGACCATGGAGAGCGGTGCCGGGCTCTCCGCGGGAACGGTCTGGGGCATGCTGCTGGGACTTGTGGCGGGCGCCAGCTACGCGGGGTACTCGTGGGCCGTGCACCGGCTGCTGGGACGGGGGATCGGCCGCGGCGCCGCGATGGGTTCCGTGTTCGGCGCGGGCGGTCTGCTGCTCGTGCCGGTGCTTCTTGCCACCGGCGCGCCCCTGCTGGCCTCCGCGCAGAATTTTTCCGTGGCCGCCTACATGGCCCTCGTCCCCATGTTCTGCGGGTACGTCCTCTTCGGCTTCGGCCTCACGTGCGTCCCGGCGAGCACGGCGACGACGGTCACGCTGCTGGAACCGGCGGTCGCCACCGTGCTCGCGGTTCTGGTGGTCGGCGAGCGGCTGAACGCCCTGGGGTGGGCCGGCCTCGCGGTCATCGGGGCGGTGCTCGTGGTACTGGTGTGCGCGCCGTCGTCACCTCGCACCCCACCCCTCGCGGACGCGCCGGGTACGACGCCGCCGGGCCCCGCGTCGTCGTCGGCCGCCTCGTCCTCGCGCCCGACGACGACGCCGCGGCGCCCCGCCGCGCTGCCGCCCGCCTGACGGGGCCCGGCGTCGTGGGGCGCCCTCTCACGACCCTGCCCCACCCCTCGACCGGGCGCAGCGCCTAGGCTGGGACCAAGGAATCTCCCGTCCCGAGCTACCTGAAGAACGTCCTCGAGGCGTCGGCTGCCGCCACCGGCGGAGCGGTCGCGGACTACATCCCCGAACTCGCCGCCGCGGACCCGGACCGCGTGGCGATCGCGCTGGCCACGGCGGACGGCACCGTCTACACGCAGGGTGACGTGGACGCCGCGTTCTCCATCCAGTCGATGTCCAAGCCGTTCACGTACGCGCTCGCGCTCGCGGACCTCGGGATCGACGGCGTGGGGCGCAAGGTGGGCGTGGAGCCCTCCGGCGAGGCGTTCAACGAGATCTCCCTGGAACCCGGCACCGGCCGACCCCTGAACCCCAGGATCAACGCCGGGGCGATCACGACCCACGGCCTCGTGGCGGCAGACACCCCCGAGCAGCGGCTGGAGCGCGTGGTCGACTTCTACTTGCGCTTCGCCGGGCGGCAGCTGGGGATCGACGACGCCGTGGCGGACTCGGAGCTCGGCGAGGCACACCGCAACCTCGCGCTCGGGCACCTGCTGCGCTCGGTGGGGATCATCGAGGACGACCTCGTGGACGTGGTCGAGGGCTACATCCGCCAGTGCTCGGTCTCGGTGACCGTCGAGGATCTCGCGATGATGGCGGCCACGCTCGCGAACGGCGGCGTCCAGCCCCGCACGGGGGAACGGCTGCTGGAACCGCGGCTCGTGCGCCACGTGCTGAGCGTGATGATGTCCGCGGGCATGTACGACGCCGCGGGGGACTGGCTCACGAGCGTGGGCATCCCCTCCAAGAGCGGGGTCTCCGGTGGGATCGTGGGGGTGCTGCCGGGGCAGATCGGCCTGGCGGTGTTCTCCCCGCGGCTGGACTCGCACGGCAACAGCGTGCGCGGCGTGCGGATGATGGAGATGCTCTCCGAGGACATGAACCTGCACGTCATGGAGGCGGCGCGGCCTTCCCGCTCGGCCATCCGGGACGTGCGCGTGGAGGAGAGGGGCGGTCACGAGAGCACCGTCTACGAGCTGCAGGGCGACCTGGTCTTCGCGAGCACGGACGCACTGATCCGCAGGCTCGTGGACGATCCGCCGAGCACGCACCACGTGGTCTTCGACCTGGACCGGGTGGACGAGGTCACGGACGTGGCCGCGCAGATGTCCCAGTGGTCCATCCGCTCGCTGCTCGCGGAAGGGTACGAGGTCACGGTCTCGGACCCGCAGGGCGTGCTCGGGAACCTGGACCTCACCGCGCCGGCCCCGAGGATCGAAGAGCCTCGCCGCTGCAACTGAGCGGCTAGCGCTCCGGCTGCTCCGGGTGCTCCACATCTGCGGTCGGGGTGGCGCTCCCGGTCTGAGCGGTGCTCGTGGCCGGGGTGGCGCTCGCCGTGTGGGCGGCGCCGCTGGCCTTGGCGGCGTTCGAGGCCTTCCGGGTGCGGTGCAACTCGCGGAAGGCGAAGAACGTCAGCACGGCGACGACGATCCACGCGACCGCGACCACCACGCCGTTGCCCACGCCCGGCTCGGCGATGAACGCGCCGATGGCCACGAGCGAGACCTGCCCCGGGATCGCGCCCAGCAGGCTGCCAACCAGGAACGCACGCTGCGAGACGCCGAAGGCCCCGCTGCCGTAGTTGACCACCCAGTAGGGGAGTCCGGGCGTCAGGCGCAGCAGGTAGGTGCCCGAGGCGCCGGCCTCCGCGAGCCGCTCCTGGACGAGGTCCGCGTGGCTGCCCAGCAGCTTGATGACGGTGGTTTTTCCCAGCCCCCGCGCGAGCCAGTAGGCTGCCCAGCTGCCGAGCATGGCCCCGATGACGGACAGGAAACTTCCCTCGACCACACCGAAGAACAGGCCGCCGGTGGTGGCGAGCACCGAGACCGGGATCGGAGTGATCGCGAGCACCGCGTAGAAGAGGACGAACACCGCCCAGGCCCAGCCGCCCCAGCGGTCGAGGTCCCCGCGCAGCACCTCCGCAGACGGCAGGCGGACGTGGAACGCCAGCCACAGCATCGCGAAGAACACGATCACCAGGAGGGAGTTGCGGACCACGTCACCCCACGGGATGCCGCCGTTGCGGGCGGGACCTTTGTCCTCCACGGGTGTCACCGGACCGGCGGTGGGTGTCTCGTCGCTCATTCTCCCCAGTGTGCATGATCGCCGGGGGCGCGGTGAACAGGTGCGGCGAACAGGTCCGGCGAACGGGGCGGCAAACAAGGGGCGCGGTGAATGGGGGGGGCTGAGTCCACAGGGGCGAGCTGAGCATGCCCCGGACATGCGAAAGGCCCGTTCCCCCTCGACTGAGTGGAAACGGGCCTTGCGACACCGTGGAGGTAGCGCGACAGTGCTCGAACCTTGCCCCGCCCCTGCAACGGGTCATCGCCACGCACCGGATGATCCGGCGTCGGCCCAGGCCAGCGGCGATTTCGCGGGAGTTCGCGCAGCGTCTGCCGTGCCCGGTGCCGCGTCTCACGGAGGCGATGCTGGACGAGGCAGAGCGCCGTTACAGGTCCGGTGAGATCCTGCGGCTGATCGCGGGCGATCTGGGGGTAAGTCGTCAGCGGCTCGCTGAGCGTCTGCGGGACCGCGGGGTACGACTGCGTGGTGAGCAGCCGTCACCGGAGCAGGTGCTGGAGATGTGCCGCCGGTACGAGCAGGGCGAGTCGCTGGCCCGGGTCGGCGCCAAGGTGGGCTTCAACGCGAGCACAGTTCGCACGAACCTGCTCCGTGCAGGTGTCGCGCTCCGCGATCCTCACGGCCGGGAGCGGTAGAGGCACAACAGAAGAAACCAATCTCGATCCGCAAAAGCAGAAGGAAAGATCGCTCGTTGCTCTCCGAGTCGCCTAACCTCGAATACCGCATGGCACGTTGAGCGCTCTGCTAGCTCCGCACACGCTCTTGGGCTCGTTCGCGCGCCTGCTGGCGGAGTCTGGCCCGAACCTCGTCATGAATGGTAGTCGAGACTTCCTCAGCTGTTTCGATAGAAACGACGAGGGCGTAGCGAACGTTCTTCTTCTTGGGAAGATGCTGGGCATCGTCCATGCACTCGACGTGTATCGGGAACGCGTCGCCGTCCCCGAAGGTCATCGCTCGTGAACCTTGGACGAGTTCGTGTTGGAGGCTTCCACGCCTGACAGTGAAGTGCTCCCCTTCTATCCGATCTCCTGCCGCGAGCTTCGTGTCCGGGGTGTCGAAGTAGACCTTAGCCCCGCGATAACGCGTGAGCTGTCCCACCGTAGGTACCGCGTACGCAAGCGTGATGGTGAAGCGATGCCACGCCGCTCGTGATCGGAGCGATGGCGGGAGAGGGAGCTCGTACGTGTGTCGTTGGTCTCCGCCAATGCGGCCGCCGGCAATAAGCACAGCACGATTGGTGGCGGCTGCTCCGAGGCGGGCGGTATCGAGTCTGCCGTATCCGAGCATCGCTGAGAGCTTACGGCGAGCATCCTGCGCGGGGATACCGAGATCTCGGCGAAATCGAGCTTCCCATTCCCCCCAACTGCTCGCGTGCGTGAGGAGTGCTCGTACCAGAAGTGGGTGATACTCCGGGCCTGGCAGGGGCGAGTCTTCTTTTCCGTCAACGTCAGCTTCAAGGATGTCGAACAGACGGCTCGCTTCACGCGTGACCAGTGCCGTGGCATTGCTAGTGCCAAAGGTGAAAATCGTGCGATTCGTTGCGCCACTCCTTCCAGGTGCCGCAACTTGAAGTCCGGGTCCGGTCAGGGCGGTATGGGCTAGTTCGAGGTCCACCTTGTCCTGGCCAGGCACGATGACGGGTCGGACGTAGAGCGCCCGACCCCCGATGTGGTGAAGGTCAGGTTTGATAGAGCGATCAACGCCAGGCCCCGTCGCCCCGTAGTAGGCCGGCGCTCCTGGATCGGTGATGTCCCATACCGCGTCGGAGGTCTCGGTGTCGCCTAGCCCGTCGTTGTGGGTGGCGCCGATGGTTAGAGCATTGAGTGCATCGCCAGGAGGCAGGATTCCTTTGAGGATGCTCTTCTCGTGGACCGCCCGGGTCGCCGCGTGTCGCGCCGTCTCCACCGTGCTTGCTGAGGTTGCGGGAATCGTGATGGGGGCGGTGTGGTTGCCAGCGCTGACGATGAAGAGAAGGTTGTAGGTGTGCGCCAACCAATCCAGTAGTCGACCGACAGGACTCATCCGGCGAGCAAGAGCCCGTGCCTGAGCTCCGATGGATAGATTGACGATTCGGACGCTGGGAGCAGTGGCGTCCCGGCCGCCTTCACCCTCTTGGATGCGGCGAATCGCGCGGTGTAGCAGGTCGGGGAAGAGTCGCTCCGGATTGACCTGTTCATGGGTCGTGGACAGTTCGTGCGGCCTCATGATTGGTCGCACGTAAAGTGGACGATCTAGCGGCTCAGCAGGCGCCGACAGATCGCCATGGATGATGAGCGATGCCATTGCAGTGCCGTGGTTACGGGCAGCATTTGAGTAGTTGTCGCCGAGGTCCTCTGGGTCATCGATCATGAGTCGGCCAGTCAACGCATCATGGTTCTGGAAGGGCAACCCATCCAAGAGCGCGACCCGCGGCAACCCTTCGACACGCTCGCCTGCGGGCAGCCGCACTTCCGCCACGGGGTCTGTGGCGGCCGGAGCAACAGTCATGGGTGTGAACGGGCTGACGAACATCACATCGTCGGTGGTGAGCAAACGGATTGCAGCGGCCCCATCAGTGAGCACCGTCCGCACCTGCTGGATCGGCAGCTCTGCAAGAAGAGCGTGATAGGTGATGTCGCCGATCTGTGAACGATCCAGGATACGACCACCACTCGCGGCGATAACCTGCTCCACGTGCGACTCGGCCGCAGCTCGTTGCGAGGAGTCCCGCCTATACCAAAGCTCTACCTCGACTCTTACGGTGCTGACCGATTGGCCAATCATGTCGAGGGTTTCTTGCCAACGCTCGCGAAGGCCGGTCTCTCGGATGCGGTCTTCGGGTCCCCATCGTCTGATCGAAGTCAGCTGATGGAACGCATCCTTGAACTTGCCGAGTCCATGCTCGAACTTAGCGGACGGGTCTGCTTGCCACAGCGCGAAGAGTCGCAGGAGTTCATCGATCGCTTTAGCACTCGACATCACCATGTATAGAGAGTGCTGTACGGGCTTGTTTGTGCGACCAGCCTCTCGTTCGGTCATGTGGAAGTCGTCGTCGGGATCGGTGCGATCCCCCAGGAGCTGGGACAAGAACTCGAATCCGTCGATCTTGTCGATTGCGTTCTGGAAGTCCTGTACGGTGCCCGCCAGATCGAACACGACGACCAACGCAGGATCTACTTCGTCCGGGGCGGTTTCGGCGAGGCGTGCTCGCTCGGCATCAAAGGCGGCAGTGAGCTCTCTGAACTGGGGAGAGAGCCGTGCGCTCTGGCGGCCCGTGCCTGGTTTAGAGAGGCGCGGCATGTCGCGCGGACGTTGTGAGGGCCGAGCATCAACGACTGGCGGTGCGAATGCCAGGAGCGGCCTAGGCTCCGCGGTCACCCCGTTGCCTGACCGCGCCGATGCTCAAGTCGCTCCTGGACTATCCGACGGAGATTGTTTTCCGGGAGCTCCAGAATTGCGCGGCGACGAACATCGAGGGCGAACTCTTCCAACTCCGCGTAGCTCGCTCCGGCGAGCTTATCTGCCAGCGTGCGGGGGGCGAATCCGAGGTCGCCGCCAAGACGAGCAGCGAGTCGTTCAAGAAACTGCGTTGCTTGGGTGCGGCTAGGCGCGTCGAGTTCAGCACGAATCTGGAATCGACGCCATGCCGCGCGATCAAGCAATTCGCTGTGGTTAGTAGCACCGATGAAGATCACGTGCGCCGGGAGACGGTCGACTTGGAGCAGCAATGTGGAGACAACTCGTTTGATCTCTCCGGTCTCGTGCTCGTCCGACCGCTCCTTGGCGATGGTGTCGAGCTCGTCGAAGAACAGAACGCATCGACGAGTGCGGGCGAACTCGAACGCGTTGTCGAGCCTCGCGGCAGTCTCTCCGAGGAAGCTCGAAACGACGCCTTCGTACCGGACGACGTAGAACGGAAGCATAAGCTCGGCAGCGATGGCCTCAGCGACGCTGGTCTTGCCGTTGCCGGGAGGTCCGGACAGCAGTAGACGGTTACGTGGCTCGATCCCGTAGCTGCGCAGCAGTTCGGCACGCTTCTGTTCCTCAACGAGTTCCGTCAAGACTCGGTGCGGCACCTGCGCCAGCTCGATATCGCTCAGACGACGGCTCGGAACGATCTCCTGTACCAAGTCGCGGATCGCCGCCGAGTGGTCGTCGCGCACGTGGCTCTGGCCGGTCGTCGTGATGAGCTCCGAGAGGCGGTCGGCAACCAAGTGGTGCTGATTGGCACGCTCCTCAGCGATGACCGACTCGACTAGCACCCGGAAGCGGTCTCGATCACCCCGGCGCTCCGCTTCGACAAGGTCTAGGAGTAGGTCTGCTCGCGCCATGTCCTGCCTCCCCAATCTCGTGCCAGCATCCGTGGCTCTCAGTCTATCGTGGACGGCTCTGAGGCTACCGATCCACGCCGACATCAGGACGCGGTGCGGCCTTGCCCACTTCGTCCTGCTTCGAACTGACGACGGGAAGTGCGAACCTCCCACCTCCGAGCACGAACTTGCGTGTACTCAGTCCTCCCGGGATGAGTCGCCGACGAGTCGGGTGTCGGTCTCGACGTAGGCCTGCATGACACCGACCAGAAGTCCGTCGCGCTGGCTCGTCGCGCGCTCCTTTGCGACGTGGATCTCGACTCTGGCGTCGTGGAGTCGCTGCACGGTGGTGAGGTGGTCGGTGGTCCTCGTGCCGAGGCGGGCGAGGTCGTTGACGATCACCGCGTCCACGCTGTCGCTCTGGGTGGCTTCGAGGAGGTCGGCGAGTCCGTCGCCGGTGCGGCCGATGTTCGTGAAGGTGTCGGTGATCGTCAGGCCGTGCTCGCGGGCGTACGTGCGGCACTCGGCTTCCTGGCTCTCCAGCCAGCTCGGGTTCTGGGTTGCGCTTCGGCGATAGGTGACGGCGGTCATGATGCTGCTCCCGCCATCACGGGGACCGGCTCGTTCTCCACCTGTACTGCGCGGGCTGCCTTGCGGTGCTCGGCGTGCTCGTGCAGGCGGGCGCGGGCGAGGTGGATGAGGCTGATGGGTCCGAGCCAGAACATCTTGCAGGTGTTGTACGCGCACAGCAGCACGACCAAGTGGAGCCAGCCCCAGCCGGGGCCGGCCTGCGCGATGAAGTCCGTGAGGATCTTGATGGCCAGGAGGTAGGGGGCGGCGAGCAGCATCGCGGGCACGCCCCATTTGAGGCCGCGGCGGGTCATCACGGCGTCTCGGATCTGGTTCGTTGGCAGGAACCGGCGTACCGGGGTGAGGGCTTCGGCGGTGCGCTTGCTCCGTCGCCAGTGGCGGCGGACCGGGGCTGAGGTGGGGAACATTGCGGGCCTCCATTCAACACGTCGAACACTGTCGAGAAGCGGCGTGTTGGTGGTGGCCCCAGGAAGGGGCGGCCCCGAAGAGCCCTACAGATGGGAAGCTCCGCTTCACCTTCCACGATACGCCGGACCTCCGACGAACGGAACCCTGCATTGTCGTGCTGCGGTGCACCTGATTGGTAGTGCCCGCAAGAAGTGGAAGGACACCCGATCATGGCTTCACTGGCCGATTACGCCCCCGATGACCGCACCGCCCGCGTCATGCTGTCGATCGTCGCCGAACCAGGCGACGCGAGAGTGGGGCGGCTGCTGAACCGAGTCGGTGGCGTCGAAACGATCCGGCTGCTCGACACCGACACGGCGATGCCCGAGCTGCGGCGCGAGGATGCCGAGGTGCTCCGGCACCGGGTACGGCTGGCATCCGACGGTGCGGACTTCGATGAGCTGATGCCGCGCCTGCTCGATGGCAGGTACACGCCCTTGATCCCCGGCGACCTGGATTGGCCGGCCGGCCTGGTCGATCTGGGTGAGCGCGCCCCTTACGTGCTGTGGGCCGAGGGCGCGACCTCGTTGCTGTCGCGGCCGGTCTCTGATCTGGTCACGATCACCGGCTCCCGCGCCTCGACCTCCTATGGCGACCTCGTGGCCGGGGAGATCGCGGCAGGTCTCGCCGAGGAGGACAAGGTGATCGTCGCCGGTGGTGCGTATGGGATTGAGGCGGCGGCGCATCGCGCCGCTCTGAGCACGGGTGGGAGCACGATCGCGGTGCTGGCGGGAGGGATCGACCGGAACTATCCGCGCGGCAACACTGAGCTGCTGGACACGATCCGCGCTGTCGGGGCGGTGGTCTCGGAGCAGCCGCCCGGTGCCGCACCGACGCGCTCCCGTTTCCTGGCCCGTTCCCGGGTGCTCGCGGCGTTGTCTGCGGCGACGATCGTGCCCGAGGCTGGGGCGCGCTCGGGTGCGCTCGTCACGACCGAGCACGCGCTCCGCCTGGGCCGCGGCGTGGGTGCGGTGCCCGGACCGGTTACGAGCGCTGCGAGCACGGGACCGCACATGCTGATCCAAGACCGCCACGCCACGCTCGTCACCAGTGCACTGGATGCGCAGGCCTTGATGGACCGCCCCGGCTCGCCGCAGAGCCGACCGGCGGGCCGGACGGCCACGGGATCGAGCTTGGACCTCGAACAGGCGCGGGCCGAGCGCGACGAACCGGGCCGCCGTCTGTAGCTCCGCCTGCACTTTCAGAGGGTGCGGCCCTGCCGGGTCTCGATGGTGAGGTCCGGCTGCTCGGTGTCCGGGGTCTGCTGGCTGAGCTGCTTCGCCCGCTTCAGGGCGGTCTCGGCGCGGGCGGCGTCGATCTTCTGCGCATCCGATCCCGCGATCGTTCCGAGCGGGGTGTCGTCGGTGATCTGGTAGCGGTCCCGGTACGCCGCGACCACCTGCCCGAACCGCCGCCACGCCCCCGCCGTCTTCACATCCGCAGGTGTCCTCCCGAGCGCGCTCGTCCACGGCGCTCCCTCGTCCAAGTCCTGGGTGAGGACGGCGCTGGCGCGTTGCTCGATGAACTGCTGTCGCTCGGTGAGGGCCTGGTGCATCTCCGGGTCGGTGACCCCGGCGGCGTACGGGATGAGGCCTGCGATGAGCCGTGGCGCCTGCCGGGTGCGGCCGGAACCGGCGGGGCGGGCAGTGGCCCGGGCAAGGCGATGGTGGAGGACGGAGGCGATGTCGTCGGCATCCTCGAAGCCCCGTGCTCGCACCAGGCGCGGGAGGAGGTCGTCGAGGTCGTGGTGATTCGCCTCCGCCCGCCGGAACTCCGCCGACAACGCACGATAAGCATCAGAGCCGAGCACCACATCGACCTGCCCCTCAGTGAGGCCCGAGGTTTCCAGGAGAGCCGCCCAGCGGTCGTGCTGGCCGGCCTGGGCGATGGTCTCGTACTCCGCGGCGAGCTGACCGATCGACCCCCACCGGTCCTGCTCGACCGTGATCGTCTCGTGCGCCGACAGCTCAGCCCCGACGTGTTGGAGGACCCCGTAGAGCACGCTCCGCGCTGTGGCGTCGGGGTTGTCGGACGGGTGCGGGGCGACATGGGCATCGTCGGCGGTGTCGGTGGCGACGTAGGCGTGGTTCCCGTGCCGGCCCCGGGTCATCGCGACGTAGAAGTTCTCCCGCGTCGTCGTCGCCGTCACCACCGCGTGCGCGGTATCGACCGTGATCCCTTGGGCGCGATGACCGGTGATCGCGTACCCGAGCTCGACCTGCTCCGCCACATACGCGGCGGGCAGCACCATCGCGCCGCCGAAGCGACGCCCCTCAGGGCGGACGGTGATCGACCCGTCCTCGCTGACGGCGGTGACCGTCCACCGGTCGCTGTTGCGCACCCACGATCTCCCGTTCTTCGACCGCAGCCGCCGGTCGTTCTCACGGGTGATGACCCGATCACCCTTTGACGCGCTCAGCCCGTCATGAAGGGTGACTTCGCGGCCGGGGGTGATGGCGCCATCGAGGATGAGATCGGCGCGGGCACGCTCGTTGAGCTGGGTCACCGTCTCCCACGCCTCCGCGACCAGGATCGACGCCCGCCCAGCCTGCACATCTGCCCGCCACGCGGCGTAGGCGGCGTCAACCATCGCATCCTGCTCACCGCCCCGCACTCGTTCGTGTTCGATGAGGGTGTCGATCGCGGTGGTGCGGCCGTGGCGCAGATTCAAGGAGTTGGCCTTCTCCCACCGGGCGGAGAACCGGTGCACGTCGGTCAGTTCGGGGGCGTCGTCGCGGTCGTGCACGAGCATCCCGAACGCCCCGCCCGCATCTACCGCCTGCAACTGCGACCAGTCGCCCACCAGCAGCACTTTCGCGCCGGCGTGTTCGGCGAGGCCGGTGATGCGGTCGAGGGAGCCGGTGCCGGCGAGGGAGGCTTCATCGACGATGACCAGCTGATCCTTCGCGAAGGTGTCACCGTGGACGAGGTGCATCTGCCACCAACGGGCCGTGTTCTCAGCCTCGACCCCCAACTCCTCGCCAAGCACCTGCGCCGCGGCCGCTGACGGGGCGAGCCCAACCACAGAGCCCTGGCCGTGCTGCTGCTCCCAGGCCCGTTTCAGGGCGTTCATTGCCGTCGTCTTGCCCGCACCGGCCGGGCCGACCAGCACGTCTACAACGCGGCCGGAGACGGCGATTCGCTGGAGCGCTTCGGACTGATCCTGCCCGAGGCGGCGCCCTTCCAGATCCGGCTTGCTGGTGATCTTCTCGACGTTCGCGAACTCGACGGTCGGGCCGATGGTGGCGTGGGAGCGGTCGAGGAGACGGTCTTCGGCGGCCAGCAACTCCTCCGTCGAGAACAAGACGGCGGCCGGATGGCGGAACCGGCTCGACCCGTCCGCGCGGCGGAACAGCAACGGGCTCGACGCCAGCTCCGGAGGCGTGAGCCGGAGCGATGCCTGTTCAGCGGCATCGGTCACCATCCCCGCGATCGCCTCCCGATCCTCCGCCGTCGCGAACCGGACACCCATGAGCTGCCGGGAGGCCTCGGCGTGGAGGTTCCAGCGCCGCCACGTCGACCGCTTCTCACCCACCACCTCGACCACCGAGCGGCCGAGATCGGCGATCGTGTCCAGCGGCACGTCATCGGCCCGCAGCAGGACAGTCTTCTCCGCGGTCGTGGTGACGGTGCGGGCCCACCCGGTCGCGTCCTCACCCAGCAGGGTGCTGGCGCGGTGCCGCCAGTCAGTGGTGAGATCGGCGAGCGAATGCACCTGCTTCGCCGGCCGCGTCGCAAGCGTCGCCTGCGCCCGCAACTTCAACACCGTCCTCGCCGAGGGCTCGCGGCCATGCCTGGCCTTGTAGGCGTCGATCAGGCGGGTCTTCTCCTGTTCGATCTGCCGGGTACGCGAGGAGAACTCCGCCACCAGCTCTTCCGGCACCGGCGCGAGCTCCCACGCCGGGTTCCGATCCCGGCCCCGCTCCCTGGCCTCCCACTCGATGCCGAACGTCCCGGTGATCCGGTCCGCCAACGTCGCGTTGTACAGCTCGGACAAAGCGACGACCGAGGCATGGACCGGCCGACCGGCCAGCGTCCGCCACTTCTGGTCCTGCACCGTCAGCACCTTGTTGCTCACGACGACGTGCGTGTGCAACTGGGGATCGCCGCTGCGTGAGTCGTAGTGGTCGAATGCCGTTGCGAGGACCCCGGCGACATCGGCGAAGGCGACCGCACCCTCCGGGCCGGCGGCGCCGACGCGGGTGGTCGCAACCTCTCGTTCGAGGAATGCAACCACCTCTGCAACTGCCTGGTGATGCGCGTCCGCGATCAACGATTGCGTGCCCGCATCCGTAACACCCCACAACGCCGACAGCGACTTCGGCACCGAGAACGTCAGGTCGTAGCCGGCGACCGCACGTCGGGTGCCGCGCTCGGCCTCCTCCGCCTCGATGGCAGCGACCTGCTCGGTGCGGGTCACGGGTCCGAGTTCTGGGTCGAGGTCGGTGACGCGTTTGTCGACGCGTTCCTGGACGCTCGTGTACTGCCGGTACGCCTCACCCAACGCCTCACCGGTGATCGGGTCGCGGCCCATCCCGACCAAGAGCTGGAGCTGCGCTTCCGAGACCCGCCCACCTTCGGTGAGCTCCCCGGCGCCGAGGTACGGCAGACCCGACCCCATCCAGAACCCGGGAGGAGTTCCCTCTTCCGTGTAATACCTGGTGAGCGGGGTCGAGAGATCCCTGTCGCCATCACCGGCAGCGACTGTGCGCAGCAGGTACTCATAGCCGTCGCCCGCGCTCATCACCCGCATCGAAACCGTCATACCGACGAGGTGAACGACACAGCCACGGGTCGCGACGCTACCTACATCCGCATCGGGTGCTCGGCTCCGGGTAGCAGCAAGGTGACCGGGCGTTTTGGGCGGCGTGGCGCGGGAGCTCTCCGACTCGTTGCCGAGCAGGTCAGCAGCATCCCAACAGGAGGTCTATCGACATATAGTGGATTGTAGATTTGTGAGGAGGTCACACACTGTGGTCAACGACGCGGAGCTGTCAGCCGATCGGCTGCTTGACGCACTCAAGGCTCTGGCGAACCCGGTGCGGCTGCAGATCATGGAGTGGCTGCGCGACCCGGATGGGGAGTTCTCCGACTACGAGCCCATCGCCGACCGTGACAAGGTCGGCGCCTGCGTCAGTCATATTCACGCGAAGAGCGGCCTGGCGCAGTCGACGGTCTCCTCCTACATGGCAACCCTGGAGCGTGCGGGTCTGGTCCGCTCCACGCGAGTGGGCAAGTGGACCCACTACCAGCGCAACGAAGCACTGATGCGTCAGATCGGCGAGGCTCTCGCGGGAGATCACTAGCTCAGATCGACATATCGCAATTATTCGATACGATGGGTGCATGAGCACTCACCTCGACCGCCGTCCGACGGCCCTCATCGTCCATGCCCACCCCGAGCCCACCTCCTTCAACACTGCGCAGTCACAGATTGCCCGGGAGGCTCTGGAAGCCCAGGGTTACTCCGTGGAGTTCATCGACCTCTACGCAGCCCAGTGGAACCCTGTGCTGGATCGCGGCGAGTTCGCCCCGTTCGAGGGCGCCTTCAAGCCGCAGCGCGAACAGCGCCACGCCGTCGATACCGGCACCCTTGCCCCGGACGTTCGCGCTGACCTCGATGCGCTGCTGCGGGCAGACCTGCTGGTGCTGTCCTTCCCGCTGTGGTGGTTCTCCGTACCTGCGATCTTGAAGGGCTGGCTCGATCGGGTCTTCGTCATGGGGGCCGTCTTCGGTGGAGAGTTCGGACTCTACGAACAGGCCGCGATGACAGGCCGACGCGCCGTGATCCTTGCAACGACAGGCGGTTCACCAGGCTCATTCGAGCCCGAGGGCACCTTCGGCGACATCGACGGATTCCTCTTCCACATCAATCGCGGCATGCTGGAGTTCGTTGGCTACGACGCCCTCCAACCGATCATCACCTACGGTCCCGCCCATCTCGACGCAGCCGCCCGCACTGCCGCACTGGAGGCGGTGCGTGATGCCTTCATCGACATCGACACACGTGCTCTCGCGACCTCCGCACGATCCCTCGCCACCGCCAATTCGCGCTGACGGCCGCAGCTGGCCCGCAGCTGGCCCGCAGTGCGTCGGGATCACACCCAGCAGGTACCGAAAGCCTGCGCTAGACACCAGGCGGCGTTCCGGTTTCGGCGTGGACGCATGTAGTCGCCGCGACGAGTGGGCCTGACTCGGAACTCCTACAAGAGCTTTATGGCGTCGCGGGAGGGGTCGTTGCAGGGCGTGTAGATCTCGAGCCGGTGGTCGGGGCTGTCGGGTTGAAGCCAGACCTGATAGTCGACCTCGATGCCGCCGATCGTGGGGTGCTGCAGGTGCATCGGCCCGCTGGTGCAGTCGGCGACCTCGCCGGCGGCCCAGAGCTTCGCGAACTCGGCACTGTGCATCGTGAGCTCGCCGATGAGTTCGGCGAGTTTCGCGTCGTCTGGGTAGCGGCCCGAGGTCAGCCGCAGGTAGCCGATGTGGATGCGCGCGAGTTCGTCCCAGTTGCGGTAGAGGTCGCGGTGCAGGGGGTCGAGGAAGAACATCCGCGGGATCGAGGGCCGAGACTCCGCGCTACTGGGGGCGTCGTGGTCGAGGTGTTCGGCGATCAGGGCGTGACCGGTGCGGTTCCACGCGAGCACGTCGCCGCGTCTGCCGAGCACGATCGCGGGCACGCTCTCACCGAGCGAGTCCAGCAGTGCCGACACCCTGGGGGCGAGGACTTCGGGTTCTGGCTGGGTAAGTCGGGAGAGCCCAGAACGATGAGCGAGGTTGTGCAGGTGCGCGGTCTCGGCGGTGTCGAGGCGCAGTACGCGGGCCAGCGCGTCGAGTACCTGCGGTGAGGCGGTGCCGGACTGGTCCTGTTCCAGCCTCGTGTAGTAGCCGACGCTGACGCCAGCAAGCTGGGCCAACTCTTCGCGGCGCAGGCCCGGCACCCGCCGCACCGTGCCGTAGGAGTGCAGGCCGGCGTCGTCGGGAGTGACGCGGTCGCGGCGCGTTTTCAGGAACACGCCCAGGGTCTCGGTCTGCATGCGACCCATCGTAGTTCTGCCGACTCTTCGCGTGCCTGCACCTGTCAGGGGTACCCACGACACAGGGATGGCTGTGCTGGATGAGTGCGGCTGAGGATCGGAGGCGTGAACGAACAGACTCATAGCTCAACCCCGAACGCCTCCCTCTCGTCGCCACCGGATCAGGTGCGGGCTGGCCGTCGCGCATGGCTGGGCCTGCTGGTCGTGCTCGGTCCGGTGCTGTTGGTGTCGATGGACGGATCGATCCTGTTCCTGACGATGCCGACCATCACCCACGCGCTGGCACCGACCGCGGATCAGGCGCTGTGGATTCTCGACATCTACGGCTTCGCGGTCGGGTCGCTACTGATCGCGTTCGGGAACCTGGGCGACCGGTTCGGCAGGCTCAAACTCCTCATGATCGGGGCCACTGTCTTCGGCCTTGGATCGGCTGGGGCCGCGTTCTCGACCTCACCGGAATGGCTTATCGGATTCCGCGCGCTCATGGGCCTCGGCGGTGCGACGCTCCTCCCGTCCGGGCTCGCGGTGCTCAGCGAGCTGTTCGAGAACCCCCGCCAGCGGTCGCAGGCCATCGGCATCTTTGCGGCGACCTTCGCCACCGGCTTCGCGATCGGCCCGGTCATCGGCGGGCTACTGCTGTCCCGCTTCGACTGGGGGTCGGTGTTCCTCATCAACCTGCCCGTCGTCGTCATCTTCCTCGCCGCAGCGCCGTTCGTGCTCCGCGAAGTGCGAGCCACCCGCCCCGGCCGGGTCGACCTGCTCAGCATCGTGCTCTCCGCAGCGGGACTGCTGGCTGCCGTGTACGCGATCAAAGAGCTCGCCGCCTACGGCCCGTCTTGGCCTGTACTCGGCTTCGGAGTCGCTGGAGTGCTGCTGACGACCTGGTTCATCCTCAGACAGCGGAAACTCGAATACCCGCTCGTGGACGTCACCCTTTTCCGGGAGAAGGTCTTCACTGTCGCGATCATCACCGGTGTGCTCTCGCTGTTCGCGTGGTCGGCAGCCGCGTATCTCACCGGCATCTACCTCCAATCGGTGCTCGGCCTGCCCGTGCTGACCGCGGCGCTGCTCGCCCTGCCCGGTGCGATCGTCCTCACGACGGTCTGCATCCTCACGCCACGAATCGTCGAGCAGATTGGGCAGCGCGCCGCACTCGTGCTCTGCCACTTCTCGATGGCCGCAGGACTCGCCCTGCTCCTCCTCACCACCATCACCGGCGGGATCGGCTGGTTCATTGCCTCCACGGCCGTCGCGGGCGTCGGCTACGGCATCTCCTTCGCCCTCGTCGCCGACACCGCCGTCGCCGCCGTGCCAGCGAACCGGGCAGGATCGGCCGGCGCGATCGCGGAAACCTCCAACGAGATCGGCAACGCCCTCGGCATCGCCCTGCTCGGCTCCACCGCAGCACTCCTGTTCCGGCTCCTCGGCCCCGACCTCGCCCCGACACTGGACGAAACCCTCGACCTCGACCTGACCGCGGGCCTGGTCTCAGAAGCCAAGACCGCGTTCCTGACCGGCCTGCACATCGCGATGGGCATCGCGGCTGTGCTCTGCGCAGCCCTCGGCATCCTCGCCCTGCGATGGATACCCAAGACCGACGAGCGACATGAAGCAGGCGATGCTCGGTAGGTTCAGAGCAGCAGAATCAGGCTCAGGTCGCCGCTACTTTTGCGACCGCACGGGGTTCCATTTTCGACGTACTGAGGTAGTGAATGCGGGTCTTGGTGCGCCCCGTCAGGGTTGCACCAAGACCCGCGTCGATGTTCAGTGGCTCGGAGGCTATGCCGGCACCGCGCTTGCCTTCTCGCGTGAACGACTCTGAGTCGCGAGCACGATTGCGGCGAGGATCGCCAGGACTGCCCCCGTCCACATTGCAACTCCAGGGTCGTCGTGGCCGAATGTACCCATCGTGGCGCTGCTGACGGCGGAGCCGAGGGTCACACCCGCGGAGATCACTGCTGTGTGGATCGTGCTCACCATCGTGCCAGCACCGCCGACTTCGGCCACGCGGGTCACGAGGGCGGGATTCATGGTGATGCCGACGAAGCCGACGATGATGACCATGACGAGCGTGAGCGGCTGAATGTAGTTGAACGCCGCCAACAGCACGAGGGCCACGAGCAGCAGGCCGTGACCGGTGCGCAGTACCGCGATCGCGTGCCGGTCGGCGAACTTCCCGACGATCATGTTGCCGATGTAGGCGCACACGCCGTAGACGAGCAGGATGATCGTCGTCGTGTTTGTGCTGAAGCCCGCGTTCTCCTCCAGCAACGGAGTGAAGAATGAGAACGAGGCGTAGGCGGCACCGATGGTGAGCAGGCTCACCAGGTAACGCGCCCAGAGTCTTGGCATGCGCAGGTTCCGCACATCCTGCGCTGCGGCGTCCTGAGTCGCGGCGCCGCGCTTGGGCAGGATCGCAAGACTTGCGAGGAACAGCACGAACGTGATGACGCCGAGGACGTAGAAGCTCGCCTGCCAATTCCAGAAGTTGGAGATGAAGTTCGACAAGGGCAGGCCCAGCACGGTGCCGACCATGATGCCGCCCAGCACGATCGAAACGGCCTCGCCGATCTTCTGCGGGCTCTCGGCTAGAGCCGCCCCGTAGGTGACCGAAAGCCCGAACGAGGCGCCGGCCAAGGCGCCGGTGATGACCCGGACGATCGCGACCCACCAAAACGCGTCGACCACAGGCACGAGCACCTGGGCGACGGCGTAGAGGGCGACGATCGTCAGCAGAGCTCCCTTGGGTGGGCTGTGTCGGAGGAACCAGGCGAACAGCGGGCCGCCGATCATCATGCCGGCGGCGTAGACCGAGACCAGCAGGCCGATCTGTCCAGTCGTCACGCCGAGGTCGGCGGACATGGCGGGCATCATGCCGGCCACTTGGAGCTCGCTCATGACCGTCACCATGATGGTGACCATGAGCAGGTAGAGGTACTTCTTCACAACGAACCTTTCTGGATTACTGAGTACAGAATGAAGGCATACGGGTGGCCCGCAGTCGCGACCTGCGGGCGGGGGTGGTTAGGGGCGGAGTCCGTCGAGGGTGGCCATGGCGACGCGCCTCAGTTCATCCGCCCGGATTCCGGCCTGGGCGAGCACGCGAACACCCGAGATTGCCGACACGACGAGCAACGCGGCCTCGCGAGGGGAGATGTCGTTGCGCACGGTACCGTCGCGCTGGCCAACGCCGACGGCGTGGGCAAGCAGAGAGAGCTGGCGGTCGAGACTCTTGTCAAGGAGCCGCCCTACGCGCTCATCTCGACCCTGGACGTCGGGGGTCATCCGCGAGCCGACGACCATACATCCAGCGGCATGACCATCGGCGGCCGCCTCATCTTCCTCGGCGAGGATGAGGTCGAGCACGCCACGCAGTCGAGACATCCCGTCAAGCTCCGCATCTTCGAGCACCAAGGCTTGTGCCGCACCGGTGGTCTCGACGTAGCGCTCCAGAGCGCGCACGAAAAGCTCGTCCTTGGACTGGAACGCATTGTAGAGACTGCTGCGCCGCACACCTGCCGCCTCGCAGAGCTGTTCGGTGGAGGTGTCGGCGTAGCCGTACACACGAAACTGTGCGGCGGCAGCATCGAGGGCAGCAGTCTCGTCGAAGGAGCGGGTCCGGGCCATGAGGACCACCCTACCAGATTCTGTACTTAAGAATCCAGAACCCTGTCCGTCACTCTTCCCGTGACCCGCGCCACATGCCCCCATGGCAGGTCGTGTCGATAGGCAGCGACCCCCGATTCGGGATCGGTTCGCGGGGGTACTCATCGTCGCGACGCTAGGCTGGCGTTGTTGGATCACGCAGAGCAGGAGACGCCACTACCTTTGCGATCCGACAGGGTGCTGACTTCGGTGTACTGCTGGCTCCAATAGCGGCAGGCGTCAATGACCCGCCCTGCGTTCAGCGCCAACTACTGGGGCGGCGAGCACCTCCAGGTCCACGGACGGGCGGATCGCCGCGCTCACGACGATCAAGGACGCGCTCCAGAGGCTCACCGCGCCTCGATCGAGCGGGTGAGTATCGCTCGATCCGTCGAGCCGAGCTGATCACGGAAGTGCTGTGGCCGAGATGCTGGCGATGTTCTCCAGCTCGCGCCGGGGCGCGCCGTCGCGCGCTCGTTGCACTAGTCCGCTTAGGACAGTCATGACGTAGCCGGCCAGCCCGGGTGCGTCCGTGCTCTGGGGCAGCAGGCTGGCAGCGATGTCCGTCTCGACCCTGTGTCGGAGTTCGTGGGTTTTCTGCTCACGCAGCCGGGACAGCGTGGTGCGGATGTGGTCGTCGTCGGTTCCCTGATCGCCGGCGGCCATGAGGCAGCCGCGCGGCAGTCCGCGCCGCGTGTACCGCCGCGGGGCCTCGGCGAGGATGCGTCGCATCGCCTGCGCCGCCGTGGGCTCCTCGTCCAGCGCAGCATCGATGAAGCCCCCGTACTCCTGGTCGTACACGCCCACGGCCTCCTCGAAGAGCGCGCGTTTGCCGCCGAACGCGTTGTAGAGGCTGGGCTGCCCGATGCCGAGCGCTTCGCTCAGGTCGCGCACCGATGTCGCCTCGTACCCCTTGCGCCAGAACAGTCGGATCGCCTGGTCCAGCGCCGCGTCGCGGTCGAAGCCTCGCGGACGCCCTCGCGTCGGTGTCGTGGTGGCAGCCATGGCACTCATTTTATACCGAACGCTACACATCTGCTAGGCTCCCAGTATTTACTAGCGCCCGCTACAAAAAGGAGTGAGGTATGACAGCAAGACGGGACGGGCTGCCGCTGGCAGTCTGGGGCATCGGCTTCGGGATCTTCGCGCAAGGCACCAGCGAGCTCATGCTGGCCGGGATGCTCCCGGAGATGGCCGCGGACCTGGAGGTGACGATCCCGCAGGCCGGCTGGCTCATCAGCGCGTTCGCGCTAGGCATGCTCGTCGGCGCGCCGATCCTGGCGGTGCTGACCCTGCGCTGGCCGCGCCGCCTCGCGCTGCTGGTGTTCATGGCGATTTTCGTCCTCAGCCATGTCGTCAGCGCCCTGACCGACAGCTACGGGCTGCTGTTCGCGATGCGCTTCGTCGGTGCGTTCGCCTACGCCGGATTCTGGGCGGTCGGCGGCAGCGCGGCGATGGCGCTGGTCGGGCCCGAACGCCGAGGTCGGGCGATGAGCGTCGTGGCAGGAGGGCTCACGGTGGCGACCGTGATCGGTCTGCCGGCCGGCACCTGGATCGGGCAGCACATGGGCTGGCGCGGGGCGTTCTGGACGGTCGCGGTCCTCTCGACCATCGCCGCCGTCGCCCTCGTCGCCTCCGTGCCCGCCCTGCGACCGGAGAACCCGGCGAGCTGGCGCGAGGAGCTGCGCGGGCTCAGGCCGCCCAGGCTGTGGCTGTCCTACGCGATGACCGCGGTAGCGACCACCGCGCTGCTGGGCACCTTCTCCTACCTCGCAGCCATGCTGATCGAGACCACCGGCCTCGACTCCGCCTGGGTGCCGGCGGTGCTCTTCGGCTACGGGCTCGGTGCCCTCATCGGCATCGCGGTGGGTGGGAAGGCGGCCGACCGCTTCCCCCGGGGAGTTCTGGGCGTCGGCTTCACGGGGCTCCTGGTCTCATCGCTGCTGCTCGCTCTCACCGCGCACCACGCGGGCGCGACCGTCGTGCTCGTCGTCGCGCTCGGCCTGCTCGGGTTCAGCACCAACCCGGCGCTGAACTCCCGTTTCATGGCCATCGCCCCCGGCGCTCCCACGCTCGCGGTGTCGGGGAACATCTCGGCGTTCAACGTCGGGATCACCCTCGGCCCCTGGATCGGAGGCCTCCTTCTCACCGGCGGCCACGGCTATCCGGCCATCCCTGCCGTCGGTGCCGTCATCGCCACCCTTGCCCTGCTGCTCTGGGGATGGGACCTCGCTCTCCAGGCACGCCAGTCCCAGCACGAGACGCGAGAAGTTGTTGCGACCCGGGGCTAGGCGGCAGGATCGCCGAGCGCGGACTCACACGAGCGGTCACCGTCACACTCACGGGAACAGAGTTTGCGCTCCTCATCTGTGGCAGCACCGGCGGGGCAGTCGCTGGGTTCGCACTGGTCGAAATCACCTACTTCTCCGCGTTCCCGCCGTTGGACACACGGATCATGGGATGAGTCCGTCATCCACCCGCACCGGGTATCGCCGAGTCCGGTAGTGAGTGGCCATGGCGCGGCGGGCATTGCAGGACTATCAAGTCCTGCTGGCGCGGACACAGACAGTGCACCGGCCCGTCGGGCCGCTCGCATACGACTGTGTGAAGGTCATCGTCGTCCGTGATGGGTCGGCGATCCTGTTCAGCGAGTTCGGACAGAAGCCCGTCCGGCCGGGGGATGTGATCTTGCTCGGCCCGAACGTATTGTGCGGTTCCGAGCCCGAGGGGCACATCACGGTCACGACGATCTATGCCGATACCGACTACGTGATCGACCAGGCCTTTTGGCAGTACGCCGGCATCCTGCATGACCGGCTTGATGCGCCGGTGTTCGTCAAGGAGACCTTCACCGAGCCCGCCCAGATCATCCGCCTCGGCGAGCATCAAGCCGGGCTGCTCATGCCATGGCTCGATGAGCTGGTCGCACTCAGCCTCCACGATGAGGAGGCACGGTTCCATCGGATGCAAGCCCTCTGGTTCGCGGTCATGGACCAAATCGCTCCGCACATCCGAGTCACCGATCGTCGCATCTCATCCTCGCAGCGGGCGAAGAGCGTTCCGGTGCATCCGCGGGTTCGGCGGTTCGCCCCGACACGGGCGGAAGCGGCCGAGGTGCGTGAAGCGCTCAGCGCTGCGATCGCCGAGCCGTGGACGCTGGACGAGCTGGCGGGGATGGTGCATCTGTCCTCGAAACAGCTCGGCCGGGTGTTCACAGACGCCTACGGCAAGACCCCATTGGCGTACTTGACGATGCTGCGGGTCGAGGAGATGGCGCGTCTGCTCCGGGAGACTGACCTCACGATCGAGCAGGTCGGCCGCCGGGTCGGCTGGCACTCGCGCAACCGTGCCACCTCAGCATTCCAACAGGCGACCGGGCTGACTCCGAGCCGTTACCGAGCCATGCGGGTGACCGAGAACCAGCATCCTGTCTGAGAGTGTTTCACCGCCCTCGCGGCGGACTGCCGGGCTCCCGTAGTGCACCCGGTTGGTGACGCTGCGGTTCAGAAGATGTCTGCCTCAGCAGGAACAGGAGGAGAAGGATGGACTTTAAGAAGGCCGCTGAGATCGTCACGGTGGACCAGAACGAGAACGGCTGGGGCGACGAAGGCCCCATGAGTCAGACCGAGGCGGTCCGGCATGTGCGCAGCACCATGTCGTTCGAGGATGTGATCGACTACGGCGACGAGAACACCGAAGCGTACCGCCAGATCCTCTCCAGTCGAGAACTGCCATGATGCGGCGCTGACGCCACCCAATCAGAAGGCACCAGGATCATACGATCGTGGTGCCTTCCCGCGTCCGACCGGCCTCGTCTACAGGCCGCGCCCGCGATCAAGAAGTGCGGGCGGCTGGTCGGTGGCGTCTGCGGATGCAGCGAACAGATTCGGAAGCAACCGCCGCCGCACACCCTGCCCCGGCGAGGCGCCGACCTGATCGCGCTGCGCCTCGACCTGGGCGGTGAGGTCGTCAACTCGTTCGCTCAGTTGCACGACCTGTGCCCGGAGTTGCGCGTGCTCGCTGAGGAGACGTTGCAGACCGCTCGCGCTCACGACCTGCGCAATCTCGGGGGTTGCGGCGGATTGCGTCTCGGCATGGACGACGAGGAAGTCGCCGGCCTCGTCCGGGTCCAGGACGCCGAACCCGGACAGTCGGCGTTGCGCGATCCGGGCGAACATCGCGGTGCGGGCGACCTCGGGTGGGAACTCGTCCGCGAAGGCGTTGTCCATCGCCTCGCCGAGGAGATCGATCGCTTCTGATGACAGCGTGATCGGCTCGTCTCCCTCGAAGGCGGCGGCCAGATCTTCACACTCGTTCATCACCTCGTAGTGCGCGCCGGCCATTCTCTCGATCTCCGGCGTCAAACCCGAATGGATCGGCTCGCCCGGCTCTCCGTACACGTGGGCGTCCAGCAGCTCGGTGCCTTCATGTTCCCGGTACTCGCCGTAGCGACGCAGCTCGTGAGCAACGGCCACCCGCTCCGTCCCGGTCAGGGTCAACAACGTCTCCTCGGGCACGTCAAGCTCCCTTCTGCTCGCGCACTCCAGGTCGCGAGCTACCGGTCAGGTGATCCGGCGAACGCTCAGCAGATCCCGCCGAGCGCGCGTGAAGGCGCGATCGAGATTCCGCGTCTGATGCGATTCGTCATCGTCGCACCTCGCTTGAAAGACGTGTGGCAGCTCATGAGGCGCTCCGGGCTGGGGTTGACTCAGGCGGGTCTGCTCGCGGAACAGACGTCTGGCCGACGACGATCAGGCGATGGGCCGCGCCGGCTGGGCGCTGTGAATGACGGTCGTCGTACACCGGGCAGGTGATCTTCCCGGCGAGGGACGTCACGAGGGGTGCGCTCACCGGACTGGGAGGCTCAGTCGCGGCTAGCTTGAAGTCGGGGTGCTTTCCTCCACGAGTTAATACGTCAATATGAACGACCTATTTGTGGCGAGTTCGCGATGACGCGTGAGTACAGCGGGAGAGTCTGAGCGAGCCGTGAGGGCTACGCGCAACGCCTCGTCGGGCCGTCCAGCGTCTCGAAGCGCGAGCGCGAGAAACGTCTGCGCGGCATCGCCCGTGGTCTCGTAGCCCGGCTGATTCCTCAGGAGATCAACTACGGCCTTCGGCGTTCCGCAGTGAGTTGGCGAGCTGCATCATTCCTTGCGCCCGTCTGGGCTCGGAGAGTCCGCGGTCGAGGGCGGCCCGGTAGAGAGAAACAGCTTCGTGTTCCTTGCCGAGGTAGTCGTGGACGGACGCCCACTCGTACAGGGCGCCTGGATCGTCGTCGGCGCGCTCTGCGACCAGGGCTTGCATGTGGTCGAGCATCGTGTCGGGTGCGGTGTCGTCTACCGATTCCCAGAACGACGCGATCCGGGCATCCCAGTCGGCATCCATCACGTCAGGATCTCGCGCAGTCGATGCTCGCGCGGCGGTCAGCCTGTCCCTGTCAGTGCTAGGCAACTCGGGGTTCTGGCTACCCCGCTGTAGCCCGAGCAGGGTGGATGCATGACCGGTTCGCCCGCTCTGCTGCTGGTTGGTACCGCCAGATGTTTCGAGGAGGGAAGCGCCGTATGACGACCACTGTCCGTCCCGCACCTGATGCTGAGGTCGGCCAACCATCGGCTGCCTTGACGCGACGGAAGGCGGCACTCGCGCTGTTCGCGCTGAGTGTCGGCGGGTTCGGGATTGGGCTGACCGAGTTTGTCATCGCGGGCCTCCTCACCGAGGTCGGCACGGATCTGGGTGTCACGATCAGCCAGGCCGGGCATCTGGTCGGCGTCTATGCGCTCGCGGTCGTGCCCGGCGCTTTGCTCATCACCCCTTTTCTCATGCGGCGACCCCCGAAGTACGCGCTCGCGGTGCTGCTCGCGTTCTTCGTCGTGGGGAATCTGCTCTCGGCGTGGGCGCCGACGTATGAGGTGATGCTCGCGGGAAGGATCGTGGCCGCGCTCGCGCACGGCGGCTACTTCGGCATCGGCGCCGTGCTAGCCGCCTCCCTCGTGCCCCCCTCGAAGCGGGCATCGGCCGTGGCGGCTCTGTTCGCCGGCCTCACGATCGCGAACGTCCTCGGCGTGCCCGCCGGAGCGCTCGTAGGCCAGCAGTACGGGTGGCGGGTGGTGTTCTGGATCATCAGCGCGCTCGGCCTGATCGCGCTGGCCGGGTTGATCGCTCTCGTACCGAAGACGGAGCCGGAGCGGGATCAGCTGCCCGTCGCCCAGCAGTTCAAGGCCCTGGCCCGCCCACAGGTGCTCGCCTCGCTGCTGACCACCGCGCTGGTGTTCGGCGGCATGTTCGGCGTGTTCACCTACATCGAGCCGCTGCTGCGCGAAGTCACCGGATACTCGGCCACAGCGATCCCGTGGCTGCTCGTGATCTTCGGGGCCGGCCTGTTCGCGGGCAACATCCTCGGCGGCAAGGCCGCGGACAGGAACGCGGACAACGCGGTACTGGTCCTGTCGATCCTGCTGCCGATCGTGATCCTGGCCCTGGGCGCGGTCGCCGGGATGCCGGTGCCGGTCGCGATCGGGCTGTTCCTGCTCGGCCTGGTCGGCTTCGCCACCGTGCCCGGCCTGCAGGCGCGGGTGATGCGGCACGCGCAGGGCGCTGCGACCCTGGCGTCGGCGACGAACATCGCCGCGTTCAACCTCGGCAACACCATCGGCGTCAGCCTCGCCGGTGCAGCGATCGCCGCCGGCTACGGGCTGATCAGCCCCACCGTCGTCGGCGCAGGGCTCACTCTCGCCGGGCTCGGTCTCATCGTGGTCGCCCGCGTTTCTGCCCGGCGCAAGACCGCGCTTACGCAGCCCACCTCGACCATTTAGGAAGGCTCTCTCATGCATCTCGACCTCGACGGCCGCGTTGTCATCGTCACCGGCGGCACCAGCGGTATCGGCCTCGCCACCGCCCACGAACTCGCAGGCGAAGGGGTGAAAGTCGTGGCGGTCGCCCGCCGCGATCCCGGCGACGGCGTGCTGCCCGCATCGGCGCACTTCGTCGCCGCGGATCTGGCAGCACCGGACGCGGCGGCCCGGGTCGTGGCGAAGACCGTCGAGCGGCACGGCCGTATCGATGGGCTGGTGAACAACGCCGCCCTGTTCGACACCCGCGACTCGTTCGAGGCGATCGATGACGAGCTGTGGGAGGCGACGTTCGAGGTGAATCTGTTCGCCCTCGCCCGCCTCACCCGCGCCGTGATCCCGGCCATGCGGGACGCGGGCGGCGGAAGCATCGTGCACCTGGGCAGCGAGGCCGCCCGGATGCCCGATCCGACGATGGCCGCCTACGCCGCGTCGAAGGCAGCAGTGCTGTCGCTGTCGAAGTCGCTGGCCATCGAGTACGGCCCGGCGGGCATCCGCTCGAACGTCGTGTCACCCGGCCCGACCCGCACCGCGCTGTTCGACGCGTCGGGCGGGTTCGCCGAACAGCTCGCCGCACGCTTCGGCACCGACCCCGACACCGCGGTCGATCGCTTCATCCGCGAGGAGCGCCGCCTGCCCACCGGCCGAATCGGCAGGCCGCAGGACGTCGCCGGGGTGATCGCCTACCTGCTCTCGCCGCGCGCCGGTCAGGTGACGGGTGCGGAGTGGTCGGTCGACGGCGGCGCCCTGCGCCAGATCTGACCGGACCCATCATGACCACGATCACTGCCCCTGAAACGACGCTCTCTAATGCTGTCGCATCCGATGGCGCGCCGGTTCCGCTCCTCGTGCACCGACCGGCGAACCCGCGCGGCTGGATCGTCTGGGCGCACGGCGGTTCCTGGCAGCACGGCTCCGCTGCCGCCTGGGCGCCCGTCACCGGCGGGCTCGCGTCCCGGTCGGGGTGGGCGGTCGTCTCCGTCGAGTACCGTCTCGCCCCGGCTCACCGGTTCCCGGCCGCGGTGCTCGACGTGCTCGCGGCACTCGCCTGGGCCAACCGTCGATCCGACGGGTTGCCGGTGGTCGTCGGGGGCGACAGCGCCGGCGGCACGATCGCCGCCTCCGCCGCGCTCACCCGGCGCGATGCCGGCGACCGGGTGCCGGCCCAGGTGTTGACGTATCCACCGCTCGACCCCGATTGCGCCCGCCCCTCCTATCGCGCCGGGTCTGGCGCGTTTCCGAACCGGGCCGACCTGCGTGCGGCGTGGCGACTCTGGCTCGACAGCACTCCCGCCCCGACGATCCTGCCCACCCCACTGGAGGCTCCGAGTCTTGCCGGGCTGGCCCCGGTGTCCCTGGTCGTCGGCAGCGACGATCCGGTTCGTGACGATGTGATCGCCTACGCCACGCGGCTCCGCGCCGATGGCATCCCCACGACCTTGGAGGTGCTGCCCGGCGTCGGGCACGCCGACCTGCTCAGTCCTCGTAGCCGCGCGCTCGCGGCGGTGGCAGCAGCCCTGTCCGAACCATCCCTGTCCGAACTATCCACTCCGAGACCTCAACCGACACACATGGAAGGAACCCCATCATGACCACCACCACTCCCGCGCCGCTGGAGGCGCTGACCCGTCACTTCATCGACCTGCGCGACGGCAACCACTTCGGCCACGTCACCCGCACCGGCAAGGAGACCGCCTTCGGAGAGGCTGTTCAACTGCTCGACGGCCCGGCCCGACAGGTGCTGGCAGAGTTCAACGAGCATCTCCTTGCCGGCACGGGGAAGATCGAGGTGACCGGTCTGCATCGGGATCAGCGTGGCGGGCTCATCGCGTCCTGGCTGCTGACCTGGCCCGAGCAGCGCGCCGCGAACCTTGCCCCCATCAGCCTGATCGCGACGTACGGGGCCGGGTTCCACCACCCGCACCTGCGCGGCGCGACCATCGGCGAGTGGCCGCTGAACGTCGCCGAGCCCGAGCACGCCGAGGAGTTGGTGCCGGTGCTGCGCACGATCGCGGGCGCCGATATCCACAACCTCGTGTTCCAGGTCGGCGGCGACTGGCGCATCATCCCCGCCCTCCACCCCGCAAACGCCGAGAAGCAGTCGGCATGAGGGTCTCGATCCTCGACCAGGTACCGCTCACCGAACACACCCCGACCAGAGCGGAGGCCGTGCAGAGCGGCCTCCGCCTCGCCCAGGAGGCCGAAGCGCTGGGGTATCACCGGATCTGGTTCGCCGAGCACCACCGCTCGGCCTCGTTCGCCAGCACCGCACCGGAGATGATGACCGCCCTCGCCCTGGAACGCACTCGAACGATCCGGGTCGGCACCGGCGGCGTCCTCCTGCCGCTGTATCCGGTGCAGAAGGTCATCGAGGTGATGAGCTTGCTTGGGCAGGTGCATGGCGACCGCGTCGATGCCGGCGTGGGCCGGGCCGCGCTGGACGACCCGGACTACGGGGAGAAGATCGCCGCCCTCGCCCACGCCCTCGGCACCCAGCACCCGTCGAGGGCGGGTGAGCCGGACGGCCGGGTCTGGGTGCTCGGCGCGGGCGGCTCCGCCGCACCCCTGGCCGGCCTCGCCGGCGCCGGATATGCACACGGGCACTTCTTCGTGCCCCGCGGCGGCGAAGCCGCGACCGCCGCCTACCGTGCAACGGCCACCGAGCATGGTCATGGCGCGCATACGGTGCTGGCCATGCGCGTGATCACCGCCGAGACGCGCGAACGCGCCCAGCAGTTGGCGGATGCGATGCTGCTGTGGCGGGCACGCAAAGACCTCGGTTTCGACGGGCCGATCCCGTCGGCCGAGACCACGGCACGGCACGAGTGGACCGATGCCGAGCGCACCCGCGCGAAAGCCCGATCCCAAGCGATCATCGCCGGAACCCCCGACCAGGTGAGCACCGAGCTGACGACACTGGCCGAGGCGCACAGCGCGGACGAGGTCATGATCAACACCCTCACCAGCGACCCGGACGAACGGCTGGCCTCGTACCGGCTGCTGGCCGAGCGCCTCATGGAGTGATCGTCGCGGTCACCACACGAAGAAGCGCTCCCAGGATCATCCTGGGAGCGCTTCTTCACTGTGCGTCGGGCGACCGGTTACGAGGCCGAGGTCAGTAGCCGCAGCGCGGCGAACGACGCGCTGCCGGGCTCGGCGGTGTGGGTGAGGATGCGCTGCCCGTTGCCCTCGGGCAGGTGCAGCACCTCGTAGCCCAGCTCCAGCTCCCCGACCTCGGGGTGGCGGAATCGCTTCGCTCCGCTCGTGCAGAGCCGTACGTCGTGGCCGGCCCACAGGCGGGCGAACTCAGGGCTGTTCATGCTCAGCTCCCCGACCAGTTCGGCCAGGCGCAGGTCGTCGGCGAACTGCGCCGCGACGTAGCGCAAAGAGGCGACGGCAAGGGCGGCCTCGTCGGTCCAGTCGACGTAGAGGTCGCGGGTGTGCTCGTCCAGGAACAGCAGCTTCAACTGGTTCGGACGATCCTCCACCCATGAGGGCGCATCGCAGTCGAGATGCCCGGCGAGTAGGAGGTGGCCGGCGCGGTTCCAGGCGAGGATGTCGTTGAACCGTCCCAGCAGCACCGCGGGCACATCGCCCATCGAGTGCAACAGTTGCTTCGCGCCGGGCTTGGCGATCTCCGGTTTCGACGCCTGCGGTCGCTTCGGCGGGGCCGGGTGCGCGAGCGCGTACAGATGCGCCCGTTCGTCGTCGTCGAGCTGGAGGGCACGGGCGAGCGCATCGATGATGGCATCCGAGGCGTTCTGCGACTGCCCCTGCTCCAGCCGGGTCAGATACGTCACCGACACTCCGGCCAGCTGCGCGAGCTCCTCGCGACGCAGGCCGGGAACCCGGCGGCGACCGTAGCTGTTCACGCCGGCCTCGTCCGGGGTGATCCGGTCGCGGCGCGAGCGGAGGAACTCGCCCAGCTCGGTGACCGGGCCATCGGTATCAGTGGGCTGCGGTAGTGCCATGCCATCTATTGTCCCGCACGCGTACCGGCGGAGCCTGACCCTGTCAGTGCTAGGCAACCGCAGGCCACGCAAACCGGGGATCTGGCTACCTCTGTCGCATCGTCCGAGTCTGGATGGCATGAGCCACACAGACACCTCACCACCACCCAGTACCGCATCGACACCTGTTCCGGCGGAGCGGTTCACCGCGGCGCAGAAGATCGCGATGGCGGTCCTGCTGACGGCGAACTTCACCCTCGCAGTCGATTTCTCGATCCTCAACGTCGCCCTGCCGCACATTGGCACCGAGCTCGGCTTCGCGACCTCCGCGCTGCAGTGGATCGTCACCTCCTTCGCGCTCTGCGCGGCTGGGTTCACGCTCTTCTTCGGGCGCGTGGCCGACCTGTTCGGCCGCAAGCGCCTGTTCATGATCGGGATCGTGCTGCTCGGCGTCTCCTCCCTCGCGGGCGGGCTCGCCACCGAGCCCGTGCTGCTGCTCGTCGCCCGTGTCGGGCAGGGCATCGCGACCGCGATGGTCACTCCCGCCGCGCTGTCGCTCATGACCACGATGTTCCCCGAAGGCCCGGCCCGCTCCCGAGCCCTCGGGCTGAACGGAGCGCTCATGGCCGCCGGCTTCACCGCCGGCGCCGTGCTCGGCGGACTCCTTACCGGAGCGATGTCGTGGCGGTGGGCGTTCTTCATCAACGTCGTCGTCGCCCTCGCCGTGATCCTCATCGCCCCGTTCGTGCTCCGCGAGCCCGCCCGCGGCCCGCGCCCCAAGCTCGATGTTCCCGGCGCGGTCACGATCACCCTCGCGCTGGTGGCGCTCGTGTTCGGGATCGACACCGCAGGCCACAACGGGTGGACCCACCCGGGCACCTGGGGGCCGATCCTGGGCGCGCTGATCCTGTTCGCCGTGTTCTTGAAGATCGAGGGTCGCGTCACCGAGCCCCTCGTTGCACCTGGGCTGCTGAAGCGCTCGAATATTGGCTGGGGCAACACCGCCGGGCTCCTTGCGTTCGGCACCTTCACCTCGCTCGTGTTCCTGCTGACGCTGTACCTCCAGCAGATCCTCGGCTACAGCGCCATCACCGCGGGCCTGATCCTCGGGGTGCTCGGCATCGGCACGGTCATCGGCGGCCTCGTCGCCCCGAAGATCATCGGCAAGACCAGCGCCAAGACCGCGATCGTCGCCGGCCTCATCGTGCAGGCCGCCGCCACGGCGCCGCTCGCGTTCGCGGGCGACACCCGCGCGTGGCTGGTACCGGTGCTGATCCTCACCTTCGTCGGCGGGATCGCGAACCTTGTCGCGATCGTCGGCTACGTCGTCGCCTCCACCTCCGGCGTCCCTGCGAACCAGCAGGGCCTGGCGACAGGCCTGGTCACGATGAGCCAGCAGGTCGGCATCGCCCTCGGCACCCCGGTCATGTCGGCGATCGCGACCGGCATGGTCGCCGCGACGTTGCTGCCCGGGCTGCAGCTCGCGATCGGTGTCAACGCTGTGATCGCGATCGGTGCGGCGATCCTCATCGCGGTGTTCCTGCGTCTACCCAAGGCAGTCGCACCGGTCGCAACACCGGAACCGGCCGACATGACCGTCTAACACCCTTCCCTCATCATGGACGCCCCGCGAGTTCCTACCCTCACTGGAAGCTCGCGGGGCGTCCGCTTGTTGCCGGACTGATCGCGGTGTTCGAGTCCGTTCTTGCGCGAACCAGCACGATCCATCGCCCTGTTGGTCCGGTCGCCTATGACTGCGTGAAGCTCATCATCGTGCGCGATGGGTCCGCGATCCTGTTCAGCGAGTTCGGTGAGCGACCGGTGAAGCCCGGTGACGTGGTGTTGCTGGGCGCGAACGTGCTGTGCGGGTCGGAGCCGGAAGGGTGCGTCACGGTCACAACGATCTACGCCGACCCGGATTTCCTGCTCGATCAGTTGTTCTGGCAGTACGCTGATGTGCTCCAGGATCGTCTCGACGCGCAGGGGTTCGCCGACACCATCTACACCGAACCAGCCCAGATCCTCCGTCTCGGGGAAGACCGCTCTGGAATGTTGATGCCCTGGTTGGATGAGCTCGTCGCTCTCAGCGTCGACGGGCATTACAGGGAGCGATTTCATCGGATACAGGCGTTGTGGCACGCGGTCATCGACCAGATCGCGCCGTTCATCCGTATCTCGCCATACCGGGCCTCGCCGCACCAGCGGGCACGGATCAGACCGGCCCTGCCTCGGGATCGCCGGTTCACGCCGCTACGGGCCGAAGTCAGGCAGGTACGCGACGCTCTACGCAGTGACATCGCCCGCAATTGGGGGCTGCCGGAGCTGGCGGGCATGGTGCATCTGTCCACGAAGCAACTCAGTCGGGTGTTCGTGGACGCCTACGGGAAGACGCCGTTGACGTATCTGACGATGCTGCGGGTCGAGGAGATGGCCCGACTGCTGCGCGAGACCGACGTGACGATCGAGCAGGCCGGGCGACGGGTCGGCTGGCGGTCCCGCAACCGGGCGTCGGCGGCGTTCCGGGAGTGCGTCGGGATCACGCCGAGCCGGTATCGAGCGATGCGCTTCGCGGGCAGCAGCATGCACATGAATGAGACATCGGTGCCCACCTAAACGACCCCATCCCGGAGCGACGCGCCCGCGGGCGCGGGTTCGCTGGTAGGCCGTTGTTCTACGTCAGGTGCCTCCGTGTTCCTGACGGCCAACTTACCGCTCCATTCGTTCGCTGACCGTCTCGACACTCTCCGGATGCACCTGGCTCACCTCGCAGGTGCAAGACCAGCCGCCCACACCCCTGGTGGCTGGTCTACCGGGAGGAGGCCGAACGATGGCGACGAGGGAAGAGGCCCGCCAGAAGCGGGAAGAGAGGCTCGATGAGCTGCACGAGAAGCTCACCGGTGCGGTCGAGCAGCTCGTCACGGGCGAGGACTGGGCCGACGCGCTGCGCTTCGCCGCCCGGTTCCGATCGCGCTCGTTCAACAATGTCCTGCTGATTTGGGAACAGCATCAGGCGGCGTTCGAGCAGGGCCGGGTGTCTGAACCGTTCCCGACCTATGTCGCCGGGTACAAGCAGTGGCAGCAGCTCGGCCGGCAGGTCGAGAAGGGCCAGCCCGGATATCAGATCCTCGCCCCGGTCACGGGCCGGTTTGCGTCCGCGAATCCCTCGGACCTGGCCTCCTGGTACCGGCTGGGCCGGGGTGAGAAACCGAAGCCGGGCGAGGTGGTGCGCTCGCAGATGGTCGGAGTGCGCCCCGCCTACGTCTGGGACGTCTCGCAGACCGCCGGGGAGCCGATCCCGGAACCGCCGTCGCCGACCTTGTTGGAGGGCGAAGCCCCCGACGGGCTGTGGGACGGGCTCGCGCAGCAGGTACGGGCGGCCGGGTACGAGCTGCTGCGGGTGCCGCATGAGGGGATGATCCACGGCGCGAACGGCCTGACTGATTTCGAGGCGAAGACGGTCGCGGTGCGGGAGAACATGGACCCCGCCGCCCAGGTCAAGACCCTCGCCCACGAGCTTGTGCATGTGCTGATGCACGACCCGGACCGGGAGGATGCCCGCCTGCATCGCGGGATCGGGGAGGTCGAAGCCGAGTCCGTCGCGCTGATGATCGGCGCCGCCCACGGAATGGACACCACCGGTTACACGATCCCGTACGTGGCCGGGTGGGCCGCGAACGTCGACGGCAAGGAACCCGTCGACGTCGTCAAAGCGACCGGTGAGCGGGTGCGGAAGACCGCCGCCGGGATTCTCGATCAGCTCGACACCGCTCAGGTGCCCGACGGCGCCCCGCCCGGCCTTGACCGCGACGCGCCACGGCCCGCGCGACCGAAAGAGCGCACCGCCGCGACCGTGGCCGAACCAGAGCACAGCCGAGCCCCGGAGCCGGCGAGTGCACGGAGGCTGTGATGGCTGCCCGGACCGCATTCGCCACCGCCCTCGCCGGGCTCGGTGAGGACGCGCCGTTGCCGGTCACCGCGCGCCTGTTCGCGCAGGCCGGGGTGCCGGTGTTCCCGTGCGCGCCGGGCGGGAAGAACCCGCTCACCGAGCATGGCTTCCACGACGCGACCACGAGCCCCGGCCAGGTGGAGTCGTGGTGGCGACGGTTCCCGGCGGCGAACATCGGAATGCCCACCGGCGCCGCCTCCGGCGTGGTGGTCGTGGACGTCGATGTGCACGGCGTCAACGGCTACGACGCCTTCCGCCAAGCGCGCCGGGCCGGGCTGGTGAATGGGTGGGAGGCGCTGGTGCGCTCACCGACCGGTGGCCTGCACGTCTACTACCCAGCCTCCCTGGCGAGTGAGCAGCCGTCGTGGCAGGCCGGGCGTGTGGGGATCGACTTCCGTGGGGATCGCGGCTACATCATCGTGCCGCCCTCGCGCCGCATCATCGACGGCGAGACGAGCCTGTATCGCCTGGCGTCGCTGAGTCCGACGCCGGGCCGGGCATTGGATGCGTCAGCGCTGCGGACGTTCTTGGACCCGCCGCGCCCGCCGCGCCGGCTCCCGGAGCGGGGCTCCTCGGCGGGGCGGACTGATCCGTTGAAGCTCGCGAAGTGGCTGGGCGGTGAGCATACGGATCGCAACCACAAGTTGTTCTGGGCGTCCTGCGTGCTCGCCGAGGAGGGCGTGCCCTACCGGGATGCGCTCGATGCGATGCTCACCGTCTCCCAGCCCGACTTCGGGCAGCGCGAGATCGCCCGCACCGTCGCCTCCGGTTACAAGCGCATCCACGTCGACACGCCCCGCCCCAGAGAAGCCGGCACCGCGCGGGCCGGCCCCGTACACGATCTCGATGCGATCCCTGAGGGTCATGTCCCGTCGAGGGGGCTGCGATGAACCCGGTGCATCGTCGCGGGTGGGCGGTGGTCACGGCTGCGTCGGGCACCGTGCTCATCGGGGCGGGTGCGTTCTGGTTGAGCTTCACCGCGCTGGCCGATCTCGCCATGCGGTCGGGCATCGCGGCTGGGCAGGCGTGGATCTGGCCGCTGCTGGTGGACGGGCTGATCGTGGTCGCCACGGTCGCCGTCGTCGCCCTCGACGGGCACCGGGCCGCCTGGTATCCCTGGGCGCTGCTGATCGCCGGTGCGTTGGTGTCGGTGACCGCGAACGCGGCCCACGCCCTCGTCACCGCCGAGGTGACCGTGCCCGGGGTGCTCGCCGCGACGGTCGCCGCCGTCCCACCCCTGGTGCTCCTGGCATCCACCCACCTCACGGTCGTTCTGATCCGCTCCACCCGCACCGCCGACACATCGGCCGCGGAGTCGCCGGCGCCCATCCTGCCCGCGGCAACCAGCTCCGACGCCGAAGGTCCCGTACCGGAGTCTCTGGAAGCCCCGGCTCTGGTTGAGCGCCTGGCGGAGCTCGGCGCCCCGGTGCCGCTTGACCCAGTCGCGCCCGAACTATCCGAGGCCGATACGCCGCCGGTGGTGGAGGCCAGCACGGGGCGGCGTGAGCGTGCGGCGCGGTTGCGGGGTGAGGGGTGGTCGAACAAGCAGATCGCCCGCGCCATGGGCGTGCATCCCTCGACCGTGGGCCGGTGGCTGCCGCGCCCACCTGACCCCGAACTCGATCCCGACTCGCAGGGGTCGTCTGCGTCGTCCGACCCGACAGGGGTCGGCATCCCATCCGAACGCTCTGAGGAGGAATCATCATGAACGCCGAACAGCATCCGCACGACCCGCAGCGGACGCCCGATCCGTCCCCGACGCCGGAACGGCCCGAGGCGTCGGCGGGGATGGCGCCGGAGGCGATCCAGGCCGCCGACGTCGACCGCGACCAGCAAGCCGAGCTCGACACGGAGAAGCCGACCCGTGGGGTCGACTGGGTGCGCCCCTCGGAACTGATGCCGCGAGCCGGCGGCGCCCTGTCGCGGCGCGGGATCGACCTCCAAGCCGACCTGTCCCACCGAGCCCGGGCCGGTATCGCCTCGGGTGCCGAGCACCTGGTCGCGTCCGCGAAGCGGTTGCCGCCGCTGTCCGCGTTCGGCCGGGAAGACCCCGCGGTCGAGACGCGAACCCTGGGCCGGGAATGAGACGGGGTGATCGATCATGCACACGATCCGACGTGCGTTCCCTGACCGCTCCGCCGCTCGTGGGAGGCGCGGTGCATCTGTCTGTCAGGAGGTGCCGTGATGATTCCGCACACGATGACCGCCGATCCCGGCGGTGAGGACTACACGACCGGTGAAGGGCTCCGCGCGCTGCTGGGCCGGCTGCACAAGGAAGGGCAGGGTGCGTGGCGCACCGACCCGACCGCCGCACGGCTCATGACCTACGCGGCCGACAAGTACGCGGCTCTGGCGCGGAAGCATGGGCTTGATCCGTGGGAGGCGGCGTCTGCGGCATTCGATGTGATGCGCACCCGCTCGGCGCGGGAGGCGGAGGACCCGTGGGCGGTGGTCACGCACGCGGTGCGGATCACCTGCATCGCCGAGGAACGCGGCCAAGGCCTGCTCTGTTCGACGCATCAGGCCCGCCGCCCGCACTACTCGGTCTTCCACGACGCCGAACGCCTCTCCGACCGCGAGAACCCCCTCGATGACTACCACCCCGCGTTCCACACCACCGACCCCAGCACCAACTCGGACGAAGAGGATGCGGAAACGGAGGCGAGGCCTGCGGAGGTGCGGCCGTCGGCGGCGGGTGCGGTGGAGGATGCGATCGCGTTCATCACCGTGCTGGGGTGGCCGCCGCAGACCGCCCGCGCCGCGGTCGAGCACGTCTGCCAGGCGCTGGCTCGGGCGGGGTCCAGGCAATCGGCGTTCGAGGTGCTGCGCCGCGACCAACACTCCCGCGCCCTCCTCGACCTCCCCGGCACCTCCTGGACAGCGCTCCTGCGAGTCCTGCTCGGCAACCCCGCACCGGGCCTGTCCGCGACGAGCGCGGGCCGGGGCATCCTGCTGCGACTGCTGATCGGTGAGACGCTGCCGGTGCTGCTGCACGACGACGACCTCGTCCTCACCGTGTCCCTCGCGGCCCCGAAACACCGGGGCGGTCAGTGATGACTGGCGGGCATATCGAGCTGGAGCGGGCGGTGTCCTCGATCATCATCGGCACCCGGCACCGCACCGACCTGGGCGACATCGACGCCCTGGCCGCGTCCATCGACCGCGACGGACTGCTCCAGCCCCCGACGATCACCCCAGAAGGCGTGCTCGTCTGCGGGCGGCGCAGATTGGCCGCGATCCAGAAGCTGAACTGGCGGGTGGTGAACGTCTGGGTGCGGCAAGGGATCTCCGACCGGCTCGGGCATCTGCTCGCGGAGCAGGACGACAACCTGCTGCACAAAGCCCTCACCCCGCTGGAAGCCGCCAGCCTCTACCGCGAACTCAAAGCCCTCCTGGCCGAGGACGCGGCCCGCCGCCAGGCCCAGTCGCGGTTCACCAGCGACCACCAGCCCGCCGATGCGTCTCCCGACGGTGGCGGAAATTTTCCGGCACCGTCCTCGTCGCCTGCGGGTGAGGCCAGGCAGCAGGCGGCAGCGATGATCCCCGGCGCCGCGTCCTATCGGACGTTGGACAAGATCGAGTACGTCCAGCAGGCCGCCGCCCGCGACGACCTCCCTGACGACACCCGCACCCAGGTCGCGGACGCGCTCGCACGGATCGAGGCCGGCGCGCCGGTGCATCCGATCTTCGAGGAAGTCCGGAGCCTGGTCGGTGATCCGGGGGTGTCGCGGGATGCGCAGTTGGACGAGTTGGCGAAAGTGGCGATCGCCCGCGCCAAGGCCAAGCCGCCGCGCCGCAAGACCGGACCGGCTCCGGTGGCGGGGCCGGCGGTGTGGACCACGCGGTCGTTCCTGGTGATCTGGGGCGAACTCACCGATTGGTGGACGCACTACGACCCCGCCCAGCTCGCACAGGATCTCACCGATGAGCAGATCGAGATGTTCCTGACGATCGCCGCCGGCACGACCGCGTTCGCCGGCGCTCTCACCGCCGCCCGCAACACCGAGCCCAGCGATGCTGCCGATCCCGCCGAAGATGCGGATGGGGAGGGTGGGGTGCGGCACCTGCGCGCCCTCTGATCTCTCTGGTTGTTCGCCGCCCCGGACCCTGCGTGGGTGTCGGGGCGGATGTGTGTCTGGTGCACCTGGTGGCATGAACCCGACAGATGCTTCTCGTTCCCGTCGCCGCCTGGTCGTGATCGTCACGGCCGCCACCCTCGTGCTGATCCTCGTCGGCGTCGGCGTCTACGGCCTGGTCACCGGCCCCCGCACTCCCGACCCGCCACCCGCCACGCCGTCGCCATCCGCGCCGGTCACTCCCGGCGGCGACCCGCGCGATCTGGCCCCGATTCCGGAGACGGATGATCCGGAGGAGTTCGCCCGCTCCGTCGCGACGGCGCTGTTCGCGTGGGATACCGCCAGCGGGTTGATGCCGTTGGACTACACGAGCGTGCTGCTGGAGGTCGCAGACCCGACCGGGATCGAGCAAGCCGGCCTCGCCTCCGATATCGTCGGCTACCTCCCGACCCGCGACTCCTGGACTGAACTCCGCAAATACAGCACGACCCAGCGCCTGGAGATCACGGAGGTGTTCGTGCCGGAGGCGTGGGCGGACGCCGTGGAGCAGGCGCAGCCGGGGCAGCTGCAGCCGGGCACCACCGCGTACACGATCGAGGGTATCCGCCACCGCGCCGGGGTCTGGAACGACGAACCCACGACCAGTGCGCATGAGGTGGCGTTCACGATCTTCCTGACCTGCCCGCCCGACAGCGACCCCTGCTATCTGCTGCGGCTGTCGATCCTCGACCAGCCCCTCCGCTAACGGGAGGCCATGATGCGGAAGGTCATCGCGGCACTCGCCGCCCTCGTCCTGCTGGCCCCTTTGGTCGGGCTGGTGTCGGTCGGGCTGCTCATGAACCCGGCCACCGTCTCCTGCGCCGCCCCCGCCGGCCGGTTCCAGGTCGGCGACGTGCCGGAGGAGTTGACGGCGACGACGCGGAACGGGGAGACGATCACACTCGGCCGTGCCGAGCTCACCCATGCCGCCACGATCATCGAGACCGGCTCGGGCATCGATGGGGTAGGGCGCGACGGCATCCTGATCGCGCTGATGGCCGCGCTCACCGAGTCGCGCATGCGGATGCTCGCCAACACGAGCGCCTACCCCGAGAGCGGCGACTATCCCAACGACGGCAACGGCAGCGATAACGACAGCCTGGGGTTGTTCCAGATGCGCCCGCAGGCGGGGTGGGGCACGGTCGCCGAGCTCATGGACCCCGACTACCAAGCCGCCGCGTTCTACGGCGGCCCCGGCGGGCCGAATGAGGGCTCGCCGCGGGGGCTGCTGGATATTCCGGGGTGGGAGCAGATGGGCAAGGGCGAAGCCGCCCAGGCCGTGGAAGTGAGCGCGTATCCGGAGCGGTACGACAACTACGAACCCGTCGCCGAACAGATCCTCACCACCCTCACAGGCACCGGCACTGGCAGCCCGGTGACTGCCGACCCGGTACCGGTGCTCGCCGCGGGGCCGGTGACAGAGTCGTCGCGGGTGGTGTTCCCGCTGCCCGAGGGCACCTGGGTCGCCACCAGCCCGTTCGGACCGCGCACGCACCCCATCACGGGCGAGGAAGAGTCCTTCCACACGGGCGCGGATTTCTCCGCCCCGGACGGGACGCCGATCCTTGCCGCCGCCGACGGCACGGTGACGGTGTCGGAGTTCTCCGGCGGGTACGGCGGCCTCGTCGTCATCGAACACCAGATCGACGGGGGCACGGTTGCGACGGCGTATGCGCACTCGTGGGAGGACGGTATCCACGTCCAGACCGGCGACCAGGTGCGGGCCGGGCAGCACATCGCCGACGCCGGCTCCAGCGGGATGTCGACGGGGCCGCATCTGCATTTCGAGGTCCGCCAGGGCGGCACCGACGGCGACTACATCGACCCCGCGAAGTGGCTCAACGACCACGACGCCGCCGACCTCCCCGAAAGCGACATCCCTCCACCCAGGCAAGAAGGCTGCGACACCGAGACGGGGTCGCCGGGTGATCCGGTACCGGTGGAGGGCGACCCGGATGAACTGGTGGACGACCCGACGTCGGATGGGCAGATCACGGTGCGGATGCTCAGCGTCTACGAACAGACCTCTACGGGGTTTCCGGAGTCGACATGGGCGTGCTACTCGCCCCGGCCCGGCTCGAAGTCTGAGCACCCGATCGGTCGCGCCTGTGATGTGGCATTCGGGAACGCGATCGGCCAGCACCCGACCCCCGGGCAGCTCGAGTACGGGTGGCAGGTCACGAACTGGCTGCAAAACCACGCCGAGGTGCTGGGGGTGGAGTACCTGATCTGGCAGGGCAAGATCTGGTCCCTCGCCCGCGCCGACGAGGGATGGCGCGACTACACCGGCGGCGGGATGCACGACCCCACTGATGTCACCGGCGGCCACTACGACCACCTCCACATCACCGTGAAAGCGGGTGAGGCGTGATGGACGTGTTCCCGGACTTCGACGGTCTCTCCGGCATCAGCGAACTGCGCGAGGTCGCCGGCGCGCTGCTCATGTTCGTGCTCGTGGTGGCGGTGCTGATGCTGATCGTGTCCGCGATCTGCTGGGCCATCGGTGCCGCGAACGGCAACTACCAGGTCGCGACAAAGGGCCGCATCGGCGTGTTCGTCGCCCTCGGCGGCGCGATCCTCGCAGGCGCAGGGGTCGCCTGGCTGAACTGGCTCATCACCATCGGCAGACAACTCTAACGACCCGCTCCGCTTCGTTCTCTGGGCTCGTCTCCGGGTGCTTCGGCACCCCGGGGCGGGCCTCCTTTTTGTGCCCGATGGGGGCGGGGTGCACCTGGCGGTCGGAACTGTCTTCCGTCTTCTGAAAGGGCATTCATCGTGATTGACATCGACCCCAACTCCTCCGGACTTCCGGGCATCGAGCAGCTGCGCACGATCGTCGGCGCCGTGATGACCGTCGGCCTCATCCTGTCCGTCCTCGCCCTGATCATCTCCGCGATCATCTGGGCCTACGGCTCCAACTCCTCGAACCCGCACCTTGCGGGGAAGGGGAAGACCGGCCTGCTGATCTCCTGCGGCGCAGCGATCATCTGCGGCGGATCGGTCGCGCTCATCAACTTCTTCTGGGGCGTCGGCCAGCAGGTCTGACCTCATCCCTTCTGCGTGTGAAAGGAGGGGTTCGCCGTGAGCGTGTGCGACATCCCCGTCATCTCCAACGTGTGCGATGCGGTCGGCGAGGGCACCGCGTCCCTGATCGCTGCTCCGTTCGACTGGCTCGCCTCCTCGATGGCCGGGGCGGCGGCCTGGCTGATGGAGACCATGTGGACCGTCTTCGACACCACCACCCTGGTCGACCTCACCCAGCCAGGGTTCGTGTCCGTCTACAACCTGCTGTTCGGGATCGCCCTGTTCATCGTGGCGATCTTCTTCTTCCTCCAGCTCATCACCGGGATGATCCACCGCGACCCGACCGCCCTCTCCCGCGCCGCGCTCGGGGCGGGAAAGTCGATCCTCGGATCGTTCGTGGTCATCACGCTGACGACGGTGCTGCTGGAGATCGTCGACCAGCTCTGCATCGGCCTCATCCAAGCCGCCGGCGAGACCACCGAGTCGATGGGCAACCAACTCCTACTCCTCAGCCAGGCACTGGCCGGGCTGAACATCGCCTCCCCAGGGGTCGGTGCGATCGTCTCGATCTTCCTCGCCGGTCTCATGATCGCCGCCATCGGCATCGTCTGGTTCAGCCTGTTGATCCGGAAGGCCTTGATCCTCGTCACCGTCGTCCTCGCCCCGCTCGCCCTCTCCGGCGCCTCTTGGGATGTCACGAAGGGATGGATCGGGAAATGGGCGACGTTCCTGATCGCGCTCATCGTCTCCAAGCTCGTCCTGGTTGTCGTGTTCCTGGTGGCGATTACGCAGGTCGCGACACCGATCGACTCGGGTCTGACCGCCGTGACCGAACCCATCGCCGGCATCGTCCTCCTCGGCATTGCGGCGTTTGCGCCGTACATGGTCTACCGGCTGATCAGCTTCATCGGCTTCGACCTCTACAACTCGATGGGTGCCGAGCAGGACGCGAAGAGCGCGATGAACCGGCCCCTCCCGATCCCCAATAAGCCCAGCGGCGACGGCCCCCGGAAGATCCTCGACAGCGGCAGCGGCGATGAGGGCTCCAGCGGCGGAGATGGCGGTGGTGGGACACCGCCGACCACGCCACCGCCCGCGGGGACCGAGGCCGCCGGCGCGGAGGCGGGTACCGAGGCCGCCGCCGGGGCGGGTCCCGCCGCCCCGGTCGTGGCCGGCGCGGTCGTCGTCAAAGAAGCCGCCGAAGCCGGTCCGGAGGCAGGTAACGAGGTCGGGCAGCAGGCCGATGCTGCCGCCAGCGGCGCACAGAACACCGGCAACACCACCCCCGGCGACAGCAACCCCGGTGATGGAGGTTCGGGTGGGGCGCTGCCTCCGCCGTCGCCGCCGGTGCCGAACACCCCGCCCGATCCGAACCCGGCCCCGCCTACCGGGAAGGAGTAGTTCATGTCTCGCACGGACACGACGAAGACCGGGGGCGAGCTGGTCCCGGTGAAGTTCTCCCGGCTCACCCGCCGCGGCCTCATCCTGGGCCTGTCCCTGTCGCAGATGATCGCCCTCGGCATCGGCGGCGTCTCTCTGGTCGGGGCGCTCTACGCCGGCGGCGGCATCCTCGTCCTCTACTCCGCACCCATCTGGCTGCTCGCCATCACCCTCGTCTGGGTGAGGATCGGCGGGCGAGCACTGATCGAATGGCTCCCCGTCTGCTCGTGGTGGCTGTGGCGCACCACCGGCGGGCAGCTCCTCTACCGGCGACGAATCGTCGCCCCCAGACCAGCGGGCACGCTCGCCCTGCCCGGCGACCTGGCCCGGCTCCGCGAGTACGCGGACCCGGAGACCGGGGCGGGCATGATCCACGACCCGACCGGAAACACGCTCACTGTCGCCGTCGGGGTCACGCATCCGGCGTTCGTGCTCCTGGACCCGTCGGAGCAGAACCGCCGCGTCACCGCCTGGGGGCGGGTGCTCGCCACGATCTGCCGCTCCGGACGGATCTCCGCGCTCCAGGTGTTGGAGCGGACGCTGCCGGATTCCGGGCAGGGGCTGGCGGAGTGGTGGGCCGAGCACGGCACCCATGACGGCTCCTGGGCCTCGACCACCTACGCCGAGCTCATCGAGCGGGCCGGCCCCGCCGGCGAACGCCACGCCACCACGCTCAGCCTGAGCCTGGATATGCGGGCGGCGGCCCGGCAGATCCGCACCGCCGGCGGCGGCCTGAAAGGCGCGGCGAACGTGCTCCGGCAGGAGATGGCGACCCTGCTCGCCGCGCTCCGGGCCGCAGACCTGACCCCGTCGGGGTGGCTGTCCACGGGTGAGATCGCGGTGATGCTGCGCACGGCCTACGACCCCGCGATCGGCCCCACCCTGGAACGCCACGGCCAGCTCGGGCAGGACCTCGCAACCGCCGGCCCCGTCGCGGTAACCGAGACGTGGGATCGGCTGCGCACCGACTCCGGCCACCACGCCGTCCTCTGGATCAGCGAGTGGCCGCGGTCGATGGTGTATCCGGGGTTCCTCGCCCCGGTCGCCCTGTCGACGGGGATTCAGCGGTCGATCTCGCTGATCTGCACCCCGCTGCGCACCGACCAGGCCGTGCGCGACATCCGCAAGAAGAAGGTCGAGCACATCTCCGACCAGGCGCAACGACGGCGGATCGGGCAAATCCAGGACGCCTCCCAGACCGCCGAGTACGAAGACGTGCTCCGCCAAGAAGTCGACCTCACCGCCGGCCACGGCGTCCTCCGGTACACCGGCCTGATCGCGGTCACCGCGCCGACGGTGGAGGAGCTGGATACGGCGGTCGCCGCGATCGAGCAGGCCGCGATCCAGGCCTCCTGCGAAACCCGGCTGCTGGTCGGTCAGCAGGCCGTCGCGTTCACCGCCGCCGCCCTGCCGCTCGCCCGTCGTATCTGACGATCAGGCGGCGGGCTTCACGAGGATCGCGGTGGCGGGGTCGACGTCCGCGGCAGAAGCGAGGGTGGGCAGTTCAGCACCGTCGAGTCCGGCCATCTCCAGTGCGACTTGTCCGGCCAGATGTGCTGAGCGGACCGATTGTCCGTTCGCGATCGAGGCATAGAACTGGGCTGCGTAGTTGATCGCGTCACCGTCGGCGATGCTGTCGGCCATGCCGATCGCGAACGGCACAACATCCTCCACGAGCTTGTCGATCTGACCAGCGGACTTGCAGGCGTTGAGGAGCACCAGCAGCGGCGGGTCGTCGGTCGCCGCGATGGCCCGAGCGAAAGCACGAGCAGGGACGCGGTGTCCCTCATGCGGATCGTCATTCTCGTACTCGAAGACGATCAAGTCTTCGTTGCTGTGGCCGGAGAAGTGCACGACGTGCGGGCGGAACTTCGTGATGCCATCCAGCAGATCACTGGCCGTCGCGGCGGGACGCACATCGAGCTCGATCAGATCCCGGTGCAAGGCGGACTCGACCGCAGCACGGATGCGCTTCTGCTCCCGTCCGACGCGCAGGTCGCCCTCTGAGGATGCTCCCAGCAGCAGGACGCGGAGCTTTTCAGGCTTGGGCGCCCGCAGTTCCCGCAGGGCTTCTCCGACGCTGTGCTCGGTGCGGCTGAATCGAGCGTCGGTCTCGGCGCGCTCGGCTGCCGCACGCCGTTCAGCGGCGGCCTGCTCTCGTTTGCGCTTCTGCTCGGCCGCGACAGCTTCCGAGCGTTCGGCCTTCGCCAACTTGGCTTGGATGTCAGCTTCCTGCTTCGCATATCCGGATGCCTTGGTCTGCCATCTGTTCGCCTCGCTCCCAGCGGAGGCAGCTTCCTTGTCGCGCTGACTGGCTCGGCTCAGCTTCGTCTTGGCCGTCGTGGCGCTGCTGGTCTTCGCAGCCTCTTGACGAGCTTTGGCGGCCTCGGCGCGCTTCTTCGACTCCTTGTTCCGGTACTCGCCGGCCTTCTTCTCCGCGTCCACGCGCTGCTTCCGCTTGCGCTCCAACTCGCCCCGGTACTGCTGTGATCCCAACTCGGTTCCTCTCGATCTGCCTGCGAGATAACGGTAACCGGCACCACTGACACCGAGAGTCCGCGAGCACCTGGCCTTCGTCACGACGATCACGGAGGTCCACCATGCCCACGTTCAACGACCCTGCCGCCGATGCCCGCGAAGCCTCTGAGGCGATCCGCGGGCTCGCCCACGCCACCCAGCGCATCGAGAACCCCGAGGTGCTGTATCCGGTGATCGGCGAACTCATGGCGACCACACGGAACCTGTCTCAGGTGCTCGACCAGCTCGCCCGCGCCCAGCAGCAGCACACCGGACGAGCGATGACCGATTCCGGTGACCGGGAGGCGGGCAGCCAGCTCACCTTCGAAGCCGCCGCCGCGCTGCACGAGGCGGCGGCGCACATCGGGCAGGCCGACACGGTACTCGACCGGGCGACGAACCGGGCCGGGCAGATCGCCTGGCGACCCGACGAGCCGCAGCACCGGTGGGTGAGCGTCGTGTTCCTCCAAGGGAGTGAGGCGGAGCCGGTGATGGAGATCATCGACCGGCAGGGTCCGGATGCCGCGATCGCATACCTCGCCGCCTTCGACTACGGCGAGGAGACGGTGAGCGCTGCGCTGGAGAACGGGTACGTCTACGAGACCGCCCCGCAGACTCCCGCGGATCGGCTCGTCACCGACGGCGACTACGCCCTCACCTACAGCCCCGACCTGAACTACGTCGGCCTGTCCCGCCGCATCGACACCCCCGAACCCGAGCCGGTCAATGACACCGCCGTGGGGCGGGGTGCGGGGCAGCATCGCGGGGCAGAGCGCCCAGATGGCTCGTCGTGGTTCCTGCCGGATGCGATCGTGGAGGTCGCCGACTCGCGAGGGCTGTACCTGTGACCCGGCAGCCGGAGGCCGAGCGCCTGCACACCGCCGTCCTCGTCGCCCCGTCGAAAGAACGCCGCCGCCTGCGCACACAGCGCCGGCAGGCCGCCGCCCGGCTCCTCGCCGAACAACGCCAACGCGAGCTGGCCGAAGCGAAAGCGAAGAAGACGGCGGACCGGGCGGAGCGGAAGGCGACCCGGTATCTGCCCGCCGCCGGCGAACCCGGCCCCGCCGCGCTCAGGTCACCGGGCCGGTTCCGGTTGCCGCGGCATCAGGACACCTCCGCCATGTTGGCTGGTGCGTATCCGTTCCTCGCCGAAGGCGGCCTCGGCTCCCAAGGCGTATTCATCGGCCAAGACCTCTACTCCGGCGGCAGCTTCGTCTACGACCCATGGGTGCTGTACGCGAACGGGATCATCACCGCCCCAAACATTGTGGTGGCCGGCATCGTCGGCAGCGGGAAATCATCGCTCGCGAAAGCCCTCTACACCCGCTCGCTGGGGTTCGGGCGGCGCGTCTACATCCCCGGCGACCCGAAAGGCGAGCACACGGCGGTCGCGGAGGCGGTCGGGGGTCGGGCGATCAAGCTCGGCCACGGCCTCTCGACCCGGTTGAACCCGCTCGATGAGGGGTACCGGCCGGCCGGGATGAGTGACCAGCAGTGGACCGCGACGGTCATCTCCCGACGCCGCGACCTCATCGGCGCCCTCACGGAGACGGTGCTGGCGCGGCCGATGTCGCCGTTGGAGCACACCGCGATCGACACGGCGCTGGCGGTGACGATGCGGGACAACGACGTGCCGATCCTGCCGATGGTCGTCGACCACCTCCTCGACCCCGCCGACGACCCCGACGGCCGCCTCCGGGAGGACGGTCGCATGGTCGGGCATGCGCTGCGTCGTCTAGTGCACGGCGACCTCGCCGGTCTCTTCGACGGCCCGTCGACGGAGGTGTTCGATCCGTCGTTGCCGATGATCTCCCTCGACCTGTCCCAGGTCACCGAGAACTCCACGCTGATCTCGGCGCTGATGACGTGTTCGTCGGCGTGGATGGAAGCGGCGCTCCTGGACCCGGCCGGTGGGCAGCGCTGGTGCATCTACGACGAGGCCTGGCGGCTGATGTCCCAGCCGGCGTTGTTGCGGCGGATGGATGCGCACTGGCGGCTCGCGCGGGCGTACGGGATCGCGAACGCGATGATCTTCCACAAGATCAGCGATCTCGACAATGTGGGCGATCAGGGATCGGCCATGCGCGGCCTCGCCAACTCGCTTCTCGCGAATGCGGAGACGCGGGTGATCTACCGGCAGGAATCCGATCAGCTCGGCCCCACCTCCGCAGCTCTCGGGTTGACGGGCACTGAGCAGGGGCTACTGCCGACGCTCGGGGTCGGGCAGGGTCTGTGGAAGATCAAGGGCTCCTCCTACGTGGTCCAGCACCAGCTCCATCCCGCCGAAAATCGGCTCTTCGACACCAGCTCGCGCGCCGCCGCGCGCACATAGGCCGGGGTCGGGTGGTGCACCTGGCGGCATGAGACACGCCCCTGCTTCTGCCGCTGTTCCTTCGTCTGTTCCGGTGTCGGTGCCGCATCTCGTGCTCGACGTGCACGACGACGGCACCCTCACCGCCACCCTCGACACCCGCCCCGTCGACCCGCCCGACGGGGCGGGCGCGTGGCGGCGGGCCATGTTCGCGCAGATCATCGACCACGCCACGGGCGACCGGACCATCGCCGTCAGGGTGACCGTCCACGAGAGCGACGGCACCACGTTCACCGACATCCTTCCCGCCGCGAAACGCCCCGCCCCGGCCCCCGAGCCCGAGGAGAAGTCCGAGCCGCGGCGGGCGGTGAAGCGCCAGCGGGCGGCTGATCCGATCTCCGTGGACGGCGGCGACGGGTTCATCGCCGGGGAAGACGTCGCCGTCGCCCTCATCACCGCACACACCGACGCGACCCCGGACGGGTGCGCACGCGCCCTGCTCGACCCGGCGCTCGTCGCGGCGGCGAAGGCGGGCGAGGTGGTGCTGGTCGGGCGGGTCTCCGGCACGATCGCCGTCAGGAGCCTGTCGTGATCGGGCCGCAGGGCCGCCCCGGCGGCAGCGGGCAGATGGGCGACGAGCTCACCAACCTGATCCTCATCGCCGTCGGCGGCCTCCTCGGCGTCGCGTTCGTCCTCCGCGCCGCCGGTAGCGTGGCGGCGTTCCTCAGCGGCACCCCGCAACCCACCGCCGGAGCGGCCGGCGGGGTCGCGGTGTTCTTCAACCCGGGTGATCCCGGCGGGCAGCTCGGCGCCGACGGCCTGAACCCCTTCGTCTACTGGGTGATCGCCCTCCTCATGCTCGGCGCTCTCGTCACGGCCGGGTTCTGGGCGTGGGGTCTGATCCGTCGCACAATGCGTCAGGCCGCACTGGATCCGCACCGGCAGGAGGGCACCGCCACCCGCCACGAGATCGCCCAGACCGCCTCCACCAAAGCGTTGATGCGCCGCGCCAGCACCCTGCGCCCCACACTCGACAGCCCCGTACCCCGGGATGTCGGTTACCGGCTCGGCACCGCGCACCGGCACGAGGTCTGGGCCTCCATCGAGGACTCGATCCTCCTCGTCGGCGCACCGAGAAGCGGCAAGGGCCTGTTCCTCGTGATCCCGGCGATCCTCGACGCCCCCGGCGCGGTGGTCACGACCAGCACGCGTCCCGATAACGTCACCGCCTGCCTGCGCGCGAGGAAGCGCATCGGCCCGGTGGCGGTGTTCGATCCACAGCACCTCGCCGAAGGACTGCCCGCCGGGCTCCGCTGGTCGCCGATCCGGGGGTGCGAGTCGCCGCAGACCGCGATGATCCGCGCCGCCGGCCTCGCCTCGGCCACCGGACTGTCCGCGGGTGGCGTCGAAGGCGGCGACTTCTGGGAAGGGAAAACCCGTGCCGCGCTCCAAGCGCTGCTGCACGCCGCCGCCCTGGACCGGCGCACCCCGACTGAGCTGTTCCGGTGGACGCTCGACCCCACGAGCGCGGCGGATGCGGTCGCGATCCTCACCAACCATCCGGACGCGGCGACCGGGTGGGCGGACTCGCTCGCGTCGATGATCGACGCCGACCCCCGCACCCGCGACTCCATCTGGCAAGGCGTCTCCCTCTCACTCGCAGCCCTCGCTGACCCGCGAGTGCTCGACGCCGTCTCCCCGGGAGAGGGCGAGGAGTTCGATCCGGAAGCGTTCATCCGACAGCGGGGCACCCTGTTTCTCCTCGCCACCGGCGCCGGAGCCGGGAACAGTGCCGCCCTGGTGGCGGCGCTGGTGGAGGATCTGGTCGAGACCGCCCGCCGCCTCGCCGCCCGCTCCACAGGCGCCCGCCTCGACCCACCGATGCTCCTCGCCCTGGACGAGATCGGCAACCTCGCCCCGCTGCCGAGCCTGCCGACGTTGATGGCCGAGGGCGGCGGAACCGGGATCACGACGCTCGCGGTGTTGCAGTCGCTCGCGCAGGCGCGGGACAAGTGGAACGAGCACCAGGCCGGAGCGATCTGGGACGCCTCGATCGTGAAGATCCTCCTCGGAGGAGCCTCCAACAGCCGCGACCTCCAAGACCTCTCCACACTGATCGGGGAACGCGACGAGCTGACAGACTCGACCACGGTCGGCGACTACGGCTCCCGCTCCAACCAACGCTCCGTCCGCCGGGTCGCGATCCTCCCCCCGGACCGGATCAGGACCCTCCCGTTCGGCACCGCCGTCACCCTGCTCCGCTCGGCGCCACCGATCATCACCGACCTGCGCGCCTGGCCCAACCGCCCCGACGGCGCCCAGCTCAAAGCCGACCGGGCCGAGGTCGAACGCCTCCTCCACGACGCCCACTGGGACTGACCCGGTGGACGGGAGGGCGAGTGCACCTGCCTGCCGCAGCGGCCCCGACGAGTGGTGGCCGCCTGAGCAGACCGTCAGGAGCACACGATGAACGAGCAGCCACGCGACCCGGACCCGGAGCTGGACACGGCCTTCTATGGGTTCGTCGCTTCCGATCCGCAGCCGTCAGGCAGCGAGGGCAAGAAACGTCTGTATTTCAAGGCCGGGCAGGAGCACTACGACTTCGCAGCCGATGGGTCCCGGATCAAGCTCCCCACGACCTTCCACGATGTGGTGGCGTTCCGAGGCGCTGCCGAGAGCGGCGAAGTGAAGCTCGCCAAGGGCGACTGGTTCCTCGCGATCGGTCGCACGCAGACAAGCACGAACCCCAAAACCGGCGTCGAATCGACGGAGTTCATCGCAAGCCGGTTCGGACACGACCTCGCCCGCATGAACACCGAGGTCGGCACCCCGCGTCGCCGCTCCCAGATGGAGTCCCCGGACCGTCAACGACCGGCGCGGCAGGTCGCGTTCGAGCCGCCCGTGCAGGACCAGCCCGACTATGAGCAGCCCGCACGGGCCATGTGAGAGGGGCGAAGCATGATGAACGACGACGCCACGCTCCCACCCGACGACATGGGCTCCGAACCCGAGGAATGGGAGGAGGAGGACTTCGGGCGGCTCGACCCTGACGATGACATCCCGGGGCCGCCTCGTCCGGTGAACTGGAACCTGCTGCTCTCTCACGACCTGGAACAGGAATGGCTCGCCCTCAACCGGTGGGTCGAATGGCTGAGGCGAACCTACGCGCTGCCCGCGTCGGTGATCCCGCCCTACTGGCACCGCCACCCCGAGCTCCAATGGGAGCTGTCCGCTCTGCACCTGCACTGGCTCGGCGCCTACGACCCCGAACAGAACGCCTCCGCCGCGATCGGCTGGCACCGCGACTTCACCGCCGCCCGCCAGCGCCTCCGCGACTGGGTCGCCGCCTCCGGCACCCGCCTGGACCGCGACCGGCCCTCCCGACAGACCGCCTGGCCCGGCGAACCACCCGCCCCGCCGGTCGAGGACACCCCGATCACCGACCGCCGCGCGGACTTCGTGGCGTTCGTGATCGCGCAGGTCGCCCGCCGCAAGGCCGCCGAAGACGCCGTCTTCGCCCGCCTCGATGATGCCGCGCGCTCAGACGATGGGTAGGTGACGAGCGGTGGTGCGGAATTATCAACGCAAGACCCAGCGGCCCTCCGCGGACCGGAACCTGCGCGTCACCTTCACCCGGCGCGAGCAGATCGACGTGGAGAAGGTCGCCGAAGTCCTCATCCGCGTCGCCCTGCGAGAAGCCGGCACCGGCACGAAGGCCGGGCAGGCCGGCACCCGACTCCGGGCGCTGCTGAGCAGCGAGCGGTAGAATCCCTGGTACGTAGTACGTCCATCAGGGCGCTACCGGCTTACCCTTTGTTGCCCGAACCCGTCGCGGTTCGGCAGGCCTCCCCATCTGTGTCGTGACAGCCCGACGGCGCCCGCACCCATCCCTTCTGGGAATGGGTGAGCGCCCGAAAGGCAGTCACGACCATGACGCTCCTCGACCTTCCTGCCGGCCTCGACCTCAGCGCCCTGCGTTCCCTCGCCGGCCCCGCGACCCAGGCCCTCGACGTCACCCTTCCCGATGGGAAAGTGCCGGCGATCTCCTACCTGCGGGTCTCCACCAAGGACCAAGCCACCCGCAACGGCCTCGAAGAAGGCCTGTCCATCCCCGCGCAGCGCGAGGCCGCCGCCCGCAAGGCCGACCAGCTCGGTGCGGTCATCGTCGCGGAGTTCATCGAGCCCGGCGAGTCCGGCAAGACCGCCCGCCGCAAAGCCCTCCAGGAGATGCTGGACTACCTCGCCGAGCATCCCGTCCGGTACTGCATCATCAACAAGGTCGACCGGATCGCCCGAAACCGGCTCGATGACGCGATCATCCACGCCACACTCCGCCAAGCCGGGGTCACGCTCGTCTCGGTGATGGAGAACATCGACGAGACGCCCTCCGGGATGCTCATGCACGGCATCATGGCCTCGATCGCGGAGTTCTACTCCCTGAACCTCGCCCAAGAGGTCACCAAGGGGCTCGTGCAGAAAGCGTCCATCGGCTACCTCAACGTCCGCCTCACCGATGCGAACGGGCACGAAGTGCGCGACGTGCAGCTCGATCCCGACCGGGCCGACCTGATCCGGTTCGCGTTCACCGCCTACGCCACCGGCGACTGGTCCGTATCGAAGCTCTCCCGGGAGCTGGAGACCCGCGGCCTTGTCACCCGGCCCACGCCGACGTTCCCCGCGAAGCCGGTCACGACCACGGGGCTGCACAAGATCCTCACGAACCCCTACTACCAGGGCATCGTCACGTTCCGCGAGGTCACCTACCCCGGCACCCATCAGCCACTCGTGACCCCGGAGACGTTCGAACAGGTACAGACGATCCTCCAGCAGAACCACGTCACCGGCGACAAGCCGCAGAAGTACGACCACTACCTCAAAGGCTCGATCTACTGCGGCTGCGGGAAGAAGCTCATGTTCGAACGGCCCCGCAACCACCAGGGCGTCGCCTACGACTACTTCACCTGCACCGGCCGCCGGTTCAAGCGCAACGACTGCCAGCGCACCGCCGCCCTCGTCCACCGCGTCGAGCAGAGCATCGAGACCCGCTACCAGCACGTCTCCGTCACCGAGGACGAGGCCGGACAGATCCAGGCCGTCCTCGGGCAGGTGTTCGACGCCCTCGCCGAGTCAACCAGCGATGAACGGACCCTCCTTGCCGGGCAGAAGGTCAAGCTCGAAGCCGAACAGGTCAAGCTCCTCCAAGCCCACTACGCCGACGCGATCCCCATCGACCTCCTCAAAACCGAACAGGACCGCATCCGCGCGAGCCTCCACGCCATCACCGGCCGGCTCGACACCCTCACATCGACCTACGACAACGCGAAGGTCGGGCTCGACGCGATCCTCGGCCTGCTCACCGACATCGGCGACGTTTACGCGAAGGCCGAACCCGCCGAACGGCGGATGCTCAACCGGGCACTGTTCGACCGCATCACCATCGATGACGACGACCAAGCCGCCCTCGAACCGGCCCAGACGATCGCGACGATCCTCGCCGCCATCCCCAGGCCACACAACGAAAGAACCTTGCCTCGCGATCAGGCGGGGCAAGGTTCGAACGTTCAACTTTACGTGGAGCTTAGGGGAATCGAACCCCTGACCTTTTCATTGCGAACGAAACGCTCTACCAACTGAGCTAAAGCCCCGAACAACAGGAAACACTCTAGCCCGCCCGGCGGTTTTTCGCACATCCTTCTCGCTGAGCCCCTGCGTGGCGACCGCGCAGCCCGTGTGCGGGTCGCTGCGGCGCGGCATCTACAGTGGGGGGATGACCGCCGCGGAACCCACATCGCCCCTGTCCGAGCCCGCCCCGGAGAGTGCGGCGCCGGACGACGTGACCGCTCCTGAGGACACCGCGCCCGAGGTCACGACGCCCGCGGCAGCGGGGGAGGACGAGCAGGAAGCGGACGGAACGCCCGCGGAGGACAGCCTGACCATCGGCTACGTCCCCGGTGTGATGCCCGGCAAGTGGTTCGGACGCTGGCGTGAGCGCCGCATGAAGCCCGTGCTGCGCGACGCCCTGGTCCCGGCGGCCGGCTGGCGCGAGGCCCTGGACGGCGGCGAGGTCACGGCGTGCTTCGTGCGCCTGGGCTGGGACCCGGCGGGCCCGTCCCTCGAGTCCTTGCGCACGACCCACCACGCCGTTCCCCTCTACGACGAGCTGCGCGTTGCCGTGCTGAGCACCGACGACGTCCTGGGCGTCCTGGACACCCTCACCCTCGCGCAGCTCACCGAGGAGGCCACGCCGCAGGCCCACGCGGACATCGACGACGCCGCCATGGCCGTGGAGCTCGCAGCCGCCGGTGTGGGGCCGGTGGTCCTGCCGATGTCCGTGGCCCGGCTGCACGCCCGCAAGGACGTCACCACCCGCGAGATCACCGACGCCCCGACCGTTCCGGTCGCCCTGGTGTGGCCGCGCGGCTTGGAGGACGCCGTCGAGGACGCCGTGCAGCGCTTCGTGGGTGTCGTGCGTGGCCGCAAGGAGTCCAGCGGCCGGGGCAGCGGCGCGGATTCTCGTGGCAACGACGCCGCGGCGTCTCGTCAGGGCGAGGCCACAGTTTCGCGCCGAGATGGATCCGGGCGGACCGCCAAGAACGGGGACCGGACGCGCGCCGGGAGACCGGAGCGGGCGTCGTCGTCGTCCGAGATTGCGAACGGAACCGGAACCGGAGCCGCGCCGGCGGAGGCGACCGCCGCGACCCCGAAGGGCAAGGGCCAGTCCAGCGGCTGGGCGAAGGCCGGCGCGAGCACGAAGCCCGGGCTGCGCCGCAAGCCGGGGCGCAAGGTCAAGAACGGGCGCGCCAAGAAGCGGCGCTGAGCACGTCCTGCTCGGACGTACCCACCCGACACGTTTCACCCCGTGCGAGACGGGCCCGCCCGCATCCCGCAGGGATTCTGCCCGCCCAGCCTCGGATGTCAGGCGCTCAGCCGTCCCCGCGGCGCTCCGAGGAGGTGGTGCCCTCGCCGCCGGTCTCGTCGCGGCTGGGCGTGCGTCCGTCCGGGGTGTGGCTGTCCTCGTCGCCCACGAACGGGCGGACCGGGGTGGTGCGCAGGTTGCCCGTGGTGGGCACGCGCGGCATGGGGAAGGACGTGGTGGGGGCGTCGCCCTGCAGCTCCGGCTCGGACCCCGTGCGGACGGTGACCTGGTTGGTCAGCGGGATCCGCAGGCCCTCGCGGTCGAGCATCTTCTTGATCCGCACGCGCATCACGCGCGCGACGTCCCACTGCTGCAGCGGGGCGGTCTTCACCGCGAGCCGCAGGGTGACGTTCTCGCCGGTCACGCTCTCCACACCCCAGACCTCGGGGTCCTCCACGATGCTGGGGCCGATGTCCGGATCGTCGCGCACCATCTGCGCCTCGTGGGCGATCATGTCCGCGATGAGGTCGATGTTCGTGTCGTAGGGCACGGGGATGTCCAGCACGCAGCGGGCCCAGCCCTGGGACTGGTTGCCCACGCGCAGGATCTCCCCGTTGCGCACGTGCCACAGGGTGCCCTTGACGTCGCGCACCTGGGTCACGCGGAGCCCCACGTTCTCCACGGTGCCGATCGCCTCGCCCAGGTCCACGGAGTCGCCGATGCCCAGCTGGTCCTCCGCGACGATGAACACGCCGGAGAGGTAGTCCTTCACGAGCGACTGCGCCCCGAAGGACAGCGCCACACCCGCGATCCCGGCGGAGGCGAGCACCGGTCCGATGTTGAAGCCGAGCTCCGAGATGATCATGAGGATGGCGATGGCCCAGACTACGAGCGAGCAGACCGAGGAGAGCACCGCACCGATCGTGCGCGCCCGCAGGGACTGCCGCTCGGAGGCGAGCCCGGAGTCCTGCACCCAGCGCGCCTGCCCGTGGTCGAAGCGCTTGACGATACGCGACTGAGTGCCGCGGGCGATCCCGCGCGTGACCTTGCGGATGACCAGGCGCACGACGGCGGAGACCACCACCGCGCCCACGATCACCATGAGCACGCGCAGGGGTTTGTCGAGCCAGAATTCGAGGTTGTCCATCCCCGTCAGGCTAACCGCCCGGGGTGGGAGCCCGCTCAGAGCCAGTTCTTGATCTTGAACACCACGTAGAGCACCACGCCCACGAGCACCATGAGCACGAGCGCCATGGGGTAGCCCAGGGCCCAGTCCAGCTCGGGCATGTTCTTGAAGTTCATGCCGTAGATGGAACCCACGATGGACGGCGCGAAGAGGATGGCCGCCCAGGAGGAGATCTTCTTCATCTGCTCGTTCTGCACCATGGCGGCCTCGTTCTGGCGGGCTGTGGTGAGGGTCGAGTCCAGGCTCATGGCGTCCCCCAGGGAGGAGCGCATGGACTCCAGCTTGCCGGTCACCTGGATCACGTGGTCGAGCACGTCCCGCAGGCGGTGCTGCAGCTCCTCGTCCGTGCGGTACTTGCTGAACCCGGCGAAGAACCGGCGCATCACCTCGCTCAGGGGTGCCACGCCGCGGTGGAAGTCGCTGATCTCGCGCCCCAGCTCGTAGATGCGCTGGGAGACGTTGGACTGCCCGGCGAACAGGGCGTCCCCGATCTCGTCGATGTCGTTCTCCAGGCCGCTGAGCACGGGGAAGTAGTCGTCCACGATCTGGTCGAGCAGCGCGTAGAGGATGCCGTCCGGGCCCGTGCGCAGCAGGTCCGGGTCCGCCTCGACCCGCTTGCGCACCTTGCTCACGCCGCTGGACTCGGAGTGGCGGATGGTGATGACGAAGTTCGGGCCGGTGAAGATGTGGATCTCCCCGATCTCCACGGTCTCGGTCTCGTCCTGGTAGACCGCCGGGCGGATCACGGTGAACAGCGTGTGCCCGTAGCGCTCCATCTTGGGCCGCTGGTGGGCCTGGACGGTGTCCTCCACGGCCAGCTCGTGGAGCTGGAAGTGCTCGGCGAGCGAGGCGATCTCCTCCCGGGAGGGCCGGTAGAGGCTGATCCACGCGACCACGGTGTCCTCCGCGGGGCGCGGGGCGACGACGCCGCCCTCGGCGCCCGGGTGCGAGGCGTCGTCGTCCGCGGCGGGGGCCGCGGCGGGGGCCGCCTGGTCGGAGGCGCGCTGCGCGTCGTCCAGCACGGACTGCAGCAGCCGGTAGGTGTCCTCGAGGGACCCGGGGGACTCGACCCTGCGGCCGTCACGGTAAATGGCGTTCTCCACGATGCTCATCCGCCCATTATGGGTCCCCGCTCAGACGCGCTGGCGCGGGCCCGGAACCGGGCAGGAGTGTGCGGCACGGCGAAAGCCCGCAGCCTCTGCGCGTTGCCCGGCGGGCACCGGGGCCCGTCAGTAGACTGGCGGCCATGACTCAGCCCTTCGACTCCCGCGTGGGCGCGTACGCCCTGATCATCCGTGACGAGCAGCTGCTGCTCACGCACTGGAACCCCCGCCACCCCGGATTCGAGGGGGCCTGGACGCTGCCCGGCGGCGGCATGGAACCGGGCGAGCAGCCCGAGCAGACCATGGTCCGGGAGGTCTTCGAGGAGACCGGGTTCCACGTGGACTCGGACGGGCTGGTGAACGTCCACAGCTACTGGATGAGCCCCGAGCAGCGCCTGGACGGGCAGCAGCGCGGCAACCACGCGTGCCGGGTGATCTACCGGGCGCACATCACCGGCGGGGAGCTCGCGGTGGAGGAGAACGGCTCCTCGGACGACGTCGCCTGGATCCCGCTCACGCAGATCGGCCGGACCAAGCGGCTGGATCTCGTGGACCAGGCCCTGCGTCTTGCCGGTCTGGCGGGGCAGGTCGAGGGCGCGCCGACCCCGCCGGAGACCGTGGCCGAGCAGGACGTGTCCACCGAGCCCGGGCGCGGCGGCGAGCGGTGAACCGGCGGCTGCGGGCCACGGCTGCGGCCGCCGCGGGAGCGCTCGTCCTGGGCGGCTGCGGACAGGCGCAGGAGCAGGATGCACCGGACCCGGCGGCGTCGTCCTCCGGTGGCACCGTGAAGATCGCCACGGGCGTCGACACCCAGACCCGCGTGCTCGCCCACCTCTACCAGCAGCGCCTCGCCGCGGACGGCGTGGCCGCCAGTGTGGTGGACGTGGGCTCCTCGCGCGCGGAGATCATGGACGCCCTGCAGGACGGGCGCGCCACGATGGTCCCGGACTTCAGCGGCGACCTCTACGTCTACGCGCGTCAGCACGAGACGCCGGCCTCTCCGCAGCCCAGCGCGAGCTCGTCCGCAACCGCGGCCCCCAGTGGGACCTCGGACACGCCCCGCGGCCTGCTCGACTCCCTGGGCCAGTTCCTGGGGATCACCGGCGAGACCGGGCCCTCGGACGACGACGTCTACCGCGCCCTGCCGGACGTGCTACCGCGCGGCGTCGAGCTGCTCGACTCCTCCGGTGCCCAGCGCACGGACCGCGTGGTGGTGACCACGGTGACCGGCGCCAAGTATTCGCTCGGGGACATGAACACCCTGGGCAAGCACTGCGGGGCGATGAGCGTGGGAGTGCCCACGGGCTACGCGTCGAGCGCCCAGGGCTCGCCGGGTCTCAAGGCCTACTACGACTGCACGCCCAAGTCCGTCCCCGAGTACGGCAGCACGGACGAGCTCGTGAACGCGTTGCTGGCGGACAAGGTGCAGGCGGCGGTGCTGCACTCCACGGAACCGGTGATCGAGGACGACGGCCTCGTCACCCTGGACGACCCGGACCACCTCTTCCGCCCTGAACGCGTGGTGGCCATTGCCGCGGACTCCCTGTCCGACGACGCCGTGTCGAAGGTCAACGCGGTGTCCGCGGACCTGACCTCCGCCGACCTCACCACCATCACGCGCCTGGCCGGGGGAAAGACCCCCGCCATGACCCCGGAGCGCACGGCCACCTACCTGCGCGAGCAGCCGCGCTGAGGACGGGGTGCGTCCCCACTCCTGCGGCGGGGCCCCGTTGCTCAGCGGATGCCGGGAGACCCGCGAGTAGTCTGGGCCCATGGCAAAGGTGAACCAGTCCGACAAACTGCAGAACGTCCTCTACGACATCCGCGGGCCCGTCCTGGAGCAGGCGGAGAAGATGGAGGCAGCCGGTCAGCGCATCCTGCGCCTGAACATCGGCAACCCCGCACCCTTCGGGTTCGAGGCACCGGACGCCATCCTCGTGGACATGATCAAGAACCTGCCCAACGCGCAGGGCTACTCGGACTCCCGGGGCATCTACTCCGCGCGCACCGCGGTGGTGCAGTACTACCAGACGCGCGGGATCATGAACCTGGACACGGACGACGTCTACCTGGGTAACGGCGTCTCCGAGCTGATCACCATGACCCTGCAGGCGCTGTGCAACCCGGGGGACGAGGTCCTCATCCCGTCCCCGGACTACCCGCTGTGGACCGCATCGGTGGCGCTGTCCGGCGGCACGCCCGTGCACTACCTGTGCGACGAGGAGAACGGGTGGAACCCGGACCTCGAGGACATGGCCTCCAAGATCACGGAGCGCACCAAGGGCATCGTGGTCATCAACCCGAACAACCCCACGGGTGCCGTCTACTCGCGCGAGACCCTGCAGAAGATCGTGGACCTCGCCAAGGAGCACGACCTCATCCTGTTCTCGGACGAGATCTACGAGAAGATCACGTACGACGGCGCGGAGATGATCAACACCGCCAGCCTCACGGGCGAGGACGTGCTCTGCCTGACCTTCTCGGGGCTCTCCAAGGCGTACCGCGTGGCCGGCTACCGCTCCGGGTGGCTCGCGATCACTGGCCCGAACTGGCGCGCGGAGTCCTACCTGGAGGGCATCAAGCTGCTCGCCAACATGCGCATGTGCGCGAACGTTCCCGCGCAGCACGCGATCCAGACGGCGCTGGGCGGATACCAGTCCATCAACGACCTCATCCTGCCGGGCGGGCGGCTCAAGGCGCAGCGGGACATCGCCTACCGGAAGCTCAACGAGATCGACGGCGTCACGTGCGAGCAGGCCTACGGCGCGCTCTACCTGTTCCCCAAGCTGGACGTGGAGAAGTTTGGCATCGTGGACGACGAGCGCTTCGCCCTGGACCTCCTCAAGGAGCAGAAGATCCTGCTGAGCCACGGCAGCGCCTTCAACTGGGGCAGGCCGGACCACTTCCGGCTGGTCACCCTGCCGGCCGTGGACATGCTGGACACGGCCCTGGACCGGCTCGGGGAGTTCCTCTCCACCTACCAGCAGTAGGGGTCGCCGCGCGCTCGCACTCCCGCGCTCGCACCGCGGCGCCGTGGAACGCCGCTGGGATTCGCGCGCCGCGGAACGCGGCGGCGCTCACGGGTCACGCGGCGTGCGTGCGCCTCAGTCCTGCGACGACGACGCCGCCTGCTCCCGGTCCTCACGACGGGCGCGGGCGGCGTCGAGCCGTTCCCGGGCGCCGTCGAGCCACTGCTCGCAGCGGGTGGCCAGGGCCTCGCCGCGCTCCCAGAGGGTCAAGGACTCCTCGAGGGTCGTGCCGCCGGCCTCGAGTCGGGACACGACGTCCACGAGCTGCTCACGGGCCTGCTCGTAGCCGAGGTGGTCCACGTCCGAGAGGTCCGGCCCGGTCGCGGGGGAGTTCTGCTGCGTGCCGCTGGTCTGGTCCTGCTGTGCCACGGTGTGTTCCTTTCGGTGGGGTTCTCGGGGGTCGGTTCTTGGTGCTGGTGCTGGTGCCGGTGCTCGGGGTGTGCGGTCGGGCTCAGCGTTCGGGGTCGGTGCTCGGGCTCAGGGCGCTGTGCCCTGTGCGCCGGGTTCGACGCCCCGGGCTCAGTGCTCGCCCGGCTGGCGAGTGCTGGTCCCGGTCACCTGGACGCCCAGCTCGCCGCGCGCGAGCCGGACGGCCAGCGCCTGGCCCGCGGCGGCGTCGTCCGCGTCCGTGAGGACGGAACCGTCCGCGGCCTGCACCACCGCGTAGCCGCGGTCCAGGGTCTGCTGCGGGGACAGGGCCCGCACGCGCGCCCGCATCTGGGACACGGCGTCCTGCGCGCGCAGTGTCTGGGAGTTCACGGCGGACCACGCCCGGGAGCGCCAGCGGTCCAGGTCCTCCTCGCGCACCAGGATCATGCCGTCCGGCTGGGACAGGGACGGGCGGGAGCGCATGGTGGCGAGGCCCTGCTGCTCCCGGTCGATCAGCGTGCTCACGGCGCGGTCCAGGGCGGCGCGCGCCTGCAGGATCCGCAGCCGCTCGTCCTGGACGTCCGGGACGATCCGCTTGCCGGCGTCCGTGGGGGTCGAAGCCCGCACGTCCGCCACGTGGTCCAGCAGGGGCTGGTCGTTCTCGTGGCCGATCGCGCTGACCACCGGGGTGCGGGCCGCGAAGACCGCGCGCAGCAGGGACTCCTCGCTGAACGAGAGCAGGTCCTCGAAGGCGCCGCCACCGCGGGCGATCACGATCACGTCCACCTCGGCCATGGCGTCGAGCTCCTCCAGCGCCCCGATGACGGCGCGTGCCGAGCCTGAGCCCTGGACGGGGACCTCACGGATCTCGAACTGCACGCCCGGCCAGCGGTTGGTGGCGTTGCGCACCACGTCCTTCTCGGCGTCCGAGTTGCGCCCGGTGATCAGGCCCACGCGGTGGGGCAGCACGGGCAGGGGCTTCTTGCGGGCGGGGTCGAACAGACCCTCGTCCGCGAGGGCGCGGCGCAGCCGTTCGAGGCGCTCCAGCAGGTCCCCCAGGCCCACGGGGCGGATGTCCCGGCCCAGCATGGAGAGCCGACCGGTCTTGACGTAGAAGTCCGCCTGGAGGTTCACGACCACGCGTGAACCCCGTTCGAGCGGGCGCTCCAGGCGGGCCATCTCCTTCTTGAAGAGGGTTACGCTCACGGACGCCTCCTCCTGGAGGTCGCGCAGCGTCACGTAGCAGACGCGGGCGCGCTCGTTGACCTCGATCACCTGCCCCTCGACCCACGCGTCCGGGGCCTTCTGGACCCAGCCGTGCAGAGCGTGCGAGAGCTTGCTCAGCGGCCAGGGATTCTCCGGGGAGGTGTCCCGGGCCAGCCGGGGCAGCTCAGCGGGCGGTTCCTGCTGCCCGGGGGCGCCGTGGGCGTGCGGCGCGGCGTCGTGGGGGAACGAGGTGTCCATGGTCCATGAGTATCACCCGCCGGGGACACGCACAGCGTGTTCTCTCTACAGTGGAGCGGTGAGCTCCTCCGCGCGCCCCCGCGTTTCCGCACCCCTCCGCAGCCTCGCCGCGGCGCTGCTGGCCGTGCTGGCCGGGGCGGGATTCGCGCTGTGGCTGGGGATCACGTGGCTGCAGGACCACGTGCTCTCGCCCTCCGGGTTCCAGGACACGGCCGCCGCCGTGATCACGGAGACCTCCTTCCAGAACGAGCTCGTGGGCACCGTGCTGGACCGCGCCACGCTCGGCGTGCTGCAGGACGCGGACACCGGCATCGCCCCCGTGGACCGGGCCGTCGAGAGGCTCCGCACGGCCGTGGTGGACGCCGCCCGCACGTGGCTCACGGCGCCGGAGCAAGAGGGCACCTGGATCCAGGTGCTCAACGACACCCACGACGCCAACGTCCCCCTCACCCCCTCGGCCGGTGCCGCTCCTGACGAGCTCGTGGTGGACCTCGGCGCTCTGGGCCGGGCGGTGGACCACCAGGTCCAGGACACCGTGGGCATCTCCCCGGGCATCGACGCCCACGCCCTGCGGATCACGGTCCCCGGCGCGCACACCGGCCCGGTGGTGGACGCTCTCGTGCGGCTCGCCCAGTGGCGCTACGTGCTGCCGTGGTTCGCCGGTGCCGCCGCGGTGCTCTGCGTGCTCTGCGCACCCCGGCGGTGGACGGCGCTCGCCGGTGTGGGGGCCGCCGGGGTGGTGTGCGCCGGGATCCTGCTGTGCCTGGGACTCGTGGCCACCCGCACCGTGGTGGACGCCTCCGCCGTGGATCCCGTGGCCCACCTGGTCACGGAGCAGATCTTCTCCCTGCTGCGGGACTCGTTCGTCACGCGCTGCGTGGAGGCGATGATGTGGGCTGCCGGGGTGGCGGTGGTGGGTGTGACCGGCGCCGTGGTGCGTGTCCGTGCGGTCACTTACGATGGAGGACATGTCCACCGTGGTTGACCTCTCCATGCCCACCGTTCCCCGGGTGCGTCGCACTCCCCAGGAGATTGCCGACGCCGCCCCGGTCAGCGGGCGCAAGGTGCTGCTGGCCGCGCCACGCGGCTACTGCGCGGGCGTGGACCGGGCCGTGATCGCCGTGGAGAAGGCGCTGGAGCACTACGGTGCGCCGGTGTACGTGCGCAAGGAGATCGTGCACAACAAGCACGTGGTGCAGACGCTCGAGGAACGCGGCGCCGTGTTCGTGGAGGAGACCGACGAGGTCCCTGAGGGCGCGCTGGTCGTGTTCTCCGCCCACGGGGTGTCCCCGGCGGTGGTGCAGTCCGCCCACGACCGCAACCTCCACACCATCGACGCCACGTGCCCGCTCGTGACTAAGGTGCACCGCGAGGCCGTGCGCTTCGCCAAGAACGACTACGAGATCCTCCTGATCGGCCACGTGGGCCACGAGGAGGTCGAGGGCACGTTCGGGGAGGCCCCCGAGCACATCCAGATCGTGAACTCGCCGGAGGACGTGGACACCCTCGAGGTGCGGGACCCGGACAAGGTCGTGTGGCTGTCCCAGACCACCCTCAGCGTGGACGAGACCATGGAGACGGTGAACCGGCTGCGTGCCAAGTTCCCCAACATGATCGACCCGCCGAGCGACGACATCTGCTACGCGACCTCCAACCGCCAGACGGCCATCAAGGAGATCGCCCCGCAGGCGGACCTGGTGATCGTGGTGGGATCCGCGAACTCCTCCAACTCCGTGCGCCTGAAGGAAGTGGCGCTGGAGTACGGTGCCGCGCGCGCCGAGCGGGTGGACTTCGCGAACCAGGTGGACGAGTCCTGGTTCGAGGGCGTGGCCACCGTGGGTGTGACCTCCGGTGCGTCCGTGCCCGAGGTGCTGGTGCAGCAGGTGCTCGACCTGCTCGCCGAGTACGGCTACGGCTCCGTGGAGGAGGTCGTGACCGCTCAGGAGGACATCCTTTTCTCCCTGCCCAAGGAGCTGCGCGCCAAGCTCGCGAAGGACGGGGACACCACCCGCGGTCTGGGTGGCCGCGGCACCAAGCCCTCGCGCTGAGCTGTGGCGCCGGGCCCTCCTACGGGGCCCCGGCACCCACTCCTCACGTTGAGCCCCGGCGTCAGGCCCTTGCCCTGGGCGGCGGTCAGTCGTTCACGAACTCCGTGGCCGTGACCGGACGGGGCGCCGAGTCCACGGTCCTGGTCTCCAGTGCCTCGGAGTCGGTGGTCGTGGGGTCTAGCTCGGCGATCTTGCGCGCCGAGGGCAGCACTCGTGACTCCAGCGAACCCACGAGCTTGTTGTAGCCCTCCACCGAGCGCCGCAGCGAACCGCCCATGTCGGACAGGTGCTTGCCCACCGAGCCCATGCGGTCGTAGAGCTCCCGGGAGAGCCGGTACAGTTCCCGGGCGTTGTCCGTGAGGGTGGCCTGACGCCAGCTGAACGCCACGGCCTTCAGGGACGCGAGCAGGGACACCGGTGACACCAGGGCCACGTTCGCACGCGCCGCGTGATCCAGCAGGGAGGCATCCGCGTCCAGCGCGGCCGCGAGGGCGGACTCGACCGGGACGAAGCACATCACCAGCTCGGGGGAGTTCTCCTCCGCGGACCAGTACTTCTTGGTGCCCAGCGTGTTCACGTGCGCCCGCAGGGCCTTGGCGTGGGCGGCGAGCAGCTGGGCGCGGCGCTGCTCGTTCTCGGGGGAGCCGTCCGAGGGGACGGCCTGGGCGTCAAGGTAGGAGGACATGGGGGCCTTCGCATCCACCACCACGGTCTGCGCGCCGGGCAGGTTGACCACCATGTCCGGGCGCTGGGTGCCGGACTCCGTGGAGCGCACCGTCTGCTCCGTGAAGTCCACGTGGCGTGTCATGCCTGCCGCCTCCACCACGCGGCGCAGCTGCATTTCACCCCATGCACCGCGGGCGGTGGTGGAGCGCAGGGAGCCCTCCAGGGAGGTGGTGGCGTGCAGCAGCTGCTGGTCCGTGGTGCGGGCCGCTTCCAGGGCCTGGGCCACGGCCCCAAACTGCTGCGCACGGTCCCGCTCCAGCTGGTTCACGTGCCGTCCTACGGAGGAGAGCTGGTCGTTGAGCGGTGCCAGCGCCCGCATGACGTCCTGGTCCTGCACGGCCCGCGCCTCGAGGGACTCCACACGCTGCTCGAGCTGCTCGGCCGCGGCCTGAGCGGAGGCAGCGTCCTGCAGGGCGGCGAGCCGCTGCCCCCGGGCCTCCTCCAGCTCGGTCTCCAGCGCCGTGGACTTCTGGTGGGCCAGCACGTACCCCAGCACCACACCCACCACGAGGGCGAACAGCGCCCACAACCACCACACCTGAGCCATCACCGAAGCATCCATGCGCTCACCATGACAATTCCGTCCGACACGCATAAGCGCCCCGGCGGGGCTCGTCACCGGATCCGGAGGGCTACAGCCACCCGTTGCGCGCGGCGACGGCCACCGCCTCGGTCCGGTTGGCTGTTCCGGTCTTGCCGATCGCCGAGGACAGGTGGTTGCGCACCGTCCCCGCGGAGAGGTGCAGGGCCCGCCCGATCTGCCCCGCCGAAGCCCCGTGGGACGCCTCGCGCAGCACGTCTTGCTCCCGCGGGGTCAGGGGGTTCGGCCCGGCCAGCAGGGACTTCTCGGCCAGCGCCGGGTCGACCACGCGCAGCCCGGCGTGCACCTTCCGGATGGCCTCCGCGAGCTCCGCAGCGGGGGTGTCCTTGACCACGAAGCCGGACGCCCCGGCGTCGAACGCGCGCCGCAGGTAGCCGGGGCGGTCGAACGTGGTGACCATCAGGCACCGCGTCCCGCGCCCGGCAGCCACGATTCGCTCGGTGGCCTCCAGCCCGGTGAGGCCGGGCATCTCGATGTCCAGCAGGGCCACGTCCACGGGGAGCTCCCCGGCAATAGCGACCGCCTCGGCACCGTCGGCGGCCTGGGCCACCACGGTGATGTCCGGTTCCAGGTCCAGCAGAGCGGCCAGTCCGGCGCGCACGAGGGCCTGGTCGTCCGCGATCAGCACTCGGATCTCGGTCATGCCCGCCTCACCTCCACGATCGTGCCGCCCCGGGGATCCCGCGCGACCGTCACCTCACATCCCGCAGCCCGAGCCCGCTCCTTCATGCCGCGGATGCCGTTGCCCTCTCGCAGCTCCGGTTCGGCGGCACCGCCCCCGGTGCTCGCCTCGGGTCCGGAGCACGACGACGCCGCCTCACCGCGGTCCCCGGCCCGCACCGGCCGCGGCGAGTCCGGGCCGACGTGCCCCACACTGGCCCGGTCGGGCACATCCGCCGCGGCGTCGTCGGGGCGCGGAGGGCTCGTCGAGGGCGCCTCGCCGCCCGGACGAGCGACGGTGTCGGTCCGGGCTGAGTGGTGAGTGAGGGCACCCGCAGCCCGTGCGCCGTCGTCCGCGATGCGCAGCGACGAACCGGTGACCGTGACGCGGCAGTGAGCGGCGCCCGAGTGGCGAACCACATTGGTCACGGCCTCGCGCAGGATCCATGCGAACACGGAACGGGTGACGGCGTCGAGGGGCGGGACCGAGGACGGCAGGTGCGGGGTGATCCCGGCGGCGCGCAGGGCCGCGCGCGCCTGGACGAGCTCCACCCCCAGATCCAGGTCGCGCAGCCTGCCCACCGTGGAGCGGACGTCGGTGAGGGCTTCGCGGGACAGGGCCAGGACGTCGTTCAGCTCGGCGACGGCGCGCTGCGGGTCCGTCTCCACGAGCCGCTGGGCGAGCTGCGTCTTGACGGTGATGACCGTGAGGGAGTGGCCCAGGATGTCGTGCACGTCCCGACCCACGGCCTCGCGCTGCCGGGAGACCGCGAGCTCGCGGGCCAGGCGCTCATGGGTCTCGGAGCGTTCCACGGCGAAGCGGGAGAGCAGAATGATCGGCCCGGGCAGGACCAGGCCGAACAGCGGCCAGAACCACTGCTCCCGGGGGAGCAGCATGAGCAGCGGCACCAGGGCCGCCACCTCGATCAGGAGCGAGGCCAGGATGCCCTGGCGCAGGGGCAGCCGGAACGCGCACACGGCCACGAAGAACGGGGCCGTGTAGGTCATGCCCCACGGCGAGGCCGGCAGCAGCAGGGTCAGCGGCACCAGCAGGACCACGCACCACAGCACGGCGTTGCCCAGCACGCTCAGGCGCGGGACCAGGATCTGCCGGATCCAGGAGAGCGTGTAGAGCCCGGCGAAGAGCACCAGTCCGAGCAGTCCCAGGGCAGTGGCCCAGACCGACTCGTCACTCTGCAGCAGTGCCGCGGCGGGCATCACGAGGAACACGAGCCAGACGGTGGCAAACAGCAGGTCGGACCAATGGTGCTCGGGTTCCTCGGTGCGTGGGCGCGGGGCGGTCCGCGTGGCGGCGCTCATCGGCGGCCCATGGAGGATCGGGCTGCTAGCAGCGCGATGATCCCGAACACGGCGGCCCAGGCCACGGCGTTGACCACGAGCCACAGCAGGCTGTCGGTCTGCGGGGCACCGCCCATGGTGGCCACCTCACCTTCGGTCACGGGATAGCGGGCAATGCCCACGATTCCATACATGGGGGTGAAGCGGGCGACGGCCAGCATCCCGCCGGAGAGCGGCATGAACACGTTGCCAAAGAACGCGAACACCACCAGGGCGCCGGTGGCGGCTCCCACTGCGGTGTCCGAGCGGAAGATCAGGCCCGCGGCCAGCCCGTAGAACGCGAACACCACGGAGACCACCACGCACAGCACGGCGGCCAGCGCCCAGCGCCAGAGGTCGTCCATCGAGGCGTTGGTGAACGCTCCCACTAGGAACACGATGACCACGGGCAGCACGGCGATCAGCAGAGCCACCGCCACCTTGGTGGCCGCGTAGCCGCCCGTGCCCATGGGGGTCAGGGCGAGCTGCCGGCCCCAGCCCTGCAACCGTTCCACGGCCGCGCCGGCGGAGATGGCGGTGGTGGCGGTGACGGCCCCGTACACGGCCATCGACACCATCACGTACGCGGAGACGTTGCCCCCGGGCAGGCGGGCGTCGGACCAGCCCTGCACCGCGCCGAACAGGATGAACAGCACGGCGGGCAGCAGGGCCACGAACACCAGGTTGGGGATCGAGCGGAGGTTCCGCCGCACGTCGTGGGCGGTGTAGGTCAGGGACATGACGGGCTCCTTGGGGTCTGGGTGCGGTTATGGGCGCGCGAGCTGCGGGGCGCGGGGAGGGGCGGGAGAACGGTGCGGTCACCCGCGGTGCGCTGCGCGCGGGCTCACGCGGCGGCGTCGTCTCGATGGATCAACGCCGCGAACGCCTCGTCCAGGCCGCCGCGGGAGATCTCCAGGGCGCTCGCGGGGGTGCGGGTCAGCAGCTCGCGCGCGAGGGCGTCCGCGTCCTCGGTGCGCAGGTGCACGCGGGACTCCGAGCGGCGCGAGACGGTGGCGCCCGCGAACTCGGGCAGTGGTTCGCCCGGTGGCCACACGAAGGAGACGGTGTGGTGCCGAGACATGGAGCGCAGCTCGTCCACTGAGCCGTCGAACGTGACGCGCCCGGCATCCATGAGGACGATCCGCTCGGCGACGTCCTCCGCCTCCTGGAGGTAGTGCGTGGCGAACACGACCGTGAGCCCGCGCTCGGTCTCGGCGCGCATCGCGTCCCAGAACTCGGTGCGGGACTGCACGTCCATGCCCGCGGTCGGCTCGTCCAGCACGAGCAGCTCGGGGCGCGGGAGCAGGGCCAGGGCAAAGCGGACGCGCTGCTGCTGCCCGCCCGAGCACTTGGACACCTTCCGGCGCGCGAACGACGCCGCTCCCGCCCGTTCCAGCGCCTCGTCCACGGGCAGGTGGTCCGGGTAGAGGGACGCGATCATGGTCACGGTCTCGCGCACGCTCAGGTCCGCGAGCAGCCCGCCCACCTGCTGCACCGCGCCCACCTTCCCGTGGGCCACGGCCGCGCGCGGGCGTTCGCCGCACACGCTCACCGCCCCGGAGGTGGGCTCGCTCATGCCGAGCACCATGTCCAGCAGGGTCGTCTTTCCGGCGCCGTTCGGCCCCAGCAGGGCGACGACGCCGCCGCGCGGGATCTCCAGCGAGACACCCTGCACGGCGCGGACCGTCTCGGAGCGTGTGCGGAAGGTCTTGACGGCATCCTGCGCCTGGATGGCGGGGGAGTGGGGCTGCGGTGGGTGTGTGGTGTTCATGGGTCCAGATTCCCGTGCGGCGGGTCGGCGCTGAACTGTTGATTGTCACGAGTGGGGCGTGACATGTGTCAGGGGTGGGATGGGCCGCGGAGTCGCGTGGCGGCGTCGTCGGGCGGCCCCGGTAAGATGGCGGACCGTGGCTCTTACTATTGGAATCGTCGGTCTGCCGAACGTCGGAAAATCAACCCTGTTCAACGCGCTCACGCGCAACACGGTGCTCGCCGCGAACTATCCGTTCGCGACCATCGAGCCGAACGTGGGCGTGGTGAACCTGCCGGACGAGCGGCTGGACAAGCTCGCGGAGCTGTTCGACTCGCAGAAGATCGTGCCGGCAACGGTGTCCTTCGTGGACATCGCGGGCATCGTGAAGGGCGCGTCCGAGGGGGAGGGGCTGGGCAACCAGTTCCTGGCCAATATCCGTGAGGCCCACGCGATCGCCCAGGTCATCCGTGTGTTCGACGATCCGGACGTGATCCACGTGGACGGCAAGATCGACCCGGCCTCGGACCGCGAGACCATCAACACCGAGCTGATTCTGGCCGATCTGCAGACCCTCGAGAACGCCATTCCCAAGCTCGAGAAGCAGGTCAAGATCAAGAAGGGCTCGCCCGAGCAGCTCGCGGCGTACCAGGCCGCGGAGAAGGTGCTGGCGGAGGGCCGCACGATCTTCGAGGCTGCCGGGCCCGAGAAGCTCGACACCGACAACCTGCGTGAGCTGAACCTGCTCACCGCCAAGCCGTTCATCTACGTGTTCAACGCGGACGAGGGCGTGCTGTCCTCACCCGAGCGTCAGGCTGAGCTGGAGGCGCTGGTGGCGCCCGCGCAGTGCGTGTTCCTGGACGCCAAGCTGGAAGCGGATCTGGTGGAGCTCTCCGAGGAGGAGGCCCGCGAGATGCTGGAGATGGAGGGCCAGGACGAGTCCGGCCTGGACAAGCTGGCCCGAGTGGGCTTCTCCACCCTGGGCCTGCAGACCTACCTCACCGCCGGCCCCAAGGAGGCCCGCGCGTGGACCATCAACCAGGGCGACACCGCGCCCAAGGCCGCCGGGGTGATCCACTCGGACTTCGAGCGGGGCTTCATCAAGGCGGAGATCGTCTCCTACGACGACCTCGTGGCCGCCGGATCCATGGCCGACGCGAAGGCCGCGGGCAAGGTGCGCATGGAGGGCAAGGAGTACGTGATGCAGGATGGGGATGTGGTGGAGTTCCGTAGCGGACTAACCTCTGGAGGAAAGAAGTGAAGACGGTCGACCTCGGCAAGGTCCGCAGCACCCTATGGGCTGCAGCTGACGAGTTGCGCGCCAACTCCAAGCTCACCCCCGTCCAGTACCGCGACCCCGTCCTGGGGCTTGTCTTCCTCGCGTACGCGGAGAACCGCTTCGAGGCCGTGCGTGGGGTGGTCGAGTCGAAGGCCAGTGCTCGGAACCCGGCGACGGCCGCCGACTACAAGGCCAGATCGGTGCTCTACGTCCCCGACGAGTCACGGCTGTCCAGCCTGGTCGATCTTCCCGAGGGTGATGACGTCGGTAAAGCCACCGACGATGCGATCAATGCCATCGAGGCAGCCAACCCGGAGCTGAAGGACATCCTGCCGCGCGGGTACCGGAAGCTCGAGCGCTCGACCTTGATCGAGCTGCTTCGACTCTTCGCGCCGTTGCCCACCCAGCTCTCGGGTGACGCCTTCGGATTCATCTACGAGGACTTCCTGTCCAACTTCGCCGCGCAGGAAGGGAAGGGCGGCGGCGAGTACTTCACCCCGTACTCCATCGTCCGGCTCATCGTCGAGATCCTCGAGCCCTTCCAGGGGCGCGTGTTCGACCCTGCCTGCGGGTCGGGCGGCATGTTTGTCCAGTGTGCGAAGTTCGTCGAGCGCCACAACGAATCGGCCAGCCGCCAACTCTCTATTCTCGGTGTTGAAAAGACCGACGACACCGTCCCGCTGGCCAAGATGAACCTGGCATTGCACGGGTTGTCCGGGGACATCCGGCAGGCCAACAGCTACTACGAGGACCCGCACAGCGCCGTGGGTGCTTTCGACTACGTGATGGCCAACCCGCCCTTCAACGTAGACAAGATCAAGAAGGACCAGCTCGCCGGTGACAGGCGGTTCCCGTTCGGCCTGCCCAGGGCCGATAACGGCAACTTCCTGTGGATCCAGCAGTTCTACGCCGCGCTGTCCCCGACCGGCCGTGCCGGCTTCGTCATGGCGAACTCCGCAGGCGACGCGGGCCACTCTGAGAAGGAGATCCGCAAGCAACTGATCGAGTCCGGCACCGTGGACGTGATGGTCGCGATTAGTTCCAACTTCTTCTATACGGTTACCCTGCCGGTGACATTGTGGTTCCTTGACAAGGCCAAGGTCGGCACCCCGCGCGAGGACACCGTATTGTTCCTCGACGCTCGCCACATCTTCCGGCAGATCGACCGCGCCCACCGTGACTTCACAGCCGATCAGATCGAGTTCCTAGCCAATGTGGTGCGGCTCTACCGTGGCGAGGACGTCGAGACCGTCGACGGCAGCGAAGCGCTGTTGGCCGAGAACTTCCCCGACGGGAAGTATGTCGACGTCGGAGGCCTGTGCAAGATCGCCACCCGCGCCGAGATAGAAGCACAAGGCTGGAGCCTGAACCCCGGCCGCTACACCGGCACTGTTGCAGTCGACGTGCGTGAAGTCGACTTTATAGGCGACCTTACGGCGCTGTACGAGGAGTTCGCGACGCTGAGCGACGAGGGTGATGTCCTGCGTTCGAAGGTCGATGCTGCGGTTCAAGGGATCCTCGACGCATGAGTGAGTGGCCGACGACAACGCTGGGCGAGTTGATTCACGTGAAGCACGGCTATGCCTTCAAGGGCGAGCACTTTGCCGCGACCGGCGACAAACTCGTGCTGAAGCCGGGCAACTTCCCGATCGGGGGCGGGCTCAAGCTTCGCCCCGGCAAGGACGACTACTACACCGGCACCTACCCGCCGGAGTTTGAACTAGCGCCTGGCGACATGGTCGTCGTCATGACCGACCTCACACAGTCCGCTCCCATCCTCGGGTCGCCAGCGTTCGTGCCTGCCAAGCCGTCCATGCTTCACAACCAGCGACTCGGCCTTGTCCAGATAAAGCCGGGCGCGAAGGTGGACGAGCGATTTCTGTACTACTCGATGCTTTCGGACACGGCACGAAGCCAGGTTCGCGCCACTGCAACCGGTGCAACTGTTCGACACACCGCGCCCGAGCGTCTCTACCGCGTGCGGATTGCCTTCCCGGACCTCCGAGTGCAGCAGTCAGTCGGTGAGATCCTCGCGTCTGTCGATGAGCTCATCGAAAACAATCGGCGGCGCGTGGAGGTGCTGGAGGAGATGGCGCGGGCCATCTACCGTGAGTGGTTCGTGAAGTTCCGCTTTCCTGGCCACGAGGACGTGCCCATGGTCGACTCGGTCGTCGGACCGATTCCCGAGGGGTGGCGCGCAGCGACAATAGGTGACGCTCTGGAACTTAAGTACGGCAAGGCGCTCAAGGCTAGCGCCAGACGTGGAGGCGGCGTGGCGGTTGTGAGTTCTGCCGGAGTCGTGGGCTGGCACGATGAGTCGTTCGTCGACGGTCCTGCGATCGTTGTTGGACGCAAGGGCAACGTCGGTAGCGTTCACTGGGTCGACGGACCCTGCTGGCCCATCGACACTGCCTACTTTGTGCAGACTGACTTGCCGTTGAGGTTCGTTTCCGAGCAGTTGCGCCGGACGGCATTCACTAACTCCCATGCCGCCGTCCCGGGACTCAGCCGTGAGGCCGCGTATGCGCAACCTTTCCTGCTCCCGGATGTGCAGGTGCTTGACTCATTTCAGGCCCTTGTCGATCCCCTCGGATCCCACGCGACCGGCCTCATGTCGCAGAACGAGAAACTCGCAGAGGTGCGGGATCTTCTGCTGCCGAAGTTGGTAACTGGACAGATCGACGTGTCGTCGCTCGATCTTGATGCGGTGATTTCGACGGGCTCAACCGAAGAGAGCGCGGTGGCGCAATGACTCCCACGGGCCCGGAATACTGGTACGTCGAGAAGCCGAGCATCGAGCTTCTGGCGGAGCTCGGCTGGACTCCAGTCGACGCCTTCCAGGAGATCTTGGGACCCGAGGGCAGCCTGGGGCGCGACTCCCAACGTGATGTCGTGCTCGTTCACCGGCTGCGGCTTGCTATGCGCAAGATCAACTCTGAATACGTGCCCGATATCGCTATCAACGAGGCGATCGAGGTGCTGACGAAGGACCGCACAGCCATGGACCGGGTCCGCGCCAATCGGGAAGTCCATGACCTGCTGCGTGACGGCTATCTGGCGGAGTGGACTGACGACCAGGGCACGAAGCAGATTGAGACCTTACGGTTCCTCGACTTCAAGGATTCATCGAACAACGACCTGCTGGCCGTGCAGCAGCTCTGGGTCAAGGGCAACCTGCACAGCCGACGCCTGGACCTGGTGCTGTTCATCAACGGTATCCCGTTGGTACTGATGGAGTTCAAGGAGCCCAACGAGTCGGTCAAGGCGGCTTACGCCAACAATCTGACGGACTACCGCGACACCATCCCTCAGCTGTTCATCCCGAACTGCTTCGTGGTGCTCTCCAACGGTTCCGTGGCCAAGGTCGGCTCCACGTACTCGTCCTTCGAATTCTTCAATGACTGGAAAGTCATCGACGCCCACGGCACCCGCGGTGCGGTCGCACTGGAGACCGCGCTGCGCGGCACCTGCCACCCGGCGGTGCTGCTGGACCTGCTGGAAAACTTCGTTGCTTACATGGAGCGTCCCGGTGGCCTGATCAAGGTGATCGCTCGGTCCCACCAGTACCTCGGAGTCAACGCGGCGATCGAGAACCTGCACCGGGCGCGTGCTGAGCAGGACAAGCGCCTGGGAGTCTTCTGGCATACCCAGGGCTCGGGCAAGTCGCTGTCGATGCTGTGGTTCAGCCAGAAGGTGCTGCGACGGGTGCCGGGCAGGTGGACGTTTGTCATGGTCACCGACCGCACCGAGCTCGACACTCAGCTCCACGGGGAGTTCGCCGACGCCGGGGCGATCTCGCCCGAGGCCAGGGTGCACGCAGACTCCGTGGCGCACCTGCGTGAGCTGCTGGCGGCTGACCACCGGTACGTGTTCACGTTGATCCACAAGTTCCAGCCGTCGAAGGCGTTGGGGGAGCGGCAGATGCCGGTTCTCTCAACCCGTTCGGATGTCATCGTCATCACCGACGAGGCGCACCGAAGCCAGTACGACACACTCGCCCTGAACATGCGCACTGCGCTACCGAACGCCTCGATGATGGGCTTCACCGGCACACCGCTGATCGCCGGTGAGGAGCAGGCCACGCGCGAGCAGTTCGGCGACTACGTCAGCGTCTACAACTTCCGCGACGCGATCGAGGACGGCGCGACGGTCCCGTTGTACTACGAGAACCGCATTCCCGAGCTGCAGCTGGTCAACGAGAATTTCTCCGAGGAACTCAACGAACTCCTCGAGGAGGCCGAGCTCGACGAGGACGCCGAGGGCCAGCTCGCTCGGGCGTTCGGTACGCAATACACGCTGCTGACACGTCCTGAGCGCCTGAAGACGATCGCCAAGGACCTCGTGACCCACTTCGTCGGCCGGGGCTTCACCGGCAAGGCGATGTACGTCGGGCTCGACAAGGCCGCAGCCGTGCGGATGTACAACCTCGTCCGAGAAGCCTGGACCGAGCATCTGGCTGACCTGAAGGCGGAGCATGACGCGTTGCCAGAGCTCGAGCGTCCGTGGCTGGCATCGCGGATCGAGCTCATGGAGACCACCGACATGGCGGTCGTGGTCTCGCAGAGCCAGAACGAGCTGAAGATGCTTGACGAACAGGGCCTCGACATCCGACCGCACCGCGAGCGGATGATCCGCGAGGACCTGGCCGAGAAGTTTAAGGACGCCCAGGACCCGCTGCGGCTCGTGTTCGTCTGCGCGATGTGGATGACCGGCTTCGACGCGCCCAGTGTCTCGACGGTCTACCTCGACCGGCCGATGCGTAATCATACGTTGATGCAGACGATCGCCAGGGCCAACCGGGTCTTCCCGGAGAAGGACAACGGGTTGATCGTCGACTACGTCGGTGTCTTCCGGAACCTGGAGAAGGCGTTGGCGATCTACGGGGCCGCGAACGCCGGCGACTCACCGATCGAAATCATCGACGCCCTCGCCGCCGAGCTGGACGCTGCCGTGGCCGACCTGTTCGCCTTCTGCACCGGCGTCGGAGTCGACCTTGCTGCGATGCGCGACGCCGAAGGATTCGACCACGTCGCCAAGCGCGACGCAGCTGTCGAGGCGCTGCTCGTCGACGAGGACACACGCACCGACTTCCAGCAGAAGGCGCGCCAGGTGCGCAAGCTCTTCAAGGCCCTCCTGCCCGACCCCAAGGCTGCTGCGCAGCAACGCAACGTCGCAGCGATCAGGGTGCTCGCCGAGCGCATCGCGGAGGTCACACGGCCGGCCGAGGCGGACCTCGGTTCGGTCACGGATGCGGTGGACGCACTGCTCGACCGCTCCGTAGGTGCAGAGGAATATGTCATCCGAGCCGCTGCCGAGGGGACCAAACCCGATCCGCTCATTGACCTGTCACAGATCGACTTCGAGGGCCTGGCGACCAAGTTCGCTGGTCGCAAGCGAGCCGAGACGGACCGACTGGCGCAACTGCTACGCCAACAGGCCATCGCCTCGGCGACGCGCAACCCCACCCGGTACGAACTCGTCGAGCGGATCGAGCAGCTGATCGACGACTACAACTCCGGCAGCGTGAACATCGACGAGTACCTGCGGCGCTTGATCGAGCTGTCGCAGAACCTGACCGAGGAGGAAGAACGGTCGGCTCGTGAGGGAATGACCGAGGAAGAGCTAGCGATCTTCGACCTGCTGACCCAGCCCGATCCGGTGCTCACCGACGACGAGCGCGACACGGTGAAGGCCAGCGCAAAGAAGTTGCTGGAACATCTCCATGACAAACTAGTCCAAGACTGGCGACGCAAGGTCGACGTGATGAATGACGTCGATAGCACGATCCGACGAGTCCTGGACCAAGAGCTGCCCGAGACTCCCTACACGCTCGACATCTTCTCCTCGAAGGTGCGGCTTGTCTTTGATCATGTCCTCACTGCCTACGGCGACGACGGAGAGAGCGCCTACACCCCGCGGGTCGATTTCCACTGGCCCGCGCAGTCGGTGGAGTACGACGGCCCAGACGTGCCTCTTGATGTGGACAAGATCGCTGACGACGTCGTCGCCCGCATCCACGTCGATCCGACCTTCGCCTCTCAAGTGGCCGCACAACTGGGTGCCACCGACTCAGCGATGTAGAGCGCCCAAGAGTCTCTGAGAGTGCCGACAACGGTCTCGATGATGCAACGTCGGTTCGAGCGAGCGTGGCGACCAGGAGAGTGTCATGACACACAACGATGACCGTGAGGACGATCTCAAGCCTGCCCAAGAGAGGGAACGCAACTCGGAGAGCGAGCAAGACGGAGACTCTGCTGCGGACGTCGGGGCGAGGCTTCGACTGCCGCCAAGGTTCGCGCAGTCTTTGATGCCCAGCATGGATGCCGCCGTCGCGAAGATGGTCGCGCCCATCCGAGAGCAGATGAAGGCAATGATCCCGGGCACCTCGGCGTACGCGCGGGACATCATGGGGCTGCTGAACCGACGCCTCCAGGAGCAGATGAAGTCGGCGCTGCCTGACTACGACGTGCTGGTCAAGAATGCGCTCGAGCCATACAACGAACGGGTCCAGTCGCAGGTGGCGTCGATCGTGGCGAGCCTACCGACGTTCACGGCTCCGATGATCGACTTCTCGGCGCTGAAGGGCATCGGAGTCAGCCCAGAGATCGAGCCGATGCTCAAGCAGATCGCGAGCCAGCAGGCCGCGATGCTCGAGGGGCTGCGCGGCTCCCTGAAGCCGCTCTTCGACCCGCAGATGCTGCGCGGGTTCAACCGTGCGCTCCTCCCGCCTAATCTGAGGAGCCACGCAGACGAGATCAAGGCCTATCAAGTGCATGAGTTCCTCGAGCAGGAGGGCATCCCGCTCTACCTGGTGCCTCGCGGCCGCACAGCGCTCCGCCTGCTCCGGGCACAGGACCGCTCGGGCCGTCGGCGGGTGCTGGGCGACTGTTACGAGTCGATCACCGACGACTGCGCTACCGTTCTTGAGCAGGCGAACCGCGACGTAGTCGGCGACGAGCTGAAGTTCGTACTCGACGGGCTCGGCGCGATGCGTTCTAGACACTTCCGCTCGGCCCAGGCGATGTTCACCGTTACGCTCGACACGCTCATCTACCGTTTCTACCCCGACCAGGCCGCCCGACGCCTCATCACGAATCGGAAGAAGGACGCGGACGTGCCGGCCGCCATCGACGAGATGGGTGTCCACGAGGCGATGGTCTGGCTGCCGATCTGGAACGCCCACGAGCAGTTCTGGAAGCACAAGGGCGACAAGGTGCCGAACTACTACTCGCGCCACGCGAGCGTGCATGGCGTCTCCTCGCGTCAGTTCAGTAAGTGCAACTGCATCCAGGTTCTCATGCTGATCACCAGTCTCATCGGCTACGCCGACCAGCTCATGTCGTCGGCTGAGCGTGCCAGAGCTTGATCATGTCGTCGCCGTCGGAGTAGACGGCTTCGCTGCCTTTGCCCATTGCGCGCTCGACGAGCTCCTCTACCCCTCACACCGCTTCGACAGAGAAATAGGCCCTGACGTGGACCTACGCTCTAGAGAGTGGGGGCGCTCGTGGCTCGGTCGGGGGTCCAGCTCGAGTTCGAGTTTCCTGCCGCGATCTCTTTCGCTCGGTGGCAGAGGGCGCCCGCGTATGTGTCGACCGTTGCCGCCCATGCATGCTGGATGATATCGCGGACATCCGTAGTCTCGCCGCCCTCCGGCAACGTAAACGTCAAGACGCGCTTGAAATCATTGTTGGCGTCGATGTTTGTATCGATGTTAGGCAGCCGGCCATCGAGTTGAAGAGTGTTGAGTAGTTTCTTGAATTCGGGGTCAATCCACATCTCGCACAGTGACGCTGACTCTGTGAACCGGGCGCGGTCGGCCTCGGAAAATTCCTGAACGAGCGTCTTAAGCTCGGGGTGGACTCGGTTTGCGTGCTCGGCAAGGTCGGGGAAGCTGAGGGTTAGCGGCTCTTCACAGATGAGGGTGTAGCTGTGGTGCGACCTGGGGCGGCGCGTCGGTGTCGGGGTGAGGGTCGAGGTCTTCCGATGATGGGAGTTCTCACACAACCCGTCCGGAAGACCTCGACGTGCCTGACGCTACCTTCACGCGCCCTGACCTGACTACCTTCACCCGCCTCGACGGCCTCGGTCTGGAGGTCACCGGCCAGCTGCTCGAGCCTGACCGGTCCGTGCTGGCGTGCCGGGTCGTGGAGCCGGACGACTGGTGCAGGCGGTGCGGCTGCCAGGGCGTGCCCCGTGACACGGTGAGCAGGGAGTTGGCGCACGAGCCGTTCGGGTGGCGCCCTACCACGCTGGTGCTCACCGTGCGCCGCTACCGCTGCAAGGAGTGCTCGCACGTGTGGCGTCAGGACACCACCGCTGCGGCGCCGCCGCGGGCCAAGATCTCCCGCGCCGGCCTGCGGTGGGGTCTGGTCGGGATCGTCGTCGGCCACCTGTCGATGGCCCGAGTTGCCGAAGGACTGGCTGGCCGAGCGGGACCGGGCTTGGCGCGATGGGATCGAGGTCGTGGCCATGGAGGGGTTCGCGGGCTTCAAGACCGCCACCACCGAGGAGCTGCCGGACGCCGTCACGGTTATGGATCCCTTCCACGTCATCCGGTTGGCCGGGGACGCTCTCGATGAGTGCCGCCGCCGAGTCCAGCAGGAACTGCACGGACACCGCGGACGCAAGGGCGACCCGCTCTACACCGCGCGGCGGACCCTGCACACCGGGGCTGACCTGCTCACCGACCGCCAGCACGAGCGCCTTGACAAGCTCTTCGCTGGGGACCGGCACGTGCAAGTCGAGTGCACCTGGGGGATCTACCAGCGCATGATCTCCGCCTACCGTCACCCCGACCGGGCAGCCGGCCGCGTCG